>JAYWHX010000179.1:0-7251 GCA_043777375.1 Planctomycetota bacterium | reverse complement strand
TGACCACTCCCTCGAAGCAACTCGGTGGGGACTGTTTTGCTCCAAGCCCGCGCGGGATTCCCACGCGGGCTTGTTTTCGTTTTGATGGGGGCAGCGGCACGGACGACCGCTACTCGCGATTCTCACCGTCCCACGATTCCCTGATCCGTGCTCTATCGGTATGTTGCGACTTTGTGCCTCGCCATGCCCAGAAGGACCACCGCTCGTGAAACACGGACTGATTGCATTCCTCGTCATTCTGCTCGCTGCTGTCTCAGAGGCCCCCGCTCAGACAACGGCCAAGGATTCCCTCGCAGTGTCCGCCGACCAATCGCTCACCACGTTCTTTCATGACTATCTGGAAGCCGACTTCGCGCTGAGTCCACTGCGGGCTTCGCGGCTCGGGGATCATCGGTTCGATCATCTGCTCGATGATCTGTCCGCAGCTGCGCGGGCGAAGCGTGTGGACCTGGTGCGGCAGACGCTGAAGCGATTGCCGGAGGTGGTGGAGTACTCGAAGCTTTCCCGAGGCAGTCAGGTCGACTTCGAGATCCTCCGGGATCGATTGCAGTTCGACCTGTGGCTCGATGAGAACGAGCAGCCGTACGAGCGCGACCCGCGAATCTGCACCGGGCTGGCGACCGACTGCGTGTATGTCCTCTTCACGCAATCAACGCTGCCGCTGGAGACGAATGTCACCAACGCCATCGCACGCATGAAGTTCGTGCCGGCGCTCCTGGCGGCGGGGCGCGAGTCGCTGAAGAGCCCGCCGCGAGTTCTCACCGAGACCACGATCCGGCAGAACAAGGGAGCGATCGCGTTCTATGAGACCGATCTGCTTTCGCTGGCTGGAGAGACTCCCCAGAAGGAGGCCTTGAAGGCCGCCAGTCTGCCGGTGATTGCCGCCCTGAAGCAGCATCAGGAGTTCCTGGAGAAAGAACTCCTGCCGCGCGCGACCGGTGAATGGCGACTCGGCAAAGAGCGGTTCGCCGAGAAGCTGTTGCTGGAACTCGATGCGGGCGTCACAGCGGATCAAGTGCTGGCCGAAGCCGAAGCGAACCTTGTCCAAACTCATCGCGATATGCTTCTGATCGCGAGGCAGCTATGGGGCCGGTACTTCCCCAAGGAGTCGCTGCCGCCCGATGACGAGGCGGGTCGCCAAATGACGATGCGCCGCGTGATCGAAGAGATCGGCCACGACCATAGCGAGCCGAACGAACTCGTTCGCGATGCGATCAAGACGGTAACGGACCTGAAGCAGTTCATCGCCGACCGCGACATTTTGCGGCTGCCGGTGCCGGACCGCTGCCGAATTATCGAGATGCCGGAGTTCCAGCGCGGCAACAGCGTCGCCTTCCTCGATGCTGCTCCGCCGCTCGATACGACCGCGTCGAGTATCTACGCGATCAGCCCGCCGCCCAAGGATTGGGACGCCGCTCGCTCGGCATCGTACCTCGGCGAGTACAACCGCCAGATGCTCCGCATCCTGACGCTGCACGAAGCGTACCCCGGCCACTACGTGCAACTCGAATACGCCAACCGCCACCCGTCGATGATCCGCCGCATCCTCGGCTCGGGCGTCTATGCCGAGGGGTGGGCCAACTACTGCGAGCAGATGATCCTCGACCAGGGTTATGGTGCCGACAACCTGCCGCTCCGCATGATGCAGCTGAAGTTCTTCCTGCGCAGCGTGGCGAACTCGATCCTCGACCACAAGATGCACTGCACCCAGATGACCGATGAGGAAGCCCTGCGGTTCCTGACCGAGGACGCCTTCCAGGGCGAGGGGGAAGCGAGACTGAAGGTGATCCGCTCGAAGCAGTCCTCCTGCCAACTCTCGACCTACTTCGTCGGCCGCTCCGCCTTCATGCGCCTCCGCCGCGAGGTCCAACGCGAACAAGGGGCCGAGTTCAATCTCGGGAGATACCACGAAGCCGCCCTGGAACAAGGAACCGTGCCGGTGAAGTACCTGCCGGAACTGGTCAGGGAACGGCTCAAACGGGCGCGGTAAGGCAACCGAGGTGAGACGTTCGCATTCCAAAGTTCACAGCGAGCGCCGGACATCAGTCCTCCGTGTATGGGCGACGTGGTGTTCTTGGTCCCGCCAGGGACACCCGACAATATCACACCCGCCACGTGGGTTGGAACCTACATCAAACCTCCAGCACGCGGGATCAAATCGGTTCGTTGACCGAAGCAGTCCGTTGCAGCTTGGAACCAGCCTATTAGCCGCTTACGCATATCTTCGTCGTCGTAGAAGACTTGCATCCACACTGAAAAGAATCCCCGTCCGACAGCCACCTGAACCGCAGAGTCGCGTTGGTCGGGTGTGCCATTCCTTTCGATCTTCAATCGTTCTAACCTCGCGATCTGCCACGCCTCTTGGCGTTTCAGCCAACGAAAGTCTGAATCAGAAAGATCGGGGTGACCAGGTTCTCGATCAAGTCCGGTGAGCCGAAGTGTACGATTCGCCACGTCCTGCTGGCTGGGAGTCAACCATCCAGCATGCTTGGGTGCCCGTTCGGAGTCATACTCAAAAGGACGCATAGTGTTGTCTCGGTCAGGCCAGAAATAATCTGCGAGGACGACATTCTTCGCCCTCTTGGTTGAGTTGCAATTGGAACAAGCGAGAAGGAAGTTCGACCATGTTGTTTCAAGTTCTGGGTTTGGGTCTTTGGGCCGTACGTGCTCGATGTGCGGGCCACTAGGCAATGCAATTTCGCAATAGGAACAGTAGCCGCCCATTCGCTCAATCAACGGGATTCGAGCATCACGATATTCGCGAAACTGCCTTGGCACGCCGTTCTCTTCGGGGATTTCCCCTCGTTCAACAGGACGCATCATTCCACATCCTTGTCGATACCCGATGCCTCTCGCTCAGAATGTAGCAACGCTTGAAACGCTGGGTCGTCGCTGAATGGGAGGCTCAATTCGTTGAGTTCATTTCGAAGTCGTTGGATCGTCTCCTTATTGACATCGTCATGGTTCGATTGTTGTAGCAAAGCGAAGTAACGCTTGGCTGCTTCCATCATGTCCATCCATCGCTTGCTTCGCTGAGGGATGTCAACCCCTTGGACGCCTTCCGTGATATCCTCGACGCTCTTATTGACGAATTCATTCGCATCAGGATTATCCAAGTTGATCAACTTCATACCGTCGCCTGGTGGCAGGGACTGAATCACAAACGGCGAGTGCGTCGTCCCAACGAACTGTATCTTCGGAAACGCTTTCAGGAGATCGCCAATCACGCGGCGTTGCCACTTGGGGTGCAGATGCAGATCGAGTTCATCAATCAGCACGACACCGGGAGTCTCTTCGGCAGCCTTGTCCTGCAAGTGGGGATTCAAGGTCGCGCATCGAACCGCAATATCGGCCACCATCGCCAGCATGCTCCGAAATCCGTCACTCAGATAGCTGAACGGGAGGGAGCGGCCGGGAAGCTCGATGGTGAGTTGATCACGCTTGATGTCAAAAAACACTTTTGTTGCATCGGGAACACAGCTCAAGATGGCTCGGCGACAGGCTTCGAGTGTGTTGTTAGGTATGCCCGCCTGAATTGCGGATATCTCCTGGGTCTTGAACCATTCGAGCAGGCGTTTCACATCGGATGCTGGCTTCAAGCAGTCAAGGTAACCCATAAACCGACTATCTGGTTTGAGAGTCTTGATTTCCCTTTGCCGCTTCTGAACCCACAATCGGCCAGTTCCGTAAAAAGAGAGAACTGGTAGTAAGGCTTCGGTCCCAGATTTCACCTTTTTTTTCAGTTCATTCGCGACGTTCTCAATCAATGTTGCCACTTGGCGGGTCGTTCGCCCCTCTTCACTTCTCAATTCTCGCTGCCAGATGATTTCCTTGCCGTCAACAACCCCGGAACAACTCACCTGAACAGGAAACTGTCGTTCTGAAGTTGGAGAGTCCCCCAGTTGAAAGAACTCCAGTCGTGCTTCTTCACGATCAATGCTTCGTGCTTCCGCAGGTGAAGGAAAGCCAAGAAACAACGCGCCCAAACCAACCGCCATGCCATTGAGCAAAGTCGTTTTACCTGTCGCATTGTCCCCAACGATCAGATTAAATCGAGGAGCGAGTTCAAGAAGCCGCTCCTTGAAACAGTTGAAGTTCAGCAATCGAATTTTGTCGAGTCTCATCAGTCTCTCGTGTCTCTCAGTTCACAGCGTGAATGGTTCAAACGTGGCCGATTCTTCTTGTCTGTTTGTAGGCCAATCGTTCCCGTATCTGCGATCAGAGATCAAAGGGCGGTGGAGGTTAGCTCACAAGCGGCGTCGCGTGCAAGAACCTCAACAGGACGAGATCTCCGAGCAGATCTGTCTGATGTTCCAGTCAATGTCGACGCAAACACACCCACCCACCTCAGTGATTGAACAAAAACTCCCGGCTGCTGAAGACGGCCCAGAAGAGGTCTTCGATGGAGTCGCGGGCTTGGTCGGGCGGGGTGTCGGTCAGGATTTTGGTGAGGTGGGAGCGCTCGTCGGGGGTCGGGTAGCGGGAGAGACCCGCGAGGTAGACTTCGTCGATCAGGGCGGTGTCGGACATCCCTTGCTTGCGGAGTTCGAGCAGCTGGGCGACTCGTCCGGTGGCGGATTTGAGTTTGAGGTTGATGGTGTCGCCGTTGGACAGGTGCAGGGCTTGAACCATGCTCGGCTCGTCGGAGCGTTCGCACTCGCAGGTGATGCGGCGCTGGTTGCGGCCGAACTTTTGCAGGAACTGGGAGTCGACGGCGGAGTCGTAGAGTTGAATCGCCCGCGTCCCGGTGGGATAGAACTTGGTGTCCTGGAAGTCGGCTCCGACGAAGGCGATGCGGGTGAATTCCGAGGGGGCAGCTGCGACTTGCGACACGCCGTCGAGCAGCACCTCGGCCATCAGTCGCTTGGGGTAGTAGCGGCTGTAGAAGCGTTGTTCGGTCATGTTGCCGGGGAGAGCTTCGCTCGTGCGCTGGTACGCCTCGGAGATGAGGATCGACCGCATTAAGACCTTGAGGTCGAACTTGGCATCGACCAGTGACTTCGCTGCGGCGGTGAGGAGTTCCTCGTTACTGGCGGGGTTCGACACGCGGAGGTCGTCGACCGACTCAACCAGCCCGACGCCGAAGTACGCCTTCCAGACGCGGTTGGTGATGGAGCGGGCGAAGTACGGGTTCTCGGGAGCGGTCATCCACTTGGCGAGTTCGACGCGGCGGTCATTCGGATCGTCGATGGCCAGCGGTGTGCCATCGAGCGGGGTCGGCGGCTGGGGCTTGCCGGTACGCGGCTGGACGAGGTCGCCGGTGTTGGAGACATACAGCGTGCGGTTGCCATCGCCACTGCGCGGCTCGCCGCCCCAGCCCTTGGCCTTCACGCGCGAGAACATGTTGGCCATCGCGTAATATTGGTCGTTGGTCCATTTCTCCAGCGGATGGTTGTGGCACTTCGCACAGCCGATGGAGAGGCCGAGGAAGGCCTGGCAGGCGTTCTCGGTCATGTCCTCGGGCGACTGGTTGATGGCGTAGAAGTTGGTGGCCCCGTTCTCGAAGCTGCCGCCGGTGGCGGTGAGGACTTCGCGAACGACTTGGTCCCACGGAGTGTTGGCTGCGACGTGACCCTTGAGCCAGGTGTAGTACGACTTGACCGCTTCGGGCCGCAGCAGGTTGCCGTTAATCATCAGCACGTCCGACCAGCGGTAGGTCCAGTAGTCGACGAACTCGGGCCGGGACAGCAGCTTGTCGACGAGCTTCTCGCGCTTGTCGGCGGCGGTGTCGACGAGGTAGGCGCGCGTCTCATCCGCGGTCGGAAGAGTGCCGATGGTGTCGAGGAAGGCACGACGGATGAAATCGTGATCTGTGCAGACCGGAGACGGCGGCAGGTTGAGAGCTTGCAACTGGCGGTTGACTTGCTCGTCGATGAAATTGCGAGGCTTGAGGGCGGCGAAGAGTGCAGGGTCGACTTCATTCGGGTAGGGCGAGGTGATCCGCGCGATGGCGATCTTGCTGGAGTACCACGCGCTGATCGCTCCCTCGCCGGGGCCGACGACCGTTACCAGACCGGCTGCATCAATGCGGGCGACCGCTTCGTTCGAGCTGGTCCACTTGACCCAGCGCGTCACGTCGCTGGAGTGTCCATCGGTGAAGTGGGCGCGGACGAGCATCTGCACATGCTCGTCCTTGGCGAGGCGGCTGCGACCAGGGAGGATTTCGAGGCGGTCAACGATCGGGTCGTTGTCCTGCGGCGGCGCTGCTCCCTGAGCAATCCATTCCGAGAGGACGCGGTACTCGGGCGAATCGGTCTCGAACCGCAGCCCCCCCTTGTGGGCCATCGCTCCGGTCGGCTTGGCGAGGAACAAGCTGCGACCGATAGCCCCGAGTTCGATGCGTCGCCCGCGATCCTGCTTGACGATATTGAAGTGATCAGCCACTGGGTTATAGCCGTTGAGCGAGAGCCGAAAGCCCCCCTTGCCCGCGAGTGCCCCGTGACACGCCCCCGTATTACAGCCGCTCTTGGCGAGGACCGGCAGGACATCGTTGCGGAAGTTCCAGGCATGCGGCTGAGCGAACCCGGCGACCGTGACCTTAGTCGAGGAGGACTGGTCGCCGACTTGGGCAGTGATCGTGGCTGTGCCATCGGCAACGGGCTGGACCTCGCCGGTGTCGGAGACCTTGGCGATCTCGGGGTGGTCGCTGGTCCAGGTGACGCTGGTGGTGACCTGGGAGGTGAGCGTGTCTCCCTGCGCCCGCTGGACGATCAGCCGCTGGCGAGCCACGGAACCAGTGAGCGTGAACTCACCGGGGAGGACGCGCAGGTCTTGAGCGAGGCAGTAATTGCTCCCCACACAGAGGAGAGCCAACAACCAGCAACCGAGTGAGAGACAGGGACGCATCAAGAGGGCACTCCGGGATGGGTGTGGCGTCGTTGCCATGCGAGCGGTGATGGACTGTGAACCGTGGGACAGGCTTCCAGCCTGTCATCATCTGTAAAAAGACAGGCTGGAAGCCTGTCCCACCGGGGCAGACAAGTCTGCCGCGTCGACGATCCGTTGGCACAGAATCCACGCCAGCTTCCGACGCATCAGACTGCGTCGACACGTCAGCGTATCAAATCGGAGGGCCGAAGAGGAACGAGGGGCAATGATTCTCGCGGCGGCGGGTGGCGGGGTCAGGAGGCTTTGCGCATGGCCCCGGTTTGGGGAGATGTGAAATTGGCTCCACATCTCAATCGCTGGGCAGACTCGGAAGTCCCTGAGTGTCACGTCCTCCTTGGTCGGGGCCACCCGCAAAGCCTCCTG
>JAYWHX010000178.1:0-27107 GCA_043777375.1 Planctomycetota bacterium | reverse complement strand
ATGCCTTCGCCCCTTGTGAAACACCAGTCCAGCCCCAACAAACCGTGGAATAATCGATCCTCGATAATCGCACAACGGCTTTTCAAACACGCTCTAAGCCCCTTCCAACCCGATTTCTGGGACGTGTTTGATGCGAACTGCTCGCATCTCCGCCGCGAGGGTCTCTCGTCGAAGCTATCGTAGCGGAAGTCGTCAGACTTTCGCCGTCCGGGCTAGTCCACGCTGACTCGGCGAAAGTCTAACGACTTCCGCTACGGGGCGTGACGGCTGGCATCTCCGGAGGAGAGACGCCAGAATCTGAGTCCCGCTGGACGGGTTGTGTCTCGATTTCGCTGGTGCGCAGGAAACCTCATGGCCTCCAACTCTGAAACTGTTGAATCACTGCGTTGGAAGAAGTTCCCGGTCCTCAATGACGGGTTCGTCTGTCTGGTTGACACCATGGGCGACGACTCTGCCGTCGTGCAAGCCGCGCGCGTCAGCTACGGAGAGGGCACTCGTCACGTCTCCGACGACCGCACACTGATCCGTTATCTCATGCGGCATCGGCACACGACCCCGATGGAAATGGCCGAGATCAAGCTGCTGGTCCGCGTGCCGATGGATTGCTGGCGGCAATGGATTCGTCACCGCATGGCCAGCGTCAACGAATACAGCACCCGCTACTCGGTGGCGATTGACTCTCTGCAAACGACATTGCCCGATGAGTGGCGAACCCAGGCCACCACGAACCGACAGGGGAGCGAAGGCGTCCTCTCGCACGAGATGGGACAGAAGCTGACTGAATCTGAACACGAGTTCCAAAAGTCCGCCGAGCGACTCTACCGCGAACGGCTCGAGGTCGGCGTCGCTCGCGAGCAGGCCCGCAAAGATCTCCCGCTGTGCAGCTACACGGAAGCCTACTGGAAGATTGACCTCCACAATCTGTTGCACTTCCTTGCTCTGCGCATGGACTCCCACGCCCAGCTGGAAATTCGGCAGTACGCGACGATGATCGGCGAACAGATCGTGGCCAAGCTGTTCCCGATTGTCTGGGAAGCGTTCATCGATTACCGCCGCGATGCGATGTCTCTGTCTCGATTGGAGTCCGGAGTCATCCAGCGGCTGACCCAACTGGCTGCCGTGCAGGGAGTGAGCTTGCCCGTCGGAGATGATCTGTTCCTGGCAGCTCAGGATCCCCAGTGGACGGCACTCACTCGCTCTCGCGAACGAGATGAATGTCGCGAGAAGCTCGTTGATCTGGGACTGCTCAAGGGGAACTAAAACCGTTTTGACGAGCGGGGCGGCGTCAGCACGCTGGGACTGACTCAACTAGCCCGACGCGTGAGCGAGGGAGGAGCGAAAGCAACTTTCCCCTCTGTTTGCCTCGCTGACGCGTCGGGTTGGTTAACTCAAGTCAGTCCCATTGGGCGTCAGCCCTCTGGTGACACGAAACCCGCCTCGTGAGAGACATACCCGCCGGGAGAACAATCTGGCTCACGCCGGACGCTCGCCGGGTGACCCACACTTTTGAGCCTTTGAACTCTGATGTCCGAACTCCTTGAACAATTCCGTTCTCCTGCCGAAGAAGTCCGCCGTGCTGCCTTGCTGGCAGCTGCCGGGAGTTCCGACACAGAGGTCGTCCAAGCTCTGATTCGGCACTTGGCAAATCTGCAATTGTCGGAATCTGAACGACAGCTGGCAGCTGAGTCTCTTGGCAAATGCGATCTGCCCGAAATCTCGGCGACACTGCTGCCGATGCTGGCTTCTGAGAGTGCGTTCGCCCGGACGATGGCGGCGGCAGGACTGGGTGGACAGCAGAACGCAGCCGCAATTTCGACGCTCGTCCGTGGCTTGACCGATCCGGTGAACACCGTACGAAATTGGTCCGAACGGTCGCTGCTGGGAATGATTCCCGCCGTGCAGCAGTTCGGGATCGAGAGCTTGATCGGCTTACTAAGTCACGAGGTCCGTCTCTCGCGATCACCCGCCGCGCGAGTCCTCGGACTGACTCACGACCTGCGAGCGTTAGTCCCGCTGATGCGTATGGCCCGCGAGGATGAAGAATGGCTCGCCCGCATGGCGGCCATCAAAGCTCTCGGGGATCTCGGAAATGCCGAGGCGAACGACCTCGTCGTCCACTCGCTCCAGTCCGACCCCAAAAACCGAGTTCGCGCAGCTGCTGCAGAATCGATCGGGAAGCTGCGCCCCGAAAACGCCGAGCTGCTCTTAAGAACCGCACTGGAAACCGACGCGGATGACGGAGTTCAGAAGATGGCGGGTGAGGCCCTGCGATCACTGGGATTTGACGTTACGGAAATCAACGATGACGGCTGGGAGTGATTCCACGGTGTTTTTTGAGTGTGGGTGGACCATTGCGAGGCTGAGAATGCAGAGTAGGAATAGGCGGGCTTCCTCAATGGAATCCCATAGGCCAGGTTGTACTTGATCATGTGATTGCGGGTAATCGGCCCCTCGACGAAAAGCCCGACAAGTCGGGGATCGCAGTCGGTTTCCAGGGACTCGCAGAGAGCGGTAAGCAGCTGAGTTCCTCCATGTAAGACAACGTGACTGGCACACATGACGGATAGAATCACGACGACCTCTCGCATCAGGTTTCTCCTTTCGTGCCGTTCCCTCCCCAGTCAGGATCGACGATCACACCACTGCTCAGCGCGGGCAGCTGGCAGAGATACGGGTTGTTTAGACGAATCTCAGGAAGAGCAGGATCTGTGCCAAACCCATTCGATGGGCCCGAGTAGAGAGGATCGTAACGGCTCAAGTCGACGAGAATCGGGAACTTATCGGGAGATCTTCGGATTGGCGTACCACACGATATTTTTGCTCAATTGCCCGGCAACGAGAATGTCCAGGTCTGCGTCACCATCCATGTCGATGGCCCGCATGTCGTAGGCACACTGGTTCTCATCCAGGACATGAGTTGTGAAAAGACCCTGTCCATCGTTCTCAAACCAAGCGACGATTTTGCTTTCATAGGCGCAGGTCGCCGCATCAATGTCGCCGTCCCGGTCGAAATCCGCGAGTGCCAGACAATGAGGGCTGGCGAGGTCCGGATTGATCGTGTGCTCTATCCAGTCCGGCCCCTCAAACCAGATTACGCCCAGTCCATGGCCGCGCGTGGCAATCACATCCATGACGCCGTCTTGGTTCACATCGGCGGGCGAGAGATTGGTCGCCCCCGGATGCCCAGTTCCCAGCAGGTGCTTTTTCCACCCATGCGTGCGTGGATTCGTGGGTGCCTCCCACCAGCCGAACCACTCTCCGGTTCCTGGCTCCGCTTGCGGCCCACCCTTCGCAGCCGTCAGCAGATCGGCGCGCCCATCGCCGTTGAGATCACCGAGTCCCAAATAGTGCGAAAGTCCCGGAGCATCGCCCTGTCCTGCGACATACCGAGGCCAGGAGTTCGACTCACGCGGATGTTGCGGCACGTCATACCAGACCACGGAATTCGCCAATGGCCCAACCGGTTGTCCGCTGTTCGCGATCAAATCGGTCGCCCCGTCGCCATCGACATCGCCGTTCAGCAACCCATGAACGCCGTTGACTTGATCGTCGATGAGATGCACGGGCCACGGCTGGCCAACCAACTCGCCGCGAATTGTTTCGACCCAGAAGATCAGGCCGGGACTGTAGCGAGCCCCGATAAAATCCGGATCGCCATCGCGATCCACATCCAGCACAGCGGCATGGATCGCATCATAACCCGGCGTCTGGTCAACGATCTGTGGCTTCCAGTTCGGCCCCACGAACAACCGCGTGGCCCCGTCGCTATTGGCCATCACATCGATCTGATCATCACCCGTGAAGTCAGCGGCCACCACGTTCGTCGTGTGGCGCCCCTCGTCGATGACGTGCTTCTTCCACGGCTCTGCGGCAGAAGCACGTGAGGCAAAAAACAGTACGAAGAGTGCTGTGAACAAGGACGACGCGGAGTGTGTCACGGAAAGCGACCTTTCTCAAACCGTCGTGGACTTCCTCGCAATCAACAGATCCAGTTCCGCCCTCAACTTCGGCAGGATCGTGTCGTACGTATACGCTCCGACCTCTTCCGGGCCTTTCTTCAGGTTCACGAAGTTCGGCCCGCACCACAGCCCCAGATCGGCGTCATCCGTTTCGCCCGGCCCGTTCACACGGCACCCCATCACCGCGATCGTCAGTGCATGATCCTTCGCGTAAGCCGTCATCTCTTTGACCGCTGCGGCCAAGTCAATGAACGCTTCGTTCTCGACCCTTGAACAACTCGGGCAGCTGATGATGTTGAGCGACTGCAGGCCATAGTCGACGACGCTCCGCACTCGCCCGGCCGCGATGTCGTCCAAGATTTTGTGCCCGGCGACGATCTCTTCCGACTTGCGCGAGTTCGGCACCGTCAGAGAAACGCGAATCGTGTCGCCGATGCCGCGACTGATCAGCTGTTCGAAGGCAATCCGGGTCTTGATGATCCCGTCGGGCGGCATGCCCGCTTCGGTGACACCCAGATGCAGCGGGACATCGGGACGTTCGGCGGCGAAACGCTTGTTGACCTCGATCACGTTGCGGGGATCGGAGTCCTTCAAAGACACCGCATATCGAGTGAACCCCAGTGAGTCGAGGAGTGCGCAGTGCTCGAGGGCACTCTCCAACATCGGAGAGATCGAGTCATGCGCGTCGTACTTTTCCTTCTTGCCGGGATCGACGGAACCGCAGTTCACACCGACTCGCATCGCGCAGTCATTCTGCCCCGCAATGTCGGCCAGGTAGCGGACCTTGTCCTGCCATGGCTTCTCGCGTTCATGATGATACAGATGCCCGGGGTTGTAGCGGATCTTGGCCACATGCGGGGCGACCAGCTCGGCTATGCGGTAGTTCTCTTGCAGGTCGACCGCCAGATTCGCCTCGACGAGTTTCGAGATCTCGGCCAGTGCGTCGGCGTCTTTGCGACTATCGACCGCCACACGAATCACATTCGCCCCAGCTGCGACCAGATCGCGAATCTGCCCGACTGTGGCTGCGATATCTTGTGTGTGGGTCGCGGTCATGCTCTGGACCGCGATCGGATGTCCGGCACCAATCTTGATCGACCCGATCTGCACCGAACGTGTCGGGTTGCGAGGCAATGCTCGTGATTCCACACCAGTCTCCCTGTGACGATCACCCGCCCCCGACGCCTGCGGAAGAGGTATCAGCGGATGATAGCCGATCAACCGGGCAGGACGAGAGTGCAGCCTCGGAACATAAGGAATCGCAAGTTCCCATCGACACCAGTCTTCGCACCACCGACGCGGCGCGGTAATGTCACCATCGGAATTCCCCTCATTCATCGGACCTTCCTATGGCTGTGCAGCTCAGTTCTTTCGCCCGTTCGCTGTCGGTTGAGTCCGCGTTCAGTGTTCTCGCCATCGCCAAAGCGCTCAAGGCCAAGGGCAAAGACGTCGTGGAACTCGAAATCGGCGACAGCCCCTTCGAGACGCCTGCCTTCGCCAAGGCCAGCGGGATCAGTGCGATCCAAGCCAACCAGACCCACTACTGCCCGTCACCCGGCCTCCCGGAATTCCGCGCCGCCGCCGCAGCGTTTGTGAAGGAGGAGTTCGGCATCCCCGCTGGGCCGGGGAACATTGCCGTCGGCCCCGGTGCGAAAATCTTTGAGCAATACTTCTGCGAGGCATTCCTCGAACCGGGCGACAGCGTGCTGGTCTTCAGCCCGCAGTTCCCGACCTACGCCCCCAACATCCAGCGTCGCGGGGCACGCATGGTGACTAGCGACCTGAAGCAGTCGCACCAGTTCCGGCCCGAGATTTCGGCCATCGAACACTTCCTCGCGACCGAGAAGCAACCGAAGGCGATCTTCCTCAACTCGCCGCACAATCCGACTGGCGGTGTGACGACTGAGCAGGATCTGCGCGACATCGCCGACCTAATTCGGGGAAAAAACATCGCCGTCTTCAGCGACGAACCGTACTGCCACATGGTCTGGGAGGGGCGACACCATTCGATCCTCGCCCAACCGGGGATGCTGGACCAATGCGTCGCGGCGTACACCTTCAGCAAGTCCTACAGCATGAGCGGATGGCGGCTCGGGTTCACTGTCGCCAGTGCCGCTGTCACCGATGCCATTGGCAAGATGATTAACACCACCGTCAGCTGCACCCCGCCGATTGTGCAGCTGGCGGGGCTCAACGCTCTGACTCGCGACCGCGCAGAACGGGACCGCCAGATGGGCCTGTTCCATGAGAAGGTCCAGTTGCTGAATGCGGGTCTGAGCCAGATCGAGGGATTCGAGACACTCCCGCCCGCAGCGACGTTCTACGTCTTCCCGAACGTCAGCGCAATCTGCCAGCGACTGGGGATCACCAGTCATGGGCTAGCGCTCTATCTGCTGGAAGGGGCCGACGACCAGTTCGGCGTCGCCTGCCTCGGCGGGGAATGCTTCGGAGCCGCCGGAGCCGGTTTCCTACGTTTCAGCTGCGCCGAGCCGAATGAGCGATTGCAACAGGCGATCGACTTCATTCCGGTCGCACTGTCTCGAACCGCTCGTATCACGGCGTTTCTGTCGGAGAGGCCGCAGTACCGGCTGACATAACGGACGGAAGACGTTTCGGCGAGCGGGGAGGCGTCTGCCCCAAGTTCTGTGGCTATCGCCAGACGCACCATCTTTATGGGATGTGTCCGGCGGCTTGCTCGCTCTAAAACTCGCCCACAATCTCGCCGCCGCGAATCGTGCCGAGTGCGCGGTACAGCGCCCCATCGATGTTCTCGCCGACGAACCGGACGTGTCCGTCGCCCATCAGGAAATGAGTGCCGCCAACGTGGAAGCTGCTGAAGTCGTCGAGGTGGGTCGACGGGTGATTCGGCGTGTGGTCGAGAGAACCGAGAACGCGCTGGAAGGCTTCCTCGCCCTCGGGAACCATGCCGGACCAAGTCGACCACCAACCCAAGTCGGCTTTCGTCTTGCGTTCTCCGACCAGCACGGTGCTGCTCGTGCCGTCGGTAAAATCTCGGATACTCGTGCGGCTATTGTGGTACACCGCCCCGTTTCCCACGCACTGGCCCTGAGCCGTGACAGGAGCTGTGCCTGCGGCGTTTTCACAGCCGTCGAGTTCCTCGGTTCCAAAAGCTGCGATGTAGTTTGCGGTCGCGAGTTCTGCGAGAACGGTGCCGGGACTGCCCTCCTCATCGATCTGCCAAGTGATCGCTGGTGCGGCATCGCTCGGGCAAACGAGAGAGCTGATCGTTGTCTTGATCCAGGGAGCATTCACCGGATCATTGATCGGCACATTCAGGTCAAACTTGCCGTACAGCGGAGCCTGTTCCATCTGTGGAAGCAGCATGAGAGCCCAGCCTGCACCGCTCCCGCCTTCATGAGCTGACTGCGCCCCAGTGGCCGGATCCACTCCGATCCAGCCAGGTGGGAAACTGCGATGCAGGTCATGATAGTTGTGCATGGCCAACCCGATCTGCTTCAGGTTGTTCTTGCACTGAGAGCGGCGAGCGGCCTCGCGTGCCTGCTGAACAGCTGGGAGCAACAGTGCAATCAGCACGGCGATGATGGCGATGACAACGAGCAATTCAATGAGCGTAAAACCACGACGACGCATGGGAATCTCCAGACAGAATGAGTGACACAGTAATACGAATGAGTTGTGCCGGACGCCAAACGGCGCTGCACCTGCCAGCGCGTCGATTGACAGCGTGGCGGAGGACGATGATGCTGCGGAATTGTCCGGGGAACAGACCCACTCGAGCGGATTCAGGGAGTAGGCAGACAGGAATGTCTGCCCCACTGGTGAGTGGCACAGACATTCCTGTCTGTGCGACCTGAAGACAGACTCTAAAGCTGCTCAAGACCGTTCGCTTGATGAGCCACGGACCACCAGCGTGATACGCTAGGCAGCCAATTCAGACCACCAGCGGATGACAACAATCCGCTCGCACAAGTTGATTATTAGGCAAAAATAGGTGGACCGCGAACTTCGTAGACTGATTCAAACAGGACGCCGGGCTGCTCGACAACCTCGATCGAGATCTCCCTCACCAGCACGATCCAAGGCGTCCACTGGAAGACGACAGTCGCCTCAGCGGGACGGGTGAAGAACTGGCAAATCGAGCAGTCATCATCCGTTAGTGGCGTGGGTGAGTGCTGCTGATCTTGGTTCGCAGGAGCCGTATGGCTGTGGCTGTGAGCGTGTTTGCAACCACGGTGTTGATGGCTAGCGGATGCCTGCGGAGCAGTGCAAGAAGCGGACGGGCCATGATCATGATGGCATCCCAATGCACTGTGCAAACCCGCATTT
Source organism: Planctomycetota bacterium (assembly GCA_043777375.1). Lineage (GTDB taxonomy): Bacteria > Planctomycetota > Planctomycetia > Planctomycetales > Planctomycetaceae > TH-plancto1. Next base: position 18,840 of record JAYWHX010000178.1, on the reverse strand, counting down.
CCCAACAGCGAAAACGCCGTATGGAGCAGGAGCAGAGAGCCGAGGATGAATCGCCGCGAGATCATGACACAAAAATCCTTCTTATTATTTTGTACGGGTGACCGGCTCACATAGCAATGCCGAACTCGACGGAATTTGAAAGCTTGGTCGCATTCATCGAGTCTTCATACGAGCCAGTCGCTTCCAGTCTCGAAAGATATTGCGGCTTGCCAGAGGTCGAGGGATGACACGGATATTTTCTCGAAACAACAAGTCTTGACTTCCCTCAAGTTACGAATAGGATGCCTCGCACTGACAGGTCGGGTCAGACAACGCACCGAGTGATCGTGCGCGGATGTTTGTTGTTTTGAAACACCGTCTGACCATCTTTGTTCTTCTAATTGCCTATGGGTTGCCAGCCCTGTGCGGGCAATCGCTGCATCTGTTCCATGCATGTTCCGACCATGTGAGCAGTTCAGGTCACGCCCAGTCGAATCACGCTTGTGGCCACAGCTGTCGTCACTCCAGTGCTTCGACTCCGTCGAAACCGCGTGGACCACGGATCGAAACACCGGGCCACGACAGCGCGAACTGTTTAACGTGCCAACACCACCGAATCATGGTGACTCGCACCCCGGTCGTTCGCGTAGACGAGGTAGCGGTCCTCCTGACGACGATTTGTATTTCTCCGGTACTCCAACCCGAATCGGCTTGGGTCTTGCGTGCACAAGCCCGAGGCCCGCCCTGCTAATTGGGTGAATCCGCCTCCGCCATCGGCTCGCCCATTGTCGTATCAATGAGGCGTTGCCCAGCGGATTGTCGATGAGAGTTAGCCCTCTCGAGTATGGAATGCGTACTTCGACGATCGATGTCGTGGAAGAAGTGTTTCATGCATCACGATGTGCTCTGCACCTCAGTCGACGATGAACTTTCACAGCTGCACCTGTGTGCATGCCTGTCGGCTCATTGGCCCTGACCGAGCGGTCTCTCCTCGATCGCACCCTCTCGTCCCTTACCCCCGCAACACGGACTGGCGAACGTCTGTATTGACGAGCAAATCGCCAGTCCCCTGACAGCCCGCTGCGGTCACTTCTTGACAACCCCGACCCGACCAGTCAGTTGCTGGATCGGCCGCAGCGGGTTTCTTTTGCCCCATCCCCTGTGACGCCACGAAGTCCTCGCGAAAACAATTCGCGACGTGTCTGCGGGCTGTCACGTCCACATAAACAGGTGAAACATGAAAGATCTTCGTCGTTCTGTCCGCAAGCAACGTGGTTTCACGTTGATCGAATTGCTGGTCGTCATCGCCATCATCGCGGTGCTGATCGCGTTGTTGCTGCCCGCCGTCCAGCAGGCCCGCGAGGCGGCTCGTCGGGCGCAGTGCAAGAACAACCTCCGCCAAATGGGGTTAGCTCTGCATAATTATGAGAGCACCTACAGGACTTTCCCCGGCCTCACCGGATCAAGCAGCTTCTCGGTACAGGCTCGTCTACTGCCGTATTTGGAGCAATCCAATCTGCAAGGGCTGATTGATTTCCAGAAACCACTGATGACGGGAGTGGCGTTCAACCCCTCGTTGAACCCATTGTTCGTTGTGCCAGCACAAACGGTGGTTCCCGTCTTTCTGTGTCCCAGTGAAGCGGTTCAGCCCATCTTCGACACCGTGATGGGTGTCACACCGACTCCTACGAAATGGGCCGGACTGAATTACATGATTTCGACTGGGAGTGCGACCGGAACGAACTATGACGATCGATATCGCACGGACGGAATGGCGTGGGAGAACTCATCGGTCAAGTTTCGTGACATTACGGATGGGACATCCAATACCGTCATGATGTCCGAGACTCTGATGGGGGACAGAATCGACTCGGTTGGCGGCTTGCCGCCGTTCCCCTATCGACGGATCGGAAGTTGGAGCGGTTCCTCATCTGCCACCCCGCCGCCGGGATTTGCGATCTCGGGCAACTTGATCTCCAATCCCGATCTCGCGGCGGTTGCACCGACAATCACTAGTTGGGCGGGCGGTCAGACTCGCACGGGACGTGGTCAGGCATGGATTCGTGGTGTGCCGTTTGCGACCTGTACCAATGGGTATCTGACTCCCAACAGCCGCATCCCGGACATTGGAATTCACGGTCGTGGTTTTTATGGAGCCCGCAGCTTGCACACGGGAGGGGCACACTTCCAGTTGGCCGATGGCTCGGTCCGTTTCATCAGCGAGAACATCGACCTGACTCTGTGCCGGAACTTCCATTCTCGCAATGGTGGCGAAGTGCTGGGTGAATTCTAGGAACTAGTTGAAGTTCGGTTTTCAGATCGCACAGACTGGAATGTCTGTGCCACTCTTGAGTGGAGCGGGTCAGTTGGCCCGCTCCACGATTTCTCACGGGGACGATTTGATGCCCACCAATCGCCTGACTCTCGCTGTGTGTTTGATCTCCCTGATATCGAGCTCAGGATGCTCCGACCAGCCCGATACCGTTCAGTCGGGATCACCTTCTGGATCACTGATTTACAAAGACACACCGGTGGCTCAAGTTCAGGTGACATTTCACCCGCCCGGTTCATCAGAACAACTCGCTTTCGGAGTGACAGACGCAGAGGGAGAGTTTCGCCTGTTCACAACCGAGGGCGATTCAACCGTACTCGACTCGGGTGAGTATCACGTCACCGCCGAAAACATCGGCGAACCCACTTGGACACTCCCCTCGAAGTACCACAATCCCGCCAAGACTCCTCTCCATATCGAAGTCGTCTCTGGCGAGCCGATCGAGATCAGCATTCCTTGACCCATTGGATTCACAAATCATGTTCCGCTCAGTCGCTCTTGTGGCAATCGCTGCCTGCACGCCTTCATTCTGTCATGCCGAAAGCCAGTGGCCTGGATTTCGAGGCACCGGGAACAGCGTCACGACCGCCAAAGACCTGCCCCTCCAGTGGGAGATGCGAGGTCGACGCGCGGGGAGTTGGAACATCCGCCTGCCCGGATATGGACAATCCAGCCCCGTCATCTGGGGCGACAAAGTCTTTGTCACAGCTGTCTCCGGTGAGAAGAAGGAGAAGCTGCATCTGCTGGCTTTTTCGCTCACGGATGGTGAGAAGCTGTGGGAGAAGGAGTTCGTTGGCACACAGCAAGTGACCGACAGTGATGCGGTCAGTCGGGGGGCACCGACCCCGGTTCTGGATGCGAATCGAATCTACGTGATGTTCGAGAGTGGCGATCTGTTGGCCATCACTCATGAAGGAGAAACGGTTTGGACCCGCTCGCTCGTCAAGGACTATGGAGAGTTCAAAGGCCCGCATGGATACAGCAGCTCGCCGGTGTTGTCTGGTGACAAGGTCATCGTTCAGGCATGCCACGGCGGGCCGTCTTATGTCCTCGCCGTGAGCCAAGCGACTGGCGAGAACGTCTGGAAGGTCGACCATCCTTCACAGACCGGTTGGAGTACTCCCGCAGTGGTGACGCGCGAAGGTGGAGACCAGATCATCGTGAGTACGGCGGGAAGCGTCAGAGCCTTTGCGAGTACCGACGGTCACGAAGAGTGGTTCGTCACGGGCATGGCGGGTAACAGCACTGCTAGCCCAACCATCGACGGCGACATCGTCTTCATCGGAGCGAGTCCAGGACGCGGGGAGCCAAGTGCTGCCGATGGCAGCCTCGCCATCCGTCTCGGCGGAACTGGGGATGTGACCAACACTCACGTTTTATGGCGGTCACCCAAACTCACCACCGGTTACAGCTCCCCACTGATTCATCGCGGACTCGCATACGCCGTGAACAAGGTCGGAGCGGTCTCGTGCGTCGACATCCAGACCGGTGAGGTGCGGTGGACCGAGCGGCTGGCCGGTGCCTGCTGGGCCTCTCCCGTGGCGAGTGCAGAACACGTCGTGTTCTTCTGCAAGGATGGCGAAGTCATGGTCTTCAAAGCGGGGCGAGAGAAAGAACTCGTCGGCGAAAGCACCGTGTCATCCACTGACATTCTATACGGCGTGGCAGCCGTCGATGGAGCGTGGCTGATTCGGACTGGACGGGGATTGATGAAAGTCACAAGCTCTACGAACGATGGCCCGCCGAGTCCTCCCGTGGCTCCGTAGGTCGACTTCACTCTATCTCAGGCCGTGTTCGCCGCTCTCTTCATTCTCAACTTCGCAACAGGAGTTTCACTCATGCGTTTCCTTCACTGCGTCTTAGCTCTTGTTTTGACTGGAGCATCGTCGGTACTTGTTTGTGCAGCCCCGCCAGCCGCACAAAGGAAAGTTCTCCCGCAAGCCAAGCGACTCACGCGAGTCTTCTTTCAGGACGATGACACCAAGACCGTCAAGTGGGCCGATGTCCTCGCTGGTCAGCCGCCTCAGCTGAGTGCGGTGCAGGAGGTCGATGGCTTCCCGAAACTCGATGTGACGCGACAGACCCTGGTTCAGATGGAGTCGGCCAAGGGACACTTGTTGGTCGGTGTGCGAGACGATGCCGACGGGGCGTTTCAAAGCGGCTGGGTTCTGATTGACACGGGTCTCGACACAGCGGACCACGGCAATCATTTGGATTGGATCTACGCGAGATCTCCGCAAGTGAAGGCGAAGCGTCTGGACGACAAGCAGGGTAACCCAGCTCACCTGTATTGTTATGAGGATGAGTTTTACCTCGCGAACGACAAGCTGAATGGTTTTACGCGACTGGCACCCGCAGAGATCAAGTCGACCGATGACGAGGCGGCGATTCAAAAACGAGCTGCGTTTCACCAAGGCGGGGGCGGCCATATCACGTTGGCTGTGATGGGACACCGAGTGGCGTACTCCTCTTGGAATGATCGCGAAGGAACCAATATGGGCCGGGTCGACCTCACATTGATCTCAGCCGAAGGAACGATCCAGCTGGCAGCATCATTGAATTTGCCTCATGGCGGAATTCACGGAGCCACAGTTTGTGCAGACAAGATTTTCTTTGCTCCGTCCGATGGCATCTGCTGGCTCAAAGCCGATGGGACCATTCCTGTCGACCCGCTGTCGATCAAAGTCAATCATCTCTCACTCGGGAAAGACGGCGAAAAACCTCGACGCACAGGAGCGTTCTCGACATTGCAGAACCATGTCGCTTTCACAACTGGTGCCGGGCCAAATACAGCTCTGTGTTTGATCAATGCCACCCAGCCCGAACCATCGGTCATCCGTTTACCGGTCAAGATGGCCGAGGGCAACCGCCCCGCCGGTCTCGCGCTGGTCAAACCTCGTCGAGGCAATCCGATTGCCATCATGTTTCATGACCACGCTGATGACAGCATGGCTCCGAATCGCATGTCTTTGATCGAACTCGATCCAAACGGCGACGGACAGTGGACCGATCTCCGTGTGGGTCCCGAGTACAATGTCGGCAAATCCAAAATGGAAGCCCACGGCGGCCATCACTCGATCACCTTCGACAGCGACCGCTTCCGGGCCATCTTCAGCAACCCCGGAGACGGAACCCTGGTGCTGTTCTCACTCGACACCCGCCAACCCATCGTCACCTACAAGGTCGGCGGCACCCCCTCCAAAGTCATGGCCATCGGTGGACATACGCATTAATGCTGGGCGTTTTTCGAACGACTGTGACCATAGCTCTCACTGGCGAGGATAACGCGAAAAAGCCTCCCGCCTCCATCACCGTCGACCATAGCAAATGGACGGCATCCATGCCGTGCCCATGATTTGGCTCCTCTTTGAAAGTGGGCTTCTATTGGACGCTCCCTTGTCGCAAGCGGGTGCCTGAAAGTTCAGATTGGTAAACCACTCGAATTCCGCCACAGCCTCGTCGCGAGAGTTGGCAATCCGGGGATCTTGGGTGGGAGGTGAAACTCACCGCCAGGTGTGTCTAGGAACCTACTGTACAAGACTCACCTTGAGGCGTTTTTCTGATTCTCGATAGAGTTCCGGCCAGGATTGACGGCGTCTGTCTTCAGCGATGGACATTGCCTGTGCAGTTGAGTGTCGATCAGGCGGGCGGGATGCCTACCTGCGAATGTGTGCCCCTGAAGGATCGGGAGCCGTGGACTACGAGTTCGGAGTACCGGGGAAGACCTGCGCAGCCAGCGGAAAACCGCTGAGTGCCGGGGACCGGTGCGTCTCGGCCCTCGTCGAGGAATCCGGGCGTCTGGTCCGGTTCGACTTCCTGGAAGCGAACTGGACTGGCGAGCCTCCGCATACCGTCGGAATGTGGCGATATCAGATTCCGCAAGCGACTGCTCAACAGCAGCGTGTCCTCGACACGGACACTCTATTTCGCTTCTTCGAACAACTGACCGAGGATGCCAATCCGGGGCTGGAACGTCTGCGGTACGTGCTGTCTCTGTTCCTATTGCAGCGTAAACGACTCAAGCTGGATGGGTCTCGGCGAGAAGGGAAGCAGGAATTCCTGGTCTTCCTCGGACAGCGTGGAGAGGGGCCGTATGAGATTCTCGACCATCAGCTCTCCGCAGACGAAATGACTGCTCTGCAAGCGGAGCTGACTGCCCGACTCCAATCGAACTGGGGGCAGGCTGCCTGATGAATCCCACACACAACACGCTCCCACAATCATTCTCTTCCCGTGCTGATTTGACCGCAGCAGGATGTGCCAGCATGCGAGACGCCGAACTTCGGACGGAGGCACTTGGGCCACCACGTGCGAGTCATTCGACAGTGACGATCCTGTCGCCATGGATGCGAGCGTGCCTGCTGCTACTGCTGATGTGCTGGGGAATGCTGGGAGCTGTTGGCTGTGGCTCAATCTGTGTCTGGAGAGGCCGAGATCCGGTGTTGTCTCAGATGGACCCGCCACTCGCCGCGACGTGTACCTCGGAAGAAATCCTGGCGAGAGTCAACCGGAACGCCTACAGCGAGTACTCACCCGAAGGCCTGAAATCCTATCGCTGTGACGATGTTGACGTGCGAATGAAGGGGGTCCCTGCCAAGATGCGGGCCTCGATCGTGGTCGAGGCTCCCCGCAATCTGCGGCTGCGAGTCGCCAACCCACTGTCGGGCGGCGAGGCAGTCGACATCGGCTCGAACGAGCAGGAATTTTGGTTCTGGGCCAAGGACTCCAAGCCCGCCAACGTGCTGGTCTGTGCCCACGACCAGATCGCTGTCGCCACACAAGTCACCTCGCTTCCGCTTCCATTCCGCCCGGACTGGCTGATGGAAGTTCTGGGGGTCGCGCCGATCTCCGGAACCGGATACGAAGTCCGCCGCACTGATCGAAAAAGCCCGATCGTGGAATTGGTCTCCGAACAACGGACACCCGATCAACAGCCGGTTCGCCGGATCGTCAAAGTCGACATGCGGTACGGGGTCGTGCTCGAACATCGGATCGAATCAACCTCGGGAGAGTTGATTGCCAAGGCGACACTCTCGCGGCATTTTCGGGACCCAGGCACACGATTGATCCTGCCACGAGTCATTGCCATCGACTGGCCCGCAGCGGGACAGCAACTGTCGCTGTCTCTCGAATTCAAGACCGTCGATTTCAACTCGCCCTCGGAATCCGATGCGATGTGGCAGTCTCCCGAAGTGCCTGGATACCCGGAGTTCGATCTCGGGGAATACGCACTGAAACAGCTCGGCCGGCCCCCAGCGGACATCGCGTCACAAAGCGACCCGAAGACGAAGGGGCGTGAGGAACCGGGGAGTGCGACACTGGATGATCTGGAAGTCATCGAAGCACCGGATGGAGATGAATCCGCTGCGGGAGAGTCCTGGACCCAGGACGCCTCACTCGACCCAATTGATCGGTCGATTCGTGATGTCTCCGTGACCTCGGACGCCGAAGTATTACCAGCTCCGGAAACTGAACTGCCCGTCAGTACGCTCGATATCAATGCGGCTCCGGAGAGCCCCTCCACAGCTGCGCGGCCATTTCCAGAGTAAATTAGTAGGGAGCGTGTGGCCCCCGCCAGCAATGCCGCAGACGCAATCCAACTGTCCCAATCGGACAGCGAGTACGCTCGACGCAAATCGACAGCACGGAGCATCACCCCCTCGTCAATGACCGCGACGGAATGTTGCCGATACAGGCATTGGATCAGCTCGGCGATCTCGTCCTCTGACCGACCGGTTTTGCGGAGAAGATTGACGCAGATTACCTCAGCGAACAGTACGCTGTGACTACCCCGATCCTCAACGACCACCACGGCCAGTGGCAGGCTCTGGTCGACCCGCAACCAACCTCGCGCTTCCGAAGGGAACCGATTCGCCTCACACCGCCAATCGTTCTCCCGCAAGGACTCTGATAGGCTGGGCCAGCTGTCCAGTTCGCCCGCAGTGCTCGGCACGAGTACCAAGCCGCTGCCCCTTCCTTCACCGTTTGCGGTGGATCAAGGCGAAGAGCCTTCGGAGATGAGACCGCCAGCCCGCCTCGCGAGATCCACGGCACGTCAACCGGGGCGGTTTATGGGTGGATGATCATTCCGCCGAGTCCCGATGGATGATGATTCCGACTGAATCGCGACTCACGGCCGATCGACCGAAATCGCGACAGTGAAGACTGCGGCACAGCATGGAGGCCAAGTGCGGTGTAGCAAGGAAATCCGTCCTGTGCTCCGTCGCAACCCGTTTGGCTGGAAGTCGCATCGGAATTGACAATTCGATACTACAACGCAAAAGTGCGGTCATCATTTACCGCACTTCGGCGGTCGAAGACCTTTTCGCCATGAGATTCGAAGCAGCATCAATGAGCAATGAACTTTCGATCCGCAAGATTGAACCGCGGGAACTCGCTGCAGAGACAAATCTCTTCACCGGCTACCTTTCGCAAATCGGTCTACCGACGGACAACGTGATCGCAACCACCGCAGAACGCGATATCGTTGCGTCAAATCTTCCAGCGTTCCTGAATACTCTGAGCGCCGACGAGAAACGCGATGCCAGATACTTGTCGAAATTTGTAGGTGCGACAGCAATTGGACTGTTCGACGCCGCTCTCAATTACATTTGGAACGAAGTTGTACTCAACCTTCGGCGGAAGATCGTAATCTACGGTTTGGATTTGTTTTTTGACGCGGCAGTTGGCGGAAAACTCCGGGATATGTACAAGGACGAGTCCGATCTGGGAGGTTTGAAGGACAGTGTTCTACTAGACACATGCCTAAAACTTGAATTGATCTCTGACGTCGTATACCGGAAACTGGACCATATTCTTACGATGCGGAACGAGGTCGCCGCATCTCATCCAAACGTTGAGAGCATCGGCGGATTCGAACTCCTTGGCTGGATGCAGACTTGCGTTAAAGATGTTCTGCAAGATCGCCCAAGCGAATCTGCGATCCGAATTAAGTCGATTGTAAACAACCTTCGATCAGCAACATCTGTAATTGACGCTGACACCACACAGCGTTTCGCGGCGGAACTAAAAAATCTTTCTCTGCCACACGTCCACAATTTGTTGATTACCTTTTTCGGGATTTATGTTGGCAGAGACACGGACCAGGTCCAACGAAAGAACATCTCCCAGCTCATGCCCGGAATCTGGGCGCACGCGGAAGAACGCGTCAAATACCGGGTCGGAGCGATGATTGACGGATACCGAACAAATCTTGAGAAGGACAAGCTCGCTCGTGGAATAGAGTTCCTTGGGATCGTCGACGGAAAAGCTTACGAATCGCTACCGGCAAGAATTGTTGCATTGGAAAACTTGTGTTCTCAACTTCGTGAGGCCCATTCTGGATACGACAACTTTTACCACGAACCTCCATTCATGTCGGAGATATTGTCGTACTGCAAACGTTCAACTGACATCCCAAAAGAACTTATGCCAATGATGGTCAGAACGGTTTTGACGTGCCGAATTGGACGTGGTCTGTCGTACCGCCAAGGAGTAAGCCCCGCAGCGTCTCCGCAGTATGATCTGTTCTTGTCAATGCTCGACGACGATGGGGTTGTCCAAGGCATCATTTCATTTTTCTCGCCCGAACTTAATTCAAAACTTCAGAATGTAATCTGTCAACAGCACTTGGTTGCTGTTTTGAGTACCCTGAAAAGCATTACGATTTCCGAACGTCTTAAGCAGGCGTTGGATTTCTTGCTTGCACATCCTGACAAGGCTTACTGCGCTCGGCATGACAAGGGCTTCCAGGAGCTGATCGCACCTTTCGTTCGATTGTAAAATGGCTAACAAAGAATGTACGCGAGTGGCACATCGCGCGTTTGCTGAAGGTAAGTCACTTGGTCGCAACCGCGTGTTTTTTGCGTTCTTCAAGAGGTCGATCCGGATTGAATTCATCGCCAGCATTCTGCAGCTTGAGATGAGGCCGTGAGCCACATCGCCCGTGAAATCACCGTGTGTGCTGGCGATTTCTTTGGTAAAATACTCGCATGAATCCTACCGAGACACTTTCGGCCCCATCGTCATTCACCGGTTATGTCCGCAACGGCGTCGTGATTCTCGATGCCCAGATCACGCTCTCCGAAGGCCAAGCGGTACGCATCGAGCCACTGTACGATACGACCGGCCGAGTGCTGCAATTGCAACAGCTCTTCAACCAGTGGACCGAGGAGGATGCCAAACTCCCTCTCGAAGAAGCTGACCGCTTGCACATCGCGCTGGAGCAGAACCAAGGATTGCAGTTCCGGTTGCCTGAGTTGATTTGATGCCGGGTTTCCTCGGATCTTCCCTTCCTTTTGATGCCCGAGAGATACCTTCTCGACACAGGACCGCTCGGGTTACTCGCACACGATCGTCCTGCCCAGCGACTGCCAATCCAAACGTGGCTTCTGGAGCAACTCTCCGCCGGAGCCACGATCTATCTGTCGGAGGTCGCCGACTACGAAGTCTGCCGCGAGCTGATGAGGCTCATTCAAGCAGACCAGTTGCCCATGTCGAGGCTCGACCGACTGGACCAGCTCGATGCCATTTTCACCTATCTGCCAGTATCGACCGCGACCTGGAAACGAGCAGCTGCACTGTGGGCAATGGCGAGACAACAAGGCAAACCAACCGCCGAACCATCCGCTCTCGATGCCGATGTACTGATCGCCGCCCAAGTTCTCGAAATGCACGCCACCGTTGTGACCAGCAACCCAACGCATTTGAGGCCATTAGTGGCGATTCATCCGTGGCCGTCAGGAGTTTGATCGTCCCGTCGCTCACTTCCCAAGAATCGAAGCCCTCTGAATAGCGGGATCTCCGCGTTGCCACTGTAGGCTATACGGGTGTTTTTCCAGATCATCGCACCGGCGAACAATGAACGCGGGCCGAGGTATGCGGAGAAGGCGTTCGCAGCTCTGCATCAAGCGAAGCCGAGACATGCGGTGACGCTGGTGTATGGTGTCCGCGAGGGCCAGATCGGGCTTTTTGTGCGTTGCGCTGCCGCCGACCGGGATTCGGTGATTGAGCCGATTCGGGCTGGGTATCCGGATGCCACGGTGACGCTTGTCGAAGAGCGGGGGAGTGGAGCCGGGGAAATCTGGTCAACCGACATAGAATTGGTGCCGGAGTTGTTCCCGATTCTGCGGCATGCTCAGTTTGAGGATTTGCTGAATCACAACTTCGCCGATCCGGTGAGTGGATTACTGCGGGCGATCCTGCCGGAAGAGGGGATGGAGTGCCGGATCGAGATCACGATCCGCCCGGCTTCAAGGCATCGACTGCATCGGGCCATCAATGCCGTGTTCCTGCTGGAGCGAGAGTTCTTCCAGCGGCATCATCGGCTGGCGGGGTACTTCGCGAGGCACGCAACGCGGCCAGGACGCTGGCGACTCGCATGGATTCTCGGTCTGGCCGCGAGGTGTACGCCCCAGCCATCGCACTCGAACCTCGAAACATCAACCAGCCGACTGCATGAGCGTGAGGACGACCTGCAAGCGGCAGCCGACAAGCTCGGTGGGCATCTGTTTGATGTCCAGCTGCGGCTGATCGTTGAGGCAGCGCCACAGCTCAGGCCGCAGGCTTTCGACCGTCTCCGCCGTATGGAAGGTGCTCTCGGGGCGTTCACTCGATCGCGGCTCGCCAAGTTCATATCCGGCCCAGTGCGGCATTGCCGCCTTCCTGCTCCAGACTCCCGTCTCCAGACTCCCGACTTGGCACGCTGTGCCTTTCTCCTCTCCCACGAGGAACTCGCCACGCTCTGGCACCCGCCGACTTCCACAGCTCAAGCCGAGCGCATGCACTCGACGGAGTTCCGGGAGCTGGAAGCTCCCCAGAAATTCCACTCGGAAGAAGAAGGGGCGGTCGCTCTCGGGCGGGTGAAGTTCCGCGATGACCAGCGGACCGTCACGCTCGGGATCGAGGACCGGCGGCGGCACCTTTATATCGTCGGCAAGACCGGCATGGGCAAGACCACGCTGCTCCAGGGCATGATCGCAGCTGACATGCGAGCCGGTCGCGGGCTGTGTCTGGTCGACCCGCACGGCGACCTTGCGGAGAACATCGGGAGCATCATCCCTCGCAACCGGACTAACAGCGTCGTCGTCTTCGACGCGGCCAACCGCGACCGCGTGCTGAGCTTCAACCCGCTCGCCTGCCGCGACCCGACTCGCATCGATCAAGTCACCTCGGGCGTGGTCAGTGCCCTCAAGAAGCTCTACGACAGCTGGGGACCAAGGCTCGAAGACACCCTCCGCAACGCCGTCTTCGCCACGGTCGAACGCGGCGGCAACCTCTTGTCGCTGATGCAGCTGCTCGGCGAGAAGACCTTCCGCGAGCGGACCGTCCCGCTGATCCGCGACCCCATCGTGCGGTCGTTCTGGGTGCATGAGTTCGCGTCGTGGTCCGACAATTACCGCACCGAGGCCGTCGCCGCGATCCAGAATAAAATCCGCCCGTTCCTGACCAACACCACGATCCGCAACATCGTCAGCCAGCCCGGTCGGTCGCTCGACCTTCGCAAAGTCATGGACGACGGCAAGATCCTGATCGTGAATCTCAGCAAGGGCCGCCTGGGCGAGGACAACTCGACGCTGCTCGGAGCCCTACTCGTCACCAGCATCCAGCAAGCTGCGATGACCAGGGCCGATATCCCCGAGGCCGACCGTCGCGACTTCAGCCTTTACGTCGACGAGTTCCAAAACTTCACCACCGGCAGCTTCGCCTCCGTCCTCAGCGAGGCCCGCAAATACCGCCTCTCCCTGATCGTCGCCCACCAGTATTTGTCGCAGTTGGATGACCAAACCGCCAACGCCGTCTTCGGTAACGTCGGCTCCATCATCGCCTTCCAAGTCGGCACCAACGACGCCCAGCGCCTCGCCGAACAAATGAGCAAACACCCCAACCAACTCACCCCCGAAAACCTCACCGGCCTCCCGAAGTACACGGCGTACACGAGACTCCTCATCGACGGCATGCCCAGCGGGCCGTTTTCGATGGGGACGATGGCAAGCGACCGGGGAGGGTGCTGATCCGGAACGAGCGGAGATCATCAAGACAGGTGTTAAGAGTCAGGTGAAAACCTGACCTACCTGTCTACCTGTCTTTCGCTCGCCGCACGAGTCCGGGGGCTGACGCCGCCCGGCTCACCGGAGCCGCAGCTGGGTCACCGCGCCCCAGCGTCTGGCCAGTCACCCCGCAAATCGAAACAGGTGATCGAGATCAATCTCGATCACGACCGTCTGGGGTCCGTTGGCATCCGTATATTCGACCGTAATTCGATAGTGGCAATGGTGCAATTGCGCCGCAGGGGTGTTTCCCAGGTTGGCGAACCAGCGTGGCGGGTCAGTGGTATCAACGAGCGGCTCGGTCAAGGTGGTCACGTTCGGACCATCGGGAATGTCCAGGAGTCGCAGGATCTGGTCCCGTGTCGGCAGATCTTCAAATGAGCAAAACACCGGCTGACCATCCTCCAAGGAGTCCGAAGCCGGTGCCGTAAACGGGGACCAATACCGCCACAACTGGTCGGACGTATCGCGTGCGGTCACGACCCCGGCCGCGTTGATGGACAAGGAGACGACATCCGTCAGGAGCGTACTCCAGGCATAACCGGCCTCCAACCGTTTCAATTCGTGGTTCCTGCTCAGAATGTAGACATTGCGCAGGGCATTCGGGGCCAGCACGAACGACTGCACATCGACATCCACCACACTCCAATGGCTGCCCGGAGTCAGCCGCGTCAATACGTGCTGCCGACTGAGAGCGTACAACACCCCGTCCCGATCGAGTTGGATCGATTGCATCCCTGTCCCCAGGCTCGACCAACTGTCGTGGGGCTTCGAAGCAATTGACGATCTCAGCCGCTGGGCGCTTGCCCTTGGTTCAGGCTGCGACCGGACGCTAGCGCGTGGCGGCTGATGTCCGTTCGTAGTCGCCTGCCGTTGGCCAAACTGCTGCAGCTGGTCCGCTTGATTGAGGGTGTAGATCGTGCCGTTCGCGGCCTGTTGCAGGGAGGTCACGCCGGTCGCAATCCGCACGAACCGGTGACCGATCCCGGTGAACCGCCGGAGTTCGTTTCGGCTGTTCCAGTCGTACAGCACACCGTCCGCCGTCACGGCAAACGACCGCACGCCGGTATCCAGCGTCGAGAGTACCCATTGATTCGAACGGGGTACACGCTGTTGCTGGAGCAATCGACCGTTGTCAGTGAGGGCATACACGGTCCCGTTCGGGGTCATCGTAAAGGACTGGACGCCACTGGCGACCGTGGTCCACTGGTGGGCCCCCGGAGCCAGCCGCTGCAACTGGTGATTCGTGTTCAAGACGAACAGCGTATTGTCGGGAGCGACCTCTGCGGCATGCACTCGCAGCAGAGGTTCCCAGTTCCCGCCGGGGGGCAGCCGCCACAAGACCAGCGGCAGCGGTGGCGTCCCGACGACGTGTCCGAGATAGTCAGGATTTCCACCAAGGAGATAGCGGCCCGTAAACGTACCATAATCGCCGCCGAGCTTATAGATGGTCCCGTCCGGGCCGGTCCAGATCGAGAAGATCTTGTCACTCCGGTTGGCGTCCGACACCGTGGCCATCGCCGCTGTCGCGACGGGAGCCGGGGCGGTGGGGACCTTGTGGTTCAGGCTCGTGTGCTGGCTCTGGGCGACTTGGCCCGGCACCTCGCGGAGCAAGTGGTCTCTGTCGATGTACAGGAGGGCCTGTAACGATCCATTCATGTCCGTGTCATAATAGGCCGTGCATTTGTAGTGGCAGTGATGCATCCGCGCCAGCCCGATATTCGGGTAATAAGCCAGGTCTTCCGTCCGATCGACCATTGGTTCAACGATCACTCGGAGGTTTCGGATGGCCGGCCCTGCCAGTCCCAGGGCCTGCACGACTTCGTCGAATGTGGGGGGAGTCAGGCAGAACAGCGGCTCGCCAGCTGCGACCTCCACGACGGGATCGAGCAACGGCGCGGTGAGTGAGCGATAGGCGGCAAAGTTGCCTGGTCCGACCCCGGTACTCAGATCGTACACCGTCCCGTGCTGGTCCATCGCGAAGGACTGCACCAACTGTCCGATGAGATCCCCCGCATGGCCCGCCTGGGACCGCAGCAGATCGCCGCGGTCGTTCAGCCAGTAGAATGTGCCATTGGGGGCGATTTTGTAGCTCTGGACCAGATCATCCAGGATCGACCAATTGCCACCGGGGTACTGCCGCAGCAGCAGACGGTCGGCAGTGAGTGCATACCGAATCCCATCGGCGGCGGTGACGATCAGCTTCCTCGCCGGAGGAGTGACTGCGGTTGGTTCCAAACCGGGATGGGGCGCCGCGTATTGCGTCGCCGAGGTGTTGTCGGTCGGCAGGAAAGCCATCCGCGCGACATCACTGACCGTCGAATGGGTCAATGACAGGATTCCGAAGTGATTGAACAACTGCGTCCCGCGCGCGCTGAAGTTTCGCACCACGGTGCTGTCGGAAACCGTCACCGCACCGAGGTTGTTAAACAGCGCTGCTCCCTGCCGAGCGACATTGTTTGTCAACGTGCAGGCCATTAATGTCATCGCACCATTGTTCATGAAGATGCCACCCCCGGTCGCGACGGCCGAGTTGCCAGAGAAGACGGTTCGACTGATCTCAGCATGAGGAGACCCTTTTTGAGTTAAGAACATTATCTCAGAATTGTCTCCAAAGAGCCCCCCCCCCTTGCTGCGCGCGATTGCCGGAAATCGTGCAATCCGCGAGGCGGGAGCTCGTTCCAACGAGATACAGCCCCCCGCCACGATGTTGGGCGGAATTGCCCGTGAATGTGCAACTGTCGGCATCGACTCTCGACACGCTTCCCGGGCCACCCACTTGCACGATGAATCCATCTGAGGCACCACCTCCGATCCCGGTAAAAATGCCGCCTCCATCAATCGCGGTGTTCCCGATAAATGTCGTGTGGTCGAGTCGCATACTACCACCGGCGATCCCGCCTCCTTGGTGCGCGGAGTTGCCGACGAGCGTGCAGTTCGTCACGTTGACTAGCGAATTGTAGAGCGCAATCGCACCGCCCCGATCCACCGCCGTATTTCCCTTCAGAATGCAATTGGAGAATGTGGCACCCCCGCCATAGGTTTGCCCGCCGCCGTTGTAGGCTCCGCCATCATGCGCCCGATTTCCCGACAGCGTGCAATCGGTAAGCGTCACCGTCGCCGTACCTCCCCCACCCGCAAGATTGAAAATCGCACCGCCTTGGGAGAGTGCGGAGTTGTTCGACAGGGTGCAGTTGGTCAGTGACGAGCTACCTCTCGGGTCGACCGCCAGCACCCCGCCGTTGGTATCGGTCGACCAATTCGTCATGGTCAGTCCCCGCAACGTCAGATGCCCCCCGGCCAACACGCGGAACAGTCGCAAATCGCCCTGCGGACCCGTGCCCTGCAGCGTGATGAGATTCCGATCGACCGCCCCCACGATCTCCAGCGTGCTGGTAATCGCAAACGCCGAATCGCCCGCCGTGTTGTCCCCCACCTGCACTGGCTTCAGGGTCACGCGGCCCCGCGCCGTCAAACGCGGATCGAACGTGATCGTATTGGCTCCCCCCGAACTGTTCGCCGCCAGGATCGCCTCCCGCAGCGAAATCTTGCCATCCGAACCCGGATCGGCCAGTAAAGCCTCAATGGAGGACGTGTCACCGTTATTGGACGTATCCGAAGCAGTCGTGACCATCACCGCCGACAGCATTTGCCGCGATTCCAGCTGGACGACCACACCAGCCTGCTCCGACAGACGACCCGGTCGGCGACGGGCCCGCGCAGATGTGCGACCGAGGAGTCGCAGGCGGCACACATCAAACAGCCAGGAGGTCAACGTCATGGGAAAACTTCTCTCAGGGAGGACCGCAGTCCCAGGGGCACCGTCAGGACGGTTCTTCAAGGTCGTTATCGTTTCGAAGTTTACTTCCGCAATACATCAGACGCCACAAGTATCAGTCCGGGATGTAATCGAATCCCAAGTTCTGGTGGGTCATGTGGTGCATGAGCATTTGTCTGATCGACGGCATGCCCAGCGGGCCGTTCTCGATGGGGACGGTGCCACCTCTTCCCCCTGAGATCGACTCCGAACGAGCTGTGGCTATCACACGAGCCGTGTCGCGAAGGTTTAAGGCAGACCTCAATCCAAACAAAACCTATCGACCACCGTTGCAAATGATGGTAGAATGCAACCATGAGCCCACAAGCCACACTTACCGAAGCTGACATCCTCACGGAAGTTGTCGAACCGAGCCGCCCGATGCAAAGCATTGAGTTAGCGCAGGAGCTGTTGTCGTGGCATTTCAGCGATAACGCGACGGATCAGATGCGTGATCTATTGCAGAGAAACAATGCGGGTACGATCACGCCAGCGGAGAAGCAGACGCTCGATAACTATCTTCGCGTAGGTGAGTTCATCGATCTGGTGCAGGCGAAGGCTCGCATCACGATCAAGAAATCCGGTAACGCTGAGTAATGACGCCCGCCCTGCGAGTCCAAGTTCGGCAACGTGCTCGCGACTGCTGCGAGTATTGCCAGATGCCGCAGTCGTGTACTCAGTTGCCTCATGAGGCAGATCATATTCGGGCACAAAAGCACAAGGGGCCGACGACGCTGGAGAACCTCGGCTGGTCGTGTGCGATTTGCAATTCTCACAAGGGCAGCGATGTCTCGGCATACGTGCCCGACACGGACGAATTGGTTCGACTCTTCAACCCGCGTATCGATGACTGGTCCGATCACTTCGAGTGGAGTGGCCCACTGCTGATCGGCATTTCTCCGATCGCGCGGGCCACATTGGAACTCCTCCAGATCAATAAAGACAGCCGTTTGAGCCTGCGTCGCATGCTGATCGAGGTCGGTTTGTTCCCTCCGAATCTGGACGTGGCGCGATAACGAGAATTGTGGCATTGTCTGTGCGTCATGCCCCCTCGAAGTCGAGCAACATCGGCACCGGCGGAACCAGCGCACGCTGAGCAATCTCAGCTGGCGGAGTCGGTGGATCGACTCACTCGTGAGATTCAGGCGATGCGGATGGAGTTGGACGAGGCTCGGGCGGAGATCGCTTGGGCCATGCGAAACGCCATCGCAGGGAGGCCGTGTGAGTTACTCGACACGACCGCGACAACGTGGCCGGAGCCAGAGCTGCGAGATTCAACCGGGGGTGCCGCTCCATTGATCGCACTGAATCAACCCCGCCCCAAGCCGCCGCCGGGGCAGCTGTTCTGATCGAGACCTGCCTCAATCGATCACGCATCTCCCTTCCCCCCGCTCCCCGTGCCCAAGGAACAATTTCTCTACAACGAAACCAAGCCGGTCTTCGATCTGGTCGAAGAGGCCTCGCAACGCAGCGGCGTCAGTCGCGGCCAAGCCTTTGAAGACTTTCTGCACATGAGCGTCTGTGCGATGTCCGGCGGCACGATGGAGGACCAGTCTCGTAGTCTCGTAGTAGTCTGTCTATCGTTAAATGTCAGTCTCCGCTACTGTTCAGTTTTACAGCATGTTGCGGAATCGTTTCAGGGATGACCGGGGAGGCCAGGATGG
>JAYWHX010000177.1:0-7387 GCA_043777375.1 Planctomycetota bacterium | reverse complement strand
TCGGATCCGTTACCTCTACGGTTGCCTCGCAGCAGGCAGTGGTTTGAGTGTCGGTTTCGGTCGCTCAATGGGAGTCGCTGGAAGCGTGGGCATCGAGGGAAACGGCAGGTCCGGAAGAAGTGATTCCGACAGAGGAGGCGGAGGCGGTGTTGGAAAACGTCGAGCCTCCCACGGGATCGCGATTACTGTGACAGTGAACGGTGCATTTCGTTGCCCCTCTTCAAAGGGAAACCGACTCTCGATCCCACTCCTCACCTGAAGCTCAATGGCCTCGTATGCGTGTTTTGTGGTCAATGAGTCGACCAATTGCTGGAAGCTCTCGATCGGCTTTCCATCGACACTCTCGATGACATCTCCCGCACGAATACCAGACATCTGAGCCGGACTCCCGGGCTGGACTTCTGAAACCTGGCAACCGACTCCGCGTTGAGGAGGAAAGGGGTAGCCAATCACACCTATAAAAACCTCGGCACGCTCGATGACAGTCAAATCTGGAAAGCCGATCTTCAGGTTTTGCCGGGCCAACTGAGTGATCCCACTATTCTTGACGACAAACACCGTCAGGGATTTTAGGTGTGCCAGTCGCTGAATATGCCACAGGTCAGCTTCTGTGCCTTTCCAGCTGCGCGGCAGGATAATCTGGGCGATGCGTACTGGGATCTCGCGGGGAGTTTGCCCCAGCAGGATCTGCAGTTCGTACTCGTTTTGATCCATCTCGGTCTCGATGACCGCATTCAATCGACGCAACGCTCGGACGGCCCTCAACTCACGTAATCGATGATGTGCGAGCAGCATCTGACTGATATCCGGTTGGTACGGCCCCACCGACAATCGCAGCATTTCGAGCTGCCGTTCCAAGATGTCAGACTGCGCCTCAGGAGCCTGTAGCCAGATTTGCTCGAGGACATGTAGGATCCCCTGTGCAGCCTCTGAAGGGACGCGATTGAGGGAGGCAATCAGTGGCTCGAACGCCGGTGGCCCCAAGGCGACTAGGCGTTGCTCGGCGATCCGCCTCTGAGAAAAACCGTCTGCCGAAAGGGCCGTCACACCCTCCCGAACCTCATTGACGATGATGTCCGCAGCTGTCGGCTCAGCTGCGATGGCGGGGGTCCAGCCGAGCGACATCACCCAGAGCGCACTCGCCCACACACCGAAACCCACTGTCGGCGGGACTCGCTTCGATCGATGTGCTCGCGTCTCCAGAGATCCAACCTTTCTCAATGAGTTCAGCCAACTCCGGCATAAGCTCGCGGACCACATGCCATTGCGGACTACTTCTTCTCTTCAGCGGGTTTGGCTTCTTCGGCTGGCTTCACTTCTTCGGCTGGCTTCACTGGCTCGGCGGGCTTGTTCTCCAGTCCGGCAATCACTTGCAGCTCTGGCATCGCTGCCTTGAGGGCGGTGACTCCTTCAGGGGTCACCTTCGACTCAAACACGAACAGCCGCTTCAGCTTCTTCAGACCATGCAGCTGAACCAACCCGGCATCCGTTACGGGTGTTCCGTATAGATTCAGGTAGGTCAGGTTTTCGAGGCCTTGAAGCTGCTCCAATCCGGCATCGGTAATCGCTGTTTTCTCTAGGTGGAGTTTCTCCAGAGTCTTCATCTCGCGGATCGATACGAGTCCAGCATCCGTGATTTTGGTGCGAGCCAAGTTGAGCCAGATCACGTTCGAGAGCTTGCCAACTTGAGTCAGTGCCTCGTCGGTGACGTCCTTGTCGGCCAGATGCAAGGTCACATCCAGATGCGGATCATTTTGGGCGATCGCCATCACGTTACCGCCCAGTGCCTTGATCGCCGCGACAGCTTCGGGATTCGGCGGTGGAACGTCTTGCGCGGGCGCGAACTGGGCCGCAAAAATCAGAATCAGAACGGTTTGCAACAGCTTCATAGCCCTCTCCCGTGGATGCGGATCTCCAGTGTCCGGCAAAGCGCTCCACTGCCGGATCATGCGGTACAAGTATAGCAAGTCGCTCCACGGACAGGGCAATCGAAGGAGGCGACTAACGGCTCCGTCAGTGCCTCAGACGGGAAATCAGAGATTCACCACCGAGTCACTCACACCGACTTCGGATGGCTTTATCGCCAGTCTTCAGTCGTGGGCTCTTCGGCTTGCTGGATCAAGGGACGCCGCAGGACGCCGGGAGCGACCTGCTCCGCCGTCGACTCTTGAATCAGTCCCGCATCTTGTAGCGTCGCGTACGTCAGCGTGGCTGCGAGCGCACAGGTGAAAACATTCGGCAGGAACGCGTCCCCGAACATTTTGATCGCAGTCCCCGAGGATTTCTTCAATCCCACTTTGATCCCGCTGAACTCGACGCTGTAAATCTCATCCAGCAGCAAATGCGAGAAGAACCCCAGCGCGACCCCCGTTGCGACCAGAAACTTCACCCGTGGCACATCACTCGGATAAGTCAGGTAAGCCAGTTCGGCGGCGATCAGCAACGCGGGAATACTATGAAACATTCCCCGGTGAACGCTGAACCGCGTCACGATTTTCGCGACGACATACCGGATCAACAGGTACAACACCACGATCCCCAGCATCACCATCTCGCGGTCACCCGGCAGACCGAGCCATTGCAACAAGCGTCCCACGATCAGCAGCGGAGCCACAGCTGCCAGCAAGCTAAACAGCTCCTGCCCCGGTCGCCCATGATCCAGATCGAGATCCGGCAGCATCCCGGCGACAGCTGTCATGACGGCGGCGAGGCCCCCTTGAACAGGAGTGAACCCGAGCGCCAGCGACGCGGCAGCGCCGTATCCGGCTCCGAGAACGCTGCTAAAGATGACATGCTCGCGAAACGCGGCCATGAGGGGCCTCCCTGACGTAGACGCGGAGTTCTACCTCGGAATCGTGGTCAGTGAGAAGTGCGGTTGATCCAGGGGCCGCTCTCTGCGCCAAAAGCGGCGGGCATTGCCGGTTACATGGAGAAAAACAAACACGTTCGGAAGAGTTCGTGACTCCCTTCAGCGAGTTTGTGTTGAATGGGAAAATCTGAAATGCTTATGGGGAATTCTCTTGTAGTCCACCTAACCCCTTGTACTATGGTGCGAGGAGTTTGACACAATGTCCTTTTCTTTGCGTCTCAGATTTTTCTTCACGAGTCCATTAGCTAGGACTCTCTCCATGCTCAAAAAGCAATCTTCAAAAAGTTGGGTTAATCAATTCCTTGAGATTATCCGGAGGTCAAGTTCGTCCCGCCGTCGTCCACATGGTATGGAGTCGACATCAGTTGCTGCACTAGAAGTGCGTTTACAGTTAGATGGACTCACGCCACCTCCTGTTACGCCACCTCCTGTTACGCCACCTCCTGCTACACCACCCCCTGTTACACCACCAGCTGTTACACCACCAGCTCCTCCTCCTGTACAGCCAGGATATCCTTTTGCTGGACAGTGGGATCCTGTCGGTTCATTGACTCTGGAACCAAGAATAACCAGTGATGCTCCGAGAATTTACACTGCGGAAACTGTGAGTATTGTCCTTGAGGCACGTAGGTTATTCAAGTATGGGCTTGGAGACAATAATCCCGATAACTTTTATGTTCAGCTGCGATTTGAAAAGACGAGGGCAACTGTTACATATGACTTCAATGCTTTAATGGGGAGTTCTTCAACGTCGTCTTCCACAGAGTATCGAGACTTACCTCACGGGGTATTTATTCGTCCGCACGTGAACAGGTACCACGATAGACTGATGTTGAATAGTGGGCTGTTGTTGAATGCTTTGGATCCTGACGCATTCGTCGACGAGTATGTCGATGGAATCGTTAACTCCCCTCCTCCGATGACAATGCCATGACATGTCGAAACTGCGTGTGGTGGAAAACGTCATCTCTTCAGTCCGCAATTAGACTTGCGTGTCTACTCCTGTTACTGGCGACTCCCTCAATTGCTCAAGATACAGTCGGAACCAAGCCCAAAGAGATTGAAGACTCTTTAGAGTTATCGGTTGTTCAGGCTCCGATTGTGAATGTCACCAAACGACAGAAAAGAGTGCTGCTCTGGTCAGCTGAGATCGGTTCCTCAGCTGGCCCAATTACTGTCAATTCCGGCATGGTGTTTGTTGGTACGAATAACTCTCGTGATTCGGGAAGTGATGTCGATCGAGCCCAGTTGATGTGTTTTCAGGACATTGATGGCTTGTTGATTTGGGAGAATAAGCACGATCGACTCCCCTCAAGGGTTCACGATCTTCCAACACAGGCCATCAAGTCGCAAGTTACTGTAGACGGGAACAAAGCGTTCTATATCAGTAATCGGGGCGAGTTGGTCTGTCTTAGTTTAGACGTGGAGAGAGGATTTCCAATTGGTGGTGTTGCTGAGCGGCCTCAGGCGAAGACTGACTGGACTCTCGATATGGTTTCGCAGCTTGGCGTGTTCAAGCGTGACGCGGGAGACATTGGGAATCCGATATCTTCACCCTTGGTGATGGATCAAATGGTCTATTGCTTAACAGGCCAAGGCTCGATGTCTGGCTACGAATATCTTTCGAAAGGACAGCCCATCCTGACTGCACCGTCTTTTTTGGCCGTGAATAAACGAACGGGAGTGGAAGCTTGGAGCAGTGCAGTGCTAGGTGATGGTCTCATGATAGGACAGTGGGCGACTCCCGTGGCCGTTCAAGTAAAAGGAGTCACCCAGGTGATCTTCCCCGGTGGGGATGGGGTGTTGTACGGGTTTCATCCGCTGACCGGTAAACGCGAATGGTCATTGGATTGTAATTCACCAGCGAGATCTCAGTGGAGTTCAGGAAAACGTGGGACGCGTTGCTTTTTCAAGTCGCGCCCAACTGTGGTAAAAAACATACTCTACGCTGCTCTCGGGCAAGATCTTGAGACGCCAGCAAACTTTGCAGCTCCCGTTGTCGCTGTTGATTTGAGCCCAATCGGTGAGTTTGATGCCCCTTCACTCCTGTGGAGCTTCGAAAATGAAAATGTAGGACAGATTTCGGGGGAAGTTCGGTTTGAGGATGACCGGGTGTACAGTGTTTCTCAATCCGGAAAACTTGTGGTCTTGAATGCAAAGACGGGTGAACTGTTATGGCTGAATCGCATCGGAGAATCTTCGGCGATGTTGGGGGCACCGTGTTTGCAAAACCAGAGAATTCTGGTCAATACTGACTCTGAACTTTTGGTTTTTACGATGACTGACCGACCTCAATGTGTGGTTCGATACCGATTTCCCGAGCGGATCGAGAATTCGCCCGTCTTTCACAATGGGATCGTGTATGTGACGACTTGTGGTCATCTGTGGGCACTTCGTGTAGATGGGACTGTTTCGAAGAAAACACTTTAGATATGACGACGTGCGTATTCGGTTGAAAGTGACATACCCACTCGTGAACGAAAAGCAGATGGTTCTTTCTCGCTTGGTATTGCGACTGAATTGGAGGTAGAGACGTGTCCTTGCGGGATTGCTTTGCCGGTCAGCGCGGGTGAGTGAGCTTTGCCCGGATCGGCAGATGGTCCGATCCAACTTGCGGACCGACATCCCGCTCCATCACCAGGACACTCGGATCACACAGGCAGTGATCGATCGGAATCCGCAGCACCCGGCGGCCTGCGGGCCACGTGGGTTGCCAGCTGAAACCTCGGCACGAATCGATTAGACCCGTCGTGGACACGAAATCCTGAAACATCGGCGAAGCGGGTGTGCAGTTCAGGTCGCCGACCACCACGCGCGGTTTCGGCAGAGTGTTGATCTGCGCAGCTGCGGTTTGCAGCTGTTGATTGCGGAGCGTGGAATACGCGCGGCCCATGGGAGGGAATGGGTGCAGCCCGACAACAGTCCATTCTCCGCTGGGAGCCAGAATGCGGCAGTCGACTGCGGGGATTGGGCCATCGAGATCAAAGAGGTGCGAGTCAGCAATCGGGTGCCGACTGATCAGCGCCAGGCCGAAATTGTCCGGGCGGGGATGCACAATCTGGTGCGGCCAGTCGGCCTTCCAGGACTCGATTTGACGGGCCCACCACGGGTCGACCTCGCTGATGAAGACCACATCAGCCTCACTCTCGATCAGCCAGCGATATAGGTCGGTGGAGTTTCGATTCTGTGAGTAGACATTCGCCGACACGACAACGAAGGTGTCACTCGGATGGACCACCCACACACCCGGGGGTTTGTCAGATCGAATGTAGGTCAAAACTTCTGAAGCATTCGCGAGCGTGAGCACTCCCGAGATGACTGCCAAACGCCAATGCCGGCGGATCAGCAGGAGCAGCATCGCGATTCCCCCCAGGACAATCGCCTGTTCAAGAAAGTGAGTCGCCAGCTCAAACACCCAGTGCCAGCGCCCGAGATACCGGACGAGTGTTCCGAGGACGACACACAAACAGAGCCCCGCCGCGATGACACGTTCATCGCGGCGAGTGGTCGAGGCCGGGGAACCGGGTGTGGGTTGTGTAGCAGGGAGTGGATTCATGATCTTCGGTCCGCTCACCCCAACTCATCGGGTGATCCCGACGAAGTGAGTCGCCACTCAATTCCACTGCGCCAACCGACGGGCGGAATCTGCGATTTGCTTGATCAGCGTCGCCCGGTCGGCTTCGCTCACCTGCGGAATGCATTCACGCAGCAGAGTCACCGCGATCCCATGGCGGCCAGAATGTGCGGCGATCAACCCCAAGTCACGGCAGGCATCCACCGATGTGGGGTTGAGAGCTGTTAAACGATATTGCACCGGCCAGAGCGCTGTCCAATTGGTTTGCTGGACGTACAGGTTTTTCAGATTCAGCAGCATCCGTTCGATCACGACACGCGGGCTGGTCGGCTTCAGCGTGGGGAGCAATTCCTGAGGGGCCAGCTGCGTGCGGACGCTGAGCAAGGCCAAGCATTCGGCCTCGGTGATGACGCGACCTTCCGTAAACGGATCGACGTACAGCACGCCCTGATCGGTCTTCAACCGACAGACGACATGTTGAGGAGCGGGCGAAAGCTCCAACGCAATTCCCAAGCGGTCGGCCACAGCGCAGTACAGCAGCGAGAGCGTAATCGGCAGACCGCGCCGCGTCTCGATGACCTGGGGCAGGAAGCTGCTCTCGGGGCGGTCGAAACATTCTTCGTCGCCGCGTAGACCAAACTCCCCGGACAGGCATTGGACCACCTGTTCCAGCATCGCTCTCTCATCCGCTCCGCCTGCAATATGCAGGGTCAGCTGATCGGCGCGTTGTTGAATCCAATCGAGAGTGGGTTGAAAAGTGAGATCGGGATCGGCATCGCGGGCGATCTCCAGCGCGGCAACGACGAGATCGACATCGCGGCGGCCCACGAGGAGTTTTGAAAACTCCTCGTCGTGATGAAATCGAGAGATGTCCAAAGGCTTCATGGGCACGGCTTGCTCACCCCAGTGCTCCTCGCATGTGAGTTGGCAAACACACGGGCGCA
>JAYWHX010000176.1:0-27625 GCA_043777375.1 Planctomycetota bacterium | reverse complement strand
CCTACGAGAGGGCCGACGACAGGCTCACCATCGAGCGTTGACCACAGCGATTCTGTCTCGTGGTCGTACATCAGCTTGTTCGAGCGATACAGAAACCCACTGGTGCCAAGCTCGTGATGGACCCCCGCGTTCGTCTTTGTTCGGTAGATGATCAGACTGCCACAGAGTGTGCAGTAGACTCCGTTAATCGATTCTTCCCCGACGACATCTTTGACCATCTCGTGCCACGCCAGAATCCGCTTGGGGTAGGCCCGTGATTCCCCATTGATCTCGATCCCGAACACGATGTCGGAATCGGATAGGTATGTGGCCTCAGCTGCGGGGAGTGTGGCTGGATTCTTCAGCGGTGGAATTCCGTCGCGACGAACTCCGCCCCAGCGGATCTCGTCGAGCCGAATCGTGGCTTTGAATGAGTCGGAAAAGTAATCACGAAAGCGAGGGTCGAGCATTTCATAGAGTCGGGCTTTGAACTCTGCGTACTGCGGATGGGGTTCATATTTCTCATTCCAGATGGTACGCCACCACACATCCATGTTGTCGACATCCAGCTGCCCCGTCTGACGTTTTAGCAGGTCCACGATGGCTTCACTGATCGAAGGATCGTTCACCAGGCCGAGGACTTCGAGAAGCATGACCCGGTCGCGAGGGTGCCAGTTATTTTCAATATTGGTTAAAGCTCGCGTCGCTGTCAGGCGACCTTCATCCAGAATCTGCAGAAACACTTCGATTGGAACTTCGCTCGTCGCTGTCAGAAGTGGGGTTCGGACGATATCGGTCGGAATACTTGGTGGAGGATATGATGGGGGTGTCGCTAGTGGCTTCGGACTGGCCATCCACAGGGTGAGTCCTGCACCCGCAACGAGTGCGACAGCGTGGGTAACGCAACAGAGAATTCTTGAGTGCTGGCGTTTCGACAAGGGGATGAACATCTGACGGCTTCTGAAAGTGGAGCTAAATTGAAAAACGTGTGCCAAGAGCGGAAGGCGGGACCAGTAAGACTTGGTCCCACCGCGTATTTGGCGCATGAGGAGAGTACCAAAGACAATGCCCTGGGTCACATCCCGATGGAAGCTGTTGGATTTTAATTGATGAGCATGATTGCCGCCAAGGGCCCATTCGAGCGCCATGGGGGCCTTCTCGTGCATCTGTTCAGAATTGGATCGGCTGGTCACACAGGTTGCCGCATTGGGCGACTTGTGTACCTCGCCACAAGAGGTGCAATATGGTGTGACTGCCGAAGATCAAAAATTCTATTGGTTTCGCCACACTGGTCGGCTCCAAAGCGAGCCAACCAGTGGTTACTTCTGCGAATCTGAAGCTCACCGAACATTGGATAGATCGAGGAAGACGATGCACGATGGATTGCCGACGGGGGTATAGCCGGTGAAGTTCAAGTGGCCGCTGGGCTGGTCGACTTGAAAGACGGAGACGTTGTCGCCTCGCTGATTACAACAATACAGGAACTGGCCTGTCGGATCGAAGTTGAAGCTGCGCGGGTAGTTCCCATGGGTCCACTCTTCGCCGATGAAAGTTAACTCTCCGCTCACCCCGACGGAGAAGATCGCGATGCTGTCGTGCAGCCTGTTTCCGGCGTAGACGAATTTCCCATCAGCGGAGACGAGAATCTCGGAGCAGAAATTACTCCCTGCAAACCCCGGCGGGAGACTGGAGATTGTCTGTCGCTCAGTGAGACGCCCCGTCGCTGCGTCGTAGTCAAACAGGACAATGGTCGAGCCTTCTTCCTGGATCGAATAGAACCACCGGCCGTTGGGGTGAAAATGAAAATGACGCGGCCCATCTCCCGGAGGCAGTGAAACCGCTGGGGGATCATTGGCCGTGAGCTTGCCGGTCGTGGCGTCGAACTTCCAGACGAAGATCTGATCGAGCCCCAGATCGACATGTAGCACAAACCGTCCCGACGGATCAGCCTGAATCATGTGGGCGTGAGTGCGGTCGTGACCACTGAATGCGAAACTGCCGGGCGGGGCGTTGGTCGCCCGCGCCGGACCGAGCGGGCCAGCATCAATCTGGATGTCGGTTGCATCGCCTAATCGACCATCCGCCAGAATCGGCAGAACGGCGATCGAGCCGCCGAAGTAATTCGCGACCAACAAGAATCCTTCGGACGGATGCACGCTCACATAGGTCGGACCAGCGCCGCCAGAGGGCACAGTGTTGAGCAACTCGATGCTTCCATCGACTCGGTTGACCGCGAACGCGCTGACCGTGCCCTGCTTGCTGTCTCCGACGCGATCCGTTTCATTTGCCGAATAGAGTCGCGTTCCCACGGCATTCGTCACCAGGCAACTCGGGCTGGTCCCCATTTCGTGAATGCCAGCGGGGATGAGCGCTCCGGTGGTGCGATTGACTTGGAACAGATGGATGCCGCGTCCATTTCCCGGTGGAAGGTCGACCTGCGTGGGTAGCACATCCTTGAGTGGCGAGCTGAAGGTTCCGACATAGGCCATCAGCGGTCTGCGGGACTCGTTCTCCTCAGCAAGCAGTAACCCTGTGGTGAGCGGAGACGTCCCCGCGATTGCGAGGGATGTCTTCAGAAACGAACGCCGAGAAGAGGCAAGATGCGTCATGGGACTTGAGCTGTCTATTGAGCGGGAGCAGCCGGAGACTCGTGAAACGAGGTGAGATCAAACTCTGGTTCTGGACCTGATGATGATCATCCTAACAGCAAACGGCAGGAGTCGCCAAAGTTGCGGAGTCGTACAGCGCGGATCACACCGGATGGATTCGTCGACTCTTCGGCGATAAGTGCCCTGCCCTTCCTCTACAAAAGCTTCAACTCCAGGATCGAGAAGTCATCGAGGAAGGGGCTGCCCGCTTGAACTCGACGCCCCGTGAGATGAATGCGCTCGATTGCTGATTCACCGAGAGCGAGGGGGGCGGACATGGCTTCTACGAAATCCTCGAACGGCCACATGGAGCCGTCTGGGCAGTGCAATTCGCACACTCCGTCGCTGTACAGATATAACCGCGAGCCGGGTTCAATTGGGATCGTGACCCCGTCGTACGGCATATCCTCCATGACGCCATTCATCGGCCCCTGGCTCTCCAACTGAATACACTGCGTGGGAGCATCGAGCGGACCCGAGATGAGCAAAGAGGGGGGGTGACCGGCCCCCGAGTAGTTGAGTTCCCGCTTCACCCTGTTGTACACACCGTACCAGATCGTGAAGTACATCTGGTTGTGTTTGTCCATCAGGAACGCATTGTTGAGTGCGCCGAGTACCTGGCTCGCATCGCGGAAATCACATTTCGCGAGACTCTGCGCTCGGAGGACGTTCATGGCCGAGACCGACATCAGTGCCGATTTCACCCCGTGGCCACAAACGTCCAGTAAGTAGCAGGCGAGGTGGTCTTCATCGATCCAGTGATAGCCGAAGGAGTCGCCGCCGAGTTTGGCGGATGGGATGAATTTCCAATCGGTGACCACGCTGTCTGTCACCATCATCTCGGGGAGCAGTGAGGTGACGTATCTTTCCGCCTGGGCGACATCCTCGGCGAGTTCCTGCTGGCTTTCGCGAAGAGCTTGAAACGCCTCGTTCCTCTCCAGCAAGTGGACATACCCCTTGGAGTGATGGCGTACGCGGGCCACGAGCTCCACGCGGTTGGGGAGCTTCACCAGATAGTCACTGGCTCCCAGTTCAAAGGCTTTCGCCTTGGTGACCGGCTCTTCCTGAGAGGAGAGCACAACCACCGGAATGTCACGCGTGGCCGCGTTCGCTCGGTAGAACTTGAGTAGCAACAGCCCGTCGATGTCGGGCATCACGAGGTCTTGCAGAATGATTGTGGGGGCCAGCTCTTTGGCTTGCGTCAGAGCTTGTGCGGGGTCTGAGCAGTAATGGAATTCAATATCTGATTCGGGTTCCAACATACGACGAATCGCCTCCGCCACGATTTTTTGATCGTCGACAAGGAGAACGCGGATGCTTCGATCGGTGCGGGGGAGTTCTGTCATGATGGTTTCTTGTACCAAGCAAATTCCATCTCATGCAATGTCGACGATTTCTGAAGACCCTGAATCAGTTTGGCGAGATTCAGAAATGTGCGTGCAAGTTCAGTTCTAAGGAATCAACCGGATTTAACGCCTGCGTCAACGTAACCGACGATGCTTTCGATCAACATGGCAAACTGACCAACGAAAGTTTGTCCCAGCCCACAGAGCCGTGTACAACGATAGGATTACGAGGTCCGGGTGAAGATTGCCGAGGCTGGCGATGAGCGGCGAGACATTTAATGATGCGTTCATGCTGGAAATCTTCCGGTCCGAGGTCGAGACTCATGTTGAGGCGTTGACATCTGGCCTGCTCGCGCTGGAACGTGATCCCGGCGATACGAGTCATATTGATGAGATGATGCGGGGAGCACACTCGATCAAAGGGGCTGCACGAATCGTGGGGATCGATCCCGCTGTGCGGATCGCTCACGTGATGGAAGATGGCTTTATTGCGGCACAGAACGGAAAACTGATACTCCGCCCGACGCATGTGGACACGCTCCTGCGCGGGGTCGATATGCTCAACCGGATCGCCAACGGGTCGAAAGACCCCGCTGTCGATTGGTCTCAGTACACTGCCGAGACATTGCCGTTGGTGGCCGAAATTACGGCAGTCTTGTCGGGGACTCCGGTGGAGGCTCCGCCGAAGCCAGCTGCCCTGGAGGTCGTTGCATCCTCTCCGCTGTCAGTTCGCACCACGACTGCCGAGACCACCATCTCGTTGCCAGCCATGTTGGATGCTGCCGCAGCGGAAACCGTGCGTTTGGCGTTTGTTGCGGGTCTTGATTCCGGAGCGACACTGATCCGACTGGATCTCTCGCAGACCGAAGATCTCGATGCAATCGGACTGGCTCTCTTGGCGGCGTTTCCGGCTCATGTGAACCCAGTTGGACCACGGCTGGAACTGGTCGGAACTGGTGCAGGCATGCAAAGCGTCCTGCAAGCGACGGGCATCGACAAACAGTATTCGGCGGGAGGTCGCTGAATCCATGTCTGAACGTATGGAAGAGTTTATCGTCGAAGCTCGCGAGCATCTGGGCGTGGTCGAGGAGTCGCTGCTTACGTTGGAGAGGCAACCAGGAAGCTCGGATTCTCAGGCGAGATACGACCGCTGTTTTCGATCAATACATTCGATCAAAGGTGACGCAGGCTTCCTTGGATTTGCCCGCATTCATGAACTCTCGCACTCGATGGAGTCGTTTCTCAGTGCAAGTTCCCAGCCGCTCTCCTTAAAGACAATCGAGACCTTACTGGCTGCTCGCGATCGGCTAGCTGTGTTGGTTGATGATCCGTCTCGCAGCGGATTCGTGGGGATTGACGATGTCCTGCAACGAATGAGTGGTCACGACAAGACAGTTCGGCAATTGTTCGATTTGGACCTTGCCGAATGGAATTCCAAGCACCCTGGTGGGGTCGCGAATTTCATTCAAGAGACAACTGCCAGTCAACAACTGGTTGCTGGGAAGTT
Organism: Planctomycetota bacterium; assembly: GCA_043777375.1. Classification (GTDB taxonomy): domain Bacteria; phylum Planctomycetota; class Planctomycetia; order Planctomycetales; family Planctomycetaceae; genus TH-plancto1. Next base: position 22,145 of record JAYWHX010000176.1, on the reverse strand, counting down.
ACAAGCGGCCACGGTGGATTTGCGAAGGGAACTCCCGCGTGGAGCGGTCCGCTGGAGTGGACTGTCACTTCTGTCTGTTCCCGGGAGTCCCGCTGGGATTGCTCAGCCTGGAGAGAGTCATACTTTCCGATTGTCAGTTGACCTGACACAGCAGCCCTCGGGCCTTGTCGGATTGTTTCGAGAATTGCTGGCGATTGGGTCGGTGACAGCCGGACACCTGACATTGACCGCAGTTGATCTGCGACATGGCATACCACGCGGCCCTGTCCAGTGGTCAGGTGAAGTGGCGAGCGCGCTCAGTCGGGATCAAGTGGCTTTGAGGTTGGGATTGCCTCTGGTCACAACCGTACAAACAGGAATGCTGGCCCCGCGTCAAGAGGCTTCGGCTCCCAAGCTGGCGTTACTCGAGTCTACTGCACCGGCGCAAGTTGCTGCGACCGCCGCTCCAGCTGTCGAAGCGGAAAAATCGACAACGCTCCGCATTCAGGTCGAGTTGCTCGATCGATTGATGACTCTCGTCGGTGAGTTGACCCTCGTCCGCAACCAATCTCTTCTGGCCTTCGCTGATGAAGACGGTCCGCAGCGGGCAATTATCCAGCGGCTCAATTCGGTCACTTCCGAGCTGCAGGACGCCACTTTGCGGGCGCGCATGCAGCCGGTCGGTAACCTGTTTAACCGCTTCCCCCGCATGGTCCGCGATTTGGCTCGGCAGCTGGGCAAGCAGATCGAGATTGACCTCCAGGGGCGCGAGGTTGAACTCGACAAAACGATTTTGGAACAGCTGAGCGATCCTCTGATGCACTTGGTCCGCAACAGCGTGGACCACGGGATCGAGATGCCCGAGGAACGTATTGCGAAGGGAAAGTCGCCCGTAGGAACGATCGTGCTGTCGGCCACTCACGAGGATGGCCAAGTCCATATTCAGATCCGCGATGATGGCAAGGGAATCGACGCAGACGCCGTGAAAGCCAAAGCCCTTTCGCTCCGTTTGAAGACGGAAGCGGAGCTGAATCGCATGACGCCGCGCGAGTTGTTCGGGCTGATACTGCTTCCCGGATTCTCGACTGCCAAGAAGGTGACGGAAGTCTCTGGTCGCGGCGTCGGGATGGATGTCGTCAAGACGAATATCGAGCAGCTGGAAGGGACGCTGAACATCGATTCCGTTCTGGGGCTCGGTTGCTCGATGGTGCTCCGATTGCCGCTGACTCTGGCGATCATTCCCTGCCTGATTGTCACCGTCGGCGGAGACCGATTCGCCGTACCACAGCGAGAACTGGAAGAGGTCGTCTGCTTGCACCCGCAATCGCCGGGACGTATTGAACAAGCCTTTGATACAGAGGTCTACCGGCTGCGCGAGAAGCTCTTGCCGATCGTCCGGCTGAGCGATGTCATGTGTCGCCCCGAGCCATTTACCGAAAACGTCAAGGCGGAAATCCTGGCGACTCATACCGCCCAGACGCATCAGAGAATCGAGTACATCCTAGTACTCAAGATCGCGGGGCGCCGCTTCGGGCTGGTGGTCGATGAAGTTCGCGGAACTCAGGAGATCGTTGTTAAACCGCTACATGTCTCGATGAAGCGGGTCGGCATCTTCACCGGTGCCACGATCATGGGAGATGGTCGAGTGGCGCTGATCACCGACTCCGAAGGGATTGTCGAGCACGCACGCTTGAGCTTTGAGTCAGCCATCGAAGCCCCAGTTGTCGTCAATAATATCCGAGATGCGGCGCAGGCTCATCGGGTCTTGTTGTTTGAGTATGGCCCTCAGGAGCAGTTCGCCCTGCCGTTGATCCAGATTCGCCGTATTGAAATGGTGGGCCAGGACCGCATGGAGCGCGTCGGCGACCACGAATACGTCACCGTCGATGGAGTCTCGACCCGTATCCTGCGACTCGACCAGGTCATCAACGCCTCTCCATTGCCTGTCGACACACCGCTGATGTCGCTCATCCTTCCGAAATTCGTCTCGCATCCGGTGGGAATTCTGGTCTCTCGGATTGTCGACACAGAATCGCTGGCCATCGATTTGCAAGAGCATCCGGAGCAAGACCAGGGAATTCTTGGCTCGGCCATTGTCCGTGATCGACTGACTCTATTCCTCGACATGCACCGTCTCTCCGAGAAGTTATTCGGCACCAATGCGTCGGCTGCAAAGGCAGCGGTCCCCACGACCAGACGGTCCAGGCGGCTGCTGTTGATTGATGACACAGCCTTTTTCCGCGAGGTCGTCAAACGCTATCTGGTTGCGGAAGGACACGTGATCGCCACGGCGATTCACGGGCAAGACGCACTGGCTCAACTCGCTAGCAGCCCCGACTTTGACATGATCGTCTCCGATATCGAGATGCCCGTCATGGATGGCTGGGAGTTTGCCCGCGAGGTCCGTCGCCGCGGCATCAAGACCCCCATGCTCGCTCTGACATCGCTGAGTGGAATGCAATACGAGAACAAAGCCAAGGAGTGCGGCTACGACAGCTACGAGGTCAAACTCGATCACGACCGGCTGGTTCGAAAAGTCGGCAACATGCTCGACGCACTGGAGGCGATTTGATGACCACTTCCTCCCAGTCAGCCGCCCCCCAGCTGTTCTGCACATTCCGTGTTGATGGGCAACTCTTTGGCGTCGATATCCTGGATGTCAAAGAAGTCACCACTGAGACGACTAGTACGCGAATCGCTCACACCCCCAGTGAAGTGCTGGGGCTGGTGAACATTCGCGGGCATATCTACCTGGCGCTCGATCTGCGCCGTTTGCTAGGGATGCCGTCGACGCATATCACAGCGGAGAGTCGACTGGTGTTGTTCAAGCCGAATGTGGGGAGTGCGTTCGGGGTGATCGTGGATGAGATCTCCGAGATTCATACCGTGTCGCCGGACCAGATCGAGTCCTACGCCGCTTCAAAACACAAAGCTCTGGTCACCCAGCTGCGGCGTGTCGATTTGATCTCTGCCGTTTGCAAATTGCCGGATGAGCTACTCGTCGTACTCAATCCGCGCCGGTTCCTCAGCATCGTCGAGCAAAACCTCGCCCAGCCAGTCTGAGTCGTCCCTTCTCGAACATTGTTTGTGATCACTTCTACTGTTCAGGTGTTGCCGTGAAGAACTTCAAACTCGCCACAAAGATGTTGCTGCTGTCAGTGGTCCTGATGGCGTCTGTGCTGGTCGTGGCGTATGTCGCCCTCGATCGTTTGACACTGGTCAACGCCCAGATACGGCAACTGGTCAATTCGACGAATGCCAAGGCCACACAGGCCGCCGAGGTGAACGTGCTGTTCTTGGCCAGTGTGCGCGCCCAGAAGAACGCAGTGATTACCCCAGACGACCAGCAGTCAAAAGATTTCGCCGCGTCGTCTGCGGCCAGCCTGACTCAAGCTCGGGAACTGACATCACAGCTCAAACAACTCGTGGCGAAAGATGCCATCGCCGGACAGTCTGAAACGGTGGAGGCAGTCGACAAGGCACTGGACAATGTGCAGCGGGTCAATGATGAGGTACTTGATTTGGCCCTCCAGAACTCCAACGTCAAGGCTAATCTTTTGGCATTTGGCGAACTGCAGAGTCAGACCGACATTCTTTCGGCCCGTTTCGGTGCCTGGGTTGAACAGGCCGCAACGTCAACCGATGTCGCGACTGATCGCACAGCCCAGATGAAGGCGATCTACACCATCAACAATGCCTTGGCCGCAGTCCAGATCAACGCAGTTAAACATAACGAGACTTCTAATCCGGAGGCAATGGCCGCCCAGGATAAGATGCTGGCCGACTTGCAGGGCACAATTCTGCAGGGGCTCGCGGTTGCCTCGGGTGGAGTCCCGGCCAGCGAGATCGAAGTCCGGGCTACACTCTCGGACATGAAGGCGACCATTACCAAGCTGACTGAGTTATCTCGTCTGGATACAAACAATCGCTCCGCCGCCATGTCGCTCACCGAGTCGAAGGTGGCCAACGATGAATGCGTCAAGCATCTGGGAGAACTCGACAAGCTACTGGCGGCTGAGGCCAAGGCGGGGAGAGATATGAGTGAATCGGTCTACAGTGATGCCGTGAAATGGATCGTGGGGGTCATGCTGGCGGGGGTTGTCATCGGCGGGATCATCGCGTACATCGTGACTCAATCGGTCACTCGACCAGTCTCCGAGGTGCGGAACTTTGCACGATCAATGGCCAGCGGCGATCTGCGTCAGCGCCTCCAACTGCAGCAATCCGACGAGATCGGAGAACTCTCCGATTCAACGAACTCGCTCGCCGATTCGCTGACCAAAATTGTGACCGAGATTCAGAAGGTCTCCGATGGGCTCGGCGGTTCCGCTGCCGACCTGACCGGGGTGTCAAATCAGTTGCTCTCACAAAGCGAGACGGCGTCATTGAAATCGACCAGTGTCGCCAGCGCCTCGGAACAACTCTCTTCCAACATCAGCACGATGGCCGCAGCTGCGGAAGAGATGAGTGTCAACGTGGCGTCGATCAGCTCGGCCAGTGAAGAGATGAGCATGAATGTGGGGACGATCTCCTCAGCAGCGGAACAGACCTCGGTCAATGTGGGCGTGGTCTCGAACGCAGTGGGTGAGATATCGAATTCGTTCACGGATGTTCTGAACGATGTGCGTGAGGGGTCACGGATCGCCGGTGAGGCGAGCAGTATGGCCGATTCGGCCACCAGTACAATTGAAATGCTGAGTCAGTCCGGCACAGAGATCAGCAAAGTGACTGAGACCATCAAGATGATCGCTCTGCAAACAAATCTGCTGGCTCTGAACGCCACGATTGAGGCGACCTCAGCGGGTGAAGCGGGTAAGGGCTTTGCGGTCGTGGCTCACGAAATCAAAGAGCTGGCCAATCAGAGTGCGAAGGCAGCGGAAGACATCGCCCGGAAGATCGAAGGGGTGCAGAACGACACCCGGCAAGCCGTGCGGGTGATTCAGAATGTGTCGCAGATTATCAAAGACATCAATTCATCGTCGGGACGAATTTCGATTTCGGTAGAGAAACAAACGCGATCGGCGACTATGATCTCGCAGAATGTGGGTGAGGCCAACCGAGGTGTCAGTGAGATCGCTCGCTCGATCGCTGAGGTCGCCAAAGCAGCTGGAGACATGTCACGCAACGTCGCCGAGGCAGCCAGCGGAGCGACCGATGTGTCCCGGAATGTGAGCGAAGCTGCGAAGGCGGCGAGCGGGATCTCCTCGGACATTCATCAGGTGAGCACGGCCTCTCGATCGACCAACCAGTCGGCCTCACAAGTGCATGACTCCGCCGCACGATTGGACCAGATCGGCAAGGATCTCAAGAAGCTGGTCGGACGATTCAAGATCAACCGGGAAGATGTGGCAGCGGAATGAGCGGTGAACCCCTGAATGTGCTCATTGTCGATGACTCGCGAATTTTTCGCAGTGTGATCGAAGAGTCACTCTCAGGGCGCCCCGACATCCGCGTCGCAGGTTCTGTCTGGAGCGGCGAGAAGGCGATCGAGTTCGCGCGAACCTCACTCCCGGATTTCGTGACTCTCGACATCGAAATGCCGGGCATGGGCGGCATCGAGACTCTCAAGGCTCTGCGTGAATTGGCCCGCTGTCAGCTGCGTACGATTGGTGTGCTGTTGATCAGTTCGCACACACAGCGAGGGGCTGCGATCACGATTGAGGGATTGCAGGAAGGTGCCTTCGATTTCATCACGAAGCCCTCCGGCTGTGATACCCGCGCCAACGCGGAATCGCTCAGGCAGCAGATATTGGCCAAGATTGACCTTTTCCGGTCTCGCAGCCCCAGGCGGCCGCTGATCAAGCCGATGATCTTTCCAAGTATTTTGTCTCGGCGGCAGACGACACGTTTTCGGGCCGTGGTGATTGGGGCATCGACTGGAGGCCCAGAAGCGCTCGCTCGCCTCCTGCCGGTACTCGCTCCTGTGTGCCCAGTGCCCATGTTTCTGGTTCAGCATCTGCCAGCCGGATTCACCGCATATTTCGCCACAAGCTTGTCGCGGCGGTGCGGGGCTCGCATTGTCGAAGCTCAAGAAGGGGCCATTGCGGAACCGGGCGTTTTGTATGTCGCACCCGGAGGTCAGCACCTCGTGTTGAACACCGTAAATGGACAGGTCGTGACGGGCCTCAGTGACTCTCCGCCAGAGAACGGCTGTCGTCCAGCGGCGGATGTGCTGTTCCGATCGGCGTCCGTGGTCTACTCGGGGCAGATTCTCGCGGTGGTACTGACCGGGATGGGGAGTGATGGAGCCAAAGGAGCCACAGTTCTGAAGCGAGCGGGAGGCCATGTGGTGGTCCAGGATGAAGCCACAAGTGTCGTGTGGGGGATGCCAGGTAGCACCATTGCGGCCGGCGCGGCACACGAGGTGTTAGCGATCGATGCCATCGGGCCCGCACTGCTGACGCATCTCGGCATGGGAGGCTAATGCTATGGAAGTTTCACCTCAAGAATTTCGAGATGTCCAGACGCTGGTGCGGTCGCTGTGTGGACTCGTGCTGACAGATGATAAGTCCTATCTCGTCAAGACTCGGTTGGAGTCCGTTGTGCAGGCTCATAGGTGTGAGACATTTGCAGAGTATCTCGGACGTTTGCAGCAGACTCATGCCCGTCTGATGCGAGATGAACTCGTCGAGGCTCTGACCACGGGTGAGACTTCATTCAATCGAGACACGCATCCTTTCGAGGAGTTCCACCGCCGAATCCTGCCCGCGCTGGCGGACACCGTCCTCATCCGCCGCGAAGCTCGTGAGACAATCCCGGTGGCTCGAATCTGGTCTGCGGGCTGCTCGACCGGCCAGGAACCCTACAGTTTGGCCATGGCTGTGTCTGACTACGTCTCGACCAACTCTTCACTGGCACTACGTCCCGAACAGTTCCGGATCCTGGCCACTGACGTCTCAGCAAAGTCTTTAAGCATCGCCAAAGAAGGCCGGTATTCCGAACGCGACCTTGATCGGGGACTCTCCTCGGAATTGCGGTCTCGCCATTTCCAGCAACAGGGCGAGTTTTGGACCGCGAATGATCACCTGAAACGCCTGATCGAGTTTCGACGGATCAACTTTATTGATCGCGTGCCACAACTCGGTCCCTTCGAAGTCATCCTCTGTCGTAACGTTTTAATTTATTTTGATACACCCACCCGTCAACGATTATGCGATCAATTCCACCAACTTCTCGTTCCCGGAGGCTTATTGCTTCTCGGCTCAGCGGAAAGTCTGTACGGGCTAAGTACACCGTTCTTGTCCGAGCAGATTGGAACGACGATCGGCTATCGTAAAACGTAACGATAGGCATCTAATAAATGCCGCCGCGCATCATCGAACGTATATCTTGTTACACTCACTGATTCTCGCGTAGTGATGAGTGAGACTACTGCCAGTCAAAGAACAAATGTCACGCAGAGGCGCAGAGGGCGCAGAGATTTTAGACCGGCCAGCTCCTCCCCCTGCGCTCTCTGCGCCTCTGCGTGACACATTCTGAACCATTGGCATCCGCCGACGCATCACTCGGGCATCGATACTGTTCACCTCCCGCTTTCGAATTGGCAGGGAGGCATTTAGCAAGATCTCAGGGGACTTCCCATGGCCCTCGCAGGCAAGCTCACTCAAATGCAAAGGACTGGTACGGTCACATCTTGAGTTACAGCTCCTCATGAACCGTTTTTACCTGTCAGAGTATGATCAGCGACTGTGAGGAGGGGGCATCTCATTTTTGGAGGAGTTGAGTCGTGACTTTCAAGCACTCCACGCTTAAGCTGGCATCCACCTTTCGGAGATCAACCAGATGACTATTGTTTCCAGTGGGAGTTCCGATCTGATGGGGACAGTCTGTCGATTGGCTGAACAGTCAGCAATTCATGACAACGAGTATTTCACCGCGATGCGGTTGAGAACCATCAGTCTGGCTGATTTTCGCGAGACACAGAAGCAGTTCTTTTTTGCGGTCGGCTTTTTCTCTCGCCCGATGGCGGCACTCATGGCTCGCATTCCGGATTCGGGGGCGCGGGCGGCACTCATCCACAATCTCGCCGATGAACATGGATTCGATGATCAAGGAGGCCAGCATGCCGCGTTTGACTCACAGCTGGCACATGATCGGACGTTTCTGAGATTTCTGGGGACGCTGGGGGTCACGCCGCACGAGATGGGAAGCACCCGCGAGCGGGCTCCGGTGCGGGCATTTAACGCGGGATTGATGGGGGCGTGTGTCGCGGAACCGATTGAGGTCGCTTTTGGATGCCTCGGAGTCATTGAGTACGCCTTTGCGGACATCTCAGCGTTGATCGGCCAAGTCATCGTGGCACGCGGTTGGGTGAGTTCCGATCAGCTCGTTCACTACAAGCTGCATGCAGAGATCGACAAGCACCACGCGGCGGAGTTCTTTCGGTCCACCGACGCAGCTTGGGCGGGTGGTGGTGTGGGGCAGACGAATGTGGAGAGTGGTATCCAGCTGGGCCTATACCTGTTCAATCGGTTGTATGTCGATCTGTACCGGGATGTCGGAGCCGTGGGATGACCGCAGCACAGATACCGCATTTGAGTCCTGAGATGCTGGAGACCTCGCATGAGATGCACTCCGGGCGAAGTGGGGTCCGTTCCTGCCAGTTCGCATTGATTTATGCGGCGAGTGCGGCGCTGACGATCCTATTGACCTCGCAAGTGAACGCCTGGTGGCAGTGGGGACTGCTCGCTCCGGTGTACTTGCTGTCAGCGGCTTCGTTACACGGAATCAGTCTGTTCACGCACGAGGCGGTGCATGGGTCGCTGGCGAGGAACCGGTTGCTCAACGATCTGCTGGGGGCACTGTGCGCGTTCCCAGTGTTACAGACCTGCACAGCGTATCGGGTGCTGCACTTGCGTCATCACCAGCATCTGGGGAACGATGGAGACCCCGACCATTACGAGAACTACACTCGCTGGACCTGGATGGTGTTTCTGATGAACTGGCTCAGACTGTTGATCGGGTATCCGGTCTACATCACCGCGATCCCGCTCATGGGTTTTCGGCAAGGCACCGCTCGTGAGCGGTGGTGGATCGCCGCCGAAGTTAGCGTGCTGATCACTCTGATTCTGCTGGTCTGGTTCTCTCCAATCCCCCGCACCTGGTTGCTGCATGGGTGGCTGATCCCGATGCTCTGCATCAACAGCATGGTCAACATTCGCGGGATGAGTCAGCACACGTTGCTCGAACATGCCGCCGATGAGGTGCTGGGCACGCGCACGATCCTGACCAGCAGACTCGTCCGGTTCTTCATGTGTAACGAGAACTACCATTTGGAGCACCACCTGTATCCGGGAGTTCCGTGGTACAGTCTGCCGCGCGTGCATCGCGCACTGCAGGACGAACTCCGCGCTCACGGTGCTCCGTACATTCCCTCGTATTCCTCATTCGTGTGGGAGTTCATTCGTGACAGCCTGAAACGCAGCCCGTTGGGCTGGGGCCGAAGTCATCCGCGCGCATGAGTCACCGCATGACTGATGTTGATCATGACGAGCATTGTTGGGCACTCCCGGAACAGCTGTTCGCGGCGCTCGGAGCCGTTGTGGTTCTCGCCTTGTTCTGGCGATCCGGCGTCAGTGGCACAGCTGCGATCTCGGCGGGTCTGTGGGTGGTCTACGTGCTCGGCGTGATACGTACCTCTCCCTTCAGCCGATTGCGGTTGCTGATCAACTACTTCGCCGTCTGGGCTTTCTATGGAGGCTCCAGCTACGCGATTGAGGCACTCCGCCTCCCGCTTCATCATGAGCAACTGCTGGCTTGGGATCGGGCACTCTTCGGAGAGACGCCGGGCGTCACGTGGCAGGGACAGGCTCAGGGATGGCTCAATGATCTGCTGAGTGCAGGCTATCTCAGCTATCACGTTTATCTACACTGGGTACTCGCGGAGGCACTCTGGAAGACGGACTCCCGGCGGGCGGCCTATAGTCGAGTCCTGTTCACAGCGTTCGCAGTCGGGCTCATCGGTTACTTTGTGTTTCCCGCAGGCGACCCGCGAGTGGCCTATCCGGATTTGTTCGCTGGCCCTGTGGAAGGCGGCTGGATGACTCACCTCACTCACTGGATCGTTGGAAATCTGGCGGCGAAGTACGATGCCTTTCCGAGTGTCCACATCTTGGTGACCACGGTAATGCTGGCGTGTGACTGGCGCTGGAACCGGACTCGGCTGTGGATCATGGCTGTCCCTACGCTGTTCATGGCGGCTTCCACGATGCTGCTGCGACTGCACTTCGCGGTCGATTTGTTGGCCGGGGCTGGGCTGGCGATGGGAGTGTTGGGCCTCGTTCGTATTCATGAGATTCGCATTGATGACTGAAACCACGGACAGTGTGACGACATCCCCCGAACCATGGGCTACAGACGCCGCAGCGCTCCCCCTGGCCTTTGCCCAGGTCCGCGAAGATCCGCAGCTCGACTTGCAACTGGTCCGCCAACTGCCCGCGTTGCCGACAGTCGTCATGATCGCCTCGGGAGGCGAGACCGCGATCTCTCTGGGGCGTGAAGCACTGGCGGCGCTTCATCTTGTTGATGTGAACAGATCGCAGCTTGCGCTCACCGGTCTCAAATGGGAACTGGCCAGAAGATCGCCCGATCAAGCCGCCGCCATACTCGGGCACATTCCGCTGCCGCCGGAGGAACGCTCCGCCGAGTTGAAGAAGCTGCTGAACCAACTCGATCTCGCCCCGTCAATCTTTGGTCCACTGGAGTTTGTGTCACTCGTGGGACCGGATCAAGCTGGGCGCTACGAGAGAACCTTTGCGGCACTCCGATCAGCGATGGAGCCGCATCAGGCTCAACTGGAGTTACTCCTCGCCTCTCACGATCTCGAGTGGGCCGCAAAGACCTCGGCTCCGGAGACCGAATTCGGCAGGGCTCTCGACCGGGCGCTCGAGCAGGTGATGTCGCTGCCGAATCTGGTCCAGTTGTTCGGGGCAGAGGCGACCCAGAACCCGCGTCGGTCGTTCGCGAGCCACTTTGCTCACCGGACTCGAGTCGCCCTTGAGCGATTCCCTGCCAGCACCAATCCATTTCTCTGGCAGATCTTTGCCGGGCGGTTTCCCCCAGGTCACTGCTATGACTGGCTCCATCCGGAGTGCGGTGGTGGGACGGCGTGCCGCGTGACTCCGACTTATCATCATGGCCGAATGAATGAGGTTCTCGACTCACTGCCGCCCAAGTCTGTCGATCTGGTCCATCTCTCCAACATCCTCGACTGGCTTTCCCCGACCCAGGCCGAGGCTACCCTGGCAAGTGCGAGCCGTGTGCTGAAACTCGGCGGGCGGGTCATCATTCGCCAGCTGAACTCGACGCTCGACATCCCGGAGATCCCTTCGGCATTCGACTGGGATCTGGAACTCGGTACCTCATTGGAGTCCATCGACCGCAGCTTCTTCTACCCCGGAATTTTCGTCGGAGTACAGCCGTGAAGATTCACCAGTTGAGTTCCTCACCTCCACCGGAACTCGGGATCGCCCTCGAAGAGTTCGAGCAATCGTTCCTGTACCCGCTGGGGCCGGAGCAGAAGTTTCGGATCTCGCATGGTCGCGAGTACCTGCCGTTCTTCCGAGCGATGGGAGAGGTCACACTGCTGGTCGCGGAACAGGCGGGGCAGGTCCTGGGGACTCTCGTTCTTGTGAGGAGAATGGTCCGCATCAGAACTGTGGCGGGGACGCAAGACGAGCCAGCCTACTACCTCTGCGATCTCAAGCTCCGAAAGGAATGGCGACGGACACCTCTCCTCGCGCGAATGATCGGCACCGCCCGCAAACTGATCGAAGCGAGCGGTTGCCAGCGGTGTTATTGTGTTGTCATGGACGGCACCGGACGCCTGCCCACTGACTACACCGGACGGTTGGGAGTCCCGCCGTTCGAGCCGCTGGGTCAGATCATGATCATACGGGTGTCGTCACGCGAGACATTGCCGGTCGACCGGAACGTCCGGAACTCGACAGCATCCGAGGCGGAGGATCTGTGTCAGCGGATTCGTAGTGTCGGCATCTCCGCTGCTCACGGCCTCAGTTCGGAGCGATCGCTGATGACTCCGCTGGGGTTCATGCATTCCACCGATCTCGCTTGTGGCAAACTCGAAGACACCCGGCGCGGCAAACGGCTGCACTTGGAGTCCGGTGAGGAATTGCTGTCCGCTCACCTCTCGAACTGGACGTGGACTGATGCTCGCGCAGGAGTCGACATTCTCCAGCAAGCTCTCGCCGCAAGCATCCAAAAAGGTTTCCCCGCTTTATTCTCTTGCTTGCCGCTACAGCGATATCTCCAGTTTTATCCTCTCCTGCGTCCACTCCAGATTCAGGAGGCCCCTGCGAGCATCTATGGGACAGGCTTTGAAATCAACCAGGAATGGTGGATCGATACGGCCGAGATCTAGAACCCCGAGCATGATGGGTGAATCTCATTCCTGTCGTGTCCGCTCATTCGATGGTTAGCTCAGAGGTCCAGGGAACCTGCATTTCTCCACTGAAGCGACCCGCACAAGCAGCGAAGCGACATTGAGTCTATTTTTTGAGTGCGGTTTCAGGAGCCGACCAGACACTAAATGCCTCTTCGCATCATCGAAAGCATGTCGTTTCACACTCACTGATTCTCGCGTAGTGAACAGTGAGACCTCTGCCAGTCAAAGAACAGATGTTACGCAGAGGCGCGGAGGGCGCAGAGATTATATACCGCCCAGCTCCTCCTTCTCTCTGCGCCCTCTGCGCCTCTGCGTGACACATTCTGAACCATTGGCATCCGCCGACTCATCACTCGGGCATCGATACCGTTCACCTCCCGCTTTCGAATTGGCAGGGAGGAATTTAGCCTGACCCCAGCCGCTCTCTCGGAAGTAGAGGTGTGCCAGACCGGTGGCGATACCACTCCGAGAGAATTTCTCAACGCGCACTGCACTTGCGACTTACTGCGCAGATGCCATTGGCCTGACAACCAGTCGGTACGGGTGGGCTGCGCCACCTCGGTCATGAGCGTCCTGGAGGCAGACGAAATAGTGGCCCGGTTCGAGCTTCGCATCCAGTTTCGAATCCGTGGTGCTGGCCTGGTCGTCGTTTGAGGCGATAAGATTCCCCGTGGCGTTGTAGAGTGTGAGAATGCTATCGAGGTTGGAGCCCAGCTGATGGGCTTGGACTTCTACGCTCAGGTGCAACCGGTCGGCGAGATCAAATTCGAAGACATCGACATTTCCATCGCCATCAATCTGCCCATTGATGATCTGCGTGGATGTGATTTCCTGAGCCGAGCGAAACCCGTCGTTGGGCTCTTTGTCAAAGATCACAGGCTGTTCACCCCCGATCAGCAGGGCGTGCATCGGAGATTCCCCCTCGGGGGCCACGACGATCAAGTCCACCTGCCCTGCCCCGACTTCATTTGCGACAGTGATCTCAAGCTCCAGCTGCTGATCGCCGATCTGTTTCGCATCCTGCTTGTTGGGGATTGCAGCAGCACCTTGAGACAGGATCTTGAGTGTGACCTTGTCATTGTTGCACTTCACGGCGGTTGCATGGTCGACGAGCCAGCCTCTTAGCGTGACCTTGGTGCTTGCGCCGCTGGCGACTGCCAGCGGATGACACATAGCGACTCGAGGTGGAGTAGGTGGCTTTGCTTCGTCTGCAAATGCGAGTGGTAAGCTAGATGCGATCCAGCAGGCGAAAAAGAACTTACGCATAGAGAGCCTCGATCTCGTGTCCCTCATCCAGAATTGCAACCGGACGCCCATCGGGAGTGTCGAGCTGTTTCTCAGGATCAATCCCCAGCGAACGATAGATCGTGCAAGCCACGTCCGCTGGACGGATTGGCGAGTCGGCGACCTGGCCGCCATCCTTGTCTGTCGCACCGATCACACGGCCCGGCTGAACTCCAGCTCCCGCAAACAGTAACGAGGCCGCCGGAGCCCAGTGATCCCGCCCGATGTCTTTGTTGACCTTGGGACTGCGACCGAACTCACCCATCGCCACGACGAGGACGTCATTGAGCACTCCTCGGCTCTGCATGTCCGTGATGAGCGCTGAAAAGCCACGATCAAAATCGGGGAGCCGCTTTTCTAATCCTTCCCAAATCTTCGCATGATGGTCCCATCCGCCAAAGTTGACTGTGACAAACGTCACGCCGCGTTCGACCAGCCGGCGAGCGAGTAAGCAACTTTGCCCAAACGTGGTACGACCGTACCGGTCACGCTGAGCCGCCTCTTCGGTATCAATCGCAAAGGCATCGCGGGCCTCACCCGAGAGGACCATCTCGGCTGCCCGCCGCTGAAACTGGTCATAGGCCGTCAGTTGATCGTTGCCCGCCATCTGTCGAGAGAGTCCATCGACGGCTTGCAACATGGATTGGCGACGGTCGAGGCGGACCTGCGCCAGAGTCTCTCTGCGTGTGACATCTCGTACGCGGAAGTTCTCCTCGTTGGGATCACCGGCCTTGAACGATTCATAGCGCCCCCCGAGAAAGGCACTCTTCCCTAGTTCCCATGTGAATGACGGGTTACGTGGGATCGAAACGTACGGAGGGAGCGTCCCGGGGAATCCACTCTCGTGAGCGGCCACAGCTCCCATCGCGGGCCAATCACCGAAAGCGGAGCCGAAGCGGCCCGACATCACCCAGTTCGTGGCAGTTTCGTGATGGTCATTGTTGTGTGCCCCCCCACGATGCAGACAGACCTTGTCCATCGTCTGAGCCATCATCGGCAGGAGTTCGCCAATCTGAATCCCGGCCACATTTGTGTCAATTGTTTTGTACTTACCACGGACTTCTTCGATCGCTTCGGGCTTGGGGTCAAAGCTGTCGTGGTGAGACATGCCTCCACCCAGGTAGACGAGGATCACCGATTTCGCTCGGCGAGTCTTGGTGTCCGCAGAGGCTTGTGACTGCAGCAGAGTCGGCAGGCTCAGCCCAAAGGTGGTCAGCCCGCCGACACACAGGAAGTTGCGTCGATTCTGGGGAAAGAAGAAGTCGATCATGCGTTGATCCTAAAAGACATTCAAAGTGTGGAAATCGGAATCGGGAGGTGGCAGAACTCCAACTCATCCGGGGATGTCATCATCCAATCTGGATCATTGTCAACCATCACCCGTGGACTCGGGATGGCGATGACCCTCAATGCTGAAATGCAAACTCCTTGGAGTTCAATAGGGCCCAGAACAGATCCTGCAGCACCTCGCGGCGATCGGAGCCCTTCAGCGAATTCTGGATGACCTGACGTTCATTATCGGCTGGCAGGCGGCTCAGTGTGGAGAGATACAACTCGTCAACTACTTGATCGTCGTCCACAGTGTTGGCCAGGAGTTGTTCCAAGCGACCGGTCGGCACTTTCAGCTTGATCGACAGACCATCACTGTTTTGCAAATGCAGCAACTGTGGCAGCGTGACATCGCCCGTTCGCTCACACGCGCAGGCCGTCGTGCGATTCGAGCGTCCAAAGAGTGACAAGAAGTACGAATCAGTCCCCGGGTCCGGAACCTGAATCGCCCGCACACCCAGCGGATAACTTGGGAACAGTTCGGGGTCGTCTGTGGCCATGCAGATGGCATCGAGAAGCACTTCTGCAGGTAACCTTCTCGCGTAGTGGTGCGAATAGAATCGGTCATCACGGAAATTCGACACCCGTGTTTCCGCCGACAACTGGTATGCCCGCGAGTTCATGATCAGCTGCATGACATGTCGCAGGTCATACCCGCTGTTGACGAACTCGCGATTGAGCAGTGACCAGAGTTTTCTGTTCGACGGAGGGTTTGTGGCCCGCAGATCGTCGACTGGCTCGACAAGTCCGACAGCGAAGAAGTGCTTCCAGAGCCGATTAACCATCGCTCCAGAAAACTGTTCATTTTCTGGGGCAGTCATCCAGCGAACGAGTGGCTTGCGAGGGTCTTCGCCAGCTGGACTCTCCAGGATTGAGCGGTCGAGCGGCTGAGCCTTAAGCTGCTCTCCCGTGCGTGGCTGGCGGGTCTCCACGGGCCTGACCCGTTCAGACTCGATCTGCAGTTGGAGCTCAGTGATCCGCATTTCCACATCTGCGAGTTCTTTTGCGTGATCGCCCGTGGCCACACGCAGGTCGGATTGCTTCTTCAGCTGTTCGTCGATGTTCTTCCGTATGTTTTGCATGTTCCGTGTCCCGACCTGCAGCGTCGTGAAGCCTTCGGTCGGGCTTTGGCGATCCAGCACGATGCGTGAGAAGAAGGCCACGAAATGGTAGTAGTCGTCTTGCGTGTACTTTTCCAGTGGGTGATTGTGGCACCGAGCACAGCCGATTCGTGTTCCGAGGAAAGCCTGGGCGACCGAATCCGCAACCTCCGATTCATCAGAATTCTTCTCCCCGACATTCACGATGAAGTAGCCCACTGCCGGATTCTGTGTGTTGGAGCCCTCGGCGAGAATCACATCGCTCGCGATCTCGCGCCAGCTACGCTTGGCAATGAGTTGCTCTCGCAGCCAATGGTGCATGGAGCGAACTCCCTTGCTGCCTCGCACATCGTGGTCGCGCTCTTTGCGATTCTGAAGCAGATCACCGAGCTGCAATGCCCAGTAGTCGATGAACTCGGGCCGACTGAGCAAGCTGTCGATCATTTTGGAACGCTTGTCAGGACTCGTGTCGGCGAGGTAGGCTCGGACTTCAGCAGAGGATGGCAGAGTGCCGATTGCATGCAGCGAAGCGCGGCGGAGAAAGGTGGAGTCGTCACAGAGCGGCGAAGGCTCGATCCGTAACGCGGACAGTTGCGAGTAGACATGACTATCGACGGAGTTGTGACTCGCCGTATACCACTCGGGTTGAGTCTCGGTTTCGTGAGGAATCGTCAGGGTCGCAACCCCGACCTGCCCCTGAAACGAGGCGGTGACGACAGCCTCGCCGTTTCGTAATGATCGGACCTCCCCATCGTCCGAGATTTCCAAGATCCCACGATTATTCGAGGCGAACTGCGTGATCCACGTGACATCTCGCTTCTGGCCATCGCTGGAGACGGCGATGACTTTGATCGGCAGTGATTCACCCAGCTTGAGCGTGGCCGCCGGTGGTTCAACCTCCAACGCGACGACCAACGGATCGGTGGCTTTCGGCCCAGGAGCTCCTCCCACGACCCAATCAAGCAGGACCTTTTCAGCGCGGCTCCCGGCTGCAAACCGTTTGCCGCCACCATGCGGTAAAGCTCCGGTGGCTTTTTGAATCAATAAACTTTCACTCGGAGTGACCGCGTTGATTCGGCGGCTCTGCGACTCGCGAGCAAGTGACTCAAAATCGGATTCCGGAGCATATCCTCTCAGCGACAGCTTAAATCCATTTTGCCCCGTCAGCTTTCCATGGCAGCCACCCGAATTGCACCCAAACCGCGTCAGAACGGGCATGACATCATTGGCAAATGACAGCGCTTCATCGGCTCTTGTGGAGTTCGAGTAGAACGCGCACAGAAGTGTCGACACAATGGCCAGGCTGAATCGGTACGGGAGGTGAAGCATTCAATTCCCAGTGGCAGTTTGGAATTTAAGCGACGGACACGTTTCAAACTCGCGCTTCATTCAGGCACGGAATCTCGGGGGCGATCAGATGTGATACGACTTGCCGGACCAGTTGTTCCACCACACCTGGAACAGCTTCAGATGGGATTCGGCGAAGTGTTTCTGACTCGGCGAGAGTCGATCCGATTCGTTGAAGTGCAGCTCATAATCTTTGTCACCCAGCAGCACGAGCAGATACTTGTAGTACAAAACCAAGTCGGGCCCCTCGTCAAACAGCGAGAGGTCTGCCAAGGCATCCTCTAACTCGCGGGCCAGGTGTCGGGCTTCGACGTCTCCAGCAGCAGCTCGCTGACAAAGTCCGACCAGGTGCAGGACCTCGCGCGGCAGGCAGTTCCCAATTCCAGTGATCGCACCCACCGCACCGCAGCGGATAAAACCGTGACAGACCTGCGTATCGACGCCGGCCATCAGCAGCACGTTGCTGTCGGCGTGGGTGATGTACTCAGCTGCATAGCTCAGGGCGTCCGCACCGCCGAACTCCTTGAAGCCGACAAGATTCGGAAAATCACGTCGCAGATCGAAGAACAGATCGGCTTTGGTTTCGAAGCCGTAATAGGGGCTGTTGTAGATCACAGCGGGCAGATCGGGGGCCGCTCCCAAGACTCGAGCAAAGTGGGCTCGCTGAGCAGCTGGAGATGTCCCGCGTGACAGCACGCGGGGAATGACCATTAACCCCTTCGCCCCCACACGCTGCGCATGAGCTGCGTGAGCGGTCGCAATCGCGGTGTTCTGGGCTCCCGTGCCGACAATGACTGGGACGCCAGCCTCCACCAACAGGCGAACCCCCTCCTGACGTTGCTCATCCGTCAGCAGCGGCCAGTCGCCCATCGAGCCGCAGTACACAACTCCCTGCATGCCAGCCGCCATTAAGGCTTGTGCCTTCTTGACTAGGGCGGGAAAGTTCGGTGTGCGATCAGAATAGCACGGGGTCATCAGGGCTGGGATACAACCTTGGAAGATGGCTGAGTTCATGCTGCGGTCTCAATGGAATTCTGGTTCAACCTGGCATCCTGCTCAATGCGAGTTTGCCAATGCGAACGTTGATATGCGTCAATGCAGGGTAGCCATCTGGGGCGTTGAGTACAATTTGCAGATGGATAATGGTGAGGACCCGAGGGGGAGGTACTGAATCTTAGATCTTGGAATCAGCTGACGAATGACGGGCTTTGTGACGAGTGGTCCGCCAGTTTCAACTTGTCGCGTCGCTGCACTCGCCAGAGTGCGGGCTGCCCGCGTTCTGGCGAACGCAGCGAAAAAAGCGAGTCGGTGATTTCCCAACAATGGGTTCATGATCGGTTTGGGAATCTATTGCGGTTGTCTGATTCACGATTCCATGCTCAGCGATCTTGATCCTCGCAACGCTTAGCCTTCAGGATACACTCAAGCATCTTCGCAGCTGTGTCTCATGGCGAGTCTTTAGATGAATCTCCGATCGATGTGGATGGCCAGTGTGGCAACGTTCGTGCTGGGAGCGGTCGCCTTGGCCGACGAGCCCACAGCGCTATCGGCGTTTCCCAAGCCGCATGACACGGAGCCCGCCTCCTCTGGACTGCCACTCTCTCCCGAGGAGGCCGCAAAGGGCTTCCAGGTTCCGCCGGGGTTCCACGTCTCGGTCTTTGCAGCTGAGCCGGATGTCCGCAACCCGATCGCGATGACGTGGGATGGTCGCGGGCGATTGTGGGTGGCGGAGAACTATACGTATGCGGACCGGTCGAAGGTGTACGACTTTAGCCTCCGCGACCGCGTACTGATCTTTGAAGACAAAGACAACGACGGGAAGTTCGATGAACGCAAGGTGTTCACCGACGATGTACAACTCCTTACCGGGGTCGAGGTCGGGCGCGGCGGGGTGTGGCTGATGACGCCGCCTCAGCTGATCTTCATCCCGGATGCAGACCGCGACGACCAACCCGACAGCGAGCCGGTCGTGATGCTGGATGGGTTCACGCCTTCGCGGGACAACTACCACACGTTTGCGAATGGGATTAAGTGGGGGCCGGATGGGTGGCTCTATGGCCGCTGCGGGGCGAGCAGTCCGGGGCGGGTCGGCGTACCGGGGACACCGGATGCCGAGCGCGTGCCGCTGAACGGCGGCATCTGGCGGTTCCACCCGACTCATAAGACGTTTGAGGTTCTCTGCCACGGCACCACCAACCCGTGGGGGCACGACTGGGACGCCCACGGCAACGGGTTCTTCGTCAATACGGTCAACGGTCATCTGTGGCAGATCATCCCTGGCGCTCATTACAAACGACCGCACAGCGAAGACCCGAACCCGTACGTCTACGAGATGATCGACACCCACGCCGATCACTACCACTGGGACACCGGCAAGGACTGGACCGACTCGCGGAATCCGACCGGTAAGCACGATGAGCTCGGCGGGGGGCATGCTCATAGTGGGTGTTTGATTTATCAGGGAGGGAATTGGCCGAAAGAGTACGATGGCAAGCTGTTGACGTTGAATCTGCATGGCCGCCGGGTCAACGTGGAGCGGATCGAACCGGAAGGGGCTGGGAACGTCGCCCGCCACGAGCCGGATATCCTCAAGGCCGCCGACCCGTGGTTTCGAGGCATCGACCTCACGACTGGCCCCGACGGCAGCGTGTTCATTCTCGATTGGAGCGACACCGGGGAGTGCCACGACACGACTGGAATCCACCGCTCGTCGGGGCGGATCTATAAGGTCTCGAACGGGACACCGAAGCCATTGCCTCCCAATGATCTCCACAGCCTCTCGAATCTCGAACTCTGCGAGTTGCATTTCCGACACGTCGACTGGGAATCGAACAACTGGTTCACGAGACAGGCCCGGCAGGAACTTCTCGCGCGAGCCGATGAAATTCGAAGTGATCCGGTTGAGAGGGAACGGGCGAAGACCCTGCTCTTTGAAGATGAGATGTGCGACATCTCTCGCCTTGAACGTTTGCAGACACTTCGCGGACTCGGCCTTTTCGAGCCGAAGGACATTGACGAACTGTTTCAGATTCAGGGCGATACTCAGCAGGACAGTGAGGTGGAGAAAGACGCGTGGGCTAAAGCCCACGCTACGATACGGTCGCTGGCGGTTCAGGAACTCGTTGATGGGCTCCCACTCGACACGATCATGGGGAAGCCACACCCGAAGGCGACTGCTCCGAGCGAGAAGACGCTTCGGCAGTTGATCGATTTGGCGAGGGTGGAAAAGTCAGGCTCCGTACGGTTGGCCCTCGCTTCTGCCCTCCAACGTATCCCTGTGAATCGCCGCCTCGAACTCGCTCAATGGCTCGTGCTGAACCCCGCCGATGCCCACGACCACAACCTCCCGCTGATGGCCTGGTACGGATTGATCCCGGTGGCGGAGTCCGACCCAGCTGGGCTTGGACAGCTGGCCGTCAAGTGCCAATTGCCGACCACGCGGCGGCTGATCGCGCGGCGGTTGGCGGAGATGATCGACGTACGACCAGGGGCCATGGATGGGCTGCTGGTGGAGCTATCACAAATCGAGTCCCCGCCCTCGCGGGAGACAGTGCTGGCCGATGTGCTGCAAGGGATGGACGAAGCCTTCGTCGGGCGGCATAAGCTGACCGCTCCGGCGAACTGGAAGGCCATCGAGTCGCTCGCCTCGCTCTCCTCGAACCCGGTGATCGCCCAGCGGATGAGCCATCTCAATCTGCTGTTCGGTGACGGTCGCGCGCTCGACGAAGTGAAACGGATCGTGCGGGATGGCAAGGCGAGCATCGCCCATCGCAAGGCAGCCCTCACCACGCTGATCGCCCTCAAGCCCGACGACCTGCGAGCCATCTGCGAAGAGGCCCTCACGGTGCGGTCGCTCAACACCATCGCCGTCGGTGGACTCACCGGTATCGACGACCCCGCCCTCGCCCAGCGACTCGCCAAGAGCTATCGCAGCTTCTACCCCGCCGAACGACCGGCCCTCATCGATGCCCTCGCCTCACGCCCCAGCTTCGCACTGGCACTGCTCAAGGAGATGAAAGACGGCAAAATCCCCCGCACCGATCTGACTCCGGTCCATGCCCGCCAGATCCGCAGCTTCGAGAATGCCGACCTGACGCAGCAATTCACCGAGGTGTGGGGCGAGCTGCGCGACTCGCCCGACGATAAGCTCAAGCTGATCCAGTCGCTCAAGCAACAACTGACGCCTGAGGTGTTAGCCCAAGCCGACAAGAGCCAGGGTCGAGCACTGTTCCAGAAGACCTGTGCGAACTGCCACCGGCTCTACGGCCACGGCGAGTCGATTGGCCCCGACCTGACCGGAGCCGGGCGGGCCAGCCTCGATTACCTGCTGGTGAACATGGTCGACCCGAGTGCCACCGTCGGGGCTGAGTACCGCCTGTCGGTTGTGGTTTTGAAGGACGGTCGTGTGCTGAATGGCATCGTCGCCTCTCGGAATGACAAGACGCTGACGCTGCAAACCGCGAAGGAACGTATAACGATTGAGCTGACCGAGATCGAAGAGGTAAAGCCCTCGACCGTCTCATTGATGCCCGATGGCCAGTTGCAGACCTTCACCCCCGAGCAAGTCCGCGACCTCGTGGGGTATCTCATGCACCCGGTTCAGGTGCAGGTGGTACGCATCAAAAACGGCGGCCTGCACTGTCCGGGATTGGGGTTGTCAGGTAAATGAGGGTGGTCCGCGTGAAGGATTGCGTGGTGAGTGT
>JAYWHX010000175.1:0-28583 GCA_043777375.1 Planctomycetota bacterium | reverse complement strand
ATCTGATCCAGTGACATGCACCAGATGTCGCCGATTTCGAGATTCTCGGAAAGACCAGTTTCAAACGGTCATGCAGCCGGGGTGTGAATGGTTACGAACTGCCCTCGTGATTGGATTACTAAATCTCGCACTGGCAATGTCAAGCACCGCCAACTCCCTCCAGAACATGGTAAAGAAAAACCATTCTCTGTCTAGCATAACACTATCGATGGTCCTGCCGTCATGTCAGCCCCAACTTCCATGAATTGGCATGCTCCAATAACGAAATCCACTTTATGAGATGGGTGATCACTCGCACCTTCACCCGACAATCAACCTGCTTTCGGATTGACCGCGGCGGGCTCGGGCTTCACCGCGGGCTTTGGCTCCACAGCTTTCGGCTCGACGGTTAGTTCTGCCCCCGGACCATCCTGCGGGTAGACTAAGATGCGGTCGTGACAGAGCAAGACCAAATCGGGACGGCCGTCACCGGTGACGTCGCTGATCAGAGCTTCACGGGGCTGAGTGCCGACGCGGTTCGGACCTTGGAATGACTTTTCCTCGAAGACTTTGAAGTTCAAACCGGGCATTAAGCCTTGCTCCGCTCGATACGCCACGATCTCGACCAAATGGGCGTTCGTGTCGAGAACACAGATTTCCGGATGGCCATCGTGGTTCACATCCCCGGCCACCAAGTCCATTAGGAACACTTCCTTGCGTGGAGATTCGTACGTCGCAATCTCTTTGAGTTCTGGGTCGGACTGCCCCGCGTACAGCACCGCGAACTTGGTCCCGCCGTTTAAAATCAAGTCGGCACGACCATCCCCATTCAGGTCTCCCACCGACGCCGACTTAAACGGGAAACGCCCCAGATCGAGCGTCTTCCACGGCTGAAAATCGCCCGCCACATTCTGAAACACCCGCAGCTTGGCCGAACCTGGATCGATCATCACCAGATCGTCACCCGGCTTTCCGTCCAGATCGAGAACCGCTGAGCCAGCGACCTTGGCTGTGCTGTCGTCGGCGTTAAATTGCTCGACCACTTGCCAGCGTCCCGACTCATCAAGTCGGACGCTCCGCACAAAATTCCCTTGCGAGATCAACAGCGCTGGCTCTTCCAATTTGGCAAACGTCACCGCCCCAGCTGCCACATCCCCGAGAGGAACTCCACCCGTCGCTGTCGCTGCGGGCTGGCCATTTTCATCGGCCAGGATCGCTTGCGGTGGCTTCCCATTCAGGAAGAACAAGTAGTCCGGCCTGCCATCCAGATTCACATCGGTCATCATCAAACGCTCAGGAGCGGCATTCAATTTGAGCTCGATCGGCTTGCGATCCTCCGAGGCGAAGACCCACACCCCAGCTGAATCTCGTTTGCCAATCGCCAGCGAGGTCTTCTTCTCCGACCCGCGACCGGCCCCTTCCACCACAGCTGCAATCTCGACGGCTCCGTCGTTGTCGAGGTCGATGACATCGAACGCTTTCACACTGCCATCGATCGGCAATGACTCTGGAAATGTCAGCTTGCCTTGCTCCATGCGGCTGATGCCGAGCGTATTTTCCTTGGGACTTAGCACGATGACTTCAGCCTTGGAATCGCCGTTGACATCGGCGATTCGGATTTGGGTTGCTCCCAGAAAGCTGGGATAATCGGTGCCCAGATCGAGACCGCTTTTCGCCCGCTGATGGAATACCACCACACTAGCCCGTTCGGGATTCGCGACGACGACCTCCATGAGATGGTCCCCATCGAGATCGCCGATTGCCAACTCTCCGGCATCCGATCCGCCGCCGACGCCGTACTGAATCAACTTGGCCCCGAGTTCCCCCTCGGTCGCCCGGCGAACCTGCATGACGCGGACGCGATTCGTTTGCCCATCGATCACCAAGACCTCGGAGCCCGGTTTCCCATCCAGATCGAACAGTGTCACCCCGCGCGGATTCTGAATCGTATCAAACCGCAGCTCCGGTCCGAGTTGCCCGAGAGCGTCTTGCAATCGAGCACAAATGAATCGTTCCTCTTTCTCGTTGGCCGTATAAAACAGATCATTCCGACCATCGCCGTCCAAGTCCTGAACCATCGCCAAACCGAGTTCATCAGCTGTGTTTCGCAGCATCAACGGAGCGGCCAGCGTGCCGTCTGCCTGCTGAATCAGCAAGAACGTGTTTCGCTTGCCGAGGACGATCAGGTCTTGAAGTGTGTCGTGATTGATGTCCCCGATTGTCAGGCTCCACGGCTTGGCATCGACATCGGCCAGACGGATCTCGCGTTTCTCTTTCCACTCGCCGGTTGCTCCTTGTAATTGAATGACCAGACGGTCCGGCGTTCCAAAATAGGCCAGATCGGAGCGGCCATCGGCGTTCAGATCCCCAGCGCACAGAGCGACCACGGGACGATCCACCGGCAGTTTCTTCTGCTCCAGTCGCCAGTGGTCTGCCACTTGGTTCGCGATCTGATCATTCTTGTCGGCGGCCTTAGCAGCTTGCGGTTTTGCCAGCTGAAGCAACAAGTCAATTCGGCTGTGACCGTTGTCGACGATCGCCAGATCTTGGAGCGAATCGTTGTTGAAGTCGCCCGTGACGACTGAATGCGCGCGGCCATCGATCTTGGTAATCTCGACAGGCAGGAATCCGTAGAAACCGGCCAGCGGGTAACCTTCGTCGTCCTGGGCGAAGGCATTTTCTGATCCCAGCCACAGGCCGCTCAGCAACAAGGCACACTGACCGAAACGGGCCAAGACGGAAAAATCGCTCATTGCCAACCTCAACATGCGGATGTTGTTCAAAGCTGTGGTATCACTCCAGAACAGCTCAGTCGTATGAGTTCCGTGGAGCGTCAAGGAGTGTAGCTCTTGCAGCCCAGTGATGCGACTGGCGATTCTCGGTCCACGCGGGTTTGCTAAGGAGCCATCGGAAGGCCACAATGCGTCGACCCACAGTCACGCGCCGCAGAAGCGGACCGGGGCAGATTCTGAACCTCGACATTCAACCCACTGACAATCCCATGACTGGCAACGCCTTCGGTTCACGATCCACTCTCAAGACCAGCAGCGGCGATTACGCGATCTATCGTTTGCAGAAACTGGTCGAAGCCGGAATGCTGGGCATCGAGACGCTGCCGTTCTCGATCCGGGTGCTACTCGAGGCGTGCCTCCGTAACGTCGACGGGTTTATTGTCAACGAGGAGCATGTCGCCGAAGTGGCCGGTTGGAATGCCGCCAAGCCCAAAGAGGTCGAAATCCCGTTCATGCCGGGGCGCGTGGTGTTGCAGGACTTCACGGGCGTGCCCGCTGTCGTCGACCTCGCAGCTCTGCGCGAGGCGATGGTCCGCATGGGCGGCGATCCGAAAAAGATCAATCCACTGGTCCAGTGTGATCTCGTGATCGATCACTCGGTGCAGGTCGATCAGTTCGCCTCCGAAGGGGCCTTGCAGGGCAATATTGACATCGAATTCGAGCGAAACATCGAGCGGTATCAGTTCCTCAAGTGGGGCCAGAAGGCATTCCAGAACTTCCGCGTTGTGCCGCCCTCCATCGGCATCGTGCATCAGGTCAACCTGGAGTACCTCGCGACCGTTTGCTTGACCAAGAACGGGATCGCCTATCCCGACTCACTGGTCGGCACCGATAGCCACACCACGATGATCAACGGCCTGGGCGTCGTTGGCTGGGGCGTCGGCGGGATCGAAGCCGAAGCGGTCATGCTCGGGCAGCCGATCTACATGCTGCTGCCGGAAGTGGTGGGCTTCAAGATCACAGGCGAACTCCCCGAGGGTGCGACGGCGACCGACCTGGTACTCACCGTCACGCAGACCCTCCGCAAGCATGGCGTGGTCGGTAAGTTTGTGGAGTTCTACGGACCCGGCCTGACAGCCATGAGCCTCGCCGACCGAGCCACGATCGCCAACATGGCCCCCGAGTACGGGGCGACCATCGGATTCTTCCCCGTCGACGCCGAAACGCTCCGCTACATGGAGCGGACCGGTCGCTCGAAGAACACGGTTGACCTCGTCGAACGCTACTACAAGGAGCAGGGACTGTTCCGCACCGATGCTTCGCCCGAGCCGCGATTCAGCAGCAAGCTGGAACTTGATCTGTCGACGATCCAGCCCTCCATGGCCGGTCCGAAACGCCCACAAGACCGCGTCCTGCTAAAGGACATGAAGACGGCATGGCACAAGGAACTGACCACGACCTTCTCGAAGCCAACTGCCACAACCCCAGTTTCAGTGGGTTCGTCAACCGCTTCGATCTCTGACGGAGCAGTCGTCATTGCGGCCATCACTTCCTGCACGAACACCAGCAACCCGAGCGTCATGGTCGCTGCCGGTCTCGTCGCGCGTAATGCCGTCGCAATGGGCCTGACCAGTAAGCCATGGGTCAAGACCAGCCTCGCTCCCGGCAGCCGAGTCGTTACCGATTACCTCGACAAGGCCGGACTGACCGCGCCGCTCAACGCCCTCGGTTTCAATACCGTCGGGTACGGCTGCACGACCTGCATCGGGAACAGCGGTCCGCTGCCGGAGGCCGTCTCGCAGGCCATCACCGACGGCAATCTCGTCGCTGCTGCCGTGCTGTCGGGGAACCGTAATTTTGAAGGCCGGGTCCAGCCGCAGGTGAAGGCCAATTACCTGGCGAGTCCACCGCTCGTCGTGGCGTATGCGATCGCTGGAACAACCGACATCGACCTGGCGACCGAGCCACTCGGCACGGGCAAGAACGGGAAGCCGGTCTACCTCAAAGACATTTGGCCGTCGCAGAAGGAGATCAGCGACACGATCGCCGCATCTCTCAGTCCCGATATGTTCACCACCCAATACGGCAAGGCTGCCGATGGCCCGCCGGAGTGGCAGCGGATCAAGGGCTCGGTCGGCGATCTCTACCAGTGGGATGCCAAGAGCTCGTACATCCAGGAGCCGCCGTTCTTCGTCGACATGCCCAAGGTTCCCGGACCGATCCAGGGGATCACGGGAGCCCGCTGTCTGGTCTGTGTCGGCGACTCGGTCACGACCGACCACATCAGCCCGGCTGGGAACATCAAGAAGGACTCCCCGGCCGGTCTCTTCCTGCGAGAGAGCGGCATCGCCCCCGAAGACTTCAACAGCTACGGAGCCCGCCGCGGGAACGACCGCGTCATGACGCGCGGGACATTCGCCAACATCCGGCTGAAAAACCAGCTGGTGCCCGGCAGCGAAGGCAACGTGACGAAGCACCTGCCGACAGATGAGGTGACTTCGATCTACGATGCCTCACTGAAGTACAAGGCCACTGGGACGCCGCTGGTCGCTCTGGCCGGCAAAGAATACGGCACCGGCTCCTCCCGCGACTGGGCGGCCAAGGGAACCTACCTGCTCGGCATTCGCTGCGTGATCGCGGAAAGTTTTGAGCGCATCCACCGCTCGAACCTCGTCGGCATGGGCGTGCTGCCCTTGCAGTTCCGAGAAGGGGAAAGCCGCGACATGTTCGATCTCGACGGCACTGAAATCTTCGACATCGCGATCGACGACACCCTGAAGCCCCGACAAGCTGTGGAAGTCACCGCCCGCCGCGCCAACGGCGACGAAGTCCACTTCGTGACCACCTGCCGCATCGACACCCCCGTCGAAGTCGAGTACTACCGCCACGGCGGAATTCTGCACAAGGTCCTGCGGGATCTGGTGAAGGGGTAAAGGCAACGAGGCCGCTGGATTCGACGTGTTCCCCCAGCGCGACAGCGAGCGCCGGACGTCAGTCCGCCGTGTGACCGGCTCGATTTATCCACAGCCGCAGCTCGCGGTTTCCAGAGACTTCGCTTCCCTCCAGAGGGCCACCGAGTCTGTCGCAACCGCGGCCCGCAAACACGGCGGACTGACGTCCGGCGCTCGCTGCCGATAGGCAATATGCACGATCAGTGGGCGCGGGGCCTGTCGATCAGGCTCGACGCTCCCTGGTGACTATTACGTATTGCCGGACCTCGACAGCTCACCCTTCGGCCGGATCAGCAGCACTAGCACGATCGACAGGATCGCGGCGCTGGCGAAGAGGCCGAAGGACACGTTCGGCGGCACCTTGTTGGCTCGCAGCATTCCAAATCCTTTGTCGGCCAGGCCGCCGCAGCTGATGCTGACGAAGTTCATAATGCCGTAGCCAGTGGCGCGCAGCTGGGGGCGGACAATTTGGGAGAGGATTGGCATGTTGTTGCTGTCGAAGAAGCCCCAGCCGAGACCGAACAGCATTAGGAATACCACAGCGACCGACAGCGATCCGGCGTTCCCGACCCCGAAGATCGCAGGGACAATACAGCACATGCCGATCGCGCTGACATAGATTCGTCCGCGGATGTTCTTCTGCATCCAGCGATCGGCCAGCCAACCGCCGAGAACGGCTGCGAAGATGGCGGTGATCTGCCAGGGGATGGTCGCTGCCAATCCGGCCAGCCCTTGCTTCAGTTCGAACTGATCTTTGAGAACGGCTGGCATCCAGTCGCGAACGATCCAGCCTGCCATGGCGGGCAACGTGAAGCACAGCACGAGCAGGATGAACGACGAGTTCCCCAACAGTTCGTTGACAACAAGTTTCGGAGATGTCTTCGGAGCGGCCTCACTCTCTGCTGTGGCGGGTACATCCCTCAGTAGGAACAGCAGTGGGATGGCATAGACCATCCCGAACACGCCGCAGCTGTTGAGAGCGAACCGCCACCCCAGTGCCGGGGAATCGGCGACGTAACCGCCAAAGCCGCCGACGATCTGGCCGAAGTAGATGGCAATCTGATGCATGCCAACCGCTCGCGATCTCGTCGAACCGGTGTGATGATCAGCGATCAGGGCGAGGGCCGCCGGAAAGTAAAACGCCTCGCTAATCCCCATGAGCGAGCGTGCCCACAGCAGCTCGTGAAGACTGGTCACATGCCCGGTCCACCACGTAATCGCCGACCAGACAAACAAGCTGGCACAGATCGTGTATCGACGTCCAAAACGGTCGGCAATGTATCCCGCGAAGGGACTCAAACAGGCATACACCCATTTGAACATTGCCAGTACGGACCCCCAATCGGCCTCGTCCCGGATACTGGGGATGTCCCCCATGACCGATGTCTTCATCGTCGCCAGCATTTGGCGATCGAGGTAGTTCAGCAGGGCGACTGGCATCAGAAGTACGACAACCAGCCAAGCGGTGCGAGAAAGCGTCGAGGGCGAAGCGTTCATGGTTGGCTGCATCTTGTCGGTCGAGGAGATGAAATGCACCCCGACTTTAAGGATTGTCTGGAGAAGAATCCTCTCCGAACCGCCGATGATGCTCCGCCAATTTGGAATTGCCTTGTTTCTCGTAATACTGAGCCAACAATTCGTGGGCCTGGCGATGATGCGCCTCGCGACTGATGATCGTGTTCAGCCATGCGACGGCATCCAGGTCCATCCCCTGTTTGAATAATATCTGGGCGGCCTCAATCCGCAGGCCAAGGGCTTCAGGATGCGTACTGAGTTCGACCACAATCACACCGAGGCGTTGCAGTCGCAATAGCGATTCCTGGCTGGTGGCCAGAGCCTGCTTGGACTTCTCCAAGTTTCCCTGGAGCGAGTAGGCTGAGGAAAGGGAGTGCCAAGCTGGCGCTGCTTCAGGTGCAAGTCTGACTGACTCCTCGAGATAGCCCACGGCCTCCGCAGCTTGCCCCTGGTCGACGCACAATCGGCCTAATTCCTCAAGAACCTCGGCCCGATCAACGGCCTTTGGTGTCTCGTGGAATTCATTCAAGAGCGTTCTCGCCTCCGCAGACTGTCCAGTTTGGACGAGACACTTCGACAGTAGAACGGCAGCCTTCGGCTCCCGGCGTTGACTGAGGAAGAGACGGAGTTGCATCTCTGCTTCTGCGGGCTGATTCAACTTCAGCAGGCATGCTCCCCAACCGAGCCGTGCCTCAAGGCATTCCGAGTGGTCCTGAAGCAGTGTTTTGTAGTGCTTGGCCGCCTCGAAATGATTGCCCAGCTGCTCGTCAAATTGAGCTCGTAGCAGCCGAGGCTTGACCGCCTGCGGATTCCACTCGAGCCAATAATCGAGACACTGCTGAAACTCGGGACCGTCAAAAGCGGCCAAATGCCCCAAGGCCATCGCCTCATAGACTTCTTCTGTCTCAGCTGCATCAAGATCAGTGGCGAAGATCGATTTCAGCTCTCCCCCGAGAGCCAATATTTTCCCAGTCTGGACGCTGGCCAGCACTCGCTCGCGGGAGATGTCTTCTGCATCCCAGCTCAGCGCGGCAGCTCGATCCAGCGATTGAATCGCGAAACGAAAATCCCCCTGACGCCGCATCACCTTGGCTTCGAGATATTGGCATTCCGCGCATTTCCGGTGATGAGTCGCCAAAGGAATGACAAGCGACGAAGCTTCGCCGAGTTGACCTCTCGCCAGATACTGGCGAACTCGCCAGCATTGCACCGGGCACCACAAGAAGAAAGCCAATCCCAAAGAGACGGCAC
The DNA here is from genome assembly GCA_043777375.1 of Planctomycetota bacterium. Classification (GTDB taxonomy): domain Bacteria; phylum Planctomycetota; class Planctomycetia; order Planctomycetales; family Planctomycetaceae; genus TH-plancto1. Next base: position 20,155 of record JAYWHX010000175.1, on the reverse strand, counting down.
CAGCCACTAGCAAAAACGACAGCAGCCTTCGTAAAGAAGGCTGCTTCAGCAAGGCGAAAAGGATCATGGGAAGTTCGCTACACGAGTGGACTAATCCACCAACTTGTACTCAAACACATTCTTGGCAGGATCCTTATCAATGATCGCGACCAGTGTACTCTTGTCGGGATCGGCATACTTCATCGGGATCTCTCCCTTCGGCTTTGTGGGCCCCATTTTTCCAGCAGCAGCCATCTTCATCATATCAGCTGGGGTCGAAGTTGCCGTGGCTCCGGAGGTTGAGACCATTTTCACAATCCCGACTTTCGCATTCCCGACCGGCACACCACTCCGTCCCCCGGTGTTTAATGTAAACTTTCCAGCTGAGTCAGTGATTCCAGTGGAGATCGGCGATTTCTCGACCACAAATGTCACCGAGGCGCCAACCACCGGCTTTCCATCCATCAGAACTGTGCCGGTCGCTTCGACAAGTGCCGGAGCGTCGGACGCACCACCGCCGCAACCCAGTAGCAAGCCTCCGACAGACAGGATCAGACACAGATGTTGCAGACGCATTGGAGTTCACTCAGAGAATGATCAAGAGGTCAAAAGGTGGCTGGATCTTAAGTGATCCAGCCACACACTCAGTTTCAAGGAAATTGGCGTTAGAACTCGCCGATCACCTTGCCGTCGTTACGGGTTCCCAAATTCTGGTACGTGCGGTAGTCCAAGTTCTCGCTGACGAATCGGACTGAACCGTCACACAACAAGAAGTGGGCTCCACCGACATGGGAAGAGCGGAAGCCCCAGCTCAGATTCCAGTTGTTTTGAGCAGTACAGGTTGGAAAAGGAGGATTCGAACGCGTATAGGGTGAGCTACACGTTGTGAAGGTATTCAAGGGCACTGAGGTCGATGCGTGTGCATTGGCCATTCCGTTGAAGTGCCACCATCCACCACCGTGATCATGGCAGGCAGGGAGGATTTCACCAACCAAAATTGTATTCGTCGTGCCGTCGGTCACGTCAGCAATGGTGATTTTTTCCGACAAAAGACGCCCGAACATTCCGGCGATGTACCGTTTTTCAGTCGTGTTTCCATGGCCTGGACTTCCACCTGGATTCTCATAATGAACCCCAGGAGTAATGAACGGCTGACAGGCACCGTTTGCAGAATCCGTCCGCTGCGATCCCATCGATCCGCCATAACTGGCTTGTGCCCAGTTTCCATCCGGACTGGAAGACGCATCCGATGGACACTTGGAATAGGGCGTGGTCATCTGCCGAAGGTATTTGCCATTGGGCAGGAGCTTATCGACGCCTGCTGCTCCGGTCGCACTCCCCGCCGAAAAGTCCATTTCGTTGTACAGCGGAGCTTGATCAGCATACGGGAGTATGCGAACCTGCCATCCCACGGGGTAGTTACTCCATTGCCCACTGTAGTTCGCAGCGGGGGGGAATGCTCCGAATGTGTCGTGGTAGTTGTGTAGTGCGAGACCATACTGCTTCAGATTGTTCTTGCAGCTGGAACGGCGAGCTGCCTCGCGGGCCTGTTGCACGGCTGGCAACAGCAATGCGATGAGTACAGCGATAATGGCAATAACCACCAACAGCTCAATCAGAGTGAAACCTCTTAACCGCTTGGACATTTTCATGACACAGACCTCGAAGATGGGCAGGATAGAACTTTGTCAATCGATCCGTTTGGGAAACGGTCTTGACATTGAAGGCAACAACGAACTCTTATTCTTCGACTCTAAACATTGATCAGCTGATCGTCAATCGATAAATTTTCAAAATCTTGGCAAACATTGGAGAATGTCACCTGAAAACTTTACGTCGAGGCTTTTTCCTGGTCCTCACCCTGTCGATGATCACAATCGGTCTGATGAAGTGTTTTCAGAGCCAGCCCACTGCGGCAAATGTGCAACTCACTTCTACTGAATTGCAACAACGAGGCCTGCAGGGGATTCAAATCCGGGATATCGCGAAGTTGCAAACCGCCTTGGAGGGATTCGAGAGGCTTGAAAGTGAAGGGTGGCAAGTCCCCCTGTTCCGTGGGGCGATTCAATTGTATGAGAATCACCCTGATGCGGCGCTTCAGGAATTCGCAAAGCTCAAGCCCGAAGGCCCCATCCGGCCTCCACTCTTGCTGCTGACCGGTGAAGCACTCTATCGGGTTGGGCAACTCGAAGATGCCGAGAAGTGTCTGGAACTGGCCATCCAAGACACCCCCGAAAGCGTCGATGCCCTGCGCTGGCTCGCCACGGTGGCTTACGATCTCGGCGAAATCGAAAGGACACTCCTGATCCTGGGAGACGTCTCCCGACTGGCTCCCCATGATTACCGCCCCCATCACATGCAGGGATCGATCTTCCACGATTTCGGAGAGCATTCGAGAGCGATCTCCGAACTCACAGAAGCCTTAAAGCTGTCCACTGCAACCGACGTTCAAACCGAAGTCAGCATTCTCCTTGCCTCTTCTCAGATGTCTCTAAAGCAGTTCGCTGCCGCCTTAATCACTCTGCAAAAATGCCCAAGCAACACGATAGCGATGTCCCTGAAAGCGGACTGCCTGTGGCAGTCGGGAAGGATTGACGAGGCTCATGAGATGCTAAGGCAGGCGGAATCTCTCGGAGAATTGCTGCCAGCAGGCAAGCGACTGAAAGCGAGATTCGCAATCGAGCGGAATGAGTGGATTGAGGCACGGGCGTTACTTGATTCGCTAATTACTGCTGACCCGGGTGACGACGAATCTCACTATCTCATGGCACAGCTCTTCCAACTTCTCAAGAACGACACAGAATACCGCCTCCATCTCAAACAGTCTGAAGTCATTAAGTCACTGAAGAGCCAGATGACAGACTTGAGCCAGAAAGCCACACGAGAACCCGCCAACGCAGAGGTCCGAGATCAGCTGGCGATCATTTGCGATCAGTTGGGGCTGAAGCCCCTAGCCAAAGTTTGGCGAATGGCGGCTCTCAGTTGTCGACGACGAACGCCAACGGCGGTTCCGTTAGAGAAAGCCCTTCCGTGAAGAGTCACTTTGCAACATACCTGACACTCCTGCTGATCGGGTTATTCAGTGGCTGTCGTCCACAGACTGCCTCGCCACCTCCCGTAGCGGCCTTGCCTGCGCCAGTGACGACAGAAGCCATGACTGCTGTCAGAGCTTCGGCCAATCTCCGCTTCAAGGAATGTGCCCAGGATTGGGGGGTGAACGTCGAATACCGTGATGGCTATGAAATGGGTTTTTTCACGATCCTGGAATCCCTGGGAGGGGGCGTGGGAGTTCTGGACTACGACCGGGATGGACTTCGAGACCTCTACTTTCCTCAGGGCGGGAAGTTCTCCAAGACAAAACACCCTTCGGGACTTCCCTCACGCTTGCTGAGACAGGTGAAGAACACCCCCCGACCGAACTTTGTGGATGTCTCGTCGAAATGCGGCGGCGTTGAGGCTCCGCATTACTCACACGGGGCCGCCGTTTCCGACTATGACAACGATGGATTTGATGACGTACTGGTCACTGGATACGGCGGGCTCCAGCTGTTTTGCAATCTGGGTGACGGGACTTTCGAGGAAGCCAGCCAGCCTTCCGGGTTGACGGATCCCCAGTGGAGCAGCAGCGCCGCGTGGGGCGACTTCAACGGCGATGGGGCGAATGATCTGTATGTCGCGCATTATGTGGACTGGTCTCCGGAGCATGACCCGCCTTGTTACTTTCAAAATGAACAGACACGAGAGGTCTGCCCACCCCGAAATTACTCAGGAATTCCGAATCTATTATACCTCAGCGACGGCGCCGGAGGATTTCAATCGCCGGGTAGCGGATTCGGAGATCTCTCTCCGGGTAAGGGGCTGGCTGTGGCGTCAGCCGACGTCGACCTGGATGGTGACCTGGATATGTACATCACCAATGACACGACGATGAACTCACTCCTCCTGAATGAGGGGCACTCTCGGTTTGTGGAATCGGGGGCCGTCAGCGGAACAGGCTTTGGCGACACGGGCCAGATGGACGGAAGCATGGGAGTCGACATGGGGGACTTCAACGGCGACGGGCTGCCTGACATCTTTGTGACCAACTACGAAAACGAAACCTTTGCTCTCTATCGCAATTCTGATGGCCAATTCTTTCAACACGTCAGCCGCATGACCGGCATTGCCGCAGCTGGAGGACTGAGCGTGGGGTGGGGAACGGTCTTTGCGGATTTCGATTTGGACGGAGACGAAGACCTCTTCACGGCCAACGGCCACGTGATTCGGCATCCGATCAACTCACCGCTCCAACAACCTCCATTGGTCCTTCTGAATGAGGACTTTCAGCGGTATGTGAATGTCGCAGCCACCGCAGGCGAATACGCCACGAGCCCACACATGGGGCGCGGACTTGCGGCGTCGGATCTCGACCACGATGGAGATCTCGACCTGGTCGTGTCACACATCAATCAGCCAGCTGCGGTGTTACGGAACGAGTCTGTGACTGTGGGCGACTGGATTGAGGTGGAACTGATCGGAACCCGCAGTCCCCGCTGGGCTGAAGGAGCCTGGGTGGAGTTTCATTTTGCCGGGAAAAAGATGATACGACTCAAAAAGGGAGGCACGAGCTACGCCTCGACCTCTGATCGACGACTGCATGCGGGTCTGGGGAAAACACCGCAAATCGACCAGATGATCGTCCATTGGCCCTCTGGAAACGTCGAGAAATTTGAGACGATCTCCTCCAACCAGCGGATCATGCTGATTGAAGGACAGGGAAAGATCGAGTCGATCCCCTAGTCGACGTAGTTCCAGTGAACTTTCCGAATTGCCGGAGAGGGTTTTCAGCCACATCCAAGGCAGCTGAAGACCGTCGACATACGGGCTATTTGTGAGGCTCATTCCACCACAGATTTCCCCATCCATTTCCTGGGGAATCACCGACAGCGAGATCGACTGTTCCATTCCCGTCGAAATCTCCGGCCACCAGTCCTAAGTGCCCAACTGTGGCGGTTTCAATCGCGTGCGGCTGAAATGTCAGAGCACTCGTTTGCTCTAGCCAGCACAATGAATCGAACGTTCCCGAAGGCAATTGACTGAGCAGTCGCGGTGGCAGAAACGCCGAAACCGCAATGTCGAGGTCGCCATCCTGGTCGAAATCAGCGACAGCGGTGTCGCTGGCCCCCGGCAAGGTAAGTACTTGCTTGTCTGTGAAAGGAAAACGGCCTTCATTCAACAAGACGTGGACCCCGTGGTAGGGCTTCACCAGATGGCTGTCGAGCGTGTCCCCATTCGCATAGATCAGGTCTTGATCGCCATCCTGATCGATGTCTGCCAGCTCAATTCCGCAGGAGCCGTACGAGGGGTCTTGAGGTTCCATGACGACCTCCCGTCGAAACTGGAATCCGCCCTCGTTGACGAAGGCGACGACTGTCTCAAATTCTTGACTGATGAGTGCTACGAAATCGGAGCGCTGATCGTTGTTCACATCGGTCACATGAACATGAATCGTGCCATGCCGCTGATCCAGCGGGTGACGGACAAAATCCCCAGCGCTCAATGCCGCTCCACGTAATTCCGCAGGTCGCGTATTCTCGATGACCAGAATACTACCGGACTTCAACCAACCAAATTCAGCGACCACGAGATCGAGATCTCCGTCCCCATCAAAGTCGGCCACCGAGGCGTCGGCGATTCGTCCAATGTTTCCCAGCAGCAGACGAGGCTCCTGGGCCGTCGCACCGCCCGGAATGTAACTGACCCGCCCGAGTTCGTGGTCAGCGGGTTGCTTGCTACCCAACTCGCACATTAGCAAATCGAGAACCCCATCCTGATCCACATCGACCACCTTGGTTCCGGCAACATGGGAGCCCGTTGCAATCACGGTTGCCTGAGGAGCCGATGCTGGCGAAACCCCCGCGACTTGGCCAACCTCCATGTCGCTGAATCGCAGCTGGGGCCATTGCCCGGCGTCTGGCTCCCAACTCAAACTCGACACCATCGGAGATCCGGTCGGGCAAGGCAGCGGCACTGACCGAAACTGCGGAAGACGAGACGTTCGCGAGAGCAGGCTCGTCGCTTTCAACTTGTCAGGTGCCTGAGTTTTGTACCAGGCAAACACATCATTGGCTTTCGGAGCGACCAAGTCATGACGCCCGGAATCGGTATAGAAACCAAACCCGCGCTGAACCTCCTTGTACCAGGCATCCTTCGGAAAGTACTCCGGCGATGGGACACGGTGACAGTCTCCACAGAATACCCGAATCTGCTCACCATGCTCCGCTGACACGGCGACTGAGACCACGCCCGGCCGCGCGGGAACCGACTCGACCGGAGCAGCGGATGGGCGACCGAGAAACGCCGTATACAGGACCATCCCTGCACACCCACCCACCACCAAAATCAAACTCAATTGACGAATCGTCATACGATGGCAGTCCACTGGGTTGACGAGGACATCTGAACTAAATCACTGTAACACGACTGCCACTGGATGACCTGCTCACTGCCAGTGGGAGGTTCAAAATCCCGGTCATGGGACTTCAAAGGTCGGCCTCCCGAAATGGAGTTTCCTCCCTCTTGGCTCGGAGTTCACGCTTGACCCGCATCAAAACTGGCCGATAAGTTCTATCGTGCCCTCCTCCACCTCCTTCCAGCCCCTCGCCTTCATGCTCTTCTCCTCGCCAACTCGTCGCCAGCTGCTCCAGGTCGGAGCTTTGAGCCTGTTTGGCGGGCCAGTTCTGGCTAACCCGGCGGGGACACAGCGATCGGGCACTGCGAAGCATGGGATTCTGATCTTCCTGCAAGGGGGGCCGAGCCAGCTCGACATGTGGGACCCCAAGCCAGACGCCCCTGCCGAAGTGCGAGGCCCGTTCACCCCGATCGAGACCTCATTACCGGGACTGCGTCTGACGAATCTGCTGCCGCAGACGGCGAAGATCGCAGACAAGATTGCCGTCGTGCGGTCGATGTCACACAACTTCAATAACCATATCGCGGGCACATATGTGATGCTCACCGGTTCGATCGTCCAGCCGAACGCCGATCGAGAAGCCGCTGCGATCGACGCCCCGGGACCAGGGGCGATTCTCAATTACTTGAACCGCGAACAGCACGGCGTCCCGACGGCGGTTTCCTTGCCGACATGGCTCAGCATCCCCGGTCCATCGAACCGCATGCCCGGGCAATACGCCGGCTATCTGGGGGCCACGCATGATCCGTTTCTGGTGCAGGGGGAACCGCACAAGCCGGACTTCAAGCCGCTCAGCCTGACGTTACCCGGCGATGTGTCGCTTGCCCGGTTCGAGTCACGGTCCCAGCTGTTGAGGCAGGTGGATGAAATCACGCGGGATCTGGAGACAAAAGGGACAAAATCGCGCGACCGGCTCTACGAGAGTGCGGTCAATCTGCTGGTGAACCCCAAGTTCCGGGAGGCTCTGGATCTCTCGAAAGAGTCCCCCGTGCTGCGCCAGAAGTACGGGTTCACAAAGATCGGACAATCGCTGCTGCTGGCAAGGCGTCTGGTCGAAGCGGGCGTCACCTGGGTCGCGTTCAACGAGTTCAACCAGCACTGGGACATTCACGCAGCGATTGAAGCCTCCAAAAAGGACCGCGTGCCGCCGCTGGATCGAGCGTATGCGGCACTGGTCGAGGATTTGTCGGAGCGCGGGTTGCTAGACTCGACACTGGTGATCAACACCGGGGAATTCGGACGAACACCGGTGATGAATAAAGACGCTGGTCGCGATCACTGGCCGGATGTCTATTCGCTGGCAATCTGCGGCGGCGGAATTCAGGGCGGTCTGGTGTACGGAGCCAGCGATGCTCGGGGGGCATATCCAGCATCTACGCCAGTCTCGCCAGCGGATTTGTTGGCAACTGTGTGGCACTGCTTCGGGATTGACCCGGCGACAGAGGTCTTTGACCGCTTCGGGCGCCCGTATCGACTGTCCACGGGACGGGTCGTTGAGGGATTGCTGGGGTAGTGCCACACCAAGAACTCGACAGCAGGCATCGATTACTTGCTGGTCCAATAAATGGTAACCAATGTCGTCACGGTCATCGCGAAGACCGTGTACGCAAACATCAGCGATAGCATCTTGCAGATGGCCTGACCCGCTTCGGTATCGTCGGATTGAAACTGCGCGACATCGGCAGCCTGAAACACGTCATCAGCAGCAATAGGAGCGGCGTGGCTGTCCATGGGGGTAAGTCGTCGACAAGAGGGTGAATTGGGCCAAGTTTGGCAATTCTGGCACGTCATTCCGGGACTGTCGAGGGAAGAACGCTCGGACGGCGGAATTGCCGACAATTCTTGCCGCTGAGAGTCCGTCGACGATGTCGCTCCGCGACTCGTATTCCGAAGATTAGAGTGACCTCAGACACCCTGCTCTGGCACCTTCCGTGTGGGCCAGCACAGCAATAACGCCCCCAGCAATACCAAACAGAGTTCCGCTGAATTGATCACCTTGGACCACTGATGCAGGGTTTGGAACCCCTGCGTCCGGGCTTTTCCAGGCGGCGTAATCATCTCGGCCAAGGGGAGATACACCACCAGATAATCGAACAGCATCGTGACCAAGGCCAGCCCGAATAGCCCCAAAACCGCTCCGCGACGTCGAAACGACAACTGCCCGCCGGAGATCGCTGAACCGATCAACGCCGCTCCAACCAGGCTAAACCCCATTAGGTAATATGCTGGAAACCTGAGCAACACCAGCTGATCGGTGGTCATCGACTCGAACTGGCCCGAAGTCGTCTGCTGCACGCCGTTAATCACAAATAACACAGCGGCCCCGACCCAGGCGGAGGCAGCAAAACGAGCGATAGTGAGAGCGAGGCGGAACATGGGTGGGGGATTTCGAGGCGGGCGAGTGAATTGAAACTATCAGAGTAGCCAGCAACCGAGCGCGAGGCAATCGCCGCACGGGGAACCGACAGCGAGCGCCGGACGTCACGGCCGCCGAGATTCCGGAGCGTTGCATCACAACTGTGCACGCTCCGGAGCAGAGACCGCTTGCAGGGCCATGCACCGGCCTCATCCTCCACGATCCAGGGACACATCGGTCTGACGCCGCTCCACACGCCGTGGGGTTCTTCGAAAGGTCCAGTCGCGGGAAGTGGTTCGACTGCCTACGATGTATTCAGCGCGACAATGAGATCGGACGACGTGGAGTTGTCCTCTCCACCCTGATCGGGAGCAGATCGGTGACAAACGGATTAATTCACCCGTGGGATAGGCTTGCAGCCTGTCATCGCATTCAGAATGACAGGCTGCAAGCCTATCCCACGGTGCTCCGTAGGAGCGTTCTCGTGGGGTTACTCCTCCTGACAGTCACCTCTTCGCTCACTGCTGTCGAGATCCCAGCTGCGGTCGTAGAGGCTCAACAGGCACGCATTGCCACGATTCAAAAGGCAATGCCCGCCGTCGTGGCCATCTTCGACAAGGAAGGCAAAGGGGGCGGGTCCGGCGTTTTGATCACAGCGGACGGATTTGCGATCACCAATTTCCACGTCGTCGAGGGAATGGGCGGCGCGTTCATGAGGTGCGGGCTGAGCGATGGAAATCTCTACGACGCTGTCCTCGTGGGGATCGATCCGACGGGCGACGTCGCGATGATCCAGATGCTGGGTCGAACCGATTTCCCGGTCGCTGAGATTGGGGACAGCGACACAGTCCGGATGGGCGACTGGTGCTACGCGATGGGGAATCCGTTCCTATTGGCGACCGATTACCAGCCGACGGTGACCTACGGCACGATCTCTGGAACGCATCGTTATCAGTTCCCAGCGGGGACGTTTTTGGAGTACACCGACTGCCTGCAAGTGGATGCCTCTATCAACCCCGGCAACTCGGGGGGGCCGCTATTCAACGCGAGTGGCCAGCTGATCGGCATCAACGGACGAATCTCGGTCGAGAAGCGCGGCCGCGTGAACATTGGGGCTGGCTATGCAATCTCGATCAATCAAGTGATGAACTTCCGCGAGCATCTGCTCAGCGGGCGAATCGTCGATCACGCCACGCTGGGCGCGGCGGTCACGACCGACTCGGAAGGCAAGGTGGTTATCGGCCAGATTCTCGAACAGTCGGAAGCCTACCGCCGCGGGCTGCGATCAGGCGATGAACTGGTCGAGTTCGCGGGGCGACCGATCCGCAGCGTGAACCAGTTCAAGAACATCCTCGGCATCTACCCGAATGGGTGGAAGCTGCCACTGACCTACTCGCATGAGGGTGAACAGAAGTCCGTCATCGTGCGGCTGAGGACTCTTCACCGCGCGTCGGAGTTGGCTCCAGAACAAGAGGAGGAGCAGCCAGAACTGCCCCAGCTGCCACTACCCAAACTTCCGATTCCGGGTCTCGACCTGGGGATGAAGTCACCGAACCCACATGAGTATCTGTATGAGGAGAAGTCGGGCTTCGCGAATTTCCACTTCAACAAGGTGGCCACCGAACGGGCCATTGAATCGATGCTGCCGTGGGGCAGTTTCGCAGCTGTATCGGGACCGTGGTCGCTGACCCTGAAGGACCAGCGCGGGGCAGTGATGCAGGTCAAGCTGACCGATACGACCGTGGCGGCCAAGATTGGCGAGACGCCGTTTATTCAAGAGCTGTCTGACCCGCTGCTTGACAAACCACCGGGAAGCGGCGGGCTATTGATTGCGTTTGACCACCTGCGACGGATGCTGATCAATCCGAATGCCAGGTTCGCTGAGTTCTATTATGTGGGGTCCGAGCCGCTCGATGGAACGGGGCCCAAGGTCGATGTACTGGTCGCGTTACAAGGAACCGCGATCAGCCGTTGGTATTTCAAGCGCGAGCCAGTCGCTCTGGTGGGTTGGGATACTTCGATTGAAGAAGATGCGGACGAGTGCGAGATCCGGTTCACGGAGCTGGCTGATTTCGGCGGGCGAAAGCTGCCGAAGAAGCTCACGATTCGCCGGGCCGAGACGCTGATCGGTGAATACAGCCTGGAAGCCGCGACATTGCAGGGAGCGAAATGATGAGGAATTCACCACGGAGACACAGCGACGCGGCTCTGATTGATGAGTCGGCGAGTGGCCATGACTCTTTCCACGGAGAGTACCTCACGCGAAAGAGTAAGTCCTCCCCGACTCACCGGTCCACAAACCATGAGACCTTTTCAATGTGTCGCAATCCCCTGCTCCTCTCCGTGCCTCCGTGCCTCCGTGGTGAACTGATCCGTTACCTCTCGATGATAGTGATTGTCTTGTGCCTCCTCTCGACCACACTTCTCGCCGCCGATCGCTCAACCGTCGAAAGCGAAGTCCAGTCCAAGGTCGTCAAGCTCTTTGGAGCCGGTGGCCTGGCGGGGCTGCAGGGGTACGGCACGGGTTTTGTGATTTCGCCCAATGGACATATCGCGACGGTCCTGAGCCATCTGCTCGACGGCGAAACGGTTTCTGTCGTGCTCTCGAATGGCAAGCGATACACGGGGCGGGTCGTGGCCCCGGAGCCGAAGCTCGACTTGGCCGTCATCAAAATCGAAGCCGAGGGACTCGACTACTTCGACCTCTCCACAACCGCCACAGCGGGGCCCGGCACACGGATCTATGCCTTCAGTAACATGTTCAAAGTGGCTGCCGGGGACGAGCCACTGTCGGTGCAACATGGGATCATCTCCGCTCGCACCCAGCTGACCGCTCGGCGGGGTCGGTTCGCCTCGAACTACGCCGGGCCGGTGTATGTGGTCGATGCGATCACGAACAATCCGGGTGCAGCGGGCGGCGTGCTGACGAACCGCGATGGCCAGTTACTCGGGATGCTGGGGCGCGAGCTGCGGGATTCGCAGTCGCAGGTGTGGGTGAACTATGTCGTGCCGATCGGGGAGCTGGCTCCGACTCTGAAGGCGATGATGCAAGGGGAGTACACCCGCTCGGCGGTCGTCGATCCGCTGGCCACTGCTCGCAACATTCCCCCGCGCACATTCGGGATGATCTTGGTGCCCGACATCGTCTTCCGCACCCCAGCCTACATCGACGAGGTGTTGCCCGGCACCGCTGCCGAGCAGGCCAAGCTGCAGCCGGACGACCTGATCGTGTTCCTCAACGGCAAGGTCGTGAACTCGGTCCGCACACTGCAAACAGAACTGAATCTGCTCCAACCGGGCCAGGACGCCGAGTTCGTAATCCGCCGGGGGAGCGAATTGATCACGGTGAAGTTTCCCGTGCCGTTGGATTTGGATGAGAAGACAGAGTGATCGGCAATTCGGTGGATTCTTCATGTTTCACATGGCGTCGCGAATATCCGACTCGTCCCCAACCCAGTCGTTGTGATAGGATTCAGTCATGAGTACTACAGTCCTTGACCGGTTGATCGAACCGTTTGCTGAATGTCTGACTCCTGAGGCGGCACGAAAGATTGCTTCTCTGCGGGCTGATGCTCTCGATCAAGAGCGTCTGGATCAGCTGGCCGGGAAGGCAAACCACGGAATAATGACGCCCGGAGAGCAGTCGGAGTACGACCGACTGCTGGCTGCGTTTCATTTCGTGACCATGATGCAGGCCAGGGCCCGTCGTTTTCTTCAGCAGTAACGCGACATGGATGCCGCCACTCGCCAACTTGTTCGCAACCGTGCCCGGAATCGATGTGAGTACTGCCAATTAAGTCAACTCGCAGCGCCTTACTTTACTTTCCACGTCGAACACATCGAAGCACGCCAGCACATCGTCGATGACACACCGGACAATCTGGCGCTCGCTTGCCCAGATTGTAATCGCCACAAGGGACCGAATCTGACAACATTGGATCCTATCAGCCGCGAAATCGTCGGCCTCTTTCATCCGCGACAAGACGCTTGGGAAGATCACTTCGAGTCCGTGGCGGCCATCATACTGGGAAAAACGATGGTCGGCGATGCGACCATCCGATTGCTACAAATGAATACAGAAGACCGTGTTGAGATGAGAGCGGAATTGCTGCAAGGTGGGGATTATTAGACCGCCACCGCAGGCAATATCCTTCGTATTGAAGGACTAGTGGGCTTCAGAACTTAGGCGGCCTAACTCCTTCACCCGCGCCTTCTCCATCTTCTCGTTCACTCGCGAAAAGTTCTTCAACCAGGCGTCGTAGTTCTGGGCCTTGAACTGGAAGAACTCGTCGACCTCTTTGTGAGGCAGTAGCAAAAACTTCTCGGCGGCCAACCCCTCAATCACGCAGTCGGCGACAGCTTCGGGGGTGACCGAACTCATGTGCAGGAATTTGTGAACCGGGTCATTCAGATCGAGAAAATCGGTCGAGACACCTGCCGGGCACAGGCAGGAGACCTTGATCCCCCGCCGCTGGTATTGCACTGACAGCCACTCCGCAAAGGCCACCACCGCATGTTTCGTGACCGAGTATGGTGCCGACCCGATCTCGGTCAGCACCCCCGCAGCTGAGGATGTATGCAGCAGATAGCCCTGCCCGCGCTCCAGCATGCCCGGCAGCACAGCTCGCGAGGCGTAGACGTGGGCCATCACATTCACATTCCACAGCCGTTGCCAGTCGGCGTCGGGAACCTCGACCCCTCCGCTGACTGTGATGCCTGCGTTTGAGACGAAGAGATCGATTTGGCCAAATCGCTCGATCGTCTGCGCCACGAGAGATTGGATCTCTGACTCTTGCTGCACATCACAGCGCACCGCCCAGCCGCCAATCTCCGCTGCTAGTTCAGACGCAGCTGAGAAATCGATATCGGCCACGACGACCCCGCGGGCGCGCTCCGCAGAGAACCGGCGGCACAAAGCTCGCCCAATTCCGTTCGCTCCGCCAGTCACGACGGCGACTTGATTCTCCAACTGCATGAGACATCCTGGTCTGTACAAATTCGACTTGTCGGGACATCCCGACGGCTCACCGTTGAGGTTCAGCTGACTTCGCGGAGTGGGCCTCGTACAACGACTTCACCTGAGCATGCACGGTGCCCACGATCTGCTCTTCGACTGAGTCCACCCACTTGCTGGGGAGTCCATAATAGAGCATGGCCCCCTCTCCTTCATACTTGCCCTCTTTCAGAACACGCAGCGAGGGAATGTAGGCCATCACGTCGTTGGCGTAACCAGCCACCCACACCGGCTTGACTCCGTATTGCAGGCGGATTTCCGTCTTCAACCGGATCGAGTAATCCACGACCACCTCACCGCCCAAAATCACCCATACCGGGCCATCCCCCAGCTTCCACGTCTGCACGGGATACGCGTATGTCGGGCGGATCGCTCCCGTCGCCTCCAGCTCCTGCTTCTGCATCTTGGCCCGCCCCACTTCGTACTTGTCCGTTGAACTCAATTGAGCTTCGACCTGCTCAGCTGTAGGAATGGTGGCGAACCCGATTTCTGGTTCGTCATAGCGAAAATCCAGATCGCCATTGATTGGAGTGACATTAGAGAGCAATGTCGTCTGCACTTCGGTCGCCAGCCGACTGCCGTACATCTCTGCCAATTCCAATGTGCGGCGTGGCAGCGGGTTCTGGTCTGCTCCACATCCCGCCCAGAACATGGCCTGCGTGCCGGGGTATTCTTCCTCAATCTGCTTTGTGGCGAATCCGGGGTAATCGCCGCACCACTCAAAGAACGAGAGAGTGGTTGCATGGCAGGCATACCCGAAAATGATCGCCTTGATCTGGTCGCCACTGCTCACTTGCAGCACCGGCACCTCATGATCGCTCGGGCCCAACAATTGTCCGGCGGCACGCAGATCGGGAACATCCGCTTCCTTGTTCGTGCGGCGGTTGACGGCGAATCCGGTCTTGCCACTGCTCCACGCCAGTTCAGACGGAGTCAGATCGGACAGAGCCTGTCCCACAGCCGTCACGATCTCGTCGATGAGACCAGCTGTGTATTCACGGACCAGCGTCTGATCCTCATCCGTGAGTGTGTACATCGACATCAAGTTGTTACCCACGACGGGGCCACAATGCGTGTGCGAACACATGAGCGCGACCTGCGACCTCTCCAGACCATGCTCATCCAAAATCCGCTTACGGAGGATGTTGGAGGTCGCCTGATCAATGCCGACCAGGTCGAGAGTGATCACCGCCACGCGCTTGCCGCGCGCGTCTTCCAGAATGAGTACCTTGCCCCACAACGGCGTGTTGGTGCCCTCGGCACGGTGATCGCGCGAGGCGTACCCGGACATCCACATCGGTTTCTCCGGTGTGATGTCCGCCTTCGCCACGCCTGCTTTCCAGCCCGCAGCCTGCGTTGCCGAATCGATTAGACAGAGGATGAGTCCGCAGACAACGAGTGGAGCAACACAAGCTCGCCAACGATGGGGTGAGTGCATGAGTGGTGCGTGATCAGGCATGGGGCACCGAAGTCCAAGCTGTGGGAGGAAGTGCGATGAATGCCATCCATCGTCCCGCTGAACGCTGGGGAAGTCAATGCGACCGTAGGACGGGCACGTTTGCCCGTCCGAATTGAACGATCGACATGGCAAATGCGAACGGGGGTAGGCACGCCTGGGAGGGCGAACCCACATATTGAGCGTTGACCAAGCACTACGGGGCGGCGCGCAGCTCTTGGACCGTGTCTAAGAAATCAGCTGGGAGCGAACTCTGAAACTCCATCCAGAGCCCGGTGATGGGATGGGCGAAAGCGAGGCGGCAGGCGTGGAGCGCGTGGCGACGGATGGGGAGACCGGTTTCAATCGGGCCAAAGTCAGGCTCCTCGTCATCGGGATCATCGGGGTTCGGGACGAACTTGGGCCGCAAGGGATGGAACTGGCCGTGAGCCATGTAGAACTCGTCGCCGACCAGCGGATGGCCGATGTGGGCGAAGTGGACGCGGATCTGGTGATTGCGACCGGTCAGCGGCGTCGCCTTCACCAGCGTATGATTGGGGAAGCGTTCGACCACCTCATAATTCGTTTGCGAGGGGCGCGGCTCGCGGGCGTCTCCCCGGCAGGACATCAACACATGCCGACCGGTCGCAGCTCGACCGATCGCTTGCTTCAGGCTTCCCGTATCCGCTGTGAAGACGCCTTCGGTCAGAGCGAGGTAACTCTTTGACACTCGACCTGCCTCGAACCCCATCGATAGATTGCGGTGTGATAGATGGGTCAGCCCGACGACCATCAGCCCACTGGTCTGCCGATCGAGGCGATGCACGATCCCCGGACGCAGCAAACCCTTCAGCGGGGTGAGCTTGTCGAGATGAGACTGCAATACATTGGCCAAGCTGTTGATCTGGTACTCGCCTGTGGGATGCGCGATCAGCCCGGCAGGCTTGTCGACCACCAGCATCCACGGGTCGGAGTAGACGATGGGCACCTCGGTCGGGTCTGATTCCAGCACGCGGTCGGGCGGTTCGATCAGCTGCACGCGAACAGCTTGCCCGGAGTAAACCCGCTGGGCTTCGTCGGCCTGAATATGGTCGACATGCACCAGCCCCGCACGGACGACTCGCATCAATCGCCAAGCCGAATGATTCCGCAGATGCCGTGCGAGAAACGTGTCGATCCGAGTCCCGTGGAGAGTGTCGTCCACGTGAAACTCGATGACGGCGGGGGAAGTGTTCACAGCCACGAAGTCGGATATCTCCTCGCCCCGAAGAGGCTCGACTCGAATGCCCAGGCCCTGCTCTGGGAGGCGATCCCGATCACGTGACTTAGGCCCAAGTGACCTTTCGTTCTTCGTATGAAACCTCTTCAGAACGACTTCTCAACCACGCGTTGGAGAACGAGTGACAGCCTACGGTCGAAACGAATTCGCATCGCGTTGAGGTTCTTACTTTACATGGAATTCAATGGATTACCACCGATTGAAGTGCTGTTCGAACAGGGTCGCATGCCCCTCCCTCGGGGAATGCAACTCGATAAAATTGTGCCCACCAATGTAGCCGTTGACCTCGACCTGCGTTCCGTGCAGACTTCGGGAAACTCTCACTTTGGTGCAACATGCAAGAACTTATCGCCGAGGCATTCGTCGGGCTCATGCAATGGCTAGGAATCTCGGTCGAAGAGTCGAGCGAGAGAACGCAGGCCCTGGCACTGTTTGCCTTCTGCGGACTGTTCGGGCTGGTGGCGGGTCTTTGCTCTTCGGGTTTGGCCGCCTCGTTATGGTTCGTCGTCGGTGGCTTCGGCGGTCTGGCTTTTCTCTTGGTGACGTTTTGGAAATCCGAGTGAATCGTCCGGTTTTCCAGTCGGCGTCTCATCCACCGCAGCTGCTAGCCGTTTGCTGCACCGCTTTCACGATCTTGTCGTACCCGGTACAGCGGCACAGATTTCCGGCGAGGTAGAAACGGATCTCTTCTTCGGTCGGGGTCGGATTGTCTTTGAGCAGAGCTTGCGTCTGCATAATAAAACCGGGAGTGCAGATCCCGCATTGCAGAGCCGCATTCTCCAGAAACGCTTGTTGCACGGGAGCCAGCTTCTCCGGCTGGGCCACTCCTTCGATGGTCTCGATCTGCGACTCCTCGCATTCGACCGCCAGCACCAAGCAACTGACCACCGGGCGACCGTCGAGGATGACCGTGCAGGCTCCGCAATTGCCGTTGCTGCACCCTTCCTTGGTCCCCGTCATGTCGAGAGTATCGCGCAGCACCGCGAGCAGTGTCTGACGCGGCTCGCACAGAAACTGCTCTTCTTGCCCATTGATGGTGCAGGTCACAACTCGTTTACGGGACATCGGGGGCATCCTGGGAATGATGACGGTGAGCAATTGACTGGCGACGAATAAAACTCCGAGGAGTGATTCACCACGGAGGCACTGAGAAGAGTGAAACGACTGTTGAACAGGACGCCGTTCAACGTGATAAGTGAACCATCAACAGTGGAGCAGACTTTCCTGTCTGCCTCTCCGATTTCACTGGCTCTCTCCGTGTCTCCGTGTTGAAAATCCTTGGCGTCACGACTGTGTACACGGAACTCGAACATGGGCGTGGTACTGGCTCTCTCCACGAGCCCGAGCGACCGCCTCGCGGAGTGAACGCTCAACCAGCACGCCGGTCACATGCCGCCGGAACTCCACGGTCCCACGCATGTCATCGATTGGGCTGGTCTGGGCACGGGCCACCTCTCCAGCGGCTTGGTAGCTCGCATCATGCGCGGGCTTTCCAATCAGCGTCTTCGCAGCTTCGGTCGCCAGAATCGGAGTCGGTCCAACGGCTCCCAAACCAATTCGGGCAGCTGTGATTGTCTGACCACTGGCATCGAGTGTGACGCTGACACCGACACCGACGACGGCGATGTCCATTTCGTTGCGAGGGATAAACCGCCGGTAATTCGAGCCGCTTTTCGAAGCGGGGGCCGGGCAGGTGACCTCGACCAGGATCTCGCCCGCTTGCAGCACATTCTTCCCGGGCCCGGTGAAGAACTGTTCCAGAGGCAGTGTGCGGTGGCCTGTGGGGCCGGCGATCACGCAGACCGCGCCCAACGCCATCAGCGCCGGAGCCGAATCCGCAGCGGGTCCGCTCGTGCAGAGATTGCCACCCACGGTCGCCCGGTTCTGAATCTGCACTCCACCGATGATCGAGACCGCGTCGGCAATCGCCGAGTACTGATCCCGAATCGTCGTACAGGCCCGCAGCTTCCAACACGGCACAGCGGCCCCCAATCGCAATCCTTGGGCGTCGGTCACTAGCTGAGTGAGTTCGGAGATCTTCTTGAGATCAACCACGAGCGCCGGACGAAACCGCCCGGTCCGCATGTGATCCACCAAGTCAGTGCCCCCCGCGAGCGGGCGGCTGTCCCGGCTGGCGAGCAGTGTGACTGCCTCGGCCAGTGAACGCGGGCTTTCGTATTCGAAGTCATGCATGGTGCGAGATCCCCAAGGGCGATGACCGTCCGCAATCGAAGAACGAATCAACTCCCTGTGATTGGACCGCTTACCAGGTCAATCGTCAATCGACACGGAGGGGAAAGCTGATAATCGCTCCTCGACAAGTCTCGGACGGGATTGAAAAACATCCTGACGTGCAGGGCAGCTGGCTCCACATGTCAGGATTTGTTTTGATCGCGTTTTTCCATCACTACTCAATCGGCACGATGTAGGCCACCGCCCCGATGATCTGGCCCTTCTCCACGTTCTTGTAGTGAGCGTGGCACATGATGCACTTCTCCAGAACGACCGGGATCGGCGTTGCAGCTCGCAAGTAGGGCTTGCCGTCCTTTTCGATCACGGCATCGACGAACGCCTTGCCCGTCTTCAGCTGGGCAAGAGCCGACATTTCGAACTCGTCGGCAGCGACGTTCTTTTCTTCATAGGGCTCGCCCGTGGCGTCGAGCAAGCGGGCTTCATGCCAGCCCTTGTCCTTCATCGCCGCGAACAGCAGCCGGGCAGCTGTGCCAGCGGCCACATCGTCTTCTTTCTCCACGCAGTGCTCGGTAATCAGCACCACAGCTGTCTTATACAGATCGTCGAGCATGCGGACTTGTTTGCGAGTCCGCTCGAGCGCTGCCGGATCAACCTGAGGTTTCTCCGCACTACGCGACTGAGCCACCACGGCTCCGACCAAGATCACGGGCAGCAGGGCCCAGGCCATTCGACGATTCATCATTCGCTCCCGAAGCTGAAAGGCCAGCTTCGGTCGACCGCGAACATTCACGGAGACTCAACAGCCAGCATCTTCAGCTGCACCAAATCCAGACCCGGGCGGACCACCGAGGACAGCTTGACCGAGTCCAGATACTCCCATTGCAGGCGTTCTGCTTCCGCGAAGACTCTCTTGAGTTCACATCCCGGCTGGATCACGCACACCTGGGTCGTGGCCCCCACGCATTCGAGGTAGTGCATCGCCCCCTCGAAATCGCGGATGATCTCCCCGACCGTCATCAAATCGAGCGGCCGCGCCAGATCGATGCCGCCGTTGATTCCCCGCACGCTGCGGACGTAGCCCAGCTGCACCATCCGCTGGGCCACCTTGGCCAGGTGGTCCTTGGAGATGCCGAAGAATTCCGCGACATCCGCAATGGTCGCCCGCCCCGGCCGAGTGCCGAGATACATCAGGAAACGCAGTGCGTAGTCCGTGTGAAGAGAGAGTCTCATAGAAACAGGACAAAGAGGAGCCTATTCTGCCTGTATTGAATTGTCAACAGCAGTCAGCAGATCGGGCAGGACGGAAATGGGAAACGTGGGACTTGGGTTTTTCCTTGCCGTAGCAGAAGTTGTAAAACTTCTGCTACGGGGTGAACCAGACGCTGCTTTGAGCGTTTGGGTTGAAGAACCAGATGAGGTTACGGGGGATACGCCAGCCTTTCAATCCC
>JAYWHX010000174.1:0-29569 GCA_043777375.1 Planctomycetota bacterium | reverse complement strand
ACCCCCTGGGAAGCCTTCCAAACCGCTCTCTGAAACTGACCTTGTCGACCATCTAAGCAATGCCGCCCCGTGGTCCAATAAACGGGGTCCACTTCATTAGCTGTGATTGTGGCAATAGCGGTTTCGGTGCGATCATTGGAAATATTGTCGTCGATGGGAGTCAGTGTTACCGTTTTGGAATCAGACCCGGCGGGTATCTCGACAGTGCCCATGAGCTGGTTGTAGTCGGTTCCGTTTGTCGCGTTCCCCGTCATCGCAAATGAGACGCTCAAGGCTTTTGTGGTACTTCCCGTACGGCTAAATTTGTACGTCCCCGTATCGGGACCGGTTTCGCTGGCATTCGCGTCAATCGCCGAAACCGATACTTTCGGCAGTTGCAGCATCGCCACAAAGGTTTCTGTATCTTTATCTTTCACCCCTTCATTATCGGTGACTTGCAGCTTGACCGTGTAGTTAGTTCCAGCGACTCCGCCGTTTGTGATAATTGAATCCCAATGAATTGACATAATCGGCGATGTCGAATCATCGTACTGTCCGTCGTTATCCAAGTCCCATTTGTGGGCGGTGATCGACGCCCCCGACTGGTCTTGGTCATAGGAAGCTGTGCCGTCGAGAGACAACGCGCTGCCGTGAGGTACGGAGGTTGTGCCACGAATCACTGCGACAGGTGGTTGGAGGGTGCCCGCCCCCAGCGGGGTCACGAACGTTTCCGTATCTTTCTGTCCTTCATTATCGGTGACTTGCAGATTGACAGTGTAGTTGGCTCCTGCGACGCCGCCGTAAGCCAGGATTGTGGTCCAAGGAATCGTCAAGCTGGCTGAGCTGGAGTCGTCGTACGCACCGTCGCCATCGAGATCCCATTTGTAGGCGACGATCGAAGCGCCCGCTTGATCTTGGTCATATGAATCGAGGCCATTGAGCGAAAGAGTCCCGCCATTGGGCACGGGTTTCGTCCCCTTGATCACTGCCACCGGGGGAAGAAAGCTGCCGGTACTCGTTCCAGTTCCAGTTCCAGTTCCTGAGCCAGCCGCTGCAGCTTCGTTTTCCGCATCCGAACTGTTGTCTACTCCTGACTCGCTCCCCGATGCACCGCCGATGCCGTAGCCGTACTCATACTCGAATTCGTACTCCGTCCCCGATCCGTTCCCCGATGCTCCGCCCATCCCGTAGCCGTCAACGGGCTGGTCCCCGATCTCCGGCGAGCCAGAATCGGTCCCCGCTCCGGAACCAGTACCTGTTCCCCCTCCTGATCCGGACGGAGCTTCGCTGTCGGGGTAAGCGGTCGTCGTCACGTTCACGATGTAGATCTGGTCGTTGCCGAGTGAATCCAGGTACATAAACTCGAAGGACTCGACGCCCACGACACCCGCCGATTCGTAGATGACTTGCGCCGAGACATCTTCATTCAGGAAGGCCGAGCCAGTCGCGGGATAGTCGACGAAGCCAACAAAGCCGAGCGAGTCAAGCGGCAGATTAATAGCTGCTGAGTGAACACCCATGCCATTGGAAATCGTTATCTCCATCGTCCCACTGAGCAGCTGGCGTTGTTCGAGCGATGAGATGGCGGGGATCGAGCGGGTCATCACTCGGCGGCGCGTGCGCGGGGAGTGGAAGCTAAACGGAAGTAGATCGGAAAGACGGAAAGACGGAAAGACGGAAAGAGACGGCGGCCCATGACGTATTCCTCAGCTGCGATTTCGGTGTTGGAACAGGTTCGTCGAGTGACGGGTGAGTGAAAATATTCTGCAAACTGATGCTATCCAGCGGATGTCCGACCTACAAGAAGAATCGGTTAGGAGTTTTAAAATGGTTTCGCCGGGTGCAGCGATGGGCGTGGGGGCAGATGCGGCTGGGTGGAGTTCGCTCACCCGATGTGTCGGCGAGGGACACGCGGGAGAAGTGGCTTTCGCTTTCCCGCGCTGACGCGTCGGGGTGGTGAGGTCGGGTGGCGTGGGGCGGCTGAATTCGGACGAATCCCCCTACTCCCCGAGCAGTTTCACATTGCGGTACGTGTATTGTCCGCTGTTCTGCGCCGCCAGCTTGATCAGGAAGTTCGGGATCGGTTGGCCATCGGGAGCGACTATTTGTGGGCCGGTTCCGAATTCGATGCAGTGGATCCGGGTGCCTTGGCGGTTGCGAATCTTAATCGAATCGATATCGCTCTTGTTGAGTCCAGTCGCTCCGTCGGTCAGCAGGAAGATGACATCCGGGTTGAATTTCAATCCCTCCAAAATCGCCTCCAGATGCCGCGTGCCCCCATCCGGGCTGACCGCCCGAATCTGCTCGCTCACCTGCAATCGCTGCGTATCGGTCCCGAAGAACATGCGGAAGCGATCATCACGCGTCGCGAGTACGAGCGGCTCGTTGTTGTAGAAGATCACTTGAAACTGTTGCACTTCGGTCAGCCGACTGAGGCTGGTCAACAGTTCCGCTTTGGCAGCTCGAAACGCATTGTGCTCTTCCATACTGAACGAGCGGTCGATGACGTAGACGAACTTTTTACCCGCGTCGTTGACTCCGAAAAGCGAGGTTTGTCCCGCACCAGTTCCGTTGCCCCCGTTGATGCCGCCCCCGCCGCGCGAACCGGGGGTTCCGCCGCCCTGCACTCCGGTCGCTGCCGAACCCTGCGAAGAGCCGGTGGCCGAAACCGTCCCGCCCAAACCGCTCAGCGGAGGCGGCCCACCGCTGCCTAACACCGCAGGCGAGGCCCCGGCATTCGGCAGGTTCAGCGGCACTGGCGGTTGATCCGAAGTCGTCGGAGCCTTCCACTGTCCGGGCACCGACATCTGAGGCACAGAGACAACTTCCACGAGACCGGGCGTCGCCTCTGTCCCATCATCGATGGCCCCGGGAGCGGTTCCCGGACCACCCTTCTGCCCATCCCCATCCTCGCGCGCACGCAGCCCGATCTCTCGAAACCCGGTGCCCCCCTCGCCGCTGTAATCCCCGCGACAGCTGGGCATCTGCGTCAGGGTCATCATCGTGACAAACATCCCCGCATGCATCACCAGCGACAGCAGCCAGCCAGGGACGATGCCCCACACGATGGCCGACTGCATCCAGTCACCCAGAGGTTGATGAATTTGCGGACGTGGAGGAGATGTCGACATGGGCATCAGGCTACCCGTAAGGCAAATTCAGGGTCAATGGGAGTTCGATGGGTGTGTTGCCAAATAGTCTGGCAAGTGTTTGGGAATCAATAGGACTTGGCACCCCAGGAGTTGGCCCATCTAACGCCACGGAGGGCGACATCACGCGACTCACCCCACCCTCAATACAGATCCCCGCGTCCATTTTGCGTCAATGGTTGCCCGCCGTACGCCAGACCATCAGAATGAATACAAGGCTCGGGAGGCCGGGTGCATTCCACCCTCGACACCGAGTCCCGCTCCGCCGCACTGCCAGAGTCCATGACACCATCCCCAACAAGTTCGACAGCACCCGACGGATTGCCCCGACTCGGAGCCAGTATCGATTACGGCAAGTTCCTCGACTGCGTCCACTGCGGACTCTGCACGTCGGCCTGCCCCACGTATCTGGAAACCGGGGACGAGAACGATAGCCCACGCGGTCGAATCTATTTGATGCGCGCGGTCACCGATGGTCGGATCGAGATGTCGCCGAATGTCGGGCGTCACCTCGAACTGTGCCTCGACTGTCGCAGCTGTGAAACGGCCTGTCCGTCTGGTGTGCAGTATGGGCGATTGATTGAGCCATTTCGGGTCGAGATGCAGCAACGAGCGGCAGCCAAGAATCCGCCCGGCTGGTTTCAAAGAATCGTGCTCTATGGATTGTTCCCATATCCGAAACGACTGGCGTGGGCGTTACTCCCCGCGCGGATCATGCAGAAGTTGGGCCTCGACAAGTTGAT
Organism: Planctomycetota bacterium; assembly: GCA_043777375.1. Lineage (GTDB taxonomy): Bacteria > Planctomycetota > Planctomycetia > Planctomycetales > Planctomycetaceae > TH-plancto1. The sequence goes on along the minus strand of JAYWHX010000174.1, from coordinate 25,698 downwards.
GGAGTCAACCGGTTTGATTCGGTTGCTGCCAGAAAAGCTGCGGCGGATGCAGCGGTTGCTGCCCACATTAAAGTCGCCGATGCCGAAGTTGCCCGCTGTACTGCCCGCGATTGGACCGAAGAGAGCCAAGGTCGCTCTGTTCACCGGCTGCGTGGCAGAAGCTCTATTCGATCATGTGAACTGGGCGACCGCGCGCGTCCTGCAACAGAACGGGTGCGAAGTCATCGTGCCGCAGGGGCAAGGCTGTTGCGGAGCGATCCACTATCACAGCGGGGCAAGCACTCCCGCACTTCAGCTGGCCGAGGCAAACATTGAATCGTTCGAGCCGGACGACGTCGATGCAATCATCATCAACGTGGCTGGATGTGGATCAATGCTCAAGGACTACGGTCACATCGGGGAGGAGCTGCGACCGAATGACAAACCGCTGCACCAGCGGTTCGAGCAATTCGCTCACAAGGTGAAGGACCTCTCCGAGTTCTTGGCGACCCTTGGCCCGATCCAGCCGACCGTCTCTGTGCCGATGAAGGTGGCGTATCACGATGCGTGCCACCTGGTCCATGCCCAGCGGATTCGTCAACAGCCGCGCGACCTGCTGAAGCTGATTCCCGGCATGACGGTGGTTCCTCTGGCTGAGTCGGACATCTGCTGCGGAGCAGCAGGCAGCTACAATCTGACCGAGCCCGAGATGGCAGACCGGCTGGGGAATCGCAAGGTGGCGAACATCATTGCCAGTGGAGCCGAGGCACTTGTCTCGGCCAATGCGGGTTGTACTCTGCAGATTCAATCGATGCTGAAGGCCGCTGGTCGGCCACTCCCCGTGTACCATCCGGCGGAACTGCTGGAGATGGCGTATGGGGGGAAAGTGGAGAGATGAGAGACGAGAGCGGAGAGCCAGAAACTGGCACTTCTCTCCCACTCTTGGCATCTTCTTTCTCTGGCTCTCGTCACTGACCTCTTGTCTCTCGTCTTCCTCCTATGGTCAATCAGCGACTTGTATTTCATGGGCTTGAATCCGCTGCCTGGCTGGTGGCGCTGATACTGGCTCTCGTCGCTGCCGTGGCCTGCATCATGGTCCTGTTTCGCTACGAGCGCCAGCTGATCGCCAAGAAGCTGGGATACACATTACTCGGTCTGCGGCTGGCCGTGCTCGCAGTGCTGGGGGTGATTCTGCTGGAGCCCGTGCTGGCGTGGACGCTGGACCTGGAGCGGTCGGGCCGGATCGTAGTGGCCGTGGATGTCTCGCAGAGTATGGAGACCAAGGACGAACAGGCCAGCGATTCCGAAAAGCTGCGCACCGCGCAAGCTCTCGGTTTGCTGGGAGCCGATGCCCCCATCGAGAAGTGGTGCCAAGCGTATGACAAGAAGCAGGAGCCGGAGTGGGCCTCGATTGCCGAGGAATCCGACCCCACCCGACTGCAGGCTCTGATCGATTCTCGCCGCGAGACGGCACAAGGGGCGATGGCGGAAGTCGACAAGCTGACGCGCGTCGAGATCGCCCGCCGCCTGTTGAAAACCGGAGAGTCACCGCTACTGAAGGAGCTGTCACAGCTGGGGCAGGTCGAGATCTGTCTGTTTGCAGGTGAGGCCTCTTTGCTGGATGCAGAGACGCTGGATCGACCGCTGGAGCCGCCCGGCGACACGATGAAGTGGGGCAAGACTGACCTGATGCAGGTGATGTCCGCTGCTCCGGCCGAGCGGGAGGGGTTGAAATTGGCGGGCGTGGTTCTGCTGACGGATGGTCGAGACAATGCACACCCCAATGATGCCGACTACATCAAGCGGTTCGCCGGTGGGGCTCCGATTTACTCCGTGTTGGTGGGGTCTGAACGACGCCCCAAAGATCTCTCGATCGCCAATGTGGACTACCCGCCGACAGCCTTTCAGAACGATAAGCCAGTCCTCAAAACGACGATTCGGACATCGGGCTTTGATGGTCAGGAGATCGCGGTCTTCCTCGACAAGCTCGACGCCGACGGCCTCCCAGTCGGAGAGCCAGTTCGGAAGACGATCATCGCCAAGGACCCCAGTCAGGAAGTCCAGTTCGACCTGACCGCCGAGACCGAAGGTCGCCAGCGATATCGCGTGCGAACCGAAGAATTGCCCGAGGAAACGAAAGCGGACAACAACACGCGCGAGTTCGCTCTGCAAGTCGTCGACGACCGGTCCAATGTCCTGCTGATCGAGGGCGAAGGCCGCTGGGAGTTTCGATACCTGCATGCGGCCCTGTCTCGCGATGAACACGTCCAGCTGGATGTGGTGGTCTTCAACCAGCCGTATCTCGGTGTATTGCCCGACACGTTCTTCCCGCGAGAGCTGTCTTCGAAGGGCTTGAACCCCCAGTCCAAGTCGACGCCGTTCGACGGGTACGATCTCGTCATGGTTGGCGATGTCTCTCCTCGGGACATGCCGAACGAGATCTGGACTCAGCTCGACCGGTACGTCCGGGAGGAAGGCGGGACGTTGATCTTTTCCGCAGGCAAGAACTTCTTTCCACTCGCCTACAACAGCTCCGTCATCGAGGGCCTGCTCCCCGTCACGAAGCTGCACCAGTTGCAGCTGAATGATGCCGCACAACGTCGACGTCCGCAGGATCGGGGTATCCGCCTGGCCCTGACTCCGGATGGCGAGCGGCAGACGATGTTGCAATTTAATACTGATCCAGTCGAGAACCAGGAAGTCTGGGACGAGTTGCCGGGGCATCCGTGGGCGATCCTCGGCGAGGCCAAACCGGGAGCCAGTGTGTGGAGTTCGGTGAAGAGCGAGAAGGCGGATCCCGGGCTCGACTGGGAGCGACAGAACGCGATCTTCGTGCAGCAATTCCTGGGTACCGGGCAAGTCGTCTGGCTGGGCATCGATAGCACGTGGCGATTCCGATTCCGCGTCGGGGATACTTATCACCACCGGTTCTGGGGGCAGATCAGCCGCTGGGCGTCCGAGTTCAAAGCCTCCGCAGGGAATGAGTTTGTCCGCCTGGGGCTGGAGCGCCCTGTCATTTCGGAAGGGGACGATGCCGTCATCGTGGCTCGCTGGGATCAGCGGTTCCTGGAGCGGTTTCCGAATCTCAAAGTGCGCGCGGCACTCAAACTCGGAGGAGCCGACAGCAAGCATCCGGAGATCACCGTTGACCTAAAGCCCGACCCGGATCGACCACTGATTCATACAGGACGGGCGACCGCTCTGCGCGGAGGGGAGTACTCTGTGAGGCTGGTCGTCGAGGGAGCTGATATCGGGCCGACACCGATCACAGCTGATCTCTCGGTCCTGGAGAAGCTCTCTCCCGAACTGGCCGATGTGAGCGGCAACCGTCCGCTGCTCGAGCAGCTGGCGACAACAACCGGCGGTAAGTTCTATCGGATCAACGAAGCCAAAGATGTCACCGAGAAATTCCAGCAGGTGAAGGAGAAGCTGTCCCAACGGAACGAGATTCCACTCTGGAATCACTGGCTGATCTTTCTGGTGTTCTGCGGATTGCTGATGACCGAGTGGGTGCTGCGGAAGATGAACGGGCTCCCATAAGAGTAAGACGGCCTTTCTAGGCCGTCCCTCCAACCCGGAGGGATGACAGCCATTCGCCAATGGCTGAGCGAAGCGACACTACCGGAACACTTTCACGGAGTTGCAAGCATGAATAAGACTCAAATCCAATACCTGAATACCGACCTCGATTTGGTCTGCGATGTCGATCCATCAGGACTGGCTCGCGAGTTCGAAAGCCGCAATTTGGTCGCACACGTAACTCCCGGCGAAGATGGTTTATTCTACGTTTTGCGCGAGGACAGCAACGACACAGAACCGGAACCAAATATCAAACGTCTGTTGGATGCCGTCGACTCATTGTCTGACGAATCTCGCATTATCTGGGAACGATGCTCCAAACGTGAATTCGATGTGGGCTACGACTGCGGAGACGAACCTTGGTCGTTCAATCAGGGACTCTCGAACGAAATCCTCTGTCGCATGGCAAAATCTGGCGCTTCGTTTCGAATGACACTCTACCCACAACGACCGGAATCCGAATTCAGGTTGGTTCAGATTGACGACGCCGGAAACGTGACATGATCAAGTGGTGAATCGAGCGCTCTCGGTGGGCGGAGTGCGAGTCGAGGAGCGACATCGCCGACTTACTGCGGTCGGTTGACTCGCAACAATTCGCCTGACAATCGCGGCTGAGATTCTAACGCGATATGAATTCGTTCTGCTTGATCGAAGAAATCCGGGTCAAAAGTACAGATGACGATACCCGCATGGTTGGGTTGCAATTGATGCAGGCGGATAAAGTGCTTGCGATTGAGAGTGAGAACCGCTCGGCCAAGCGAGGATGCGAACATCAACACGAGATCGTCTGCAATCGCCTGTTCTGCTTTTCCCGCCTCAAGAACCGTGAGTACATCGTGCCCCAATCGTCGCAGTTCTTGCACCACTGGCTGTGGAAAGTTCTCGTTGGAATACAACAAAGCCACAAATCACGCATCCTCGTTGTCGAGGATCTGTTGCTCGATTTCGACACGGTGTCCCCGCACAAAGGCCCAGGCCTGGACCAGGTCTTCCGCTCGCAGGGTCGGATAGCTTCGCAAGAGATCCGCTTCGCTGGTTCCGAGTCGCCGGGCCTGCTCCAGCAGCCACACGGGAATCCGCGTGCGCACGATACACGGTTCACCGCCGCAGACCCCGGGCCGACTTTCAATCCCCGGAAAGGCATCCCCCAAATCGTGAATCACCGACTGGAGCAACTGAGCCTTTTCGGCTCGGGTCAGCCCCGCCAGTAGTGATTCCGCTTGTTGGAGCGCAGTCATCATCGGAATCCTCTGCGGGTGCTTCGTTTCCCCACGTTCCCATTCGTTGTGAGTAGGCACGTGACCCATCTTGGTCTTCCCGACGTGCTACTGTCAACTTGCACAGACGAGATGTTCAGCCCAATCGCGATCCTCTCTGGTTGACCACTCCTTGCACGACAGCTTGGAACGCGAGACACTGAAGTTCATCCGCTCTTGGTTCACCCCACGGCCATATCCCATGTCACGCGACCTCGCTCAACGTCTCTTCCACGAACTCGAACAGCTGCCACTGATCGATCCGCACTCGCACATCAACCCACATGCAGCGGCCTCGAAGACACTCGCGGACATCCTGGGGTATCACTATTACACTGAGCTCGCGCACTCGGCGGGGCTCCCGAAGGAGCGAATCGAGGAACCGGGGATTTCGCCAAAGGAGAAGGTCGGTCGGCTGATTGAGAAGCTCGGCGATATCGATAACACAGTTCAGCTCGGTTGGTTTCTCGACTTGGCGAAGACGTTCTTCGGGTTCGAGGACGACCGTCTGACGCTTCAGAACTGGGAACGACTCTACGACCACGCCGAGAAGAAAATGGCCCAGCCCGACTGGGAGGAGCAAGTCCTTAAGATCAGCAAGCTAGAGGCGGTGTTCCTGACCAACGACTTCGACGACCCGCTGACGGGGTTCGATACGCAGCGGTACATCCCGTGCCTGCGTACGGATGATCTGGTGTTCCATTTCGACAAGCCAGCGACCCGCGAGCGGTTTGCCAAGGCGACCGGGATCGAGCCGACCAATGCCGCCACGATTCGGGCGGGGATTCGCAAGCTGTTCGAACACTTTGTGGCGAAGGGTGCCAAGGCGTGTGCGATCTCGCTACCTCCGAGCTTCACTCCTGAAGCAGTGTCCAACGCAGCGTTCGACTCCTTCGGATACACCAGCACGTTTCGTGATGCCCATCGCCTCCAGACAGAGGAAGGCAAACACGTGGAAGGCGGGGAGTCGACGATCCCTTATGTCCAGAAGTTCATGTTTTGGACGATCGCCGAGTTCTGTGCCGAGTTCAAACTCCCGTTCGATTTGATGATCGGCGTCAATCGCAAGGTCTACCCGAACGGCGTCTACCAGGGCCAAGATCTGTTCGACCACCGCGTTTCGCTGATCCAGTACAAAGATCTGTTCAACGCCTTCCCGACAGTCACGTTCCCGATCTCGGTCCTCGGCCAGACGAGTAACCAAGAACTCGTCAGCTACGCCTGGATCTTCCCGAACATCGTGACGCACGGCAGCTGGTGGTATTCGAACATCCCCAGCTACATCGAACTCGATACCCGCTCGCGACTCGAAGCGGTCCCGCGTACCAAGCAGATCGGGTACTACAGCGACATGTACAAGCTGGAGTTCGGCCTGCCGAAGTTCCGCATGTACCGCCGCATCCTCGCCAAAGTGTTGGCCGAGGATTTCGTCATCGGGCGCGGCTGGCTGGAGAGTCAAGCCATCGAACTGGGGAAGACGGTCTTACGCGGCAACGTGGAGCGGATCTTTGGGGTGTGAGGAAGGCTCGGACCTCTCGCAACATTATTAACCCAACCCGTGTCGCCGGAGTTTGCTGAAGAATGTACTGCGGGGAATTCCCAGCAGGCGGGCGGCTTCGGCTTTGTTGCCGCTGCAGCGCTGGAGGGCGGAGACCAGCTGTTGGCGTTCAGTGTCAGAGCCGATGACCGTGCGGCTGACAGCCGCTTCGGCGAGTGCGCGCGGAGTCCGAGGGCGGGTCTCAGCGGAAGCCGGTTCTGCCGTCGAGACGGTGTTAAAGGTCGCCTGAGCCACGGCGTGCGGCAGATCGCCAATCGTGATCTGTCGACCTTCGCACATGACCACGGCACGTTCGATGACGTTTTGCAGCTCGCGAATATTGCCGGGCCAGTGATAGGCTGCCATCGCTTCCAGAGCGATCTCATCGATGTAGGTGATCGGCTTGCCAGCGCGTTCAGCGGCCTTTAATAAGAAGTGTAACGCCAGCTCGATCAAGTCCTCTTTGCGATCTCGTAGCGGGGGCAGCGTGACGCTGATGACATTCAGGCGGTAATACAAATCCTCGCGGAACTTCCCCTCGGCGATCAGCCGTTCCAAATTCTGGTGGGTGGCTGCGATGACGCGCACGTCGACTGAAATCGGCGTCGAGCTGCCAACGGGTTCGAAGGTCCGCTCTTGCAAGACTCGCAGCAGCTTGATCTGGACATCCAATGAAATGTCGCCAATTTCGTCGAGGAACAGTGTCCCGCCACTGGCCATCGCGAATCGCCCCTGCTTGTCCTCGCGCGCATCGGTGAAGGCTCCCTTCACGTGACCGAATAGCTCGCTCTCGAGCAGTTGAGACGAGAGGGCGGCACAGTGGACGGCGACCAAGGGCCCCGCTTTGCGAGAGCTGTTGTCGTGAATGGTTCGGGCGAGCAACTCCTTGCCGGTGCCGCTCTCGCCACGCACGAGGACGCTCGCGTCGCTGGCAGCCACCTTCTTGACGGTCTCCAGCACTTGAGTGATGGCGGGGCCGTTCCCCTTGATGGTCGAGCGCTGAAGATCCGAGGCGGGCGCGGCCAGGGCACGTTGTGGACCGCTGAGGCTGTCGACCATGTTTTGCAGCATGGAAATGCGGCGGTCCTGCTCGCCGATTTTTTCGATCTTGCGTAGCAGGTCTTCATTGAGACGTGACACGTCCTCGTGCACCTTGGCACAGTGCAAAGCCACACCGGTGATGCGTCCCATCGTGGTCAGAAACGTCACATCTTCCGCTGTGAACGCGGCTCCACTCGGCTTGGGTCCCAGGGCCACGAACCCGGCGACTTCGCCGTCGACCTCCAGCCCCGTGATTAGCTCCGCATTCATCGCACGCACGAGTTGTTGCTCACCCGAGTCGCCGCTGTGGACACGCTGAATCGACGATCCCGGACCCAGCAGACGCAGCTGCTCTTCGTTCCCTGGTACTGAAGCCGGGACCTCCTGCCAGCCGACAGCTGCGGCGAGAACAAATCGATTGCGATCCGGCATCCACAAGTACAAAGCCGCCTGCTCGACACCAAGAACCTCGCAACACGATCCGAGCAAGTTCCCAGCCACGGCGTCGCGTTCCCAGAGATTTGTGACAGCTCGATTCATGCGGAGCAGAGCGCGATCGAGCTGGTACTTCTCGCTGAAGAACTCGCGATCAATCGAGCGCTGGAGTTCGTCTTTCAGCCACATGAGCACGTAGACCACTAGCATGAGCACAATGACCATCGGAACTGTGGGGCCGAGTGATACATTTTGCGTATGAATCACAACGCTGCCGACGCCCACGATGGCACTGAATATAATTCCCAGGCACGCACTCAAGACGAAATACCACATCCCTCGACTCAGAACCTGCTCGATCAAAAGCAGCTTGAACCTGGCGATTCCGATCGCGTAAGCCAGCATGAAGGACAGGCTGGCTAGGAACATGGGAGCTTGTGAGGACCCCAGTGCAAACTGGGCGGGACTAAACAGAGCCAAGTACATGGCATATCCGACGGGGATCGATGCGGCCATCCCGGCCCACAGGATCGACTGGACTTGCTGCCGTTCCACCAGGCTGCGAGCGCGGACCAGGCTTTCAGCCATGGCCAGCAAACTCCCGACAAAGTACACGGACGACAGTGCCAAATAGCTGAGGATCACCGTCTGCAACAAACTCATAATCAATGAGGAGCCACGCGCAATCGTCTGTTCGACCGACATCGCGAGAGGCCCTTCGCCCCAAGATCGCGAAAGCCACCAGCTGGCGAGAATCATCATGACGGTCCCAAGCGACATGATGACCGGAACGAAGTAGATGGTCCCCAGCGTCGTCTGCGGGGCGCGGCTCAGCCAAGGCTTAGAATTCGGATAAGTCAGGAAGAAATGCAGGAGGACAGCCGGGAGCAAAATCGCCGAAACGGTAAATGGGATCAGCAGCAGCAGGTTCCCCGAGATGATCCACCAATGGTCGCCGCCGACAAAGGCGACGAGCGTGACCCCTCCCAGGTAACAGAACAGTCGCAGCGATTGATCGAACGGTCGCTGCCACGCTGCAAGTACGCTGACCAGCGTGATCGCCAATTGCAGGACAAACCAGAGCAACGTCACCCCAATTCGAACCGAGGACTGCCCTTCTAATTTTCGCCAACCGTGCAGGATCGACTGGGTTCCTTTGCGGCGAAAGCGGATCTTGACGTAGCTCACTCCCTCGGGATTCTTGACCAGCGTCAACCGGGAGGTGGCGTTGAGAGCTTCGCTCAACTTGCTCACATCCTGCTCGGGCCCCAGAAACCCGCCCGTATCGATTTGCGCGTTCCGCAAAGCGGCATTCGCCCAGGCAAAATCAACGAAGGAGCGGATCGGCCGCCCATGAAACTCGACGAGAACATCACCCGGCCTTGGCGGAGTTCCAATGCCATCAGCGGTCACGACACGGATCTCGACTCCACGGGTGTCGACATCATTGGCGGGCAGGCAACGCAACCCGACATCCCAGCTGGTCAGGACGTACCACAACACCACGATGCAATAGAAGACTGCAGCTGATGTGAAAATGGCCAAGGTGGACGATGAGTTTCGCACGCGACGAGGTGTACTCCCGTGTAGTCTTTTGAGCGCCGATCACCACTTCCACAGTACGGCTTCAGCGCCGATTCGTCAAATCACCGGCGCAGACGATTTGACGCGTTGATGAAATACTTAGGGAAACAATTGATTTCGAGAAGCGCCGAAGAAAATTCCACCCATTGGCACGAAGCCTGCAACTCAGTTTCTCTGTCTGACCCCGAAACCCTTGGAGAGAACGAAAGCCAACGCCCCCAATTTCCCAGTTGCCGTCACGTAAGCAGCCTGACCAATTTCTGCGACCATGACCCAAATGCGGCCTTTTGGCGTTGGTATCACTCTCCGGGGGTTTTCTTATTCACAAATCACTCAACTCTACGGAGTTGCACGGAGGCAGTCCTCAGGTGCGGAGGAATGGAGTCCTCCGTCTCTTGATGGACGCGGCTATTGGCGTGCTGATCGCCCCTCAGGGATCGCAAATCGGCGACAGCATTGCAGGGAGTGTCGGCTGGCGCAATCCGGCGATCTTTTGTGGCGTTACCGTAAAACCCCAGTGCCCTCGGCGGTCATGCGAAACTGCTTCAGCTTGGCCTGTAGGGCCGCTGGCAGTTGCGATTCCGGGTGCTGCGCGACGCTCAGCTGGCGGATGATCCGCGTATACAGCGCCGTCTCAGACGTCGTGCCCTGATCGGTATCGGTGCCCGAGTTCGTCAAATCGCCGTGCCAATCCTCGATCACAGCTGCGGAGACCTCAGGCGGAAGCATTTTCAGAGTTTCGTTGTATCCCGCCTTGATCTTCTTCTGCACTGAAGGGAATTCGCTGGTGGTCGCCACGATCTGATCGAGAAGCGACAGCGTTCCCCGAGGCTCGGGAGCTGCTGTCACCGGCTGGCGAGTCGCAGGAGCATTCGGGCGCGAGGTCGTGTTTCGCGTTGGGACTGGCGTGGTCGGGCGGGACACAGGCAGAGCCTCGCTGTTCAGCGTGTCAGAGGCCCAATCATTCATCAGCCCGACTAGCCCGCCTGATTGGCCTTCGTCGGCCAGTCGTTCGATCAGCTGGTTCTTCGCACGCGGGTCCGCAGATTGCAATGCGTCTGTAATGTTTTGGACGAGACGGGCTTTCGCTTTGGGAGTGGCCGTTTGAAGTTCGTCCGCGATCAGTCGCGAGACCTTGCTGCCGACGGTCTTGCGGAGTTCGGTAAGCAGATCGGGGCTGATCTCCTCTGGCTCGGTCACAGCTGATGGGGTGCGAGGCTTCACGGGCTTTGACCCAGAGAGCATTCCAAACGGGTCAAATGGTTCCGAGTGGCCAAGAGACGTCCCCTCGTCCAGCGGTGCCGATTCGCCGTCATACCCAACGTCCTCTGGCAGAACTTCATCACCTTCGGCGATGGCTTCCTCTTGAACAAACCCGGTCGCCTCGAACATTCGAATGTACTTGGAGACGGCCTCGTGCAACTTGTCCGGAATGATCGGCTCGATCTGCTGAATGGCCTTGGCCGCGATGTGGGCCGCCTTGGAATCCTTCAACATGTCGCGAGTCTTCTGGGAGAAAGTCACGATCATGAACGTCATGATCAGGACGAGTAACGCCCCTTTGATCAGGCCAAACACCGCCCCCAAATGCCGGTTGTATTCCTTCAACTCCATCTTCTCGATCCAGCCGTTCAGCGTGCGGGCAAAACCGAACGCCACAAACGACGCGAGCAGATACGTAATGAACATCACTGCCCACTGGTTTGCCGGTGGGTCCAGCTTGATGTGTGGTCCAATGACCTTGGACGCTGTTCCCGCAAACGTCACGCACAGCAGAATGCCTGCGATTCCGGCCAGTTGCCAGACGAGACCGCGCGCCGCTCCCTTGGCCAAAAAGAACAGCAGAATGCACACGACCAGAACGTCGTACACCATGGCGAAACCCCTCCGTGGCCTGCGCCTCCAGGCCCAGACTCGGGCCAATTCCAAAAGCGCGGCAAGCACCGCACCAGTTTAGCGGTGCAGGAGAATTTGGGTAAAGACCGACTTTGGGGGCCGATGCGGCGAGACCGCCCGCAGGACTCAATACCCCAGGTTCGGCATCAGCCAGCGTTCGACCTCGGCGACCGACTGGCCGCTGCGGACCGCGTAGCTTTCGACTTGATCCTTGGTGATGCGGTCGACGCTGAAGTACCGCGACTCGGGGTGAGCGAAGATCAGGCCGCTGACGCTGGCGGCGGGCCACATGGCATAGCTCTCGGTCAGCTTGATCCCCGTTTGCTTCTCGGCATCCAGCAGGTCGAACAGCTGGCGTTTGCGGGTATGGTCGGGGCAGGCGGGGTAGCCGTAGGCGGGGCGGATGCCGCGGTATTTCTCCTCGACGATGTCGGTTTGCGACAGGCCCTCACTCTTTCCAAAACCCCATGCCTGGCGCGCTTCGGCGTGGATGAACTCGGCAAAAGCTTCGGCCAGTCGATCGGCCAGGGCCTTGGTCAGGATCGAGTTATATTCGTCGTGATCGGCTTCAAACACCTTGACCAGTTCGTCGCAGCCATGACCCGTGGTGACGGCAAACGCGCCGACAAAGTCTTGGCGTCCACTGCCCTGCGGCGCAATGTAATCGGCCAGCGAACGGAAGTCCTTTTGCCCCGGACGTTCCCACTGCTGACGCAGCATCGGGAAGATCGCAGCTGTCCGGGGAACACGAGGGGCGGGAACGGGGATCGCAGGTTCCTCCGTCAGAGTCGACGGTTCAACGACCGGAGCGGGAGCCAATCGGAAGCTGTCACCATCCTGTGTGACCAGCCCCCCTGTGAGCAGTTGGCCCAGAGTTTTCACCACAGCTGTGCGAGTCACCTTTTTGGCGGTGACCCGTTCGAGAATTGATTCGACGCTAAACGAATCGGATTGAAGCAACACGGCATTGAGGACGAGCAGCGGGTCGCGGGTCAGGCCGAGCTTGATGGTGGCCAGATATTCGCGGAAGCGAGTCGTCGGTGTCGGAGCCTCGGGGAGAGCGTCTGGCGCCGGGCGTGGGCGTTTACGCTTGGCACTCGTCCCGGCGGCGAGCTGAATATCGCCCAGACGTTCGATGATGAGGTCATCTCCCTCGGTGTGGGCGGGCCAGAACCCGTAGACACCTTTCGCGGTGAATAGTTTCTCCGCGATGATGCGGTCGAGCAGCTGGTTCGCATCGTCGAAGAGTTTCTGGGCTTCGGTTCCGACAACGGGGTCTTCGAAGATCTGCGGGAACTTGCCCTTCAATTCCCAAGTCTGGAAGAACGGAGACCAGTCGATAAAGGTCCGCAGGACGTTTAAGTCGGCCTTAATCGTCTTGGTCCCGATAAAGGCGGGCTTGGGGATGTCGACCGTGTCCCAGTCGGTCTGGAACCGGCGTTCCAGAGTCTGAGAGTACGGAACCAATGCCTGCTCGGCACGCCGCGCAAAGCTCGCCCGGTCGCGGTCCTGCTCGGCACGCACCTGAACCAAGTAGGCGTCTTTCGATTCGGGATCGAGCAGCTTTTCTACTGCGGGGACCGACAGAGAGGCATCGACCACATGGACGACTGGTTGGGAATATTCGGGTGCGATTTTGACGGCTGTGTGTTTGGAGGAAGTGGTCGCCCCGCCGATGAGCAGCGGGATCGTGAACCCGCGCCGCTGCATCTCGCGAGCGACGGTCTGCATCTCTTCGAGTGAAGGAGTAATCAACCCGGACAGGCCAATGATGTCGACCTGCTGCTGGATCGCCGTCTCCAAAATCTTGTCGCACGAGACCATCACGCCGAGATCGATCACCTCGAAGTTGTTGCAGCGAAGCACGACTCCGACGATGTTCTTGCCGATGTCGTGAACATCGCCCTTCACAGTGGCGATGAGGATTTTGCCTCTGGAAGTGGGTTGAGAGTTGAGAGCTGAGGGTTGAGGGTGAGAGGCAGCCAGCAACTCGACTTCTCGTTCGCCCTGCCCCAGGCCATTCACCCGCAAGGTCTCTGCCGCCTCTTTTTCCGCCTCCATGAACGGTTCCAGGTACGCGACCGCCTTCTTCATCACGCGAGCGGATTTGACCACTTGGGGCAGGAACATTTTCCCCTGACCGAACAGCAATCCGACGACGCTCATCCCAGCCATCAGTGGGCCTTGAATGACATTCAACGGGCGACCGTATTTCAGACGGGCCTCTTCCGTGTCAGCTTCGATGTGGTCAGCGATCCCCTTCAGCATGGCGTGCTTCAGTCGCTCCTCCACGCTGTCATGACGCCACGCCTGCACTTGCTCAGCAGTCTCGGTCTTGCCGCTCGCGCGCGACTTGATGACCTCCGCAAAGGCGATCAACTTCTCGGTTGCGTCGGGGTGCCGATTGAGCAGGACGTCTTCGATGAAGACCAGCAGTTCCTTGTCGATCTCGTCGTACACTTCCAGCTGGGTCGAGTTCACGATCCCCATGTCGAGACCGGCTTGGATCGCGTGATAGAGGAAGGCGGCGTTCATCGCCTCGCGGACGACTTCGTTGCCCCGGAAGGAGAACGAGACGTTGCTCACCCCACCCGAGGTCAGGGCGCCGGGACATTCTTTCTTGATCCGGCGGACGGCATCAAAGAACTCGACCGCATAGTTCGAGTGCTCCTCCATCCCGGTGCCAACGGTCAGAATGTTGGAATCAAAAATGATGTCTTCGGGCGCAAAGCCCACTTGCTCAGTGAGTATCTTGAACGCCCGCTTGCAGATCGAGACCTTGTGATCGGCGGTCACCGCTTGACCGGTTTCGTCGAAGGCCATGCAGACAACGCCCGCGCCGAGGCTGCGTACGATGCGTGCTTGCTCCAGGAACTTTTCCTCGCCTTCCTTGAGCGAGATCGAGTTGACCACGCCCTTGCCCGCGAGGCACTTGAGCCCGGCATGGATGACGCTGAACTTCGAGCTGTCGACCATCACCGGGACTTTGTTCACGTCCGGGTCGTCGGAGAGCAGCTGAAGGAAGTGGACCATTTCGTGCTCGCTATCGAGCAGCCCTTCGTCCATATTCACATCGATCATGTTGGCCCCGCCCTCGATTTGCTCGCGGGCGATTTTGAGGGCCTCGTCGTAGTTCTTCTCCTTGATCAGCCGGGCAAACTTGCGCGAGCCGGTCACGTTAGTCCGCTCGCCGATCATGAGGAACGGCGAGCGGGGGGGGTCAGCCCCCTGGTTGATTGCAGCAGAGACGTCGGCGGAAACATCCGGCTCACGCCGGACGCTCGCCATTTCAAAGACATCGGTCCCGCTGAACACTGCCGAGTGCCGCTGATGCTTCGCCACTGGCCCTCGGCCCATGCCCCGAGGCTTGAGGCCTTTCACCGCTTGGGCTGCATTGTTGATATATGTCGGGTTCGTCCCGCAGCACCCGCCGACGATGTTCAGCCACCCATTCTGTGCCCACTCGGCCACGATCTTGGTGAACTCGCCTGGGTTCGAATCAAACCCGCCCATCCCGTCGGGCATCCCGGCGTTCGGGTAGCAACAAATGTTGGTTCCCGCCGGAACTCGCTTCGCCAGGATGTCGACGTACTCCCGCATCTGCTTGGGACCGATGCCGCAATTCATTCCGATGCTGAACGCCGGGAAGTGTTCGACAGCTGCGAGGAAGGCTTCCAGCGTCTGCCCAGTCAGTGTCCGCCCGCCCATGAAGATCGTGGCCGAGATCATCACCGGGACCGAGGTCTGCGTCTCGTCGAACACTTGCTGAATCGCCGAGAGGCACGACTTCATGTTCAGCGTGTCAAAGCTCGTCTCCGGCAGCAGCATGTCCACGCCGCCTTCGAGCAAGCCGCGGACCTGCTCGGCATAACTCGCCTGCATCTCGTCGAACGTCGTCGGGCGATACCCCGGCTTGTCGGCATTGAATGACAACTGGACCTTCGTCGGTCCGATGCTCCCCGCGACGAAACGCGGCTTGTCGGGATTCGCCCGCGTGTACTTGTCGACCTCGCTCCGGGCAATCTCCGCAGCTGCGATGTTGATCTCGCGGGTCAGGTGGCCGAGTTCGAACTCAGCCAGCGAGATCGGGTTGGCGTTGAAGCTATCGGTCTCGACAATATCGGCCCCCGCGTCGAGGTAATCGCGATGCACACTGGCGATCAGCTCCGGCTGAGTCAGGCACAGAATGTCGGTGGCGTTCTTCAGATCGATCGGGTGCGATGTGAACCGCGTCCCGCGATAGTCGGCCTCTTGCAGGTTCTTGGAGAACAGCAGCGCCCCCATCGACCCATCCAGGACCAGGATGCGCTCGGAGAGGAGGTCGTTCAGAAGCTCAAAGGTAGGATTCGACACAGGCAATTGCTCTCGATCTCGTACAACAGTACAGGGCTCCCCATCTGGCGAGCCGGGCGGCGTCAGCCCCCGGAGACTTTAGACCCGCAGATCAATCCGCAAGTTCACCCAGCCAACCCGAGGGAGTCCGCATTCAGGACGCTGTATCTTATTTTTCCGAGTGGCCAATTGCACGACCTAACCAGTCGAAATGCCGCGCAGTGGCGGATTTGAGACACTTCTCGGTCGGCACAGGCTCGGAATTCGCGATTCGCGGGTCTCCGGGCACTGCGAGTCGGGGCTTGCTGGCTTAAAATGAGCTGAAGTTCGTGAATGACAGTCCCAGAGGCTCGCATGGGATCGCATCAAAGGTTACTTTCTCGTGGAGAATGCCACTCTCAAACAGGGCTCCGAAAGTGGCCTCCCTCTCTCCGGACCCCTAACTTCCCCCAGCTGTCTTGCCACGCCTCCTCGAATCGGCGAGACTGTTTCTTAGGAATGCTTAGGAAGTCGGTCCTGCCGTGGAAAACAGTCCCATGACTCGTCCCTGCAATTCGGTTTCACGTGGTGGTTGGCTGGCTTGCGGGCGAGTCGCATCACTCTCGCTGGTGTTCGCCTGTCTGTTTTCAGCCAGCAACCTGCGAGCGGATGAGGCGTTGCCTGCTGCATCGGCAGAGGGGCTGAAGTACTACGAGGAGCAGGTCGTTCCGCTGCTGAGCCAGCATTGCGGCAAGTGCCACCTCGACGGAAAAACCAAAGGCGGGCTCAGCCTATCCGGGCGGAAGGCACTCCTGATGGGGGGCGAATCCGGTCCAGCTGTGTTTTTGGATAAGCCTGCCGAGAGTCCGTTGTTGCAAGCGGTGAACTACGAGGGGCTGGAGATGCCCCCGTCCGGGAAACTCGCACCAGAGGCGATCGCAATCCTGACCAAATGGGTCGAGATGGGACTTCCGATGCCGGAAGGCGAAGCTGTCGCCGCCCCAGCGCATGGGCCCCCACCCGTGAACGAAGCGAACAAAAATCATTGGTCGTTTCGCCGCATCGTGAAGCCTGCCGTCCCTGCAGTCGCCAACTCCAGCTGGATTGAAAACCCGATCGATGCGTTTGTCCTGCATCAATTGGAAACAAAAGGGCTCAAGCCCAACCCCGCAGCTGCCCCGCGCGAGCTGTATCGCCGGGCCCACTACGATCTGGTTGGCCTGCCGCCCTCGGTCTCTGAAGTCGCTCGGTTCGAAGCGGCTCCGTCCGACGAAGCCTACTCGGAGTTCATCGACACCCTGCTCGAATCGCCTCAGCATGGCGAGCACTGGGCCCGGTACTGGCTCGACCTGGTTCGCTATGCCGAGACCAACAGCTATGAGCGGGACAATCCAAAGCCGTTCGTCTGGCGCTATCGCGACTACGTCATTCGCTCGTTCAATGAGAACAAGCCATATGACCAGTTCCTCAAAGAACAGCTGGCCGGAGATGAACTCGACGAGGTCACGCCGGATTCGCTGATCGCGACGGGCTACTACCGACTCGGTCTCTGGGATGATGAACCGGTCGATCGCGAGATCGCGTTCTACGACGGTCTAGACGATATCGTCGGCACCACGTCGCAGGCGTTTCTCGGCCTGACCATGAATTGTGCGCGGTGTCACGACCATAAGCTCGACCCACTTCCGCAGGCCGACTACTACAGCTTTCTATCATTCTTCCGAAATGTGAAACATTACGGAGATCGTTCCGGAGAGTCCGTCGAACAGGCATCCACTCGGGACATTTCCCCCCCAGATCAGCTGGCAGCCCATGCGGCCGAACGAGAGGTTCATCAGCAGAAGGTCGCCGAGCTGAATGCTCAGCTTCAGGCGTTTGAAGCCACGATGACCCCCCACCTTAAGGGGGGCGAGATTGATGACTTCAAATCCGAAAGCAATCGCGAGCGGATCTTAAAATCGCATCAGGGAGAGTTCATCTCCCCCGAGCAGGTCAAGGAGTACAGTCAACTTCGCCGCAAGCACCGAGACCTGCGGAATCACCCGCCGCGTAGTCAGGGTCTCGCTCTGGTCGTGACCGAACATGGCAAAGACGCCCCGCCGACTCATCTGCTGATTCGAGGAAACGCTCATGCCCAGGGTGATGCTGTCGAACCTCGTTTCCCGAGTATTCTGACCGACACGCTGCCCGTGATCCACGTCCCCGCCAATGGACAGTCGACAGGTCGCAGGCGTGCTCTGGCCGAGTGGATGGTCAGTCCCGACAACCCGCTCACCGCACGTGTCATCGTGAACCGTGTCTGGCAGTGGCACTTCGGTCGTGGGCTGGTGAAGTCCTCCAGCAACTTCGGGTTGCAGGGTGATGCCCCGACTCATCCCGAGTTGCTCAACTGGCTGGCAGCGGAACTGATCGAGCATCACTGGGACCTGAGGCACCTGCACCGGTTGATCCTGCATTCCAGCACCTATCGCATGTCCTCACGCGGGCAAGACGCCGCCCTCGCAGCTGACCCACTGAACGATCAGCTGTGGCGGTTTGATATGCGGCGGTTGCGGGCCGAGGAGATTCGCGACACGATTCTGGCGACGAATGGGACGCTGAATCTGGAGCAGATGTTCGGCCCCAGCGTCTACCCGAAGATTGAAGCGGAAGTCCTCGCCGGGCAGTCGGTCCCCGGCTCGGGTTGGGATCAGAACTCGCCCGAGGGCCAAACCCGCCGCAGCATCTACATCCACCTGAAACGCTCGCTGACGGTTCCACTGCTGGCCGCTTTTGACGTGGCCGATTCCGACTCACAGTGCCCCGTACGGTTCGCGACGACCCAGCCGACGCAGGCTCTCTCGATGCTCAACAGCGTGTTCCTCAACGAGGCAGCTGCGACCTGTGCCAAGGTGGTCCACGACGAGGCCGGTGACGATCCCGCGAAGTGCGTCACCCTGATGCTGAAGCGGACGCTGCAACGAGATCCGTCTGCCAAGGAAGTCGATCGCGGCGTCAAACTGATCGCCGACCTCCGCGAGCAACACCAGCTCACCGCCGAGCTGGCTCTGCGGTATTACTGCCTGATGGCGCTCAATCTGAATGAGTTTGTGTATCTGGATTAGTGGTCAGCCCCACTTTCAGAAACGGTGAGTGGGGAACAAGTTTCAAGTCCCCGCAGCTTAGCGAGCGGCAGACGTGAGTCTGTCGAGTCCCCTCACCGTTCGAACCCCGGAACTACTTCCGCTGACACAGAGCGATTGGCGTAATAATATCGTCGAATGGCGCAGTATGAGGCTTGACGAGGGCCATGGCTGGGTGGCACAGGTTGGCTCGCTTTGGAGCCTACCTGTGTGCCTTGGCACAGGAGGTTCACGGGGAGAATTCTCTCGTGGGAGAACCTCTTCCGGCTGCGCCGCCCCGCTAGGGTCCAAAGCGACCCTACCCGAGCCACCCCGCGTTGTTCCACCCTACCATTACTTTATTCGGAGAAGTCAGCGACGATCTTTCAAGTAACGCTCGGCTTGCTGCCGAACGCGTTTGGATTCAGACGCAATCTGGTGGGGTTCTTGCGTACGATAAGGCAACTGATCCTCATCGACTCCCATGAGAGTCAGTGCAACCATCCATGTCAGTCGATCGTCCGCCGAATTCAACAGACTCGACGGAGAGTCCTCAATCAGCGATTGAATTCGGGGTGCAGCAGAGGCCGCAGCGGGGCCCATTCGCTTAAACGCCTCGCGGACTCCCCGCAAGACCCGCCAACGGGCATGCCTGGGTTGCTTGATGGATTCCTCAAGCAACTCCATTAACTGTGGGACTGAGTCGACTCCCTGATCGGCGATTCGTTCCACAAACGGTGCTGCCTCATGAACAGTGAGAGCCTGACACCAAATGACCCGCTCGTCCGCAGTTGGTCGCTTAAACGTGAGATCTGCCAAACCCACCAAACAGCTGATATACCACGATTTTGACTTGGTCTCCGTGGCTGTTAAAAACCGTTTGACCAGTCCCGCGCGCAGCGGGGTCAAATTCGTCTGACTGGCCAGAGCCTTCTCCAAGAGTTCTGCGGGATCAGCGATCCTTTCATCCAACAAGATTCTCTCGATCGTTTCCAGTTGGTCTGGACCTGCATTGTACTTGAACTGCTGCAGCCACATGGGAGCGACCAGGAGTTCCGACTCGGTCGCCTGGGGATCATTGAGCACTTTCAGCAGCGCGAGTTCCGTCTGTGCAATGACGTTGGGCTGAGGGACTGGTTCAGGAATACTGACGACACGCAGCAATTCGACGGGGCCATCCAGATCGTAATAGTTCGGCTGATTGGAGACGGTCGATCCCCCCACTGTAAACTTGGCACCCGAGAATCCGTCGGCTGAACTGCCTCCTTCAAAGCCGAAATAGAACAGGAGACTGGGCACAAAATGCCGGACCAATGACTTTCGGGCGATGACGTTCCCCTGGCGGTCGCTGATTTCTAATCGTTCCACACGAGGTTGCACTTTCCCCGGCAAGCTTTCGTATTTGATCGTCCAGTCAACTTGATCACGGCCGATCGCAACATCTCTCCGGATCTCATCCCCCTGAGCGAATCTCAAAGCCCAATCCGCTCCCAGAGCACGATCGGCTTCCAGCTTGGCATCGAACTTCAGGAATTTGCGATCTCCATTGAGTTTGCTGAATGTGGCGAGGACTTGTTCTGGCTCGACGGGCGTGACGAGACTTCCCGGATTGTTGACGCCGCGTCGAAAAGTGGCTGAACCCTGCTCGCAGATTCTCGTGACGCTGGTCACGCCCGGTGTGTCGAGCAGGGCAGTGCAAAGGTAATCACAATAGACTTCTTTGCCAGATGAGAACTTAGCCAACGGCCATTCGAGCAGGATGTCCCCATCGATGGCCAACTGTGCTGCTGGAGCGATATCCGGGAGCGTCGCTTGAGCGAACTCCTGTTGCTCGATGGTCCGCCATGGTGCCATCACCGCTGCACTCAGCCCGAAAGTCAGGGCGATGGCGATCAGATGTGATGCGACTTCAGACCGAATCGGGAGAGCGAGGCGAAAAAGAGCTGTTCCCAGCAGGTAGGAGAATACTGTCGGAATGGCGGCCAGAATCAGCCCTGGGATAATCAGGAATATGAAACCAATCACGACCAACGACGGCGCCACCAGCACGATAGCAGCGATCAACCCCAGTGGGATTAATACCCAACCCAACATTGGAAACTTGAAGCGGCGGTGGGGCTCGGCCATGCGGATTCTCGATACGATGAAGTGGGCCAGACTGGTCTCGCAACGAGGCTTCGTTCGAGGAGATTACCCACATTTAACCTAGTACGTTGACCACGAAGGGTTTGATTTATTGCCGATCGATACCAAGGAACACATTTCGGCCTGGCCTGATCTTGACGATTCTATGGCCCTAGTGAACCGATGAAGAATCAGTGGGGTAAATCAGGGCGGGGTGGCCGAGTCACGCCGAAACGGCCAGCCAAGGCTACGGCTTTGCGTAGCCTTGGCTGGGCGCTGACGCCCACTGGAGATATTGAAGCCCCGAGACGTTCACACGCCCACCCTGCTGCGCGATGTAGGAATGGCAGCGAGCAGACGACTCTTTGACTCCATCGCCGATCCCAAGTGTTCTGGGCTGACCGTCACTCCACAAACAAGAACTCATTGCTGTTCACCATCAACCGGCAGGCATTCGCGTGTCCGTGGCGAGTCGCGAAGCTCTGCATCTTCTCCCTTTCCTCAGCAGTCGGGGCCCGCTGCAAGACGAGGCGGTACAGTGAATCAATCGGCTGGGCGGCGAGCGCGGGATCGCTCGTGATCCGGGTGGCCAGATGCTCGCATTGGCGAATCACAAACGGGTTGTTGAGCATCGCCAGAGCCTGCAATGACGTGACCGATTCGCTCCGCACCGGTACTAGCTGATCTCCAGCGGGACAGTCGAGAGCGTCCATCAACGGGTCGGGCAGGGTCCGAAACAGGAAGCGGTAGATTGACCGCCGCGAGTTGGCCGGGTCGTCGAGCTGGAATGACTTGTAGTCGACGTTCGGGGTGACATGAATTCCTGGAGTCATCACGAATTGCTTGACCGACGGTCCACCCATGGTGAGGTCGAGACGACCGTTCAGAGCCAGCAAAGAATCCCGGATCATCTCTGCATTGAGTCGCTGACGATTGCCACGCCACAGCAACCGATTGCTCCCATCGATCGCAGCTGCAGTGGGGTTGTGAATCGCAGCTTGGCGATACGCCGCACTGGTCAGGATTAGTCGGTGCAACTGCTTCAGTGACCCGCCGGAATCGCGAAAATGGACGGCCAGCCAGTCGAGCAGCTCGGGGTGCGAGGGGAGGCTCCCCATGCGCCCGAAGTCGTTCGGAGTGTCGACGATCCCCTGTCCAAAGTGGTAGTGCCAGACGCGGTTGACGATCGATCGCCACGTCAGCGGGTTGTGTGGATCGGTGATCCAGCGCGCCAGGGCGGCCCGACGAGTGGCCTCTTGCTCGGGATGCGGAAGAGTGAAACGCGACTGCAAACCCGCGACGCATTGCAGCGTCCCGGGAAACGCTTCGCCGATCGGCTGCGTGATCTCGCCGCGACGCAGGATTTGCACCTCGCGCGGGCGACCGATGGAGATGTGACCGCCGTCTTGTGGGAAGTCATTCGTACCCGCGAAGACCCGGAGTGGTGCAGGCAATGCCGACAGCTCGCGGCTCGTTCGATCCTTCCAGAAGCCAAGTTCCAGCTCTTCCGCTTCGAGAGCAGTCCGTTCACTGGCGAGCTTCGACAGGGCTGCGGCAAACAAAGTTGGCACAGGAGCCGCCCGCACCGGAGTGGGTTGCCCGGAGACAGACAACCGCATCCGACCAATCGTGTGCATCCGGCCATGCAGCTGATCCAGTGAGACCCGCACTTGTGCGTTCTCGGTGACCGTGATCGGGGCTTGCAGTTCAAACACCGCGAGGTGCGATTGCCCGACCTGCGGGTGGATGCCCCAAGCTGTGGTTGGATCTCCGTCGATCGCGCGGGTGATGTCCCAACCGGTTTGGTCAAAGTCAGCTGTGGCATTGCAGAGAGTGATGGGAGAGAACGAAGTCGGTTGCCCATCCGGAGAGAGTTCGACGCGGATCTCGCAGAGGTGCAGGTTGCCATTATCCTGTCGTCCGGGGCCGTGCGTTGGCAGCGAGTCATCGGTGAGAACTTCCAAGCGTAACGCCGTCCATTCGCCGACGGGCAGCAACGCGCTGACGGTGGTCACCTCGGTCAAAGGGCGATCGCCGGTGGCCAACAGCGACTGATCCGGTTTGAGTTCCAGGACTGTTCCGTTGGCAGTCGTGAATTCGGTCGGCGCAAGTACCGACCACTGCAGCTGAGAGGCACGCAGGCTGTCTTCCCACTGGGCGTAGGCAGCGCGAGATTCGGAGTTCCACAGCGATGCCATGACACTCATGTCGCGCGATTCGATCGCCTTCTGCTGGCGTTCTAGCGCGAGGCGGCGGGCGAGTACGGACGGGTCGACATCGAACACCTTCTCGGCCTTTTCAGTTCCCGCAAAGACCGCTTGCAAGGCGTAGTAATCGGCCTGCAAGAACGGATCAAACTTGTGGTTGTGGCAGCGGGCACAGTGGACGGTCGAACTGGTGAAGGTCGACATCACCGTCGTGACGATATCATCGCGGTCGAGGTAGCGGCCGATCTGGCGGTCGATCGAGTCCTCGCGGATGCTGGCCAGCGTACTCTCGTCCCACGGTCCAGCGGCCAGCATGCCAAGAGCAGGAGTCAACTCGGGATGCTCGGGCCACAGGGCGTCGGTCGCGATCTGTTCTTCGACAAACCGGGCGTAGGGTTTGTCAGCGTTCAGAGACTCGATGACATAGTCGCGGTAGGGCCAAGCTGTCTCGCGCGGGCGGTCCTGATCGTTGCCATGTGTCTCGGCAAAGTGAACCAGATCGAGCCAATGGCGGGCCCAGCGTTCGCCATATTGAGGTGAGTTCAGCAACCGGTCCAGCAGTTGCTCATAGGCTTGAGGGTGAGTGTCGTGCACGAACGCTTCGACTTCGGCGGGAGTCGGCGGCAACCCAATCAGGTCAAAGTAGACCCGCCGAATCAGTGTGCGGCGTTCAGCCTCAGCGGTCGGTTTCAGACCCGCTTCGACAAGCCGGGCATAGACGAACCTGTCGATGGGGTTCAGCGACCATTCCACAGGGAGTCCTGCGGGAGTCGGAACCGGCGGCGATGTCAGCGGACGCAGTGACCACCAGTCAGTCGGGTCCGCATCGCCGCCCTCCGTCGCGTCCTGCGGCCAATGGGCTCCGTCATCGATCCACCGCCGCAACAGCCCGATCTCTTCGGGTGTGAGCCGGTCCCCCTCGGGAGGCATTTCAAGACCCGGCTCGAGGCCCGCTACCATTCTGATGAGCGCGCTCTGCGCACTCTGACCCGCCACGATCGCCACCCCGAGTTCACCGCCCCGCAACGCTGAGCCACGCTGATCGAGGCGAAAGCCACTCCGCTGTTTCTCTTTCCCGTGGCAGCTCAAGCACGAACGCTCCAGCACCGGCAGAACATCGCGTGCAAAGTCGACTTCCGCAGCTGAGGGTTCCGGGAGGTCGGCAGCGGAGAGTGGCAGAGAGAAACAAAGGATCAGCCCGCCGATCAAATCGGTCAGCGCCCATTTTCGAGTCGGCTTGAACTGAAGAGGCAGAGAATTCCCAAACCACACGGCAGCGTCTCACTCGAAATGCGGGGGTGTCATGGCTCATCCCAGTGTACATCAACGTGCATTGATCTACACAGTGCAGCGAGTTTTGGTCCCGAGGCAGGGGTGAGCCAGACACCGCCTTGGATGTCCGTGTTGCAGAGCAACAAGAAGCTTGACGGGCAGCGCAGGTGAGGTTCTCTTCGTTCGAGTTCTTCACCACAGCTCGTTTGAGGAGAAGCTGAATGAGATACACCCGAATCCCGTGCGGCGGAGCTGGTCGAGACACCAACGCAGTGGCGGTGGGGTTCGGCGAGATGGTATCTTGAATGCCGTTCCCAGGGGATTCCAATCCAGTGGGTGGACTGATGTGATGCTTCCAGCAAGTGCCTCTTGTTCCTTCGTCACCCAGACGCTCAAAGCAGCGTCTGGGCCACCCCGCCCATCATACATTGGTCCTGGGCGTCGGTAGATATGGCCTAGCATAGATGGAGGAGCGAATGAAAGAAGTATACGAACTCGCCAGTCAAGTCTTACGGCCATTGGGATATTCAAAGAAAGCCGGGCGTTTTTCAAGAATCCAAAATGTATTTTATCAACTTATTGACTTCCAGAACAGCGTGTATCGTCACACGTTCTATGTAAATGTCTGTACACACCCTGTGGGCTTGCCTGATCTGATGACTCGAAGCGAGCAGTTGGTCATCAAAGACAAGCCGCCTCAGCATGAATGTTTTTTTCGTCAGCGAATCGAACAGATCGTC
Source organism: Planctomycetota bacterium (assembly GCA_043777375.1). Classification (GTDB taxonomy): domain Bacteria; phylum Planctomycetota; class Planctomycetia; order Planctomycetales; family Planctomycetaceae; genus TH-plancto1. The sequence goes on along the minus strand of JAYWHX010000174.1, from coordinate 636 downwards.
CAGACTCCTGCGACTGCCACATATCGCATACCAGGCCCCCTCCCAGACTACAAGACACTTGCTCTTCTTCTACAGGAATCCCTAGCGACTGATGTTCAGCAATGGCTTTTGGATTGGAGTCTGGATTCTAGGATTGCTCATTCGAGTCAACAGGAATTGCATAAGATGATCACCATCGTTCCCATCTATTGGTCGTTGGGATGAGCGATGCTCCAGTGTTATTGTGCAATTCGATGTCATGAGTTTGGGCTGGCCAATCAACGGTTGATGGAGTTTCGTAGAGAGTCGGGGAGTCGATTCGAGCAAATCGGTGATCACCTAGAGGCGTTGTATCGCGGGTCGGGTGGCACGCCCGAACAAGTTCCGCAGCCTGAAGAGAAGTAATTTTGGGTGGCACGCCCCTTAAGGCATTGCGAAAGGGCGGGGTGGCCCAGACGCGGGGTGGCCCAGACGCTGCTTTGAGCGTCTGGGTAGCGAAGCGACAAGAGGATTGACAGGGGAACGTCATAGGGGAGAATCCCACTTCATCCCCCCTCCTGTTCCTGCGTCACCCAGACATCCAAAGCGATGTCTGGGCCATCTATGAAGAACGGATTGTCAAGCCGGGTGGATGCAGAAAATCCGGTCCGGCCCGGT
>JAYWHX010000173.1:0-29646 GCA_043777375.1 Planctomycetota bacterium | reverse complement strand
CACCCTCTATGGTCCGGCGTTCCAACCGGATTCCCCTAGACTTTAGTTTTTTTACTGCATGTAGTTCGGCCCCACGACCCCGAATTCCGTAGAACTCGGTTTAGGCTATATCCCGTTTCGCTCGCCACTACTCAGGGAGTCGAGTTTTCTTTCTCTTCCTGTGGGTACTGAGATGTTTCAGTTCTCCACGTTCGCCTTGCATGACTATGTATTCATCATGCAATAATTCAGGGATTCCGGGATCAATGCCTGTTTGACGGCTCCCCCAGACTTTTCGCAGTCTTCCACGCCCTTCATCGCCTTCTAGCGCCAAGACATCCCCCGTGTGCTCTTATTCGCTTGATCAGTTCAGCTTTGCCTCATGATTCCACTCGGTTTGCTTCCCGCTTTCGCAGTCTACTCACCCAACGTCCTCACTCGCAAAGCAATGACGATCAGCACGCCGCCTTATGGCTTTTGCTTCTAAGTTCGCTCCACTTGCTAGCTTTCGCTAGTTTGTTAGATGCCACGCTTGCTTCCACCGTGTTTCCAAAGATCAATCGCCGCAAACCGAATTTGCAGCTGAAAAGCGACCGAGATAGGCCGAAACCCATCTCGAAAACTTCTCCCCCTCACGGCGAACCGCGTTGGGTCGGGCATTCTAAGACCACCACTCCACCGTGTCAACGATCCGAAGACTGTTTTTTGGCAGATGGTTCGAAGTGACGCGGCGATTGGCTTTAAGCTGCTTCCCTTGCACCGTTTTGTGGCGATTCAGCGGGTTGCATAGCTGTTTGTTGGACTGCAGCTGAGGCTTCGCCCCGGCAATCGAGGAAGATGTTCCAGAGTTCGAGCGGAGCTTTCAGGAAGTCGGTCGCTTTCAGTCGCGATCCGGCAATCTCCGACCAGGAGTCCAAAGGGTATTCAAACAGGCATTCGTTGAGTTTTGCTGCTCCGCAGGTTTGGAGCTGCCTCCAGCGAGCGAGGAGTTCGACATCGAAGATCCAACGGGACAGAAACCCTCGTTGAAGTACAGCGTTCAGAATGCTTGATCTCCGAAACATTTTTGCACCGCACTGAGTGTCCTGCATTCGTATTCCCAGCGTGAAAGAGGCTGCCCAGGCAAAGCATCGTCCGAGGAACCCGCGTTTGGCGTTTCGTTGCACCGCGTGGCCCAGTAGAGGAAGTCTTGATCCGACAACGATTTCGATCTCTGGATAGCGATCCATGACACGCACGAAGTCGGGGATGGCGTCGAGCGGTGTGGCCAGATCGGCGTCCCAGAATCCAATGAGTTCGGCTCCCCCTTGCAGGGCGTGCAACATCCCATGCCGAACGGCCTCGGCTTTGCCGCCGTTTTGTGGCATGTCGACGACCTCGACGAGTCCCATGTCGTTCGCAGCTGACAAGTTGTGTAGTACTTGCAGTGTGCCATCCCGGCTTCCGTCATTGACGAAGATGAGGCGGCAGCGAGGGGAGTCGGCCAGGAATCGATGAAACGCGAATGGATTGAGCCGTGCTTCTTCGTTGTAGCAGGGAACCACGATTGCGATAGAACGCATGGCTTTCTCCACGGATCATGCCGCTTGGGCGGGACATGACTCGTCTTTGGAATGTGTGTCCACCGCATCAGTCAGCGGCAGGGTGAGATCCACGGGCTCTCCGCGAGCCATGCGATCAGCTCTCAATTGCAGCTGGTCCATCGATCGCTGGACCAGCTGCTGGTACGGGGCCAGGTCTTGGGGCCGCAGGCCGGGTGGAATGCGAATTGGCTGCCCACCCAGCACGATTGCTGAGCTGAAGGGGAGTGGAACGACCAGATCGGTCCATTTCCCTGTGGGTCGCCAAGCCCATGAGCTGGCAAAAGCCGTGGGAATGACGGGCCGTCCGGATTGAGAGGCGAGGTACACGATGCCGTCTTTGACCACACGACGCGGCCCACGTGGTCCATCCGTGGCGATCACCACGTGTTTTCGTTCGGCCAAAGCAAACATCTGTCGAATCGCAGCTGCACCTCCGCGGCTGCTGGAGCCTCGGACGGGTTGGATGCCGACGGCGCTCAGGACTTCGGCGACGATGGAGCCGTCGTAGTTTTGGCTGGTGAGGGCTGCGACGCTCTCGGTTTTTCCACAGAAGATCGCGCCGAGGATCGCATCGTGCCAAATGCAGAACAGGGAGCGGTGTTCCTCGTCGGGAGAGTGGTGCGGCGAGAACCCTTCAGTGCTGGGGATGACTCGGATTCTGACGGTGTAGAACAGGCAGCGGCTGACGATCGCCATCAAGCGGGCGACGATGCGAATCAGGGTGCGGTTCCGCAGCTTCACGGTTTCCGTTCCGTGGAGGTCGATGCAGTCAGAGGCCGTTCTGAGCGCGAGCCCAAGGGCCCCGAGGAGAATACTTGAGATTTGGAGAATCGCCCAAGATCAGATTTGGGCAAGATAGCGGGGGCTGAAAGTTCGTCCGAAACAATCCAGCGCGGAAGGCTCGTCGCCATTCCCTGAATGCGGCACAATCTCAGGTCTCCTCTGCGGCGGGGTGCGAGTTCACGGAGAGATGCGTATGTTCTGGCTGAATCTGGGGTTACTGCTGGCGATTGTCGCCGGACATGCCGAGTTGTGGGTGGCTGTGGTCAATCGAGCGCATGCCCGGGCGGTATTGCCGGAACGGTTGCAGCGATTTCGGCATCTTCACGATGCCATGATTCCAGCATTCGGAGTTGTCGTCTTGGTCTGTTTGGGTCTCACCGGCCCGCAGCTACTTCTGGGGGGCTCGTGGAGCGGCGTTTCTTTCGGCTGGTCTCCCGTCTTGGGGGCGTGCGCGCTGGGAGTGGTGGGTGGGGTGTTCGGGATTATTCGATTCCATAGCACTCGGAAATGTCCCATTCAAGCGGATCAGGCAGGACAGGTTCACGAGATTCGGCTGCCCGATGGTTCGCTCCCCGTCGCGAGCGGTCAGTTTGAACGATTGGCGAGGATGTCATTCAACGAGCAGTCCAGCGTCGAGCTGAACCGCAAGACATTCTTGCACCCCGGACTTCCGCAGGCGTTCTCGGGACTGCGGATCTTGCACTTGAGTGACTGGCATTTTGAGGGGACGATCACACGCGAGTATTTCGAGCGAGTTTCCGAGTTGGCAGCTCAAGAGGCTGTCGATCTGGTGACGTTTACTGGGGATTTGCTGGACAACAACGCCTGTTTGGATTGGCTGCCGACGACGCTGGGGCGGTTCTCCGCTCCGCTCGGGTGCTGGTTTATTCTTGGGAATCACGACTGGTGCCTCGCCGCCGATGAGACCCGCCACCGGTTGGGGAAGCTCGGGTGGCAGGACGCCACTCGGTCTGGGCAATCTCTGGAGTGGAGAGGAGGAACGCTGCAAATTGCGGGCGATGAAACCCCTTGGATGGGGCAGCCGGCGACGTTTCCGACTCAGATCGGAAATTCAGGGATTCTCTCTCGAGGTTTCCGCATCTTGTTGAGCCATACGCCTGACAATCTCCCCCGAGCGAAACAGCTGGGGGTGGACTTGATGCTCTCGGGACACAATCACGGGGGGCAAGTGATTCTGCCAGTGATTGGCCCGGTGTACTCGCCAAGTCTTTACGGGTGCCGCTATGCGGGGGGAGCGTTTTGGCAGTCGCCGACACTGCTGCATGTGTCGCGAGGACTTTCCGGTCGTCACCCCTTGAGGTGGCGCTGTCTCCCGGAAGTGACGGTTGTCGAATTGGTCAGGCCAGCAGACTAAGCGAGATCTGAAAACTGTGGTGAGCGGTCAAATCCTGGCCTCTGCTGTGGTGGCGACTCTTGCACTGCAAAAAAACAGAGGGCGAACCGTGGTGGTTCGCCCCCGATGATACAACTGCCCAAGAGTCTCATGAGTTATGCGAACGCCAAATTCAGCTTATTAAGCAGCGACTGGACCTGAGACTGGGTCGTCGGCAAAATCTCAAACCCGGTCACTGTGCGATCGGCAGAGAAACTATCAGCTGTGGAGTAGAGGGTGTCATTCCCTGTTCCACCGGCCCGCGTGACGTTGGCGAGGAACAGATTCGTGCTGGTCAGCAGGGCATCTTTCCCGACACCGAGATCGAATGTGGCAGGCTGTTGGAATTCGCAATGAATCACGCCGACGAGATCATCCCCGGCGGCTGCGGTCAACGAAAACAGCCCTCGCGAAGTGCGATTCGCGAGAGAGGCAACATCGTTGCCGTTTCCGAGCAGAACCGACGTGGTCCCGTTCGTGCTGCCGCTCCCCAGAAGGACGACATCATTGTCGGCTCCCGCGTCCAGAGTGAGGTTGTTCAGAGCGTTCAAGCTTTCGAGAATCATTCGATCGCCGCCTGCCCCGCCGAGCAGTGTGACGTTTCCGCCCACGACATTCGCATCGGTGTGACTGACACCGCCGAGATGCGCTGCGAGTCCGTCATTTCCTGCTCCCAGATCGATCTTCAGATCGCCGTCCGTATTGATGCCAGACAGATTCACCTGGTCGTGGCCGGCTCCCATCTGAACTGAGACACCACCTCCAAGGTAGTCTCCAAGCGTCAGGCGATCGTTTCCACCCTTGAGGTCGATAGTCGTTTGAGTCGGATTGACGAAGGTCAGGATGCCGTTGGTTGTTCCATTCAATTTCGTTCCACTGATCGTCCGCACTCGCAACCCTTCGGTGGTCTGCTCGACAGCGACTTCATTGGCGGAATTGTCGCCCGTAATGGTGAGCGTTCCGCCGACCAGTCCAGCTCGAACATTCCCGCCAGACAAGAGCTGGCGGTGCTCGAGGGTGCTGATAGCGAATAAACGATTCTGGGAGGCACGACGCATGGGAGAGACCTGTGGTGTGAGACGAATGTGTTGTGGATTTCTCAGCGAAGTCGCGGCAGTACCGCTTTTTCGTTTTCCGGTTACTCACCGGATTCTCAATCCACAGGGGCCTTCAGTCTGTTGAGACTGTGCCCAGCAAGATCAGCAGAGGATCCTGTCACCTTACCTTGACCCACAAGTGAGGGAAGTGCTTGAGAATCCCCCGCAATCCCGCAACTATTCCCAGTCAGTTTCTCGCAACCACGACCTACCATCGGGACAATCCCACTATTCAGCTGTCAAAAAACGTGAAATCGGCCCGCAGGCTCGCCTGCTTCCTCGCCGGTTCGGGACCCTTCAAAGCAGGTGGCGGTCGGAAACTACATCACAGAGAACTTTCAGACTTCTTGTTTAATCCGGTGAATCCTGTCAAAACCTTCTTCACCCCTTTTCGTCGTGCATGCGAATCTCCCCAGAGAGTGTCCAAATCGATGACTCCGTCGCGAGTATCCGCCAACGTGATTGGCGCAGACACATCCTCACCTCTCGGCAGATTGATCACTTGTTCCTGATGGGTCTCGGAGGCGATAGTATGGAGGTGATGTCCTGATGTCCTCTCGCGGATCGCTCTCCCGATGAACCGAATTGTCATCGTTTGCACTTGGGTCTTCGTGACTGCTGCCCATGCGGCCGCCGCACAGCCGCTCTCCTTTAACCGAGATGTCCGTCCGATCCTGTCGGACGCCTGCTTTCGCTGTCACGGACCCGATGATGCCGCACGGGCGGCTGGGTTACGGCTCGATCAGCGAGATGCAGCTTTGAAGCCGCAAGAGTCGGGCCAGACAGCGATTGTCCCGGATCACCCCGAGGAGAGTGAACTGGTTCGCCGCATTCTGAGTGCGGACCCCGAGGAGAAAATGCCGCCTGCCGATTCAGGCAAAGTGCTGACGGCCACCCAGGTCGAGACCTTGAAACGTTGGGTCGCCGAGGGAGCCATCTATGAAGGGCAGTGGTCGTTCATCACCCCTCAGCGCCCGGAACTTCCCGCAATTACACAGGCCGATTGGGCGACCAACCCCATCGACCGCTTCATCTTGGCAGCGCTGGAGCAACGCGGATGGAAGCCCAGTGCGGCGGCTGACAAGGAAACCCTGATTCGCCGGGTGTCGCTCGACTTGATTGGACTGCCGCCGACTCCGACAGAAGTCGATCAGTTCCTGGCCGACACCTCGCCCGAGGCCTACGAGAAACTCGTGGATCGGCTGCTCGCCTCTCCTCGCTACGGAGAGCGCATGGCCCTGCAGTGGCTGGACTTTGCCCGCTACGCCGATAGCAACGGGTTTCAGGTTGACGCCAGCCGCGAGCAGTGGCCGTGGCGAGATTGGGTCATCGATGCCTACAACCGCAACTTGCCGTATGACCAGTTCACGACCGAACAGCTGGCTGGTGATTTGCTTCCCACTCCGACACGAGACCAGATTGTGGCCACCGGGTTCAATCGCAATCATCGCTTGAATGGAGAGGGGGGGCTGATCGCCGAAGAATGGCGAGTCGAGACCGTGATCGACCGTGTCGAGACCACTGGCCTGACTTGGCTGGGGCTGACCTTCAACTGCTGTCGTTGTCACGATCACAAGTACGATCCGATCACGCAGAAAGAGTTCTACCAGCTGTTCGCGTTCTTCAACTCAATTGACGAATCTGGCATTTTATCACCGCAGGGGAATGAGGGAACCAACTCGCCCCCATTGATCACGGTGTCCACTCCCGATCAGGACCTTGAGTCAGAGAAGTTGCTAGTCGCTGTGCTGGCAGCAGAGGCCCACCTGGCGTCCCTCGACAAGAATCTGCCTGCCCTGATCGCTGCCTGGGAGCCAGAATTCAAAGAGCAGCTGGCGATAAAGGAAGTGGCCTGGTTGCCGCTCTCCGAAGCGACGGTGAAGTCACTTGGCGGTGCGACGTTCAAGAAGCTCGACGATGGGTCTTGGCTGGCAGGAGGAAAGAACCCGGCGCACGATGTTTATGAAATCGTCACACCTATCGCGGAGGGTCCGCTGACTGGGTTACTGCTCGAGTGTTTCGCAGACGCGAGCTTGCCGGGGCAGAGCCTGGGGCGGTATCCCAACGGGAACTTTGTGCTCACCCGTTTCGAGGCGGATGTCACTGCACCCAGTCTCGATGCCCCACTTCCGCTGAGGTTCACCAAGGCACTGGCTGCATTCTCGCAAACCGGCTGGGATATCAGCATGGTCAATGACGGAAATCCTGGGAATGGATGGGCCGTCGATGGGCCCAACCGCCGCGAGCCGAACAAAGCACTGTTCGTCGCCGCCCCGATGGAAGTGCCCGCTGGAGCCACGTTGACCATTCGCCTATTTCATGAGGCGATCTCGCGGCACAATATCGGGCGCTTCCGTCTTTCGACCAGCCGGTTGCCCTCGGAGTCACTTGGGCTGAACGAGGCGATTGTTCCCGATGCCATTCGCCTGACACTCGGTCTCGCACCCGAGGCCCGCACAACCGAGCAACAGACAGCTCTCGAAAATTACTTTGTGGCCAACGTCCCCAACCCGATCAAGTCGGCGGAAGAATCCGTGGCCGCATCGAAGAAAGTTGTGACGGATTTTCAGGCCAGCCTCCCCAACGTGATGGTGATGAAAGAGGCCGCAGCTCCGCGCGATGCGTTTCGGTTGAATCGGGGCGAGTACGACAAACCGGCGGAGAAAGTCGAACGCGGCTTGCCCGCCTCTCTGCCACCACTCCCTGCCGGGGCTCCGGTGAATCGGCTGGGGTTGGCACAGTGGATTGTCAGCGAGTCGAATCCGCTGACCGCTCGCGTGTGGGTGAACCGGGCGTGGGAGCGTTTCTTTGGACTCGGCATCGTGCGGACGTCGGAAAATTTCGGGTCGCAGTCCGAGTTCCCCACTCACCCGGCCCTGCTCGACTGGCTCGCGGTTGAATTTATGCAGCCGACATCGCTGCCGAACTTGGACGGAGTCCCCGCTCAGAAGTGGGACATGAAGGCACTGCAGAAGCTGATTGTCATGAGCGCGACCTATCGCCAGTCTTCACATGTCTCCCCGGTGATGCTCGAAGCCGATCCGGAGAATCGCTTTCTCGCCCGTGGTCCCCGTGTGCGTCTGACCGCAGAGCTGTTGCGAGATCAGGCGCTTGCCGTCAGCGGGCTGCTGGTGGAGAAGATCGGCGGGCCGAGCGTGCGGCCCTACATGCCGGATGGAGTCTGGGACGAGACCAGCAAGTACGGCAACCTCCGTAACTACATGCACGATAAAAATGACGGGTTGTACCGCCGCTCGATGTACACCATCTGGAAGCGCACAGCTGCGCCGCCGAACATGCTGCTGTTCGATGCGCCGAGTCGCGAGGTCTGCACCGTGAAACGGTCGCGGACAAACACTCCGCTGCAGGCTCTGGCCCTGCTCAATGAGGTCACCTACGTCGAGGCGGCCCGTCAGCTGGCGGACCGGATGGTTCGTAACGGCGGGGCGTCTGTCGAGTCCCGCATCCGTTACGGATTCCGGCTGGCCCTGACTCGTGAGCCGAATGCGAGCGAACTGGCCGTGCTGATCGATGGATTGCATTCCGACCAAGCTCGGTTTACTGCCGATCCAGAGGCGGCGAAGAAGCTCCTAGGGTATGGCGACTCGAAGACCGGTGCCGAGCTGTCTTCCACGGAACTGGCCGCCTACACGTTGACAGCGAATGTGCTGCTCAATCTGGATGAGTTCGTGACCCGCGAGTAAGGACTTGGGAGTCGGTCAGCCCGCTGCGCGAGCCAGGGTGCTTTTTGCACGAGCCCCCGGAAGGCACGGCGTCAGACGGGCTGGGATAGCTTTCACGAATCCTGTGACTCGCCCTCTACTCGTACTTGGCCACCTTCGGTTCCGGGATCTCTTTCAGCAATCGGATAATCAGATCATCGCTGCTGGCCCCTTCGGCCTGGGCTTGGAAGTTTGGAGCCAGGCGGTGGCGCAGGACGGGGATCGCGACGCGGCGGACATCTTCAAACGACACAGCGGCGCGGCCGTCCATGGCGGCGAAGGCGCGGGCACCGTGGATCAGGTATTGTCCCGCTCGAGGACCGGCACCCCAGTCGACCATCTCTTTGATGAAGGCAGGGGCTGATCCGTCGCTGGGGCGCGTGGCCCGCACGAGTCTCGCGACGTAGTTGATGGTCAGTGGGCCGACCTCGATCTGGTTGATCTGCTTTTGCAGATACAGAATCGACTTGGCCGACAACACCTTTTTGACCTCAGGCTTTTCGCCTGAAGTCGTGGTGGTGAGGATACGTTCCTCTTCCTCCAGCTTCGGATAATCGACCTTCACGTTGAACATGAACCGGTCGAGTTGGGCTTCGGGCAGCGGGTAGGTGCCTTCCTGCTCGATAGGGTTCTGCGTGGCGATGACGAAGAACGGTTCAGGCAACGGGTAGGTGTGACCCGAGACGGTGACTTCGTGTTCCTGCATCGCTTGCAGCAGTGCAGCCTGAGTCTTGGGCGGGGTGCGGTTGATTTCGTCGGCAAGTAGAATGTTCGTGAAGACGGGGCCTTGCACAAAGCGGAACTCGCGGCGGCCGCCCTCACCCTCTTCCAGGACATTCGTCCCAGTGATGTCCGACGGCATCAAGTCCGGCGTAAACTGAATCCGCTTGAACTGCACATCGAGCAGCTTGGCAATCGTGCTGACCACCAGCGTCTTCGCCAGTCCCGGCACCCCGACCAGCAGGCAGTGCCCGCCCGTGAAGATCGCCGACAAGATCTGGTCGATCACCTGATCTTGCCCGACGACGACCTTGTGGAGTTCTTCCACCATCAACTCGCGATGGCGGCGGAACTTTTCAAGGAACTCATCGAAATCGCGTTTTTCAGCCACAGCTGTGGGTTCCGGTCAGGCGTGAGGTGGGAGCATTTAATCTGCAAAGGCTACCAGCCGGGCCGGTCGGGACCAAGGGACTCGCGGGGGGAAAGTCGAGCGGGGCCTCAGTGAGATGCCTAAGATCCCCCGTGACCTGAGAGTGAAATCAGATTCTTTCCTCAGTTTGCACAGACAGGAATGTCTGTGCCACTGAATCAGTGGGGCAGACATTCCTGTCTGCCGTTCCTGAAAATAATTCTGTTCCAGCTCATGCGGTGGGTAGCATCGAGGCTGACGCAGCCTGTCGTCCCACAAACGCCCCATACAACACGGCGAATAAGGTGATTCCCAAGCACGACATCGCGAACCAGTCACCCCACTGGACGTACAGGCTTTGTCGCGGGTCGAGCGGGATGTGACCGACCTGTACAAACGTGGCCAGCTTGGGGAATTTTCCGGTGGTGGGATCGATCAAGGTCGTTCGTTCGAACGGCTGTTTCGCCTGCATTTTGTCGAGATCAACGAGGACATCGGGGTCGCGAATCTGCCCGTTGCCATCAATGATCGCCGAGATCCCCGTGTTCACCGCGCGGACCATCGGGACACGTGTTTCGATGCAGCGGAAGGAGGCGGTAATCAAGTGCTGGTTGTGCTCGCTCGAACCGTGGAACCAGCCATCGTTGGTCAGGTTCACCAGGCAGTCGACATCTCCCGGGGAGTCCGCGTCGGTGGACCTCGACACTGCCACGGCGCTGCGGACCAGATGCGGCACGGTGTCCTCGAAACAGATCAGTGGAAGCAGGCGATAGTTCTCATGCCTGAACACGCCCACCGCTTGTCCCGCATCGAGACCGGTCATCTCGGCATAGGGGGAGAACGATTGCAACCAGGGCAAGGTGTCTCGCAGGGGAACGTACTCGCCGAAGGGGACGCGATGGATTTTATCGTACCGCCCGCGAATCCCAGTGGGCTGGACGAGGAGAGCGGAGTTGAAATGCTTGGAGCGTTCTTGACCGGCTTCCCCGATGTAGGTTCCAGCGCCCACGATCAGAGAAGCGCGAGATTCCTCAGCCATGCTGGTGAGCACCTTCTGCACCATCCGGTCCTTCCAATTCGCCGTCGGAATCAGCGGGTGCAGGGCGGCCAGTTGCTTGTCGGAGAGTTCCTCGGGGGCATCCATGAAGGGGTACGGCATCATCGATTCGGGCCAGACGATCAGCTCGGCCTGATGCTGGACCGCGAGGCCGTTGAGGGCGCGGTAGGTCTTGAAGATCTCGTCATTCTGCCCCTGATCGGGCTGGACGGATGAGGGGAAATTGCCCTGCAGCAACCCGACACGCGGTCCAACGTTGAATTCCACTTGGCTGCGGACCAAGCCATATCCCCAACACGCCGTGACTAGGGCGAGCGTGTAGGCGATGGCGATCATTTGGCCACGGGGAGTGCCGACGAGCTGAGTCGTTTCTGCCGTATTCAGTTCACTGGGGATGACGCGATAACGTTTGAGCCACTCCAGTGGAATCAGCCCGGCCAGACAGGCATTGACCATCATGACGACAAAGCTAACGCCGTATCCGCCGACGAGATCGCTGATCTGAACCATGGCTGACCAGCGGTGCTGGCTGTGCCCGAGTAGATACCAGGCAAACCCGGTCATTAAGTGAGCGCGGACCAACTCCAACCCCACCCAAACGATCGGAGCTGCGATGACCAGTGGGATCTTGAGACGATGGACCGTCGACCGAGTGGCGAGCAGGAAAACGGGGAAGTAGAGCGAGATGTACAGGGCCATCGCCCCCCACGCCGGGTACATCGAGATGTCGCCCAGTCGCATCCACTGCAACGTGGCGAACCAGCAGATCGCTCCGCCAAACCACGCGCCGAGCAGATTCCCCTGCATCGGGCGAGGAGACCGGACCAAGCTGAGCATCGGCACCAGCGCGAACCACGCCAGCCAGCCCCAGTCGAGCGGCGTAAAGCTCCCCCAGAGCAAAACGGCAGAGAGCGGGCACAGCACCCACGCGGCTCGGGTTCGCACGGGTGCGGAGCGTGCGCGGTCGATCAGTGCCTGAACGATCAGGCGTTGCTCAGAACGGTCTGGGGTGGCTTCGTCCTGCGCCACGCGCGACGGCTCCTGAAGAGAGACAGACATCCGAGGTTCCTTCCTTGAAACCCTTGTACTGCGGGAACGCGATCACTCTCGCCCTGTGTAGGGAATCACTTCCACAATCGCTCCCCGAACCCATTGATTCAGGCCCGCCGGTAACACCAGCAGAGCATTCGATGAGGCCGTGGACTTCAAGTCGAACGACCCCTTCCAATCGACTGGGCTGACTCGCCAGCCCGCTCCGTGGGCAACGAGACGAGCGGGCAGGTAGGTCGGACGCTGATCGGAGAACTGGAAATCGGTCTCCAGTTCCGCCAGCAATGGCACCGGTTCCGCTGGAGCCAAATTCAGAATTCGGCGCACAGCTGTCCGGACGAACAGTTCGAAGCAAACCATACTACTGACGGGATTTCCGGGCAAGCCGAAGATCCAGCGCGGCAGGTTGTCACTCGTTCGCTCCGGCGGCAAATACCCGAACCACAGCGGTTTTCCCGGGCGCATATGCAGCTTGTGAAACACTTCTTTGACGCCCAATTCCTTGAGCACCTGTGGAACCAGATCCAGCTTGCCCGCCGAAACGCCACCGGTCAGGCACAAGATGTCCGACTGCAATCCACGCCCAATCCGCTGCCGCAGATCGTCCAAGCGGTCGCGAGCGATCCCCTCGTTAATGGGGGTCGCCCCGAGGGCAGTGACTTGAGCTGCCAGCATTATCTGATTGCTGTTTCGGATCTGGGCTGGTCCGGGAGACTCCTCGATCGACACCAGTTCGTCGCCGGTCGAAAGCAGTGAGACCGTGGGGCGGGGGTGGACCGAGACCCAGCTGCGACCGAGTTCGGCGAGCAGGGCGATTTCCTGGGCGCGGATGCGACGGCCAGCTGTCAGGACGAGTTCTCCGTCCTGCATAGATGTGCCCTGGCAACCGACATTTGTCCCGGACAGGAGTGTGGCTTCGGAGAGAATCGTGACCCGCTCAGTCACGGGGTCGAGGGCGGTGCGTTCGATGGGAACGACAGCGTCCGCCCCGTCGGGCATCGGGGCGCCGGTCATGATTCGCGAAGCCGTGCCGGGGCCGACCTCGTGTTGTGGCATTCTGCCGGCGGTGATTTCCTCGATGACGAAGAACGACCGGCTACCGGTGCCATCATCGCTGGCCATCAGGGCGTAGCCGTCGACGAGAGCTTTATCGAATGGGGGGGAATCCTGGTCGCTGACCACATCCTCGGCGAGTGTCAGTCCAAGCGATTCCAGCAATGTGGTGAGCTGCGCAGGTCGTGGCTCAACGCTGCTGACGATGAGTGCGAGAGCCTCGGCAACAGTGGGCATTGTGGGGAATCCTCGATGTGACCTCCTGGAACAGAGGAATCATCGCGAATCATGGTGCGAAAGAACACCGTGTGCGGTGTGGAACGCACGGCAGGCCCGTTCTCCAATGCCGGTTGAATGTGACAGGGACTGAAATCGGCGCCAGCTGTTGGCTGCGCTCTGCCGGAGATTAATCCGGAGTCGTCAGTTTTTCCTCAGCATGTCCAACTGCGGCGAAATACCAGAAAGAACAGATGAATCTCACACGAAGGCACAAAGGCACGAAGAGGGAATGCGAGAGCATCCGCAGGCGATTACCCCGCGCAAGAAAGAAAGAGACATTCCTAACCGCGAGAAGTCGTGTTGATGAGCATCACTTTGTGCCTTTGTGTGAGACATTGCTGTCTGCGCCAAAGTGACAAACTGTCCAGCCGTGGCAGGGGGCTGGAGTTCCGCACAACCGTTCTCACAACGGCTGCACTGTCGTCTCTGGTGCTGATCGTCGAGTGGAAAGGCTCGCGAGTGATTGATCGCCGGGGAATAAAAAGCGAGCGAGAACTACGGTTGGTAACCGGTCATATCAAGCTCAAGTCGCTTCTCGATCGGATCAGAACCGTCGCCCGTCGGGATCAGCAGGCGGGCGGAGTATTTTCCAGCTGGCAAGGACTTGGGTGGGTTAAAGCGGATGCGTTCGCTGGTACCGGGGAGAACCCACTTTCCAAATCCGCCGCGGATGTCGATCGGGCGTCCCGATTCATCGCCGAGGGTCAGAAGCGCTTCGCAGGGCATATGCCGCTGGCCGATATTCTTGACGTCGATCACAAAGGCGGGGTGGCCGGTACTGGAGTTGGAGATCAGTTCACCTGCTTCGAGAGTCGGCAGGGAGGTGGATCGACCAAGCAGTGCGACAACGATTGGGGATGATTCGACCGACGCCCCGCCAGCAGGAGTCGATTTGACGTGGAGTTTGGCGTAGCGGTGGGTGTTGGGATCACCAGACGCTGCCAGAGTGACCGACACTTTTCGGGAAACCCCCGGTGCCAGAGTGACCTTGTTCGGACGCACGCCGACCCAATCGATCGGCTGTCCATCGAGCGCCTGTGGCAGAATCTCGACCTCTGTTGCCACGGAACTGTCGTTCTGGAGAGTCAGCACCTCGGCGCGGCTTCCACCGCGCTGCAGTGAGAGTTCAATTTGTGAAGGAGAAACCAGTAATCCCGGAGCAGCTTGAACGCTTGCGATGCCTTGGGCAGGGAATTCACCTTCGGTCACAACGATCGGGAATCCGGTCTCGGACAGCACTCGATTATCACCTAGGACGGACGCTTCAATGTAGTACTGACCCGGGAAGATCGGCTTGGGGAGCGGGCTTTCCATGCGGAGTCTCGCTCCCGACAGGATGCGTCCCACGTACTTCTCTGGCTCGTCCAGATTGGCTCTGACGGGCATTCCGAGCGGGAAAGTCGGATTGTCGTCGCTTTCCTGCGTCAGGCGGATCTGGGCGCGCAGACCGAACTCGATCGGACCTTCAGTGGGATTCGACACATAGACCCGGGCCAGCGGAACACCGTCCACTTCGACGAGTTCTCCAGACTCAATTTTCAGCTTGCCAGCCGATTCAGCTCGCACTCCCTGGACGGTAATATCGCACCGCAGCAGGTATTGAGTGACGAACTTCACGCCGACACGTGGACCATCCGGCTTGGCCTCGTTTGGCTTTGACTTCAACTGACCAGAGTCACGAACAATAATTCCGAACGTGTGAAACGTGGAGTTCGTATCCGGCACACGAAGTCGGCCCTTGATGATGAACTTCTCTTGGAATTTTAAGTCCACCTTGCCGGGTGTGAGGATCTCTAAATCAGTCGGAGCCGGGACTTTCTCATTGGGAAAGATTGTTCCGTTCTCGTCTTGTGTCAGAGCGACCGGGAAAATCTCCAGAGTCGATGGAGCCCCTTCGCAAATGATTCCCCATTCGAGTAACAGGATCTTTCCGCGGCGGGCCTCGATCCGGTTGACGATCGGGTCAATGATATACGCCGGGCGGACCTGCTCTGTAATTCGAACCGCTTGTCCGGCCTGCCCAGCTGGTTTTGGACCAGCGGGGGCAGCGGCAGCCCGGACTGGGGGCTGCGGAGTCTTCACACCCTGAGCCTGGGTGGAAGTCGCTAGGCACCACGCCGTGATCATCAACGAGAAGAGAGCCGTCCGGGACATCGTATGCTTTCTCAGTGGTCCCGTCCTGGACGTATTTGGCAATCCTCATGATGGCCGGAATGGATGATCGGTGAACTCAGGAAGCGGGAACCACTCGCAGCTGGGGAATGACGGCCCCCGCCTGGGTGGGAGCGGGGGCTGTCTCTGGGACCAGCATTGCGGGAGTGGTCGGCACCGTCTCGGGCACTTCGATGTGTGAGCTTGGGGCTGAGAAAAGGGGAGCAGCTGCGGTCGGGATGACAATCTTCGGAGAGATGAAGATGGCCACTTCGGCGTCTTGTTCCTGGCGTTCGATCTTGCGGAAGAGGCCCCCAATCAGCGGGAGATCACCCAGGATCGGAATCCGACTGACGCGGTTCACATCCTGCCGCCCCACCAGTCCACCAATCACGATCGTCTGGCGATCTTTGACTTGAACTGTCGTGGCGACATTGCGGCGGTTGATGATCGGGTAGGGGTTGTTGAGGAGTTGTTGTTCCGGATCGACGGAGCGAACATCTTCGCTGACCTCCGCCTTTTCGATCAGGATTTGGACAGTGTCGCCCCGGATGGCCGGAGTGAGGATCAGGCTAATTCCCGATTCGACCTTCTGAATGTTTTGGTTGAAGAGGAACTGGCTGCTCGTCTGCTGAACACTGAAGAAAGTGTCCCGGGCGATGGAGATCTCGGCTTTTTCGCCATCTTTGGCCATGACACGCGGAGCCGCGCGAATCGTTACATAGCCCTCTTTCGCCAGAAGCTTGATAAACGCAGAGGTCACCGCGAAGTCGTCAAACGCGTTATTCGCGCCATAGGGACTGACCGCACCGCTGAATGACAGTCCATTCAATCCGAAGTTGAGCGCGTCAAGACCCTGCACCTTGAGCCCATGATTCCAATCGACTCCGAACTGCAAGCCCTTTTCCGGTGCCACCACGCAGATAACCGCCTCGATCATGATTTGCGGGATCGGCTGGTCTGCACTTTGCAACTGGGCATGAATGTTCTGAGCGGCGTCATGAGGGGCTTCAATGACGATCAGATTGCGTTTTTCGACGGTTCGCACGTACTGCGATTGCCGAGGCGGAAGCAGCGAGATCAGTTCCTGTGCTGAAAGGTGATTCGGCCGGAACTCGATTGTTTCGGCAATGTGTGCAAAGAGATTCGACGTGGGGTCATCTGTTCCAATCAGGAACAAGTTGTCTTTCTTGACGTAAACCAGGCCCAGCGGAAGCAGAATCCGTTGGAGTGCCACTTCAAACGGTTCGTTTTCGATGGTACATGTGACTGACCCGCGTGCGGTGTCGTCCAGGACAATCGCGACACCCGCTTGTGTGGCCAGGGCCTGAATGGCCTCGCGCACGTCCGTTTCGGTGTAGATGTCACTGACCAGCTTTTCCCCACTCGAACCAGCGACGATCACTCGGTTGAGCGAGGTCCGGTGCTGAGCATGGGCCACAGGTCGGACGCTGGTCACTGGAGATGTGGCGGGCGGAGTCGGAGGGATCGGCAGCGGCTCATCGCTCGGTGAAATCAGGGCCGGTGGAACCAACTGCGGCTGCATATTTAACGGCGGGGAGCTTGGACCTTCAAACACCTCTGTCGAATCCGTGCCGCTTCGCAGGTGTTCCATCCCCAGATTCGATTCTGGTTTCTGGGCGGCCAAGGCCTCGAAATACAGTTCTTCCACAGTATGTCGACGGAGTGGTGTATGTCCGTAGTGGCAGCAGGCTGGCAGGTGGAGCGATCCGCACCCCGCCAGGGTCAGAAATGCGCAGACCCACAGCCCGGCGAGATTTCGCCGCCTGAGCCCACCGTGTTTCTCCCGGGCCAAAAACAAGACTCACTCCTTGAAACTTCAGAACGCTTCCGTGATGGTTCCGACAACCGTTGCTTCGTAACTGCCTTCGGCCACGTTCGGCAATTCCTGGCCCAGGAATGACACCGAGATTCCGGCTTCGCCATTTCCACCCGGCGAGGCCGCCACGACCCGCGCGGCATTCGCCCCATGTGCAAAATCGGTCCGCGCCTGCGAAACGAAAACCTGCCAAGATTCATGATTCTTTCGATTGATGACTCGAAGATTCAGCTGAGCGTCCACCAGACTCTGGGGGACGCTGACGTTTCGAAATGGTTCGATGGTCCAGATGGCCACGGTTGCCCGGTGGGGGTTCGGTGCATGGAGGTTCCAGCTTTGTTCCGGAAAAATGGCGGGCTGAGAGGTGTCGACGAGTACGAGGGTCTGCGATCGCCCTAAGGCTTGAAGATTGGGTGGCGGGTCGGCCCAGCTGAGCATCGCATTCCCCACGAATAAATACAGAAAAGCGGCCCCCACAATCCCGAAGGATCGCAGGGTGCCGCTGAGCGTATTGTTTGATCGCGAGTCCATGCGATTGCCTGATTCCTTCCCGACCGGGAACTGTCGTTCTCGATTAAGGATTCTCGGTCACAGTTCCGGTGACGACGGTGACATAATCACCCTCGGCCACTTCGTCGAAGTCTGAGGTCACGAATTCCACACCCAGATTGAATCCCGCTGATCCGACCTTGTCGGATGATGCGGAAACAATGGCTTCTTCATCGCTCACTGTGGCGGCATAGTTGGTGGTATCGGTTGCAGCACCGACAGTCCATGTGCCTGGACCCACCGGGGAAACCGCAGCGCTCAGGTTCAACGTGACATCCCGCTTGTAGGTGCCGTTCGTGAAGACCGTGGTGGTCTTGAAGGTCACAGCCACACCGTTCTTGACATTGCCCTTCACGCTCCACAGCTGATTCGGGAACACCACATTGGTGTCCTGATCGAGGGCCAGAGTTTCAGTCGCTGGCGGAACGGTCGGCGCAGCAATCGAAACCCGCTTCGGGACGTTGACAGTGAACGTCTGGCTATCGGTCGGTGCAGCCATGCAGGCCACCTGAGCTCCAACCATCAAGGCACCCATTCCCAACACGCTCCACAGAATCTTCTTCATTTCCAGCTCTCTCTCTGTTGTGCAAACCTGGCCCAGTCTGCCCGAAAGCCGATTTAGAGAAGTTCCCGCTTCTCGGTATCGGCAGGCAAACCCAGCACAGACCAGCGAATCGTTACGACCCGGACAATTTCCCCAAACTCACTGAACCGCCGTCTCTCTCGGACGGTTCACTCGGTTTGGGGGGTGAAACCACTCACACTGCAAACCTATCCCGTGCTGTGTGCAGGTCAAATTGTTCGGTGGAAGTTTGTGCAAATCCTTACGGTTTGTGGCATTCGGTCAACACTCTGCGAAGCACGGTTCGCTTTCCACATCATCCCACATACGATGCCAATTCCGATCGCTCGGCCTGTAGCGACGGGCACACCGATGAATCCCTCGTTCTCGCTGGAAGCTCCGGCTCATGACCTCTTCGATCGATTCGACACCTGCCGCCTCGCACCCGGCCAATCGCCTGCTCCACGAGAGCAGCCCGTATCTCCAGCAGCATGCCTACAACCCGGTCGATTGGTTTCCCTGGGGCGAGGAAGCTCTCGCCCGAGCCCAAGCCGAGGGCAAACCCATCTTCCTGTCCATCGGCTACAGCGCGTGCCATTGGTGCCACGTCATGGAGCGAGAGAGCTTTGAAGACCCCAGCATCGCAGCTGTGATGAACGAACATTTCATCAACATCAAAGTTGACCGTGAGGAGCGCCCCGATCTCGATCAGATCTATATGGCCGCCGTCCAGCTGATTACTCGGCGGGGTGGCTGGCCGATGTCGGTCTTCCTGACTCCCGAGGGAAAACCGTTCTATGGCGGCACGTACTGGCCACCGACTTCGCGGATGGGTATGCGTGGATTTCGAGAGATCCTGCTGCTCATGCACGACTTCTGGACCAACCGCCGCCCCGAGGTCACCGAGTCGTCCAACAGTTTGGTGGATGCCATTGGGCGGTTCACGACTCCCACGTTCGAGCAGACTGAACTCGACGAGTCGCTGCTCAAGAAGGCTGAGAAGGCCATTCTCTCCTCTCTGGACCACGTATATGGCGGATTTGGCGGAGCCCCGAAATTCCCACACCCCATGGACCTGCGGGTGTTGTTGCGGACTTGGAAGCGATTTGGAAACAAGGCAGCGCTCGAGGCTGTCGTGCTGACGCTGGAGAAGATGGCGGGCGGCGGGATTTACGATCATCTCGGTGGCGGGTTCCATCGGTATTCAACGGATGCCCAGTGGCTCGTCCCACACTTTGAGAAGATGTTGTACGACAACGCCCTGCTCGTCCCGGTCTACTTAGAAGCCTATCAAGCGACCGGGCGTGAAGACTTCGCCCGCGTGGCTCGTGAGACACTCGACTACGTTCTCCGCGAGATGACATCGCCCGAGGGTGGCTTCTACTCCACGCAAGACGCTGATAGCGAAGGGGTCGAAGGGAAGTTCTTCGTCTGGACCCCAGCTGAGATCGAAGAGGTTCTGGGTGAAGAGGATGGGAAGCTGTTCTGTGCCTGCTATGACGTGACGCCACATGGCAACTGGGAAGAGCACTCGATTCTCAACCGTCCTAAGCCACTCGCGCAGCTGTCGAAGGAGCTGCGAGTTCCCTTGGAAGAGATGTCGGCGACCCTCGATTGGGGCAAGCAGAAGCTCTTGGAGCGACGGGTTACTCGTATCGCGCCGGGTCGAGATGAGAAGATCCTGACCGCCTGGAACGGGATGATGATCGCCGCGATGTCGCGCGGGGCTCAGGTGTTGCGAGACGAGCGTTACATGCAAGCCGCACAGAATGCTGCCAGGTTTGTTCTCGACAAGATGCGAGCCTATCGGGAGGGCGAAGCTCCTGCTGAGCCGCGATTCACCAACGCCGCCGATTTGTCAGGGCGGCTCGGCGGGAGCCTCGCTTCTCCCCCTCACCCCGACCCTCTCCCCCGATTCGGGATCACCCTTGAAAGCGACGACCACTCCGGGGGAGAGGGGGCAAGTGATCTCCACTCTGTCCCTCAACCCTCCTCCCGCCTCTTCCATAGCTACAAGGACGGCGTCGCCAAGTTCAACGCCTACCTTGATGATTATGCCTGCCTGATCGATGGCCTGATCGACTTGTACCAAACGGATTTCGATGTCCGCTGGCTTCAGGAGGCAGGTCTCCTGGCGGGGTTCATGCAGCAGCACTTCGCTGATCCCGACGACGGCATCTTCTTTTACACCAGCGACGATCACGAAACCCTGATCAGCCGCACCAAAGATGTCCAGGACAACGCCACTCCAGCTGCTCACAGCTGCGCGGCGACCGCCCTGCTCAGGCTGAGCACGATCATGGGGCAGACCGAAGCCACCAGTGGCTGGGACGCCTTGACGGCCGTGTCTGGCCTGATGTCTGACCATGCCCGGGGTGCGTCTCAGGCACTGATCGCCCTCGATTTTGTCCTCGGTCCCACTCCGGAGCTGGTCCTCCTGGAGGGCGGTCAACCCGAAAAGGCCGACCAGCTGCTGGCCACCTTTTACCGCCGCTTCGTCCCGAGCTATTCGCTGGCCCGTTTTTCGAAGTCGGGTTCCGGGGACGCAGAGCAGTCTTTTCACGCCGCTCTGGAAGGTAAGCCCGAAGCCAGCATCGTGACACTCTACGTCTGCCACCAAGGTGCCTGCCAAGCCCCGGCGGTCGGGTATGACGACGCGAATATGGCGATTCGGGTGTTGTGATTGAGCGGCGTTTCTACAGGTTTTCGAGGACAAGACGAATTTCTATCCCTCGCGCCGACTCCGATTGCCCTGATTTCAGCAGATCGAATACGATTCCGCCGCCGAGGAATGGTGTCCTCGGTGGAACGCTGCCCGAAAGGAATCGACGGCGGCCCTATGTGGCAATCACTGGGACGGAATCTGAAAGGCTTGCTGACAGCAGCTTGCATGCTGGCGTTCGTGATATGCGCCGTGGAAATCGGGCTGCGTGTTGATCGCTATCAATCGGCGGTGAATCACCAGCCAGCCCTGGCCTCCGGGCATTTATCTCTCGAAGATCAACTGGTGGCTCCCAGCCTCTCGACATGGGTCGAGCTGCTTCCGAATGCCAAGGCGACTCTCAAGAACCCTGATACGGGCGAGATGGTGACTTTCACAACCAACAGCTTCGGAGTCCGTGGCCCCGAACTCCGAGTCCCCCAATCCCAGGGAGTCCTCCGCGTCTTGTGCCTCGGGGATGAAACCACGGTCGCAGCGGAACTGCCCGTGGAAGACGCCTACCCCGCACGACTCCAGGATTTACTAACCGCTGAACTGGGAACCCCAGTCGAGGTCATCAATGCCGGTCTTCCCGGCAGCTGTCCGCGCATCGCCACTCTCCAGCTGCGACATCGGTTGATGGCACTTCAGCCGGATCTGGTCGTACTCCATTTCGACATGTCGGATGTGGCCGAGGATGCAGCTGTCCTGCGGTTTGTGACACTTGATCGTCAGGGAAACCCCACGCTGGCCATCCACCCTGCGACACGCAAAGCATGTCAGTTGAGCCGTCCTCGCCTGTGCGACGAGTTTCTGGTCATGCAGCAGGCTCAACAACAACTGACGAAGCTTTGGGACCAGGAGATGCCCTCTGTCGGTGAATCGATCATCGATCGGCATCAGCGATATCGCTGGACGGCGGACGACTCCCCGGATCTGGACGAGGAGATTCAATCGGCACTGGCTCCCTTGGTTTCGATTCAAGAACTCTGCGACTCGATGGGCATCAGGATGTTGGTGTCGACGACTCCCAAGCCGTGGCAGGTCAGCCCGCAGGCCAGTAACACCCCTGAAGCTCGCGCGATCAACGGGATTCCCAAAGACGCCTGCTGGACTAGTCAAGCCCCCTTCCAGCGGCTGCTAGCGGCTTGCAAGACGGCGAAGATTCCCTGCGTGGTTCCGCTGGCTGAGTTCCTGCAAACGCCCCAGCCGGAGCGGTTGTTTCTCCGCAAATCACCCGGTTTGTCGACGCTGGGGCATGAGTTGTACGCCGGGGCTTTGGCTCGCTCGATTATTGGAGTTGCGGCTGACGAGTCGTCGTCCGAACCCGAGATCATCCCTTCGAAGGGCGAGGAACCCGCCTGGTCCGAGTCGCCCCGTGATTGATCTCGCTCCTTTTGGCCCCATTGGATAGAACCCCCGCTCCACAAACCGGATGACTGACAAGGATGTCCGTCAGACAAAGTGTTCTCACCCCTGAGCAGGCATGTCCCAAACCCTTGATCGCCCGTTGACTCCTGTGCATGCGATTGGTCGCATGGTGCTGGACGTGACGCGCATGGTGGGGGATATCACGCTGTTCGGCTGGCGCATGCTGGGCTGGCTGTTCTCGGGCTGGCCGCGTGGCAATGTGCTGTGGCCGATTCTCGATCAGATTGGCGTGCAGAGCCTGTCCGTGATTCTGATCACCGGCTCGTTTATTGGCATGGTTCTCACGGTGCAGGCGTATGACCAGTTCGCGCTGATGGGGATGGAGAATCAGCTCGGGACCGTCGTCAACGTGACGCTCGTCAAAGAGTTGGGGCCGGTCTTGGCAGCTCTCATGCTGGCCGGGCGAGTCGGCAGCGCGATTGCAGCGGAACTCGGAACGATGCGAGTCACCGAGCAGATTGATGCTTTGACTGTGCTGGGAGCCAATCCCGTGGCACACCTGGTGGTGCCTCGATTCCTAGCCTGCGTCCTGCTCATTCCCGCCTTGACGTTGTTCGCTGATGGGATCGGAGTGCTGACTGGCTGGATCTTCAGCACGCAGGTTCTGAACGTCGACAGCTACTACTACTGGCACTACTCGCGGGCCTTTGTCACCGGCTTCGACGTGTTCCAGGGGATCGTCAAAAGCGTCCTGTTTGGCGGAGCGATCGCTGTGATCTCCTGTCACCGGGGTTTCCATTCTAGCGCCGGAGCCGAGGGCGTCGGACGAGCTGCGACTGAGGCGTTTGTCTTCTCGTTTGTCACCATCCTTGTGATCGATTTCCTGGTCGGGACGTTCCTGATGGAGGTCTATTTCCTGATCTTCCCACGCACCTACTCGATGGGCTGAGTGGGAGCCGGGAGGGCGAAGCTCCGGCTAAGCCGCGATCATGAAATAACGTCCTCCATCGCTCACGGCTCGGCAGGAGCCTCGCCCTCCCAATCCGTCCCTCTGACTGATCACTGACCACTGAAAACTTCCTTCCCCCATGACCACTTCTTCCCCCATCGTCGAGCTGCGCCGCGTGACCCGCTCGTTCGGGGATCAGGCGGTGCTACGCGAGGTGAACTTGCCGGTGCATCGCGGTGAGACGCTCGTCATCATCGGCGAGAGCGGCTGCGGGAAGAGTGTGACGCTCAAGCTGTTGATGCGGCTGATGGAGCCATCCACTGGCGAGGTACTGTGGAATGGTCGACCGATTGCCCCGCTCTCCGAACGAATTCTGAGTCGCGAACGCCTGAAGTTTGGCTACCTGTTCCAGATGGCCGCCCTCTTCGACAGCTTGTCGGTTTACGAAAACGTCGCGTTCGGGCTCAGGCAGAACCTCCGCTTGCCGGAAGAGCAAATTCGTCAAACTGTCCGTGACCGGCTGCGCGATGTCGGGCTGAGCCTGGATGTCGTCGAGCACAAGAAACCCGCCCAGCTGTCGGGTGGGATGAAGAAGCGCGTGGGTCTGGCCCGCGCGATGGCTCTCGACCCGGAAGTCGTCTTGTACGACGAGCCCACGACGGGGCTCGATCCAATCATGAGCGATGTCATCAACGAGCTGATTCTGCACACTCGCCAACGCGGCGATGTGACCAGCATCGTGGTGACACACGACATGTGTACCGTCCGCAAAGTCGCCGACCGGGTGGTGATGTTCTACCCGCTGTCGAGGCTGGAACCGCACGAAGACCAGATCATCTACGAAGGGACCGCAGCTGCGGCGTTCGATTCTCCCGATCGTCGTGTGTCTCAGTTCGTCCGCGGTGAAGCGGGTGAACGCCTGATGGAGCTAGCCGCTGCGTGAGCGGGAGCAGTCAGCCAGAAAGTGATCAGCAGGTCGAGTTTTTTTCCACGTCACTGGGGCTTGTCCCCGTGGTTCCCTCGCTTGTGCTCTACGGTAGCGCACCAGCGCGGGAACCACCCCGGCAAGCGGGGTGGCGGGAACACGATTTACGCCTGACGGTCTCAGCTCAACCCTCAACCCTCAACCCTCAACGTTCCCCCCCATGAACGAACGCACTCTCCAATTCCGTGTCGGCCTATTTGTGCTCCTGTCGATCGGGATCGCCACGGCGCTGATTATCTTGTTTGGAGATGTCAAGAAATACTGGAAGAAGACGTACGCGATCGCTGTTCATTTTGATGAAGCGTCGGGCACTCATCCCGGGTGTCCGGTCCGCATGAACGGGGTCGTGATCGGGGAAGTGAAGGAAGTCCTGCTTGATGAAGCCGAGCCGGGCGTCCTGGTAGTCCTCAGCATTCAAGAGGACCGCCGCATTCGCCGGGACGCGAAGCCATATCTTGCGAAGGCCCTCTTCGGGGATGCAGCCATCGAGTTTTCCGGCGGTCGCAGTTCCGAGTTTCTGCCGCCCAACAAGCGAATCCACGGTGATGCTCCGACAGATCCGCTGAAGGCGGTCGAGAAGCTGGAACGTACGGTCAGCGAGACACTGGCCTCATTCGAAGCGACCAGCCGCGAATGGCAGCTGGTCGGAAGGAATATCAACTCCCTGGTCGAGACCGAACGCGGCAACCTGAACGATGTGATCGAGCGTGCCGCCGTCGCCCTCGATACGTTGACGAAAACGATGGAAACCGCTTCTCACACTCTGGCGAGTGCCAACAGTATCCTGGATGATCCGGAACTCCAGAATAACCTGAAGCGAACCGTGGCTGCTCTGCCGCTGATGGCCGAGGAGACCCGCCTGACGATCACGGCAGCGCGGACCTCCATCCAGAAGATGAGCGAAAACCTCGATAAGCTCTCTGCGGCGACCGATCCGCTGGCGGCACAAAGCCAGTCGCTGGTGAATCACCTCGACAAGAGTCTGGTCGAGTTAGAGTCGCTGCTGACAGAGTTGAACTCTGTGGCGAAGGCCGTCAACAGCGGAGACGGCACGCTGAAGAAATTCGCTGAAGACCCCGAGCTGTATAACAACCTGAATCGCTCGGCGACCTCGCTGTCACTGTTGTTGGGCAACCTCGAACCGATCATGGCGGACGTGCGGGTCTTTAGTGACAAGGTCTCCCGGCACCCCGAGCTGCTCGGTATCAGCGGGGCCCTGAGCGGAAGCTCGGGCATCAAGAATCCCGGCGAGGGCGTGGAGCCAGCTGCGTATGAAGAAAAGTCGGGCGAGCGGAAGCGATAGCGAACGGCGGCCACTCGGATATTCTGCGACATCGTACGGCTGCGCCTCCAGCATATCTTCTGGAGGAAGATCCCCGATGCAGAGGCGGCAGAACGGAGTCTGGTCTGGTATCCTGCACCCTCATCAACCTCAGAGTAGGAGTCGGATCGTGCCTGCTGGCAAAAACGTACTGGGAACAACGCTGGAAGTGTGCAGCGTTTCACCGATGACCGGGTTCTTTCGAAATGGTTGCTGTGAGACAGGCGCCTCGGACATGGGGTTGCATGTGGTCTGCGCGGAGGTAACGGAAGAGTTTCTGGAGTTCTCGAAGGCTCGAGGAAACGATCTGTCGACCCCCGTCGATGAGTATGAATTCCCGGGGCTGGTCCCCGGCGACCGCTGGTGTGTCTGTGTTGCTCGTTGGAAAGAGGCACTCGAAGCGGGGGTCGCTCCGCCAGTGGTGCTGGAAGCGACGCATATGTCGACCGTGGAATTCGTCTCGATCGAGGAGCTGCGTGAGCATGCCGCTGATCGGCGAGAATAATCCCGGGGGAGTTCAAAGTCTGGGAATCGAGGGTAATCCGGGTGGCCCGCTGCCCCGCTCCCCCCTAGTCTGCCGCATCACCCCATTATATTCAGCACAATCGACAATCTTTACCTAACCGGCCTTTTGCGTCCAAGTCGATCGGTTTGCCTGACCGATACAAAGATCACGGCGCTTCCCGGCGCGAATGCGCGGGGATCTTGTGGTCTGGTCACTCCAGACCCGAGAGCAAACCGCAGCCCCCCTTGGAAGGAACGGCAACGATGCCTCGGCGGCTCGCACTTAGCCTTTTGATCGCCTGGCTCGCCTGGGTTCCCACTGTCTCGGCTCAAGGGCCAGGACCAGAGGGAATGTCAGGATCGGGTTTCCACGGGATGCCTCCGTCTGGCCAATACGCAGGGCCCTCGGGTCCGGTAAATTACCAGCGACAGCCCACCCTGTATGAGCAATTGCTCCCCGACTCGAGAGGTCCATACTCCGAGATGGATTCGATGGTCGAGTTGGGGATTGCCGAAACGCTCTCGCAGACTTGGTTCCGCGCGGATTTTCTGTTGTTCAATTATCAGAATCCCAGCTCTCGTTTTCTGGGTGCTGTCCCAGCGGTCGCACCACTCACTTCCTTTGACCCCAATTCATTTTTTCCAGTCGTGGACCGGATTGGAGGAGTCCGTCCCTCTTTACAGGGGCAGACTCCGAGTCTGCGTGAAGGGAACAATGTCGACAATAACGGTCTTCGATTAACGATGGGGATACCTACCCAGCTGTTTACATTTGAAGCCAGCGTTTTCGCCATGGGGCAGTCCGACAGTGATCTGAGGTTCGATCCTTTTGTGAACGTGAATGACACTCTCAATCGAATCGTAATTCCGGTGATCCCATTGACACGTGGTGGACTGCCATCCCAACTGGATTTCATCGCCTTCGACTCAGGAATGGATGTCAAGCTGCGGGCGAACCTTCAAGGGACCGATGCGAAGCTGGTGTTCGGAGCGTTCACACCGAATGCAGCGACCGAAGTCGCACCGCTCGTCGGTTTCAACTATGTCCGCTATTCCAACCAGACGACGATTTCGGGCGATGATGTCGGAACGGGCACGTCGCATCTGATCGACTCCCGTGCTAACAATAATATCTTCGGCCCGGAAGTCGGTCTGCGGATGGAGACTCGAACGAACTGGCTGACTCTAGGCTTTGAGCCGAAGTTCACATTCGGGATCAACCGGATGGATAACCGCGTTCGGACTTCGCAGATCTTCCAACCCACTGTCGATCCTCTGACGGGATTGCCGCTGGAGGCGGATACTCAAAGCAGCGACCGATTGACTCGGTTCTCGCCCGTGATTGATCTGGGAACCTATGCCCGAATTCGTCTGGCTGAAAACCTGCAACTGTCTTTGGGCTATCAGTTCATGGCGACGACCAGCGTGTCGTTTTCGGAACGCAACGTGGTCTGGGATTCGTCCAGTATTCTCACAGCTCCTCCGCTGATTCGGCTTCAGCAGAACCGCAGCGATTTCTGGACACACGGCATCAATCTCGGCCTGCAATGGCAGTTCTAATTGTGTGTCGTCGCGGCGATCCGGAGTAATGAATCGCGGATGACATGCAACACGCATCGTGTGGCTTCGGATTGTCGAGCGATGCGTTGGGAAATGCCCTCTCGATCGATTGGCGGCGGCTCCTGAAGTCGGACCCGCTGGACATGCGTGTTCAGCAAATCGCCCGTCAAGCTGTCTCGCTCGGCCCAACCGATAACGACCACTCCATCAAGTCCCGTGGGAGCACCCGGTCCGAGATGACCAGTGACCGACACAGCCACGGACGCTTCCGGAGTCACGGATAAAACGCCCTCAGCCATCTGCATCGCGGTCTCCTCGCAGACATCACCGCGAGCGGGATCGTTGAGGATCTCGGACGAGACTCCGATCCACGCCGTCTTTGTGGCATTGCGATACACCACAGCGGAGCCGCAGAGCCACTGGGACGCCCCCGGGATTCCTGCGAGCGTGGCGGATACCAGTCCAGCTGTGCAACTCTCCGCACAGACAAGTCGGCGGTGGGTTTGCTCCAGCAGTGAGAGGATCTCGCGGGCCAGCGGGCATCGAGCATCCAGGAGCATGATCACCTCTCTGTTCTTGTTGCCTGATCCTGCTTGCGGAACGCTTAACGCAACCACTTTCATCCACGGCAACGGATACAGTCTTCGCCATCGACCGAGCACGTATTGGAAAGCTCATCGTTGATCAGATCGACCATCTGCCGCAAACGAGCGAGTGCGCGACGGTTGAAGTTGAATGCGATTCGCGGCAAGCTCGCCAGATGGGGTTCATCGGCTTCGAAAGGGTGAGCGGGAACCGACTCGATTTGGCCCTCGACCACGATGTCGCGAAACTCGGTATTCAGTCGTGCCAGAAACTCCGGAGTGGGGGCCTGGTGCAGCCGCAAATACAACCTGTCTTTGACGTACCGCATGCTGTTGTAGACCGTGTAAAAGCCGATCACTTCGTCGAAGGCTTCTTCCACGCTATTGGTCACTTTCATCAGTGACAGGTCGTCCGGCGAGATCAAGTTTGTGCCTAGCAAATGCTTCCGCATGTACTCCAGCAGGTCCGCAAAATAAGTTTCTCCCGGTGCATCGACCGCCACGATCGGCATCAAATCGCGCTTGCCAGTCTGAATGAGTGTGATCGTTTCGTAGAGTTCATCCAACGTGCCAAACCCGCCTGGGAACAGCACCACGGCGTGGACTTCCTTCACGAAGAGCAGTTTGCGAGTGAAGAAGTATTTGAGATGGACCAGCTTCTTGTCGTCGTTAATGATCCGGTTGGCCTCCTGCTCAAACGGTAGCATGATGTTCAGGCCCATCGACTTCTCGCGACCGGCTCCGACATGCGCGGCCTCCATGATGCCGCCACCGGCTCCGGTCACCACATACCAACCGGCCCCCGCCATACACCGTCCATATTGGACTGCCTGCTGGTAACTCGGATTGTCCGGGTGCATTCGAGCAGATCCAAACACCGTGACCTTGCGCATCCGCCGATACGGGGTAAACATCTTGAACGCATACCGCAGCTCTTTCATCGCCCGCGACATGATGCGGATGTCGCCGGGTTCCGCTTGGTCCCGTTCGAGCTTGTCGATCGTCTCCCGCATCTCGTCCAACAGTTGAGATGACCGAGTGATTTCGGGCGTTGGTGAATCGGTCGGAAACGGAGTTCCCTCGGAAGCCTGGGGCCGACTGATGCGCTGCTTCGACATGGGACAGATTTCCGCAATCGGAGAGGGGCGAGTTCGCAACTTGAGTCGTGGAGTCTAGGTCGAGGGGCGATGAAGTCCAAGGACAGTTCGCAGACGTTTAGTCTAAGGAGTGCGAGACGGGCCTTGCGGACAAGGTTCCGTGATCGCTTCCATCTTGCGCCCCACAGGGTAGCGACAGATCAGCCTGAGGCGACGCCCGAGGCTGATCTGCCCCCTCCACCCCTGGCGTCGCCTCACCGCCACGGCGTGGCGTTTCGGCAACACGGTGGAACTTCCGGTGGTTGAACAACTTCCGCCGATGTGGCCGGAACCCTGTGTTTCCTGTG
>JAYWHX010000172.1:0-7808 GCA_043777375.1 Planctomycetota bacterium | reverse complement strand
CACCGCAGGGGGCGCAGAGGAACGCAGAGGCTTGAGTGATCTCCGGAATTTCCCTCTGCGAACCTCCGCGACCCCTGCGTTGAATTCCAGGGACTTGGGTCAAGCCAGTTCCTGATCGTTGAGCAAAAACCACTTCCCAATTGGATTTTGATTCGTCGGGAGGGAAGAGTCTACGGGCTCCTCCCTTCGTTTCCTTCGTGAGCTTCTGTTCAACTTCCAGAGGTCAAGTCGGGAAGCTGTTTTGGCCATAGTCCATGGCGGTGCCCCCGCTCGATGGGGTGGTTCAACAGTCCTGGCTATTGGCACTCGTGTGTGCATCGGTGAAGCAAGCAGACTCACGCCGGATGCTCGTGGGTGAGCTCAATCAGTCACCGGCTTCATGAGAACTTGCTTAGAAACAGCCCCCCGAGAGACTCCGAGCCCCCCCCTGCTCCGCATAGAATGCAAATCTCACGTGATCCCGCAGCGACTTGGAAGACCTGATGGCCACACTGCTCATCGTTGAAGATCACCGCTCCCTCCTCGCCAGCTTGAAAGCCGGACTGGAGGAAGAGGGATACCGTGTCTTCACCGCCATGAGCGGCATCGAGGGGCTCGTGATCGCCAAACGCGAACCCCTCGACGCCATCATCCTTGATCTCCAGCTGCCAGACGGCGACGGGCTGCACACGTTGCGAGAGGTTCGCCATGCCGGACTGGCCGTGCCGGTGCTGATTGTATCGGCCCGCGATGGGTTGGAGGACCGCATTCTCGGGCTCGATTCAGGGGCTGATGATTATCTGGTGAAGCCGGTCGCGTTCTCCGAATTGCTGGCGAGGTTGCGTTCGCTACTACGTCGCAATTTCGCAGCAGAGACCGTCCTGCGGCATGAGACGTTGCAAGTCGACCTGCTCTCTCGCCTCGTCACCCGTCACGGAGAGAAGCTGGAATTGACCCGCCGGGAGTTTGAGCTGGTGGAATACTTCCTGCGTCATAAGAATCAGGTCGTCAACCGCGAGATGCTGGCCCGCGATGTGTGGAAAGCCTCGACCGCGACATGGACGAACGTGATCGAGGTGCAGGTCAAATCCCTGCGCAAGAAGATCGAGCGCCCCGGTTGGACCAAACTGCTGCATACCGTGCGGGGCGAGGGCTATCTTCTGGGAGACAAGCCTTGAAACGGCTGACGGTTCGCTGGCACCTGACGATCTGGAACTCCGTGGTTCTGGCGGCGCTCTTCGGCATTCTCTGCCTCGCCATGCTGTATGCTGTTCACGGACACCTGGTGTCCCAAGCCGACCAGTTCATGATGGAGGAACTTCAAGAACTGCTCGAGGATCTACGAAGCGTTGAAAACAACCAGGCACTCGCCGCTCAGCTGACTCGCCGCTATGCAGTCCACTCCCACTACCATTTCCAAGTTCTGGATGCAGCTGGACAGCCCGTGTTTCGCAGCCGCTTTCTGTCCCGTCTCAGCCTCCCCTCCCCTGCCCCGCCCGAAGCGATGCGCGGATACCAATACGAGGATATCAAGCTCCCAGAGGCTGGCGAGTTCCGCCTGCTGAGTATGGCTATTCGAAATTCCCACTCCGAGCCGCTGTTACTTCAAGTGATTACGCCCCGCGCTGCGCTGCGGCAGGAATTCGGTTGGTACATCGGTACGCTGCTGACGGCCCTGCCGATGGCGTTGCTCGCCTCCATCGCTACGGGATACTTTCTCGCCCGGCGGGCACTGAGTCCGCTGGAGCAAATGGCGCAGACCGCGAAGCGAATCTCGGCCGAGAATCTCAATCAACGGCTCGAGGTTGGTCACCCCCATGATGAGCTCGGACGGCTGGCGACAACCCTGAACGGGATGTTTGATCGCCTGCGAGCGTCGATGACCCAGATGCGGCAATTCACGTCCGATGCGGCTCACGAGCTGCGTTCGCCGATTGCTGCTTTGCGAACCCAGGCCGAGGTCGCACTCCGGTCCGACCGCTCTGCCGACGAATATCAGCGGGTCGTCCGGGAGACGCTGGAAGAGACGACGCACATGAGTGAGCTGGTCGACCAGCTGCTGCTGCTCTCGCGTCACGACTCTGGACAACAGGCGGTGCTGTTTGACGATCTGCGAGTGGATCAACTGCTGCTGGATGTGGTCGATCGATTCCGCTCGGTGGCCAGTGAGCGAGGTCTGCGACTGGAGATTTCCGGCTCTCCGCCGTGGATTCTTCAGGGGGACGACATCTGGCTGAGCCAGCTGTTCTGGAACCTGCTGGACAATGCGGGCAAGTATACGCTGCGGGGCGGAGAGATCCGCGTGGCCGCCTCCGTGCATGAGGGAGAGTGGTGCTGCTCGGTTCATGACACCGGGATCGGGATCGCAGAGTCTCATCTGCCCCGCCTCTTCGATCGGTTCTATCGCGTCGATGCTTCACGGACGCGCTCAGCAGGCGGGACGGGGTTGGGTCTGGCCATCTGCAAGTCGATTGTCGAGGCGCATGGAGGCCGCATGACCGTCACGAGTGATGTCGGTGTCGGCTCGGTCTTCACGGTCATCCTGCCGGGACAAGTGGCAGAGGACGACATTGAAGACAGCGACGCCGAGGAATCCGCTTCCCCGTCTTCCCAGGAGGCCAGAACCCGATGAAACGCCGCCTCGGATTTACGCTGATCGAACTGCTGGTGGTGATTGCGATCATTGGCCTGTTGATCGCACTGCTGTTGCCAGCCGTGCAGCAGGCCCGCGAAGCCGCACGGCGCACACAATGTCGAAGCCAACTAAAGCAGATCTGCCTGGCTCTCCATAATTACGAGGAATCGAATCGGGTTTTCCCGCCGGGGTTTGTGTTCTCCCCACGCGGATCGTGGTCGGTGCATGGGCGACTACTGCCGTTTTTGGAACAAGCGGACGCCTACAGCCAGGTCCGGCTCGACATCGAATGGCACGACCCCATCAATTTGGCCACCGGTGTCCAGAGAATGTCCGTGCCGATTTACTCCTGTCCCAGCGATCCGCATTCCAACGAACTCGTGCTGGACGACCCTGAAGAGGGGCTCGTTAGGCCGGTCAGCTATGGCTTTAATTTCGGCACGTGGTTCGTCTATAACCCAATCACTGGACGAGGTGGGGACGGGTGTTTCTTTCCCAACAGTTCGGTGGGGCCGCATTCGATCACCGATGGCATGTCCCAGACGCTCGCCTGTGCCGAGGTGCGATCTTTTCAACCTTACTTCTATAACACCGTCAATCCCGGACCAACGATTCCAGCCAGCCCTGCGGATTTCTCGCAATGGGCCGGAGCAGCTGTGTTCGGACTGGGACCCAACTTTGGTGACAACCGCGGACATGCGGAATGGTGTGAAGGAACGGTGCACGACAGCGGATTCACGACTGTGTTCACTCCCAATTCTGAGGTGCCCTACCTGCACTCTGATGGCAATACGTATGACATCGATTTTAATTCCCGGTACGAGGGGTCCAGCCTCACTCAACCCACGTACGCCGCCATCACCTCTCGCAGCTTTCACTCCGGTGTCGTGCATGCAGCACTGATGGATGGCTCCGTGAAGTCGATCAGCAGTTCCATCGAACGTTCGATCTGGCGGGCCCTCGGAACGCGATCTGGATCAGAAGTCATTGGAGAGTTCTGAAACGGACGGTTCTCGTGACGAACAAATCGCTGACCAAGTTCAAAGCTCGCCCAGGACTTCACTTCTCGTGCGGGTCGGCTGGCACACCCTGAGTCTTCAGGGCGTGGCGAGCAGCCCGGGATCGTAAAAGCACCCTGTGAGCAGCTCCCACGCCCTTTCGCAATGCCTCCAGGGGCGTGGGGGTTGCTCGTTCGCGGAGTGTCAGGTTCAGGGGGCGCACACTCCTCGGAGATTGAAGTTATGCCACTCGACACGCACATCGCACTGACCAGACCGCAAGATGCTGTTCGCTTAGACATCGTGACTCTTCCGGGCGATACCCTTTCCGCCCCACTTCTCGCGGGGTAGAGTGCAGGATGTGTTTTCCTGCCCGTTCTCCATCGCTTCAGGACTTCTCAAATGCCTGCCGTTTCACGCCGTGATTTTCTTCAATCTGTCGTTGCCGGCAGCGCTGCCTTAGCGGTTGCTGGCCAAGCTTCGTCGCTGCTCGCCGCCGAGGATTGGGGCGGCTTTAAGCTGGGACTTCAGAGTTATACGCTCCGCGAATTTGACACAGATGCCGCTCTGAAGGCCACGACTCAGCTGGGCCTGAAGTATTGGGAATCATTCAGCAAGCACGTGCCAATCGCGACACTGCCCGCGACGATCGCTGGGTACAAGAAGCAGCTGGGCGATGCGGGCGTCGAGATGCTGGCGTTCGGTGTTGTGGGATTTGATACGAACGAGACCAAGGCCCGCGAGATTTTCGACTTCGCGAAGGCTATGGGGTTGCAATCAATCAGCGCTGACCCGAAGCAGGAGAAGGGGACGTTCGACCTACTCGATAAGCTGGTGGCCGAGTACGACATTGCGATCGGCATTCATAATCATGGTCCGTTTCACCACTACAACAAGGCGGATGACGTGCTGAAGTGGGTCAAGGATCGGCACCCGAAGATTGGAGCCTGCGTCGATACGGGACACTATCTGCGGAGCGACGAGAACATCGTCGAGGTGATCGAAAAGTTTGGCAGCCGCGTGTTTGGCGTGCACTTCAAGGATGTCCGCACCATTAAAGACGCTGCTGAGAAAGAGAAGCTGATCAAAGAACTGACTCCGGGGCGGGCGGAAGAGCTGAAGAAGGAAGGCAAGATCTTCACGATCCTCGGCGAAGGCGAACTAGATGTGGTCGGTTGTCTGAAGGCTCTCAAGAAGCTGAACTACCAATACAGTGTGTCTCTGGAGTACGAAGAGCACCCGGAGAATCCGATCTCTGATCTTGAGCAGTGCCTGAAGACCGTAAAGACTGCATTGACGAAGGTCTGACAGTCGCGTGTCGCTGCGACGCGAAGGCTGTGCGAAGCGGAGCATGTCGGGGCCACCTGGCCCCGACACTCACTTGACCAACCCGATGCGTCAGCGAGGGGGAGCGATAGCGACTTTTCGTTGTGCTTCCCTCGCTGACGCGTCGGGCGAGTCACCTAAAGTCAGCACCATTGGCCACCTAGCCCCGGCACTCCCCTTCGACTTCCGTAATAACAGAACTACAATCCGAACTCCATTCGCCTGCTTCTCTGGCTGACAGTGGGTGGCTGACTGCTCTCTTGTGAAAGGATTCCCATGCCTCTTCCCCGTGTGGCTCAACTTCTGCTGGAAGGTCAGCCCGGAGCGGCGATCGAAGTGGCGGGCTGGGTCCGGACTCGCCGCGATAATAAAGGGGGCTTTTCATTCATTGAGCTGAATGACGGGTCGTGTATCTCGAACCTGCAAATCGTGGTCGACAGCTCGGTGCCGGGGTATGCCGAGACGATCAAGAATGTCACCACCGGGGCCAGTATTCGTGTGTCAGGCGAGCTAAAAGCCTCCCCGGGGGCCAAGCAGCGAGTCGAGTTGCAGGCGACGACGCTCACGCTCCTCGGTCCGGCGGATGCCCTCAAATACCCGCTCCAGAAGAAGGGCCACAGCTGGGAGTTTCTCCGCGAGATTGCCCACCTGCGGCCGCGCACGAACACGTTTGGGGCGATGGCCCGTGTGCGAAATACGGTCTGTTACTCGATCCATCGCTTCTTTCAGGAGCGAGGGTTTCTGTACGTGCATACGCCGATCATCACGACCAGCGACTGCGAAGGGGCGGGCGAGATGTTTCAGGTGACGACGATCGACCTCGACAAGGTCGCCGCCGGAAAGGGGCCACTGAAGAAGCCCGACACTCCCGCTGCCGCACCCGCCATCGACTACACCCAGGACTTCTTCGGCAAAAAAGCCTCCCTCACCGTCAGTGGGCAACTCGAAGGAGAAACCTTCGCCACAGCTGTCGGCCCGGTCTATACGTTCGGCCCCACGTTCCGAGCTGAGAACTCGAACACCACCCGGCACCTCGCCGAGTTCTGGATGATCGAGCCCGAGATGCCGTTCGCTGAACTCACCGACAACATGCAGCTGGCGGAGGACTTCATCAAGACGATCGTCCGCGATGTGTTGCGGGACCGGGCGGAGGACATGGAGTTCTTTAACGACCGGATCGACAAGACGATCCTCGCCACGCTCAAGAACATCCTCGATCACGACTTCAAACGAGTCAGCTACACCGAGGCTGTCGAGATCCTCCTCGCCTGCGGACAGCAGTTCGAATACCCGGTCGAGTGGGGCATCAACCTGCAAGCCGAGCACGAACGCTACCTGACCGAGAAACACTTCCAACAGCCGATCATCGTGTACGACTACCCGCGCACGCTGAAGCCGTTCTACATGAAGTGCAACGCCGACGGCAAAACCGTGCGGGCGATGGATGTCCTCGTCCCCGGCGTCGGCGAAATCATCGGCGGCAGCCAGCGTGAAGACGACCTCGACACCCTGCTCTCCCGCATGTCCGAATGCCACCTGAACCCCGACGACTACTGGTGGTACGTCGATCTCCGCCGCTACGGCTCGGTCCCGCACGCCGGATTCGGCCTGGGCCTAGAACGGATTCTGCTTCTGCTGACCGGCATGCAGAACATCCGCGATGTGATCCCGTACCCTAGGTTTCCGGGGAGTGCAGAGTTTTAAAGCAGTTTCAGAATTGGTGTTCAGTGGGAAGACTGGAACACTCATCCACGCTCATCGACAGTCATGCGGGACGAGAGACACCGGCTGGGGCTTTGCGAAAGCCCCAGCTCGCTCGCCACGCCCTTTCGCAAAGCCTACAGGGCGTGCCACCCGACCCGATGACCTGCCATTCTTGCCAGATTGTTGAAAACCTAAAAGCGACGACGATTGAGCCAATCGTCACAACTCTTGCTGAGAGTGATCAGAGAATGATGCGTTCTCTCCGAATCAAAGCCATCTCGAACAATGTTGTGCTTGACGCGGATGATTTTTGTATTCAGTTGGGAAAGTTCCTCGCCGAGAATACTACGTAAACCGACAGCATTTACTAGGGTTCGGATGATAGAAGCCAGTGCATTGAGTTTCGGACGGCAGAATTTCTCAAATTCTGGCTCAATTTTAGTGTTCCCTTGGGAAATCAAGGTCGCAATCCACGCAATTGCCGATTTTGTCTCAATCAACACATCAAAGAATCCGTCAGGAAGTGACGACGGTGAGAGGGACGCGAAGTCAATATCGAGCGAGCGTTGCACGCTCTTCGCTTGGTGTACGGTTTCTTCCGGAGCGCCATTGCGTTTGAGGAAGTCCGGGAATGAGATCAGACCAAAGTAGTGATTCGTCTTTTGATGAAATTCGTGGGCTAGTTCGGGACGTACTGCAAATGGGAGTGCCGAGCTGTTTTTTACCACCCAGTCGGCCTTCTGTTCGTCGGTGACGAACACGACGTTTTTGCCTTGAGTTTTTGCCAGTTCAATCAGTGAGTGCCAAATCAACACGTCGCCAATGCCTCCGTCGTCTTTCGCTTTGTCTTTGTATCCTGGGGGAATGTTGTGTGTGATACGCCATTTGAGATCGTTTTTTAGTTCTTCATCATTCAGCGTGTGTTTGACGATCTTCGCGGCAGTGAAGATGTTTACATAAATTGAGCTGATGGGATCATCCCATGACCAATCGGCCACTTGAGAAATTAGACCGTCAATCGCCTTGAGATAATCCTTTTTTGCAGATGACATCGCAGCAAGGGCCTGGGTCAGGCGGTACGCATCAAACGGTGAGTCTTTTCAGGACATCAAGGATGTAGTTAGGGTCGAGGGCGGCTTTGAAGCGTTTGTTTTTGGCACCGATTT
>JAYWHX010000171.1:0-7822 GCA_043777375.1 Planctomycetota bacterium | reverse complement strand
CCCCCCCCACCCCCCACACTCCTCCACGCTCCGGTTCCCGTGTTGACTGATTTGAAGCTTCCGTACGACCTCTACAGTGATGAAGATATCGCCCAGCGGGTGCTGTATGTCGAGGCCTCGCGAGGGTGTCCGTTTACGTGCGAGTTTTGTTTGTCGGCGCTCGATATTCCGGTCCGCCAGTTTCCACTGGACGAGTTCCTCGCCGCGATGGGCCGCCTGATCGAACGCGGGGCCAACCAGTTTAAGTTCGTCGACCGAACCTTCAACCTCAACATGCGAGTCAGCCGGGCGATCCTGGATTTCTTCCTCCAGCGATATCAGCCGGGGATGTTCCTGCATTTCGAGTTAATCCCTGATCGGCTGCCCGATTCGCTGAAGGAACTGATCGTGAAGTTCCCGGCCGGGGCGTTACAGTTTGAAGTCGGCATTCAGACATTTAATGATGAGGTCTCGCACCTGATCAGTCGGCATCAAGACAACGCCGTCGTCGACCAAAACCTGACCTGGCTGCGAGATCACACGACGGTCCACGTGCATGCAGACCTCATCGTGGGTCTGCCCGGCGAATCGCTCGACAGCTTCGCAGTGGGATTTGACCGT
Organism: Planctomycetota bacterium; assembly: GCA_043777375.1. GTDB lineage: Bacteria > Planctomycetota > Planctomycetia > Planctomycetales > Planctomycetaceae > TH-plancto1. The sequence continues at coordinate 7,222 of JAYWHX010000171.1, read as the reverse complement.
CTGGTCCAACTCGCCCCGCATGAGATTCAAGTGGGGATCTTGAAACGGCTACGCGGGACTCCCATCATCCGTCATGACGCCGAGTGGCAGATGGTTTACAGCCCGCATCCGCCGTACGAGATCCTGCAAACCAAGCTGCTCGACTTCTCCACGATTCAAGAGCTGCGCCGATTTGCAAAGTCATGGGACACCATCGCGAACAGCGGAAACTTCGTCGAGACCATACGATTGGTTTACGGAGACGGCTCTCCATTTGTGGGGTTTCGGTGTCTCTCAGCCTGGCTCTTTGCGAAAGAAGGCCATGCGCGCGGGATCTCGCTCAGTCGGTTGGTCGAATTGTTGTTCGAGTATCTCACCACGCAGCGCAGCTTGGCTGCGGAACTCGTCGCAGCTGCGATGTGGCGCGATTACCAACGCGGAGGTCGCAATGACAAGCCGCACTGCTTGAGGCCATACATTGGAGCAACCGCCGCACCGAATCCAGGCACCTCTGCGAATCCGGACGCCGCTCCCAAGCGTCAGGCTCGGCATCAACACACTGCGATCGGTGAGTGATTTCAATCTCACAACCGCATTCAATGCGGTTCTCAGACTACAGCCCCTGCATGATCTGAACTAGACTCTCGCCGACTGGATACTCCCTGCGGGAGCCGACAGCGTCCTGCTCGAAGGTGGCCCAAAGTCGCCGCATTCTCTGAATCCGGTGGATGCAGCGAGGTCATCTTGGGGACGTCGGCAGTTTTCCTTGGCTGAGAAGCGGTTCGGCGAGACGGGCGTCGATTCACCAGACTCGGAGAGTCCGGCGACTTTGTTAGGTGCAGCGCGGAGTGTCCCCACTGGATGACGTTCGAGAGACGGAGGCAGCATGATTCTGGCATGTGACGTAGGCGGCACCTCGACGCGAGTCGCATTGTTCGAGCCTGTCGCTGATCGGGCTGTCATGGTTGGCCGTGAAACAGTCCGCAGTGCCCAATACCGCTCGCTGGCCGCGATCGTTGAGGAGTTCCGCTCTCGACATTCGCAACAGTTGACCGCCGCGTGTTTCGGTGTTGCTGGCCCGGTCAGCGACGGGCAATGCATCACCACGAATTTGCCTTGGCGAGTCGAAGTCGGTCAGCTGCAAAGCGTGCTGGGGTCGAGCCGCGTGACGTTGATTAACGATCTGGTGGCCAATGCGTGGGGGATCGACTGGCTGACTCCCGATGACGTGGTTTCGCTGCACGCGGGTCTGCCTGATGCAACGGGCAATCGGGCCGTGATCTCACCGGGGACTGGGCTGGGTGAAGCGGGAATGATCTGTGTCGACGGACGCTATCGCCCCTTCGCCTCAGAAGGCGGCCACGCCGAATTTGGTCCACGCAGTGACACGCAGTTTGACCTCGCGAGATATCTCGAGCGGCGATTTGGCCGTGTCAGCTACGAGAACGTCCTGTCGGGGCCGGGGCTGGTGAACATCTACACGTTCTTGCGAAATTCGGCTCGCGCTGATGAGCCGGAGTGGTTCGCGGAAGAACTGAAGCGAACTGATCCCGCAGCTCGCATCTCGGAAGCCGCCCTGAATGACGAATTGCCGATCTGCGTGGATGCGATGCGAATCTTCCTGAAGATCTTTGGAGCTGAGGCGGGCAATCTTGCGCTCAAGCTGATGGCGACAGGCGGCATCTGGCTGGGTGGCGGAATTGTGCCCAAGATCATGCCCCTGATCGTCGGCTCCCCTTATTTCATGGAAGGCTTTACGGCCAAAGGAAAGCTGAGCCACATCGTGGAAAAAATCCCCATTATGGCGATTCGCAATCAGCAGACTGCGCTCCTGGGAGCGGCACGCTTTGCGATTCATGACGGTCAGCCGTAGCCCCGATCATCACTGCGGAGTTGGATCACTTCGCCGTCAGCAGCTGAGTCATGGTGCGAGAGTCGCAGAACGGAATGATTGCCGTTCGACATCCAGACATCTCATCGACGCGGGCGACCTCGTGATGCCGGGCGTTTCGAACCGCTCTCCAGCGAGTCCAACTCAATCAGACGCCGATCGGCGTTGAACACGGGAAGCGGCAGGTTTTGCGCGAGTGCAGCGGCCTGCATGGGGTCTAGGTCGGCTCGCTTGGTCCCAATCCCCCGGAAGATTGACAGCCCCTTGCTGCGGGCGATGATCTCGCGGCGCGACCGGCCTGCCAGTGCATCGGGCCACGCGTCGGGATGGTCGATCCACTCGAAGAAGAACGAGCAGATCTCCTTCATATAGGCCCAATAGGCCGGATGATCCGTCTGAATTACGAACTTGCCACCGGGTGCCAACGCTTGCCACAGCAGTCGCAGAAAATCGGGGGTCACCAACCGGCGACTGATCTCGTCCGAGCGGTAATACGGCTGGGGGTGATAGCAATGAATCTCGGCCACACTGGCGGGTGGGACGTGCCGCTCTAACAACTCGCGACCGCCGATGACTGCCACGCGCAGCTGAGAGAGCCCGCGCTGGTTGCCTCGGCGAGTGGCATAACGAATCACGACCGGCAGGATGTCGACCGCCAGGATGTTGCAGTCCGGCTGTCGATAGGCATGGGTGAGTGCGGATCGCCCGTTGCCGACCCCAATGTCAATCAGAACCGGGCCGGGTCGATTAAACAGAGTGTCCCAATCGAGCAGCCCTTCCGGGAGCTTCTTCAGTGCAGTCTTGGCCCACAGTTCGGGCTCCAGAATCCGACCGGGAAACGGGATGCCGAACTCGTATTCGACTCCGTCAGTGGTAATCTCTGTTCCATTCACGTGCGGTCACTCTGTCAGGCAGGCGGGGCGAAAACTTCTCACCGCTTCGATAGCCTACAGGCGTTGGAACCACGCCGACAAGTGGGGCGGCAACGGAACCGGGCGTACGCAGTTGAGATGACCACTCTGCCATCTCTGCCGGAGTACGACACGTCACGCCAAACGACTCTCCACATTCTGAAAGCCAGCGTGTATCGCCATGCTTCCCGCGCCGCACCGCCCCGTTTAAACTGCCCGCGTTGTGGTTCCGGACTCATTCCGGTCCATCTCCCCGTGTCCCCCTTGTCGAGCGAGCGCCGCATGGCCGAGTTTTTCCCCAAAATCCCGAAGATCGAGTTCGAAGGCGCGAAGTCCAAGAACCCGCTCGCATTCAAGCATTACAACCCTGATCAAAAGATCGAGGGGCAGACGATGCGCGACCTGTTCCGCTTCTCGGTCTGCTACTGGCACACGTTCCGAGGCACCGGTTCAGACCCATTCGGTTCGGCCACGCTCCAGCGGCCCTGGGATGATGGCTCGAACTCGGTCCCCAACGCTTTGAAGCGTGTGGATGCTGCCTTCGAATTCATGACCAAGCTCGGTGTTCCGTTCTACTGCTGGCACGACCGCGATGTCTCCCCCGAAGGAGCCACTCACAAAGAGAACAACAAGAACTTCGACAAGATCGCCAAGAAGCTCAAGGACAAGCAAGGCGAGACCGGCATCAAGCTGTTGTGGGGGACAGCCAACCTGTTCAGCCACCCGCGTTACATGCACGGGGCCGCGACCACCTGCAACGCCGATGTCTTCGCCTACGCTGCGGCTCAAGTGAAGAAGGCGATCGAGGTCACGCACGAACTGGGCGGTGCGAACTACGTCTTCTGGGGCGGCCGCGAGGGGTATCACAATCTCTACAACACAGACATGAATCGCGAGCTGGATCACCTGGCCAAGTTCATGCACATGGCCCATGACCATGCCAAGTCGATCGGCTTCGACGGAATGTTCCTGTTCGAGCCGAAGCCGAAAGAGCCGACGAAGCACCAGTACGATTTCGACGCAGCTGCCTGTCTGAACTTCATCGGACGGAACGGGCTCGACGGCATTGTGAAGCTGAACATCGAGACCAACCACGCCACGCTGGCGGGTCACACGATGATGCATGAACTGGAGTACGCCCGCATCCACAACGCCCTCGGCTCGATCGACGCCAACACCGGCGACCTTCTGCTGGGCTGGGACACGGACCAGTTCCCGACCGATATCTACCTCACCACTCAGATGATGCTGGTGATCCTCAAGCAAAACGGTCTGGCCACCGGCGGAGTCAACTTCGACGCCAAGGTCCGCCGCGAAAGCTTCGAGCCGATCGACCTGTTCCACGCCCACATCGGCGGCATGGACGCCTTCGCCCGCGGTGCCAAAATCGCAGCTGCGATTCGCAAAGACGGCGTGCTGGATGACTTCGTCAAGAACCGCTACCGCAGCTTTGACAGCGGCATCGGCAAGCAAATCGAATCCGGCAAAGCCACCTTCGCCGACTGCGAGAAGTACATCAACGACAAGGGCGAATCCGGTCCGAACGAATCGGGAAGGCAAGAGTACCTGGAGAACTTGATCAACACGTACATCTGAGGTGAGCGACAAAGCGGGCGAGCGTCCGGCGTGAGCCGGATGGTCAGTGGGGCAGACATGCGTGTCTGACTCTGACTTCAGCACAATCTCTCATCAAACCGACCCATACGGGGTCACGCCATATCGCCCATGGTTGTCCGCGAAGCGAACAACCATGGGCTTTTGTTAAGAAACCTCTTCGGGGTCGGGGCCACACGCCACACGTAACTCGCATGGGTGACAAACGACCAAGATTTCCTTAAGCTTATTCTAACTGTCAACCACTCAACTTTAATGCCGCTCAAAACAGGATGTGGGTGATATCCACTTGCACACAAAACCCCTATTCAAATGCAACTTGCAAGGCAATTGAGACTTCTCATTAGACAGATGGAATACCTATGAAACTCATCGGCGTAAGTCTTCACAACTTTCGAGGGATTTTGGACCAAGAGGTGCAACTACTGCCGTACAGCCTGTTGGTCGGCCCGAACAACGCCGGTAAGAGCACATTTATTGATGGCATTCGGGCTTTTTACGAGAAGGATGGAGTCAAGTTCAAACCTGAGAAGGACTTCCCGTTCATGAAGACGGCAGATGAGGAGTCATGGATCGAACTCCGCTTCCAGTTATCTGACGAAGAGCACGAATCACTCGCGGACACTTACAAGGTACCCAGCAAGACCCTTCGTGTCAGAAAGCCATTTCAAACCAAGACAAAAACTGCAGACGGAAAGACTTCTGCTGGCTCAATCTTTGGCTACAAGACGGATGGCACGCTTTCAGATGAACCGTTTTACGGTGCGAAGAACGTACAGAGCGGAAAGTTCGGCGAATTAATTTATATCCCCGCTGTCAGCAAGGTCGACGAGCATACCAAGCTGACCGGCCCATCTGCATTGCGAGACCTACTGACGGAAGTGATGTCAGACGTTGTTGAAGGTGGGACCGCCTACACCGGGCTTGCAACAAGTGTGCAGACGTTTGCTTCAGATATTTTGAAGGAAAAAACAAAGGATCAAAGATCCCTGGAAGGATTCCAAGATGCCTTCAACACGTTTCTAGAACCGTGGCAAACGAAGTTCTCGCTAAGATTTTCACCACCCTCTGCCGCTGACATCATCAAGCAGATGGTCAACTGGGAATTGCTGGATGAGTTTCATGGTAAACCGCAAGGAGTCGATTCCTACGGTTCTGGGTTTCAGCGGCACTTCATCTACTCTCTTATTCAAATTCGTGCACAGTATGTTGGCAAGAAAACTGGTAAGAAGACCAAAGATTTCACTCCATCACTCACACTCATCTTGTTTGAGGAGCCAGAAGCATTCCTGCATCCGCCACAACAGGAAATCCTTTCTCGCAGTTTGATGAAGATGTCTGACAAAGATGATTGGCAAGTCATCTGCACAACGCATTCATCTCATTTCGTAAGCCGCAACGCCGACTCCATACCTGCTATCGCGAGAGTGGTCCGAACCGGAGGTATAGTTAAGGCATATCAAATCAGTACCTCGAATTGGGCCGAGATAGTAAATGCCAATCAAGCAATCATGGAGATTTCTGCAAAATACCCAAAAGTGAAGGAGAGGTTACACGAAGATGACGCCAAGTCCGACATGGAAGCGGTAAAATACTTCCTCTGGCTGAACACTGACCGGTCCGGTCTCTTCTTTGCAAACCACGTGATATTAGTCGAGGGACCAACTGAGGTTTCTCTCATCAACAAGCTAATTGACGACGGAGAGATCAAGGGAGCTGATTGCGGACTACATGTGTTCGATTGCATTGGGAAATACAACATTCACCGCTTTATTAACCTCCTTATATATCTCGGGATTCGCCATTCTGTTATTCACGATGATGACAACAGCAAAAACGAGCATGCGGATTTGAATCAATTGATACAAGACACAAGGCACTCGATTTTAACGCACAAGATTGAGCCAATAACTAAGGATCTGGAGATGCTCTTGAGTATTCCATCGGCGGGTTCGGTTCACCGAAAACCCCAGCACGTCCTCTTTCTCTATAGCCAAGGAAGAATTGGTGCTAGCGAATTGAGGACTTTCTGCGATTTGGTTGAAAGATGCCTGCCCAGCCCAGCAGTGTAAAACAAGTCGGACTGCCACGGGCCTACCGTAATGCTAGCGGCACAGAACCCGTCCGTGACAGTCTCAAGGCGCTGACGCTTCCGGCTTGGGGAGTGATCACGGATTCGCATGCGGAGGATTCGACAGACTGATGTCTGCCGCTCGCTGAGGATTCTGACGCGAGAAAGGGAATCGGGGGCCGTGGGCTGTCACCCACGGCTATTTGCTGTCGCCGCTTTCGCGGCTGGGGACAGTGTGGGGAATCTGATCGCACTTGATTCTTACGCTCTCGTGGCCGAGATCATGAAGCTGCGGGGGGGGCGAACCCGTTGAGTGCAGCGACGATCAAAGCCCTGCGAGATGAGGACGCCCGCCGGGGCCAAACTGATGTGGGACACCGCCCCCCGCGCATGCCGATTGGTCGCCCCACTCTCAGGCAATGAGCGGCAAGGCGCTAGCCACCGGTTCTTCGACCAGCGGACGGTCAGGGGAACCGGCGGCTAGCGCCTTGCCGCTCACTGGCTGTTCGCGATCTCCCCGCATTGACGTTATCAGCTCGGGGGAGAACACGGATTGGTCACGCGTGGGACTCGACAGACTGACGTCTGCCGCTCCCTCAGGACTTTGACGCGAGAGCGGCGACTGAGATTCTGTCGCCGCTTTCGCGGATTGAACTCGTATGGGGAACGGGGTCCGTGGGCTGTCGCCCAATGGTGCTTGCCTTGTTTTACCAACCCGACGCGTCAGCGAGGGAAAGACCGGGGAAAGTCGCTTTC
>JAYWHX010000170.1:0-96837 GCA_043777375.1 Planctomycetota bacterium | reverse complement strand
TCGAATGAGAGATAACCGAATCTTCCACCGACCAGATCAGAAAGCCGTCTCAGAACATTCACAAGGTCGGAATCATATGTAGCCACACCAGCAATCATTCCCCCATCATTCGTGAAGAATAGCATGGATTGAGTGTGCGTCTTGATATCTAATTCACCCCAGTAAAGAGAATATCTTTCAGTGAGATCAGACTCCAGTCGATTCATGACATCAACGGGATTCTCAAACACGATCGTCGGATAATCGGAGTATTGCGGATATGGATAGTCAAAAGAGAGTGGTTTTCGACAAGGTAGAAACACATCGAGAAACTTCTGTGCGAGTTGCGCAGACCTTGCCCCACATAGGACGTACACCTCGTTAGACTCTGACACATTGCACTCCTCTATTTCGAACGGCCTGCACTGATGAACTGCCCGCCAATCCGGCGATTGCGGTTTGGTTGATCTGAGTTGTCCCGCATGGGCGGGTTCAAAGCACGGATTGGCGATCGCCTAAGTCCACAGCTCCCCGCGACGCAGGCAATCACAGAGTTCCCCATACGTGTGGTGCAACTCGGCACGGCTTGGGGACGAGCCGAGTGACTCGGATAGCCGTCGGGCCAAGGGGCCTGCTTGCAGGATGGTCTGCAACGGAGCGTAGGCGTCACCGCCGTGCCGCAGTCCTTCATCATCGGGGTGCGACGCCAGGTACTGCCAGAGTTCGCCGACCGACAGTTCCTCTTCGCCGCTGATCCCGAACTGGGACAGGAACTGCTTGTCGCGAATCACCGCTTGGTCGCCGCGCACGATGGCATCGAGGAAGACCGTCTCCAGCGGTTCGATCTCAATCAGCTGTTGATCTTCGGTCGGTGTCCAGGCTTCCGCGACCAGGCGTTTCAGCACGTCGACGACGATCCGGGCGATGGCGAGGTCAGCTGCGGGGCACTCTTGCAGATCGATGACGCGGATCTCGATGGAACCACGTGAGAAGCGGGCGATTGCACCGCGAGCGTTCAGGAACTCATCCCGCAAATTCCCCTCGGGATCGTGCGGAGCGATGTCGCGGAACATCGGCTCGAAGATGCGAGTGTTGTACTCGGCTTCTGTGAAAGCCCGTTCGGGGATCACGCGCCCCGCGATAGAGGGGATCTTGCGGCTGTTGAGACGATACGTCTCCAGCCGGCTATCGAGTTGCCCGGTGATGCGGCCTTCCATCAGTGGGGAACTCGCCGCCAGTGCCGGAAGGAGCGGCAGCACGAGTCGCACTGCGGCGTGCAGCTTCCCGAACTCTTCATCATTCGCAAATGGCAGGTTGATGTGCATGCTTTGCAGGTTTGCCCACCCGTGACCCCGGCAGTCGAAGATGCGGTTGAAGCACTCATACACCGGGCTATAGTCGTGCGGCCACAGCTGCATCTCCTTCAGCGGGTCCATCCTGGGGTGCATCGCCGTCGGCATCAGACGGGCCCCGAGTTGCCCCGCCAGCTCGTTGACTCGCCGAACCTGCGACTGCATCTGCTGTGCAATGGGAGCCAGCGACGGAGCGGGGTTTGTGGTCTTCAGCTCCAGGACATGCAGTACCAGCTCGTTCGACCAGCTGATGTCGTCGAATTCGACATCCGAGACGATGCGCCCCGCTTCGAGCTGCATCACTTGATCCGCGATGGGGCGGATGTCGAGCGTTTGGACATCGACGAGCATGTACTCCAGCTCGATGCCGAAGGCGGAGAACAGAGACAGTGGCTGTGTCATCAAGTGGCTTTGACAGACGGAAACATGGCCGGACCGCAACGCTGAACTCCCAGCGGACGACTGCCGGGTGGATCGTAAGGCAATTCCGGGGAGTGCGCCCAGAGGGGAGCGGAACCCGACCCCAAACTGGACCTAGCCGACTCGCGGATCACGACGTTTGCGTGAAGAACATCGACGATTCTTCATGGAATGCGATGTATTGATTTCCCGCAGCCTTGGCCATTTCTTCAAGCAGGAAGTGTTCAATGTCCCTTGAAGCCGATGGCCATGCAGGCAATTGCGATTTGTTCGTTCCGTGTTGCTCAGGACCATGTGGGTCGGCCTGCAATTCTGTCAGAAGCAACTTCAGAGCTTTGGAAACAGGAGCTGAAAGACTATGCGAGAAACATCCACACGCCTCCGGAGACCGGGATTCACCCTCATCGAGCTGTTGGTGGTCATTGCGATCATCGCAGTTCTGATCGCATTACTGCTCCCCGCAGTTCAGCAAGCGCGCGAGGCTGCCCGGCGGTCCCAGTGCAAGAACAACCTGAAGCAGATCGGATTGGCTCTGCACAACTATCACGAGACTTTCACTCGCTTTCCACCGGGTCGCATGACGCCTGACCTGACGGTGAATGGCGTCATCAATCCCGGTGGCTACACGAGCTACACATCTGCAACTCCTGGCAGATCATTCGCCGGGAACCGCTCAGTTCACACCTTCATCCTGCCGTACATGGATCAGGCCACGATCTACAGCCTGATCAATCAGAACACAAATTCACAACGGATGACGACCGGCCTCACAGTGCCTCTCAATGAGAACTACACAGCTTATGCGACCGCAGCCGGGCTGTTCCTGTGTCCCTCAGACCCCTTTATTGGCCGGACGATCTCCGAAAACAATTACGTGTATAACTTCGGAGGAAGCACTCCTTATGCGGGTGCGAGATCCACAGCCGCCACGCTGGATTACAATGGAACCATGTCCACAGGGACTGGTTACTACGCTGGCAAAACGCTTCGATCCGGAGGAGATGGGGCCTTCACAGCGGGCACAGCGCTGGGGGCTCGTGATTTCATCGATGGCATGTCGAGCACGGCGATGTTTGCTGAGCACACCAAGGGGACCGGGCTCACGGTCGCATCGACGAAGCCCGGAAAGTCGGACGTTGTCACTTCACCAAATCGGATTTCCCCCAGTGTCATGATTGATCCGACAGTCATGTTTAACGACTGCCTGAATTACGTCCCTGCAGCCAGTAGCTTCAACTTCAATTCCTACGGAAGCTGGAAGGGCGACTCGGACTTCTCCAATGGTTGGCCGTTCGCGGCCTATTCGGGATCGATGTACAACCACGTAGCGACACCGAACTGGCGTGGCCAAGACTGCGGCCTGGTGAGTGCCATCTCTGACACCCCAGGCGAACACGCCATCATCGCGGCCCGAAGTGCGCACACCGGTGGTGCCCACATGTTGCTGGCCGACGGCTCCGTACGATTTGCGAGCGAGAACATCGACACCTTCCTGTGGCGATCCATCGGGACCCGAAATGGCGGGGAGATTATCGGTGAGTTCTAAATCCCCTCGCACTCCAACACGACCAGCCAGCAAAGAGGCATTCATGAATCACCTCACGCTTGCCGCGTCACTACTGATTCTCTCGGTCACATTTGCGGGTTGTGGCTCAGCGAGCGGCCCCTCAGCCCAGGCTGTGGATGCCTCCGTCTCTGCCGCCAATGGCTTCACCGCCATCGAGCAGGAGGACTGGGAAGTCGCAGAAGCCGAACTGACCGCTGCCATTGATGCCAACATACTCAGTGGCGATCAGTACGAAGAAGCCCTGCTCGGACGAGTACGGGCTCGAATTCAGAATCAGAACCTGGACGCTGCCGAAGAGGATCTGAACCTCCTCGAGGAGGGCGCAGCTGCGATGGATCAGGTGTTGACGCTGAAAGCCGAACTGCTCCTGAAGCGAGGCGATGCGGTCACAGCCAAGAAGACTTTTCAGCTGGCTCGAAAGATTAATCGGAATGTGGCTGCTCCGATTGGTCTGTAACTGGGCATCCAGGAGAGACGTTTGATTTCCTCACTCCCACTTCCGAGTCGTCCCACGATGAATCGAACAAGGCTCGTCATTGCCTGTCTCCTCGGCTGGGATGTGATCCAGTTGAGCGCGACACTCTCCGCAGCCGAGGGCGTCATCCGCATTGCCACCTTCAATGTGCAGGAGTTGAACTGGACGAAATTGCAAAAGGTCGATTCCGAGGGACGCGGCACGCATCCGCAGTTGATTGCAGCTGCGGAGATCATTCAGCGTGTCCGCCCCGATGTGCTGCTCCTCAACGAGATTGATTACACCGGCCCGGTGGATGCAGACGGAGAACCACCGGTCGACCAGGATGCGCTGGCAGAGTTCCTCTCGCGATATTTGGCGCATTCCCAGAATGGCTCTGAGCCGATCACATATCCACATCGTTTTTATGGCCCCTCGAACACCGGGGCTCCCTCTGGGATCGACCTGAATCAAGACGGCAAGCTGGGTGGGCCGAGTGATGCCTTCGGCTATGGTCGCTATCCTGGCGAATACGGAATGGCGATCGTTAGCCGATTTCCCCTACAAATATCGAAAGCACGTACGTTTCGGAAATTGCTGTGGAAGGATCTCCCTGGCCACGTGATGCCTGATGGCCAAGAGGGGCGTCCTGCGTTCTATTCTCCGACTGCCATCTCGGCATTTCGATTGTCCAGTAAAAGTCACTGGGATGTTCCGGTCGAACTACCGGGTCGCACCGTGCATCTTCTGTGTTCGCACCCGACACCGCCGATCTTCGACGGACCCGAAGATGCCCACGGTCGTCGCAATTACGATGAGTTGAGATTTTGGAGTGACTATTTATGCGATGGTGAAGCGGCCAAATGGATTCATGATGATGAGGGACATGCGGGCGGACTGCCCATGAGTGAAGCATTTGTGGTCTTGGGTGACTTGAATGCAGAGCCCGTGCGTACCGAACCCACCTACGGTCGTCGCCCCATTGAGTGGGTGACCAAGCATCCGCGAGTGTTCGATCCCCGTCCGACGAGTCGTGGTGGGGAAGCGGAAAAGAACCCAGATCATCTCGCTGAGTTCTTGCCCTATAAAACCAATCCGTTCGGCAGATTGGATTATGCTCTGCCTTCAAGAACCCTGTCGGTCCACGGTTGTGGATTATTTTGGCCAGCCCCATCGGCTCCCGGCCATCAGCTCGCGGAAGCAGCCAGTGACCACCGGTTAGTCTGGATCGACCTGAGACTTTCGCACGAATAGTGTGCGATTCCGCGCATTTAACCCGACCGTGAGACTGAGGCGAATACACACAGTCTGTTAACAAAACGATAACAAGTAGACTGTATGATAATAAGCGATGTTTGTTCAGCTCAACTCGTTCAATCCACAGCGTAAGTTCAATGGTACACATTCTCGACCAGTTGAACCCGACGTTTCATTTCTTGAGGAGTCAGATCCAGATGCCAATGCCATCCCACTCGTTGCGTAAACAAGGTTTTACCCTCATCGAACTCTTGGTGGTTATCGCGATCATCGCTGTTTTGATTGCACTGTTGCTGCCAGCGGTGCAGCAAGCCCGCGAAGCCGCGAGGCGATCGAGTTGCCGAAACAACATGAAGCAGCTGGGATTGGCTCTGCACAACTATCACGACACATTCAAGTCGTTTCCATTTGGATGGGACACTCGGGGTTCGCTCTGGAGCACTCACATCCTCCCTTATATGGATCAAGCGAACGTTTACAACACATTGATTTGGCAGGAATCGGGTCCGGGTAATTGGGATCTGGATACGAGTCCGAATGAAATGGCTTGTGAGACCCCAATTCCGACGTTCATCTGCCCGAGCCTCTCTGTCGGCCAGGTCTACAACTACAACGGTATCAATGCCCGCGTGGTATCTAGCTATCGCGGTAATGCGGGTTCCGAGGCGAGTTCCGACGATACCAGCACCAGTGCTTCGATCATGCCCGGATCGAAGTCATTGGAGCAACTAAACCTCAATGGCATTTTCTCGGCCTGTAGCAAGGTCAACATCGGCCAGATCTTGGATGGAACGTCGAATACGATCCTGGTTGGAGAGTCCCAATCAGATCCCGACTTTTCAAAGGATGGCCAGGGGATGGATTGGTGGTACATCGGGTCGCCGCAGGCGGACCCCTGTGCGTGTGATGGTGGGACCGGGGGCACAGAGTTCACCGAAGCGGTCGGTACGACGATTGGGAAGATGAATCTCCGCTCGATTGATCCAGCTGCCAATGGCAACTTGATGGAAATTACATTTGGGAGTTGGCATGAGGGAGGAGCGTTCTTCACGCTGGGTGATGGTTCCGTGCGATTCATTTCGGAAAATATTGACCTGAGCCTCTATCAATCATTGTCGACTCGCAACAAGGGGGAAATCGTGGGCGAGTTCTAGTTCTCCTGCCATCTGGCTCTGCAAAGTGCCGCTTCTCTTCATCTCAATCGGGGTTCGTCTTATGCGTCCGTGTGCGTTGATCCTATCTCTCTTGATGTTGACCGGCTGCAATGGCGTCAAGCAGCCCACGAACTACGCTCAACTGGGACTCGTTCAAGTCTCTGGCCAGATTATGGTGGACGGTGAGCCACTGTCCGGCGGGAGTGTGATTTTCGAAGCTGAGGACAAGACGTTTTCGGCGAGCGAGACAGACAGTTCTGGGCGCTACCAGCTGAGATTCAACTCCGAGCAGATGGGAATTCCGCCGGGCACGAAGACAGTCCGAATCAGTGGACGCGGTCTGCCCTCTGAGAATGATGAGGGGGCTGAGCCAGACACCAAGCCAAAGACGAAGGATTCAGTACCTGCCTGCTATCACAAATCTTCGGAGATCGTCGTCACAGTCGATGACGGCCACACGTCGTTTGATTTCGATCTCTTAAGCGACTGCTCGACTCGCAGCGCCAAGTGATCGATGCACACACAAAGCCCCGGGTTGCACCCGGGGCTTTCGCATTTCTTGTTTGTCGCAGACGGCTGAACACGGATTACTGATCACTTCCATTCACTACTTCGCAAAGTGCCGATCTGCGAAGTTCATGAACTGCTCCCAGTCATAAGGCAACACGTCGTGCCCCCCGGTCCGAATGTGGTAGCCGATCTGACCGCTGAGCAGTGGTTGATCGAGTTCGGGAGAGGACTCGATCGGCTGATCGCCACCCAGTCCACTTGTCCCCAGCAGCCGGTACACCGGGTCCGCGTGAACAGCTGCCAGGTACTCTCCATAGGGGTCAGCCCACTTGTCATTGACGGCACTGGCGATGTAGACCGGGCGCGGGGCGATGAGCGCGATCAGTTCGTGCGAGTCGATAGGAAGTGCCGCCTCGTTGTTGTTGTACTTGTTGAAGTTGTCGCAGAACCAGTGCGGGAATGAGTTGTTGATGCGGTTGACTGTCTCGCCCAGCCAGCGCTTGCTGAGGGCCGCTCCACCGCAGCCGCTGTTGTTCGAGATCACGAGCGCGAACCGCTCGTCCTGAGCCCCTGCCCACAGCGAGGTCTTGCCCAGACGGCTGTGCCCGAACACGGCCACATGCTTCGCATCGATGTCTTGGTCGGTCTCCAGGTAGTCGAGCGCCCGGCTCAGGCCCCAGGCCCAGGCTCCAATGCTGCCCCACTCGTCCGGGCCCGGCTTCGTCTGCTCGGGTTGATAAAACAGGTGCTGGACGCCGTTCTGGAATCCGTCGTCGAAGTCGGGATCGACATCGCTGTAATTGATGGTGGCGATGGCGTACCCGCGGGCGATGATCCGTTCAATCGACCAGCGAGACGCCTCGCTGCCGCGCGACTTCTCATTTGCCTTGTGATCCGTGATTCCCAAATTCTCGCGGTTGTGAACCCAGCTGCGAGTCAGGTGGACAGCGGGGTCCGTGGTGGCAGCGTGGTTGCCATCGAAGTTGTAGCCGAGAAAGGCCGGGGAGTTTTTCTTGCCCTTGGGCGAGTAGAGCAGGATGTCCATTCGCGGGCCATCATCCTTGTCGGTGAAGTAGACCGTGATCTGCTTACGAGTTGCTGTCCCCTCAAACGCATCCGCTGGGCCTTCAGTCACAACAGCGCGAATCTGTTCCAATCGAGCCGACGGTGTGCGGCCGTAAACCTCGCTCTCGAATAGCCGGAAAATCTCGCCGCGCCGTTGCTGGTTCCACTTCGCGGGCGTGTCGATTTTCTCACCGGAATTGGAGATCAAGGCACCTGGCAGCGTGTAGGCCGGAACCTTCGATTCGTCTTCATTGAAGACCTCCTGCTTCTCTTCAGCACTGATCGAAGTGGCCACGATGATTGCTACTCCCCATGCACAAGCGACTCGCCTCAAGTGATGCATTGGTCTGCCCCAGCGGTTTTCAGGAATGATGGTGCCCTCCCTCGACACGGTACCGCGAGAGGCGTCTATCGGGAAGCGATCGGCGATCGTACCGCCACAAGATCGCTGCAACACCTTTTCAGAGAACCTTGCCGCGAGCAGCCGTTTTCGAAAAGTCCCGCTTGTTTTCGACTGCTGTTTCGAAGAAGCTAATATTTCTTATTTGTCAGTGTTCACTGGCATTCGATTCCCAGTCTTCGAGGAACATATTATGTGGAAGCGTTCGTTCTCGCGTCGTCGTTCTACCGCTGCTTTTTCCCCCACTCCAGCTCTTGAACAACGTGTACTGCTCGCTGCTGTTCAGGTGTCATCGACGCCAGGTCCTAAAGGAGAGGTGAATCTCAGATTTCAAGGGTCCACAGCAGTCGATTCATTTCTCGTGGGGAGAGGTGCGGACGGCATGTTTCATGTCTTCAACGTTGATGGATATTATCCCTCCACGTTTCAGTTGAATGGCGGCCCCGAGTCCAATGATCTGGCCTTTGCGAAGCTAGGCAACTTGACCTTCAATATGGGAGCAGGCAGCGATTTTGTCTGGCTGTACGATCTCGACGCTCGCAATGTGACGATCAATGATGGGTTCTCCGTCGATGAGGCGAACGTCTACAAGATCGACACGGCATTCGCGAACTCCCGAATCGGGAACGTGCGTGCCAACTTCAACGCGGGGAAGGTCGACTTCTCCCTCAATGCCAATAACTATTCGGGAGCCGAAAGTACCTTGGACGTCGGCAGCGTTGTCGTGAAATCCACCAACACAGAATCCGCACCGATCGGATTGTTTAGTTATCCGGGTGGGCATCTGAAGATTCGTGGGGCGGTCAGCGTGGAGAGTGTCGGCACCGGCTCGGACACCGTCAATTTAATCACTGTTGCGGGACAGTTTCAGCTCCCGGCATCCATTGAGTTACAGGGAGGGTTGAACGTCAAAACCGGGGGTGGACAGGATGGTTTTCGGATCCAAGGGGATGTTCGCCTCCAGGGCAATGTCAACGTAGACACAGGATCAGATGGCAGCAATGTCGAAATCGGAGGTTCTCCTATTTTCGGTGGCAAGGTGACCGTGAGCGGAGGCGACTCGATTGATCGAATCTCGTTCAGTGAAGGATCTCCCATCTTTCAAGAGAGCGTCTCCATCGAAACAGGAGGCGGAGAGGATCTTGTGACTTTGCAGAAATTTGCATTATCACAAGGGACAACCCACTTCATGAAGAGCGTTTCCATCTCCACCGGGGACCAGAACGATCTGGTCCTGATGAGTCAGGCTCAGTTCGGTTCTTCGCTCACGATCGATTTGGGCCGCGGCCAGCTCGGAGGTATGTTCGATGGCGACCATATCAACATCATCGACACTACCATCGATGGCAATACCAAAGTGACCTCGAAGTACAAGGCGATCATCGTGTTTCAGGCGATGAACGCCGAGACACGCTTGCGAGGCAAGCTCTCCGTCACATTGGGGTCCGGATACGTCGGTTTCCAAAACGTCACGATGGAGAAATCTCAAGTCTTCATCGGCAATCCCGGATTGATCCAAGTGAGCTATGGAGACGTCACTGCCGATTTGACGAAGCGGAAGCTGATCAACGCCGTATTGGTGTAATTGAACCCGAAGTGCTCATTGAGTCAGGGCATTCATTGCCCAATCCGCGTCGTTCCATGGAGGGACGTCGCGGATTTCTTTTTGGATCGGCAGGCGGTCTGTCTCGGACTTCGCCTGAATTCCATCGAAGCCTGACACGCGATGCGTGCCTACGAGGTCAACAACCTTCGCCCCGCTGGTCGTAGCCGATTCTTGAGTTCCGGCATTAAGCCGTATGCCAGAGCCAGCAGCTTCAATGGATGCAACGTGGCCCGAGGATTCCCTTGTTCCATCTGCATTTTGCAGCTGCCGCATTCGGTCGATCCGACTTGGATCGAGGGGGACCGCATGGCGTCGAACAGGGTTTGGCCGAGCTTGAGTGAAGTCTCAAAGTTTTCCACGGTCAGGCCGTAGGCTCCGGCCATTCCCGAGCAGCCGCCGTTCAGGTGCTCGACTTTGACACCGGGAATCATGGCAATCAAGTCCGCCAGCGGAGTGCCTTGTTGCAGGGCCTTTAAGTGACACGGCGTATGATACCCGACTGTCAGATCCATCGGCGTGAAGTCGGTTTTCAGTCGACCTTCGGAATGCAGTTGTTTGAGGAAGGCACCGATCTCGATAACTTGGTGAGCGACGACCCGCACATCCGGATGATCGACCAACAGCGGGTATTCCTGCTTCAAACAGACAGCTGCGGTCGGCTCGGTGCAGATGATCGTCAGACCCTCGCGAGCGAGTTCAGCGAGCTCTCGCAGATTTTGCTCGGCGAGTTCGCGGGCCGACTCGAGATCGCCCGCCGAGATCATCGCCATTCCGGAAGCGGTCTGCCCAGCGGGAACATAGACCGGAATCCCATGGTGCCGCAGAATTGAGACCGCAGCCCAGCCGAGTTCCGGGTCGTGGAAGTTCGCGAAGTGATCGACAAAGTAAACCACTGGGCGCTTGTCACTGGTCAGCAGTTCGCGGCGGGAAAGATCCAGCTTGGCCTGACTCAGAAACGTGCGTCGGGCGAACGGCGGCAGGCGGCGGCGACGGGCCACGTGCAGAATCTTCTCCATCAGCCAGCGTCCTGTGCGGCTGCCGAGAGCCCAGTTCGCCAGCGGGGCGATCGAGCAACCCAGCTTTCCGAAGGAGTGCGCTCTCGCCAAGATCCAGTCAGCTCGATTGAGACCCTGTTCGGCCACATAGGCAGCGCGGGCTTCGATCATGAGATGTGGAATGTCGACATTCGCCGGGCACTCCAACTCGCATTGCTTGCAGTTAAAGCACAGCTTCGCCAGCCGTTTGACGCCATCGGACGAGAGATCACGAGCGGAGAGATCACCGGTGGTCAGGCTACGAATGACGTTGGCTTTGGATCGGGGGCTGGCTTCTTCGATCGGGTCGAGCCGGAAGAATGGACACATCCGCAGGTCGGCGTCTTGTGTCCGGCAATTGCCACATCCGTTACAGCGAGATGCTGCTTCGACGAGCTCAGCGGACGACCATTTGAGCTGGAGAGTGATGGTTTCGGGTGCGGTTGTCGACGAAGCCTCTGACACGATCGAGGTCTCGGCCACGGGGCGAAAGTGGCGGATCGTTAATCGCGGATCATCGCAGATGATCTTGTTGGGGTTCATCAGGTTCCGGGGATCAAAAATTCCCTTCACGTCTTGAAACACTCGATAGAGCGGCCCGTATTGACTGCGAAGAAAAGCGGTGCGAGAGAGCCCGTCGCCATGCTCACCGCTGATGGTTCCGCCAAATGAGAACACAACTTCATATAACTCACGGGCCAGGGACTCCAGCTGATGGGCGTCCTTCGATGTGGGGATCGGCACGATGGGGCGTAAGTGGATTTGCCCGGAAGCGGCGTGGGCATAGAGCGAGGCTGTGACTTCGTGCTTCTGGAGGACCTTTTGAGCCTTGAGCAGAAAGTCTCGCAGAGATTGCGGGGGGATTGCCAAGCCTTCGATAATGGGAAGTGGCCGCGATTGTCCCTTCAACCGGATCAGCAGGGGCACGACCCGGTAGGGCAGAGACCAGAGGAACTCGACCCCGGCTTCATCGAACGCTTGCTGCCCGACCAGTAGCGAGGGGTCCACCTGCTTGGCGACATCGAGGATCGCCCGCAAGCGGTCTTTCACTTGCCGTTCGGTAAATCCCGTCTGCTCGACCAGGAGTGCGGCTTCAGCTGTCTTGGGGATCATCCCTTCGAAGCGGGGATCGGCTTCGCGTGCCAGGGAGAGCAGGCGGCGATCGAGGAGGTCACAGGCACTGGGTTGCTGATCGGCGATCGCATGGACCACGCGAATCGCTGCTTCGAGCTGGGCAAAGAGAATCAGCGCGACGCCACGATGAGCTGGCAGGGGGGATGTGTGGAGCGTCGCCTCGGTGAAGATCCCAAGTGTGCCTTCACTGCCGACGAGTAGTCGCGGCAGATTGAGATCATCGCGAGACAGTACGCTGCGAAGCGAGTACCCCGCGCAGTTGCGAATGAGCGGAGGCTGACGCTCTCGGATTAGCGCTTCGTTATCGCGGAGCAATCGTGTCAACCGGGAGACGATACTCCGTTTGGCTTCCGCCGACTCGCCGGGTTGCAGTAGCGCCGGATCGAGATCCGGGAACAGCTTCGTCAGCGGCTCGCGCTGGGCCTCAAACCAGTCGCCCCCGGCGAGGACTACCTCGATGCTCCGGACGTAGTCCCGCATCGAGCCGACACGCACCGCATGTGCCCCAGCGGCATCCACACCCAGCATGCCTCCGACTGTGGTCACTGCTGTGGTTGACGGATCAGGGGGCAGGTAGCGGCCCACTTCTCGAAGCTTTTTGTTGAGGGTGTCGCGGACAACTCCGGCTTGCACGCGGACCGATTGGTCGGTGATTTCTTTGATCGCGGTGAAATGCCGCGACAGGTCCACGATGATCCCTTCGCCCAAGGCTCCGCCGGTCACATTCGTTCCGGCACCGCGAGCGATCAGCGGAATGGCGTGCTCGGCACAGTATTTGGAGAGAGCGACGACATCGTCACGATGCCTGGGATACGCCACGCCCAGCGGCATGACTTCGTACAAGCTGGCATCGCTGGCGTACATCGCGCGTGTTAATGCATCAAACCGCAGGTCTCCGGTAAAGGAGCCTTTCAAGTCTTCCGTGATACGGAGCGGGTCAGGCACAGGGGCGGAGGGGTTAGAGTTACGGGGACAATGCTGAGCGGCTCGATCGAGAGAATTCGGGGTGGACGTACGACTGATTGCCGCTCGCTCACGACTTCGAGTTCGCCTGCATCCGAATCTCTTCCTGGCGATAGCGCTCGCCCAGCTCATGATCGTAGGCGACACGCCCCGTCAGGTCGACCTTGCCGTGCCTCGCCTGGCAGCGGTAACAGACCAGCACATCGCTCATCACGGCGAATAACAACATATCCAGCAGGGCGAGTGCCATCAGGATTCCGATGGCCCACACCGGCTGATGGTAGTAAATCGCAATGCTGCTCGTGACAACGCCGATCGCCACGAACATTAGCCCCAAACTCGGCGGGAAATCCTTCTGCCGCCACAGATCGAGCGTCCCGCAGACCAGGCAGTGGTTCGGAGCTTCGCCGGTAATATCATTCGCAGTGATCGGTCTGGTCCAGCCGCATCCACACTCCACAGCCCCCCCGGCGTGGCAATCGTGCGACCGCCGAGACTGGTCGCAGTTCGAACATCGGAATGTGACGTGCATCGTGATTGATCCGTATGCCTCAAGGGGGGCTATCGGGAGAACCCGATGTGCCAATGTCAACAACTCTTCCGAGTGCTTCGATCCTATCAGAACGGACAATGCAGGTCGCGAGACAGCAAGGCGGCGGTGGCCTCTCCCAGAAAAATGAGAATGACGATGGCATACAAGACCCCTGTGGCCGACTGTGTGTTCCGATACTTGAGAATTCGAAACACCATCAGCACCAGAATCAGCGGCCCGATCAGCCCCGCCCACCTTAACGCCACCCAGACCCACTGAGTCGTCGCCTGCATCGGCGGTGACCAGTAAAACACCCCAGCGGCCAGCACCGTTCGCAGTATCACCGCTGCCAAGAGCAGGGTGTTCAGCTGTTGCAGTGGAGCCAGGGGCATGCCAGTGGCGGTCAGATACCAGTGCCCCAGCAGCATCGTCGAGAGCGCGCCCCCGATGATCCACCCGCCAGAGAGTTCAGTCAGCAAATCGAACCACACCGGCACGGCAGACTCGCGCCCCCACGTCGCGTGGATGAGCGCCACAGCTGAGGCGATCACGATGACGAGCGTGTATCGAACTCCGGCAGACCGTCGTTCCAGCGTCCACATGACGGAGCCGAGAAACGAAGCCAGTGACACTCCGACTGTCAGCGCGAACAGCCCGGGGGCGGCAAAGCCAGGGCGATCGAGTTGCCCCAGTGTGAGCGTCGCCAGCACCCCCAAGCCCAGCGTGACGAGCATCTGGATACGAAAGAACCCGGATGTGACCTCCCGCCGGGCCATCACGCACCACGTCAGGCTCATCCCAAAGATCAGTCGCAGGGCAAATTGTGGAATCATGCCGTGGATGATAAATACCACAGACAAAGAAGACAGCCATCCCGCCTACGCTTCCAGTTGCCAAGAATTCGAAGTGCCACCTGCCGACCAGTCAAACTTGAGTGTTGTCGATCGACAACGAGTCCGATGGGCAATTCTTGCGGCGATCGCGTAAGGCAATCCACGACAGCGGCATGATCCAGGCACAGTGCATCAGAATCATGAACCGATTGGGCCAGCCGACCAATACGTTGGGGCCGGGTTGTCCGCCGTTTCGCGGCAGCATGATGATCATGGAGCCAATGAAGACCATTAAACCTATGAGCGGCAGTCCAGCGGTCCAGAACAGCGTTCGTCGCGATCGACTCCAATTCGCGTGCTTTGAAAGACGCCAATTGATGACCGGAGCTGCAAATGGCAGGTGGTCGAGCATGGCTCCGACTTCATGAAGTCGATTCACGGGATCGGGGACAAAGACTGCGGCCAAGGCCATTCCAAATGCGGCCAACAGCAGCAGCGCGAGAGCGATGTAACCGAAGGCACCGGTGATTTGTGATTTGATCGTGAGGAACAAGGACACACAGCTGATCGCGAGACAAGCAAAGGCGAGGCGCATGACCCACCCGTAGTCCCCCAATTCGTATTCGCTGATGAATCGCCAACTGGGGTCGAGGTCCGGTCGCAGTCCATGTAACGCGACAAGGAGCAGGATAAACACTCCAGATGAAGTGAATGCCAATCGGGCGGCATAGGGAGCGGGATTCGCGAATGAGAGGCTGTTCGGGGGGGCACTGTTCATGGGTTGGTCTCGTGAATCTGTGGGCACAAAAACAGGAATACGGGATCACCTTTCTGAGAATCACATCGATGCGAGGAGCTCTTCCAGGCGATCGTGAGATTCACGGGCACCGGATTCCATTCCGGAATTCAAGTGCCCGTCGCGGTCCTGCTGCGATTGGTACAGGCAGCGAACATTCAATGTGGTGATTCCATCCCGCTCGACCAGACTCATCGTCTCCACCGAACCGTGCCCGGGCAGCCCCTCGAACTCAAACGTACTGACGACACGTTCGAGAGTCACGATTTCCTGGTATTCACCTCGGAATCCGTAGTCATTTCCGTCGGGCCCCCGCAGGACGTAACGGTAGTTGCCGCCGACGCGAAAGTCGACTTCGCAGACAACGAGTTTCATGGATCGCGGCCCCCACCATCGAGCCAGGTGTTCTGAATTGCTCATGACTTCGAATACCAATTTACGAGGGGCGCGGAACTGTCTGGTAAGCTGGATCTCACAATCAGTCGGCAACGTCAGCCGAAACGTGGTGCTAAGGCCTGTCATCGTCTTGTTTCTCCTGAGATTGAAGTTCCTGAAGGTAGTCGTCTAGTCGATCGAAGCTCTCTCTCCAGAACTGCTCGTAGGACTTCACCCACTCGTAGATCGGCTTCAGCCCAGCGGGATTGATGGAGTACATGTGCTGCTTGCCTACGGAGCGGGAGCTGACGAGGCCCACCTTTTTCAACACTGCCAGATGTTTCGAAGCCTGGGGCTGCCGGATCTGCAAGCAATCGACGACCTGCGTCACCGACTTTTCGCCGCGAATCAATGCGTCCAGAATCTGCCGGCGCTGTGGTTCCGCCACGGCGTTGAATGCGTCGGATGTAGTCGCCAGTCGAGCCATGCGACAATCGTATTCTCATAAAAGAATATGTCAATCCATCGGTCTTTGATTGACTGAGTCCTATTCCGATCGACACCAACTCGGTGACGTCGTCTCGTCGTTCTTGCCCACCAGCCCCTCCTCGCCATACCATGACTGTGTCATCGCGTGACTGCGGTGTCCGGTCTCCTCTGGGGCGGCTGCACGTGCATCTGGGAAAGTGGCTTCTCATGTCGACCGAATCCAAAACCGAAGTCGGCAGCTACTTCGTCTCGAACTACCCGCCGTTCTCTCAGTGGAAGAAGGAGCGGGTCGGCGAGATCCGCGACGCCTTCGCCCAGCCGTGGGACAGACATTCCTGTCTGTCACCGCAGACAGGAATGTCTGCTCCACCTGTCCCGCTGGGGATGTATTTGCACATCCCGTTCTGTCGCAAGCGGTGCAAGTTCTGCTACTTCCGGGTCTACACCCAGCAAAACGCCGACATGGTCAAGAACTATGTCGATGCCCTCGACAAGGAAGTGACGATCCTCAAGGACATGCCCGCCATCGCCGGGCGCGAACTCGAGTTCGTGTATTTTGGTGGGGGGACGCCGTCATACCTCAGCGCGAAGCAGCTGTTGTTACTGCGGGAGCGGCTGAGCCATTCGGTGAGCTGGGACAATGCGAAGGAGGTCACCTTTGAGTGCGAGCCAGGGACGCTCTCGTTGGAAAAGGTGCAGACACTCAAGGAGATCGGTGTCACGCGTGTCTCGCTAGGGATCGAGAACTTCAACGACAAGATTTTGGAGGAGAACGGCCGCGCACATCTCTCCCCCGAAGTGATGAAGGCGTACGACTGGATTCAGAGCGTCGGCTTCCCCCAGGTGAATGTCGACCTGATCGCCGGAATGATTGGCGAGACCGACGAGAACTGGCTGGACTGTGTCGATCGTGTGATCGACATGCGGCCCAACAACATCACGATCTACCAGATGGAGCTGCCGTTCAACACGCTGATCTCGAAGGAGATTCTTGAACACGGCATCGAATCGCCCGTCGCCGATTGGCCGACCAAACGCCGTTGGGCGAGTGAGGCGATCGACCGGCTGCAAGCGGTCGGGTATCACCTGTCGAGTGGTAACGAGCTGGTCCTGAACCCCGAGGCCGACAGATTCGTGTACCGCGACAACCTGTTCCGTGGCAGCGACATCGTCGGCGTCGGCGTCTCGTCGTTCGGGCACTTCCAGGGGGTCCACTACCAGAACAAAGACGCGATTGAAGAGTACATGACTCTCGTCAATGCGGGCGAACTCCCCCTCAACCGGGCGATGACCCCCACACCCCATCAACAGCTGATCCGCGAATGGATTCTGTGCATGAAAGAGGGCGAGATTACCCCGTCCGTCTTCCACCAGAAGTTCGGTGTCGATCCGCTCGTCGAGTTCGGCGAGGCTCTGGCAAACCAGGAGCGAGCCGGATACCTCCACGTCACGGGCGACCAAGTCAAACTCACCCGCAAAGGGATGCTGCAAGTCGATAGCCTGCTGACCGAATACTTCGAACCCGAACTGCGGCAGGTGCGGTACACGTAACAGAATTCGTCAGAATACTGGTGTCTCAATGCGAGCGGCAGACGCCGGAGAGAACGTTCTGGCTACGAAGACTGAACTCGCTCGTCATTCTTTCTTCGCCGCGAGAGCGGCGAAAAGCAGCATTGCGGGGAAACACTTCCAAACCGATGTTTGATGATCATATGGAATAGTCCCAGTCCGGCAAACGGAGACTGAATATGAAGGCGAACCGACGATGTCGCGGGGGGCCACTCTGAAAAACTCTGATTGCGGTATCGGGTAGTTCTGGGTCATCATGTAGATGCGGAGTGTCCTGGCTCTTGGAGTGGACTGATGTCATTGAACTGGCGATGCGCGGTGGCGGCGATCTTGGCAGTCGGGATCTGGTTGGCTGCTCAGTCCGCAGAGGCGACGGATTACTTTGTCACGATTGGTGGCGGGTACAGCCCGGCGGGGAATCAGGCGTCGCTGGAGGCGAATGTTCTGTTCTATCAACGGATCCTTCGCGAGAAGCATCCGGGGCCGCGAGTGCATGACATCTTCTTTGCCGATGGTATGGACCCGGGCCACGATCTACAGGTGGAGGCGGAATCCGATCAGCCCGTGCGACCGGCGATGGAGTTGATTGCGGCGCTCCATCGACGCGGTGGACCAGCTGCGAAGTGGATTCGAAATCGCAATCACGAGATCCCCGACATCGCCGGGGCGATCGATCCCGAACTGGTGCGGAAGGCGATCGAGCGGATCTCTCAAAAGGCGAAAGACGGCGATCGGTTGATCGTCTATGTGACCGCACATGGAGACGAAGCCGAAGAAGATGACGACCCGTTCAACACCTCGATCAGCTGTTGGAACGAGAAGGAAATCCGCATGAGCGAGCTCACCGAATGGCTCGACAAGTTGCCGGAGCAGATGCCCGTCGTGATGGTGATGGCCCAGTGCTACTGTGGTGGTTTTTCGCAGACGTTGTTCGAGGGCGCTGATCCCGAAAACGGTGTCGCGAAGCGTACGCGGGTGGGTTTTTTTGCCCAGCAGTACGACTTACCCGCAGCCGGTTGCCGACCCGACATCGAGAATGATGAGGAGTACAGCAGCTACTTCTGGGGAGCGCTGATCGGTCAATCGCGGACTGGCAAACCGATGCCGGGGTGTGATGCCGATGGGAACGGACGTGTGTCGTTCGATGAGGCACATGCCCAGGCCCTGATCGCAGCTCGTACGGTCGATATCTCACTGAAGACGTCCGATGTCCTGGTACGAACGGTCAGCCGGATTCCGAACTACACTCTGGCTGCGGAAACCGCCCGGTGGCTCAACTCGGACCGCTCTGAAGATGAGCCCGAGGCCCCGGACGCGACACCGGCGGATGCGAATTTGCTTAGGATGAAGGGGCCGGTGGAGGAGTTGCTGAAGGGGACATCACCCGCGACGCGGAGAGTGGTCGTCGAACTGGGGCGAGAGTTGGAACTCCCGATGACGGTCGATGTCACTCAGGTGCTGGGAGCGCTCCAGAAACACCGAGTCAATCGTCCATTGGAACGTGGCGGTGGGGCCCAGGGGCGTGGCCCGGGTCGACGGTCGAATTCCGGTCGGCGCGAACTCCTCGCCGAAGTTGCAGAAAAGTGGCCTGAGCTGGGCGATCCGGAGGCATGGGAGAAATCGGAACTCTTGAAATCGGACGATCAGCTCGCTCTTCTGCAGGAGATCGAAGCCCTCCCGGGCTATGCGAAATACAAAGAGCGCCGCGAGGCACGCGAGAAGCAGGCCCAGGCAGTTGATGAGCACGAGCTGCGCGGGGTGAAATATCGCCGGTTGGTCGACACGCTGGAGTCGATTGTGCTGGCCAAGAACCTGCGCCGGATCGGGACCGCGGAAGAGATCGCTGGCTATGAGCGCTTGCGACGGCTGGAGGGGAGTGAGCTCACACCGAAGAGTCGATGAGTATCTTCATCGCCGGGGCGAATGCGTTGAGTGTCTCTCGCATTCGCATCAGATGGCAGGCACTTCGGGAGATGATGCTACCGGCTCGGGCTGTTACTCATCGCTGAGTGCCTGACTGACAAGTTCGGCTCGGCTGTGCACGCCGAAGACCTGGTAGATTCGCTTCGCGTGGTTGTGGATGGTGTTCTTCGACCGATTTAGCGAATTGGCAATGTCTTGCTCCTTCTTTCCGGTCAGCAATTCGGCGTAGACGATTTTCTCTGTTTTACTCAGTTTGGCGACCAGTGGATGACGGAGTGCTCGCTCAGCAGAGGCTGGTTCGAGCCCCATGGTTTCCACATCGCCGGAGTCATAGCCGACGTCAGAGTGGCTGGAAGTGAGTCGGTATCGCATCTCTCCGAACCGCACTTCCTGGCTAGGAATCAAAAACGCGGTCTGGACTTGTTGATTATTGATAAACGTACCGTTTGTACTGTTCAGGTCGTGGATCGTGACCTTCCCAGAGCTGACTTCGATGCGGGCGTGCTGCCGGGAAACCGACTTGTCGAGGTTGCAGACATCACTCTTCAACAATCGTCCGATGAAGTTGTCGCCCTCCCTAAGCCGAATTGCATTCACTGCGCCAGTGCTGGATTGCTGAACCAGGTGAAAGCCAGTTTCCATGACGGTCGTCCTCTCTTGAGTGGATATCACGCACGCACGTTTTAAAAGTTAGCAGAACACCAGAAGCGTTGCCAAGTGTAATAGATCGTGCGGCGGGCGGTTATGGGGCACACTCACGCACGCTTGATTGACACGAGGTGGCCGAGTCTGGTATCGACGTTGGCACATCGCTCAAGCCAATGAAAACGGGAGCGTCCGCAAAGCGAACACTCCCGTGATTGGAATCGAAATGGGCCACTGACGAATCAGTCGTTTCGCAAACGCAAGCCGAGTTCGGTGAGCTTGGCCCGGACTTCGTTGAGCGAGGTCACGCCGAAGTTCTTGGCCCCCATCAACTCATCCGGAGTCCGTGAGCAGAGCTCGCCCGCTGTGGTGATATTCAGGCGAGTCATGCACTTGCGGCTACGAACTGACAGGTTGAGATCGCCGATCGGCGTCTGCTGTACGGCCTGCTCTTCGGGGCTGAGATCGCGGAAGTCGGGCGATGCATCACGGGACTTCTCGGTGATGTTCTGACCAATTTTGAGATTGTGCAGAGCCATCAGCTCGCGGACTTCCTTCAGCGAGGTCTCGCCGAAGTTCTTGCCCGCCAGCAGGTCTGGCTCGTTGATCTTGGTCAGATCGCCCAGCGAGCGAATGTCCATTCCGGCCAGGCAGTTGCGGCTGCGAACGGAGAGTTCGAAGTCGGTGACCGGACGGCTGAGGAGATGCTCCAGCTTCTGCTGTTGCTTGAGCGTTTCTTCGTCGTAGTACATACTGCTGGTGGCCTCAATATCCTTGAGGTACAGCAGTGCCCACTCGTTATTGGGATCGTAACGCAAGACTCGCTCGAAGCAATACTGAGCTGCGCCGTAGTTCTCTTTGTCCTCATAGAGGAGGCCAAGATTCAGCAAAGCACCCTGGTAGTACGGGGGCTTCGACAGGCAGCGTTCGTACAGTTGGATCGCTTCGTCATCATTCCCCTGGCGTGAGGCCTGAAGAGCGAGAGCGAACAGTGCCCGCTGGTGATGCGGGTCCATGTCCACGGCCCGCTCGAAGTACTCGATTGCTCCGTAGGTGTCGCCGCGATCGGCCATGACGCAGCCCATCTGGTAGGAGTACTCCGCCTGGCGGGCTCCTTCAGATCCGGTACTGCGAATGATTTGTTCGGCTTCGTCGAGCCGCAGGAGCTTACGCACTTCACCCGCCTTGCGGAGGGTGCATTCGACCTTGTTTTCGCCGAGCTTGATGGCTTCGTCGAAATCCTTGGCGGCTTCTTCGTGCTGACCCAGAGTTGAGAGGGCTTGGCCGCGATAATAACGCCCCATCCCATCCTTACAGCCTTCCAAGACTTCCGCAGCGCGGTCCGGTTGACCGAGGAAGAAGTAGCCGATGCCGGCTCGAACCTTCAGCGAGGGATTGCTGCCAGCATCACGGTGGACTTCCTCCACCACTCGACGGAACTCCGCTGCTCCGGGCCCCATGGCAGCCCCCAGAACTCGCTTGACTTCTTCACGCCCGAAGGACGGGCTCTCTTTCATCGCCGAAAGAATGTCCAAGGTCGACATCTCCAATGTTTCAGAACGTCTCTACGAGAAGGCCGTGACGACGGGCCTGATGTCTTCGCGAACCTGAAAGTTCAGGAACCGCACAAAGATCAATCGCAGAGATCCATCCTCAACGGCCAGCTGGTCGCGAATTCGCAAGTGTGACAGGGTATCGAAATTGGCAGAATTTGCAACAACAGTGAATCGACGGGAGGTGTTTCAGCAATGTCACCGTTCAACTTTTTCCGATTTGTTGCATTTCGACGAACAGGCCGTTACGTTGTTCGGTCCTCTCACATCTCAATCAACATTACCGATGGTCGATCGCAAATCTGCGGCTGGATCGACCCACATCACGGGACTGAGCGAAGATGCAACGATGGCTGGTTCGAGGTTGTTTTCTGCTGTTTTGCCTCGTTGCGGGCAACAGCCTGACGAGCGATTTGGTGATCGCTCAAGAAGCAGCGGCCCCCGCTGCGGTAGCTCCCGCTGATGCTGTCGCCCCATCGGCGAAAACTCCGGAGGCTGAGGCTCCACCGAAATCTAAGAGTTTCATTATCTGGCTGATTGAAACTTCCGGGTGGATCGGAGCGTTCCTTCTGGTTCTGTCAATCTACTTCTTGTCAACATCATTTCGTTTATTTACTGAACTGCGTCACCACAAGGTCATGCCACCGTCTGTGACAGAACAGTGTGCGAGCTCACTGGAGAAGCGGGATCTGAAGGGGCTATATGCGGTTGTGAAGGAGGACGGTTCGGAATACTCCCGCTTGGTTCGCGCGGGAATCGCCGAGCTTCCAGCCGGGATTTCGGAAGCCCGAGGTTCAATGGAGCGCACGTTCGAGGTCATTCACTCCGAGGGTGATCGCAAAATATCGATGCTTGCGGTCCTCGGAACACTGGGGCCCATGATTGGGCTGCTCGGGACTCTGCTCGGGATGATTGGTGCGTTCAGCAAAATCGCAATGAGCGAAGGATCGGTCCTGAAAGCGAGCGAAGTGGCTGGAGAAATCTCGACGGCTCTGGTTCTCACGTTCGAGGGGGTTCTGCTCTCAGTGCCTGCGATCTTTTTCCACGCGTTGTTTCGAAACAAGATCAGCGCGCTCAGTGACGAAGCTTTCACAAAAGCAGAGGAACTAGTCACTAAGGTCGCCAGTATGGCCAAGCGGCCAGCTCCACAGGCACAGTCGACACCGCCTTCAGTATAGTGGCTCGCCTTTTTCGCCGACTCCTTGATCTGTTCGAACCGATCCTCTCTCCTTTTCCCTGTCAGAAGGCCATCTCATGTCTGGATCATCAGAAGGGGAAGCCGATCTTACCCCGATGCTCGACATGGTCTTTCAGCTCATCACATTTTTTATGCTGGTTTTGAACTTCAAAGCAGCTGCGCTGGACATGACGCTCAAGCTGCCAGTGGTGGGTTCTGCGATGCCGGTGGACACTGGCGGGCAAGAGGAGTTGCTGATTCTGAATCTCTCGCCAACTGGCGATCTCACTGTCTATGGGGAAAAAGTGAACCTCGAAGGTTACATCGCGGTTGAAGCGGAAGTCAGCCGCATGGCTGCGATGAGCAAAGGGATGGACATCAAGTCGGGAGAGGAATTGCCGACCACAATTGTGATTCGTTCGGACGAGTCATCCCGATTCAAGGATTTGTATCATGTGATCGAAACCTGTCAGAAAAAGGGGTATCGCAAGTTCGCCCTCAAGGCAAAGGCAAAGGAGTAAATCATGCCGCGCCGACGAAGTCAATCGAGCGATGCCAAACTCAATATGGCCGCCATGCTCGACATGGCGTTCCAGCTGTTGTCGTTTTTCGTGCTTACCTTTAAGCCTGACCCGGCTGAGGGGCAGATCATGTTGCGTCTGCCACCGCCTGAAGCGGTCGCGATGGTGAAGACCAATGCACAGGCCGGAGCTGACACGAACAACACGAATCCGGTCGAGGGGATCGAGTCGCTGATTATTAGCGTGTTTTCCCAAGCCGATGGGAGCATTCAGTCGCTCGCGGTGGGCGAGGGGACCGTGGGGGAGAACACCCCGGACAAGGCTAAGGCACTGGAAACCCGGTTGCGAGTGATCCTGGATGACCCAGATGCTCCGTTTAAGCAGGTCATTCTGCAGATCGGGTCCAAGCTGAGGTATGATGAACTGATGAAGATCTTCGATGTTTGTACACGGCAAAAACTTCCCAACGGTGAATCGTTGACGAAGTTGAGCTTTGTGGAACTCCCCGAAGGAGGGGCTGGAGCACCGTAAGCATGCGTCCCACGCCAGGTGGATCGACCGGCTTCTTCTCGACGCGCGAGCTGTTGCGGCTCAGTTCTGCGATCTTTTTGCTCGGAATTGTGGGGCTGCTGTACGTGCAGTCCAAGAAGTCCTCCTCGTGGAGGACGATTGCCGCCGATCAGGCCGCCGAGGAATCCGCAGCTGTCGCTCCGTTCGTTTCGCTCACCACCCCGTGGAGCGAACTGGTCGTCCAGCATCCAGGCCATACGGATGCGGAGGAAATTGACGCTCTGAAGGAAGAGTTGCAAGCCATCTCCGACCAGTCTTCCCTCGCCGCCGAGGAGATGCCCGCGTATTGGCGATTGGTCAAGTGGGCTTACGCTGTGCCGGGTGAGGAACTGAAAAAGCAGGCTCGAAGCGACTTGCTGTTTACTCACTTGTTCCAAGCCCCGGACAAGCATCGCGGGGCGCTGGTCAATGTGAAGCTGCACGTCCGGCGGATCCTACAGCATGATGCTCCGCAGAATTCCGCAGAGGTCAAACGGGTTTACGAAGCGTGGGGGCCGACCGAAGATTCGCAGACATTTCCGTACTGTGTGGTCTTTGTCGATGTTCCGCCGGGAATCGAAGTCAAACCCACTGTCTTCATGGACGCCCGCTTTGTGGGGTTCTTTCTGAAGAAGCTGGCCTATGAAGACGCGACGGGGACCAAACGGTCGGCTCCGCTGCTGATCGGACGGATGATCTACGACGAGGCAGCTGCGATCCAGAGCCTCCCCGAGAAGGGGCTGAGCATCAAGTGGATTGTGGGCATCGTCTGCGTTCTGGTCGGATTGGTGCTGGCCGTGCAGTGGTGGGCGAAGATGCGGCCTGCGACACCGCGCATGCCCATGATCGATGAGGCCACAGTGGACGCATTTTTGGGTGATCTGGAGGCGGGAGTGCCTCCGGATGCACTGCGAAATGCGTCAGATTCCAAACCTCCTGATTGACTCGACAGTCCACATCGGTGAGAATTTATCGTTCTTTGCATTCGCAGCCCGCATTCAGCAGGGGAGTTATCCGGATGTCTTTACCAACTCCGTCATCGACCAATCCACTTGTCAACAAGTTTCTCGTATCCGCCCAAGCCTGGGTCAAAGAGCAGGCGAAGTGGTGGGGCATGGCCATTATGTTCCATGTTCTCGGACTGGGACTCGTCGGCTTGCTCGCCGGGACAGTCACAGCTGTGATGAACAACGGCGAGGTGCCGTTGTTTGAATCCGTGATGGACACCGCCATTCCGGAGTCCGATCTCACGCAGTTCGAGATGACGAACGCACCTTTGGAGGTCACCGAACTGTCCACAGAATCCTTGATGATGTCGGAGGCTCCGGACATCGCTCAAGACGCCCAGTTCAACGACGATTCGGCGAGCTTCTCGGAATCGGGCGGTGGCGTGGCTTCGGCAACCGACAGCGACTTTGGCGGGCTCGGCGGCTTCACGGTCAGTGCCACGGGCGCGGGCGCAGCTGTGACCGGAGCGGGAGGAGTGGGCACGGGTGTCGGAACGGGCGTCAACGCGGGGAAGGGCGGTTCCGGCGAGGGGTTCGGCGGACGCGGCACCGGCTCGCGGCAAGCGATGGTCGGCTCATCTGGTGGAACGAAGGGAACCGAACGAGCGGTCGGCGGCGGACTCAACTGGCTGGCCCGGCACCAGAATCCGGACGGTTCCTGGAGCTTTGATGGCCACTCGCGTCACTGCAAGGACAGCAGTTGTACATGCGATGGAAAGAATGCTTCGAGCGCGGGTGCGACTGCGTTTGCGCTCCTGCCATATTTAGCAGCTGGGCAGACTCATAAATCGAAGGGGCCCTACCAAAAGACGATCGCCGATGGCATCGAATACATGGGCCGCATTGCTAAGCCTGATGGAAATCTTCAGGCGGGTGTCCAATCGATGTACGCACAGGGTGTGGCCACGATTGTGCTCTGCGAAGCCTACGGCATGACGAAGGATCAGCGCCTGCGGCTTCCCGCTCAGAAAGCCATCGAATACATCTGCCGGGCACAGCATCCCGAGATTGGTGGCTGGCACTACTACGTGCCTGGAGGAGCGCTCACGGCGGGAGACTTGTCAGTAGCTGGCTGGCAGTTGATGGCGCTCAAGAGTGCCAAGATGTCGGGCCTGGATGTTCCGCCCGACGTCCTGACGAAAGCTCAGAAGTTCCTGAAAATCGTCAGCAAGGGAACATCGGGCGGTCTGTCCTGCTACATGGCAGAATCGGGACCCACACCGGCGATGACGGCTGTCGGCCTGCTTAGTAAGCAGTTTCTGGGAACGAAGCGGACTGATCCGGGAATGATGGAGGGGATGCAGTACATGATGCAGAACCTTCCCGGAAAGGGGGAGCGGAACTCCTACTACTTTTATTACGCCACGCAGGTCATGCACAATCTCCCGGGGGCCGAGTGGGATGAATGGAACCGCGCGACGCGCCGTTACATTATCGAGACTCAAGAAAAGGAAGGCTGTGCAGCAGGCAGCTGGAATCCGGAACTGCCGACGAAAGACACATGGGCCGATGAAGGGGGGCGGCTGCTGATCACTTCGGTGAACACGCTGAGCTTGGAGGTCTATTACCGGTTCCTGCCGCTGTACAAGTTGGACAAGACGGGCGAGAAGGAAGAGGAGATGGAGAAGCCAAAGTTCGATGTGAAGTAAGTGGATAACCTCATGCCAGTCCCAGCAGCGGGGCGGCAGGAGCCTCTCCCTCGCAGCATCGACTTTGGCACTGCGGCGCACTACCGATTTCTGAGAAATCAGCCACACTTCATCCATCCCACTCGGGTTGCATCTGCGCCATTGAGGAACTGTCGATGAGTCGTCGTCTTGGATCGCTGTGGTTCGTCGCCTTAATTCTGGTCAGCTGCCTGCCACTCCCGGCAGCTGAACTGCACATGGAGTTTGTCGAGGGACTGCGGAAGCAAGGTTTGGGCGACATGGGGGTCCTGTATTTAAAGGGGCTCGAAAAAGCTGAAAAGATCCCAGTTGATCTCGTCGAGACTTACGATCTGGAACTCGCTCGCTGTATGCAGTTGGCTGCTCAGAATTCAGAAAACGTGGACGAAGCGGACCGCTTGCGAGTCGACACCCGCAACCAGCTCGACAAATTCCTCAAGGAACATGCCACACATGCACAGGCGGCGTACGCATTTGATACCTATGGCGTGCTGTCGCTATCACTCGGGAACACGAGCCTGAAACAGGCGTCGATTCAGAAAGATGCGAAACGCAAGGAGCTGTTGCTGACGCAGGCGAAGACAGCCTTTGAGGAAGCTCGCCCTCGATTTGAGCAGGCGGTTCAGCTCTTCAAAGGTCGTTACGACTCTCTTTCCCAGAAAGGGGAGGGCGAGGCCGAGGCCCGCACGGTGAAAGCACGCTTGTCCAAGAAACGACAAGCAGAGCAATTGGCGCAGGCCGAAGACGACTGGTTGAACTCTCGTTTTAATCTGGCAATGGTCGATTACCACGTTTCACAGACCTACTCCGATCCCAAGCACGCGGATGTGATCCCGCTGCTCAACAAGGCTGACAAGTCACTGGACTCGATCTGGCAGGGCTATCGCGGGCTGCTGCCAGGACTCCTCGCTCACTATTGGACCGGGCGGGTCAATGAGCTTCTCGGCAAGTCCGACAAGGCTCTCGACATCTATGACGAAGTCACCGGAAATGAAGCCGGAGAGGGACAGGATCTGAACCCGCTGCTAGCGACGTTCTATGCAGAGAATTTCCTGCAACGAGTCCGGCTGCTGAATCAGCTGGGGCGTCGCAAGGACTTGTTCTTTGAAGCCAACGCCTGGCTGGATGAGAACAGTCAGCGCAAAACGGACCCGTACTACGGGGTCGTCGTCGAGGTCGCCAAGGCATACATTGCCGAGGCTGCCACGCAGCCCGACGAAGAGAAGAGTAAGACGATGACCAAGGTCGTCAAAGGTCTGCGCGACATTATCAAAGTGACTAGTTCCTCCCAAAACGAAGCGATCCTGCTGTACCGGGCGCATGCCAAAGCGGCCGGTGGCGAATCGATGGAAGCGCAGACTTTTGACGAGGCGGTCGCCCTCGCCGATTCCGCAGCTGCGAACCGAGAGTACAAGGAAGCGGTCGCTGCGTATGAACGCGCCATTGAACTGCAGGATCAGGAGAAGAATCAGGACCGTCTGGCGTCCGTGCAGTACCACTTGGCGTTTGCCAAGCTGCAGTCGGGCGATCCTGCGGGGGCGTTTGCGATTGCGGACAAGTTTGCCCGCGAAAAGCCGACTGCGAAACTGGCTCCGGCGACCGCTGTCCTGGCAATCAATGCCGCTTTGGCCGAATGCTCGACTGCGGCGGATCGCGCCGCCGCCGAAACACAGCTCAATGGCATCGTCGAATACACGATCCTGACGTGGCCGAACCGAGCTGAGTCAGATGATGCTCGCATTGCACTCGGTCGTTTGAAGATGGTGAAGAGTGATTTGCCGGGGGCCATTGCGGCCTTCGAAAAAGTGAACCCTGCGTCGGACCGCTTCAGTCAGTCACTGAGTTTGTCTGCCCAGACTCATTGGCGTCTGTACGTCGCCGCTAAGCAGGCCAAGCAAATCGATGAGGCAGCGACACAGCATCGAACGCAGGCTCAGGCTCTCTTCGAGCAAGCCCTGGCAGCTGCCAGCCAATCCACAAACCCCGCTGATGAGGCCGTCGTCAATGAGTGTCGATTGTCTCTCGGCGAATTGCATCTGGAAGGCGGGCAGCCCCAACTGGCCATTGAACAGCTGCTGCCACTGGAAGCCAAGATTCGCGAGTCGAATCCCGCATCACTCGACATGCCCCAGTTGCGGACCCTGGTCGCAGCGGTCCGAGCCCATGCTGCCAACAAGAACATGGCGGGAGCGCAGGCGAGCGGCGAACTTCTCCTCCAACTGGGACAAGACATACCCCCGGTGAATCTCGTGCTGGCTTCTGTGGCTCGCATGTTGCGAGACGCTCACAAACAGGACTTGGCGAAAGTGATCGAGTCGGCCAATAAGACGACGGATGAGATCACGGCCGCGCAAGCTGCTGCGGACGCCTCAAAGCTGGCGTTGGGGGGATTTCTGACAAAGCTCGCTCCCCGGCAACAGATGAGTTTGCCCGAACTGATCGTGATTGGGGATTCCGCCGCTGAAGCGGGGCAGAAGGATCTCGCGAAAGCGACGTATCAGCGTGTTCTCGATGCGGGAAAAGCCAACGCCAGCCAAGACCCCAAAGCGGGGCAAGCCCTGATTCGGGTGCAAGCCGCACTGATTGGTCTGTTGCGAGCCGATCGTCAATATGACGAGGCGCTGACACAGGTTGACGCTCTGATCAAGGCAGTGCCCACCGCGCTCGATCCACAGATTGAACGCGCTCGCATCTTACAGGGGATGGCCGAAGACACGCCCGCGAAATGGGCAGAAGCGACTGCCGCCTGGGCCAAGCTCAGGGCCGCCTTCCAGAGATCCGCCAAGAAGCCCCCGGCCTATTACGAAATCATCTATAACACCGCAGCGTGCCTCGCGGGTCAGGCGCGGAATTCTTCGGACGCGAAGGCGGGCGCTGAGTTCACCAAGCAGGCGAATCAGCTGCTCAAGGGGACTCTCGCCCTCTCTCCGGCCCTGAATGGTCCCGAGATGGTCGCCCAGTACCAAGCCTTGCTTGAAGAATTGAAGAATTGAAGTCGCGAGGTGTTTCAACGACTGAACAAATCTTCGAGACAACTGTTTCAAGTTCCGATCAGTTGCAGTCTCATCAAAG
The DNA here is from genome assembly GCA_043777375.1 of Planctomycetota bacterium. GTDB lineage: Bacteria > Planctomycetota > Planctomycetia > Planctomycetales > Planctomycetaceae > TH-plancto1. The sequence continues at coordinate 67,234 of JAYWHX010000170.1, read as the reverse complement.
TCTGTACGCGACGAGTTCGATTTACCAGCTGTTGTTAAAAGATGCCCAATCCCTGACTGAGATCAGGAGTTGCGTCAAACACCCGCCATCGGCGAACCGGTGGAATTGCTGTATACGGAAGAATCGTTACATCTGGCATGTCGAGTGCAAATGGGAGTCGTGGGAGTACTGCAGACTCTCAGATGACAAGACCGTGTCAGCCCGCTCCCGGATCAGGGGTCGTGAGGCAATTTCCGACACGGTCTCAAACACCCATGTCTCAGAAGGAACCTCTCCACATGTTTCAACAACTCTTGAATGATGAAGCGGGCTTCATCATCAGCGCCGAACTCGTCCTCGTCGCCACCCTGCTCGTGATCGGCCTGATTGTCGGCCTCAGCGAAGTTCAGCACGCCGTCGTTTCGGAACTGAATGACGTTGCCGATGCCATCGGTGAACTGAACCAGTGCTACAGCTTCAGCGGCTTCCACAAGAATGACCGCGGTCGTATCCACGCCGTGACCTACGGTTCAGACTTCGAAGATCAGCGCGATGATTGCGACAACAACCAGTGTGACATCGCTTGCGATGCACCAACGAACGAAACAAACAAGACCTTCTAGTTTCGTCTGAAGATTCGCTGACTGATCAGGGGGCGAGATTGAGAAATCCCGCCCCCTGTGTTATTTAAGGGGTATTATCCCTTCGGCTGGTCTGAGCAACGCAATCGAAGCGTTTCTTTCACTCGCCGTGCCACACGTTCTGGATCTTCGGCCTGACAGATCTCGCTGCTGATGGCAATCCGTCGAGCCCCCGCAGCCAGCACCTGCTCAATATTCTCCAGCCCAATCCCGCCGATCGAGAACGCGGGCATCGAAATCCCCTCGGCGACCTGTCGAACATAATCCAAACCAGCGAACTCCTCGAAACTCTTCGTCCGTGACGAGAAGACGGGACCAACGCCCAGATAGTCAGCCCCATCCAGCACCGCTTGCTCGGCTTGACCGATGACATGTGTGGAGACACCGACCAGCTTGTTGCCGCCGACGATCCGCCGCGCCTCAAGTGCAGCCAGGTCCCCTTGTCCGACATGCACTCCATCCGCATCCGCCAGGCACGCGAGGTCGGGACGATCGTTGACGATGAACAGAGCGCCGGACTCCGAAGTCCACTCGCGAATCCATTTCGCCAGCTCCAGAAACTGGCGATCGGGCATGCCCTTTTCTCGCAGCTGCACGACATCCACTCCGCCTCGCAGTGCCGCCTTCACAACTGGACCGGCTCCCTTGGGGCAGAGACTGTCCGAGACCAGCAAATACAATTGGCAATCGTGGAGTCGGTCGATGGCTCCCTGTGTCGAATAGAGGGCCTTCTCAATTGTATAGAAGCGATACCGCAGCGATCCGATGCCCGCAGCTGCGATGGAATCAACGGTCTTACCGTACTCTTCAAGGGTCCGCAGAGCTTCCTGGACCCGTTTCAAGTTGGCGACAACAACGGACCAAACCGAAGGACGAGCCATCTCGAACGCGGTGTGGATCGAGGTGCCCACATCGTGCTCGGTGTCACGGAATTGAACCGCTTGTTCAAGTTCCATCCGAGAGAGCAGGGGGGCCAGCTCGTGCCGCGTCTCCTTAATCAACCGAGACAAGTGGGCATCGTTAAGAATCATTCGCGTGTAGTCTTCAACCACGCGCAGCCCTTCGCGACACCGATTGGCCGATGCATCGAGGATGCGGGCTACCGAGACAGACTCGCTACGAACGACATCCGCTGGTCGCAGTTGAATGTCAGAGACGATTGGCGTGGTGGTCACGACCAGAGGCAGCATGAGTCGATCACGCAGAGCCTGCACATCCACTCCCAGAGACTCCAGCAGCGGCGGAAACGAGCCGACATCGAGTGCGGCCATCAACAGATGCTCGGTCCGGATCTCCTCTGTCCGCCCTTCTTGTGCAGTCAGCTGTTGAGCATTCCGCAAAAACTCTTTCCATGGCCACGGCTGAACCGCTGTGGATTCCTCTCCCGCATTTTCGCTGCTCCATACGGCATCGAGCAGAGTCTGAGACGAGATTCCCGCTGCCACGAGCAGGTGTTGAGCCCGGCTTTCATCCGCCCACAGAGCTTCGATCAAATCGAAGCCTGTGATCGAGTTCTTTAGCTTCAACTGGGCAATCACTCGTTCAGCACCTGGAGACAATGGTGAAGAGGTCGCCATTAATGGTTCTGCTCTTGAGGCTTTGCCAGGTGATGATCGACACCGGAAACACAGACGGGGTGTTCATCGAATCCTCGCCCCGAGGAGTGAGAACACCTCGCGAGAAAAAAAGAGTGGCCGCTCGGGGACTCGAACCCCGACACCTTTCGGCACCAGATCCTAAGTCTGGCGTGTCTGCCAATTCCACCAAGCGGCCATCTGTGTCGTCTAGGAACATAGATTGTATCCCAGAGGCGAACTTCCTGCGATGCATGCCCGTTGTGGAAGCCAGCTTTCCAGTCCCACAGCTGAGCTGGGGAAAACCAAGGGATCACCCAGAGAAAGTTCCGAGCAGGCGCTGCACTAAAACCAAGACTGAGTGCCAGTCGACAACCCGCATGTGTCACTACGGGTGTCGGATCACCCCGCAATCACCGGATCGGTGAAGCCCTCACTCTCGTCGTAACCGGTTACCCTGAAACAGTGCCGAAGGTGGGACTCGAACCCACACGTCCTTTGGGGACAATGGATTTTGAATCCATCGCGTCTGCCATTCCGCCACTACGGCTTGATCCGGAGTCTCTGGGTGAGGAAGTGGGCGGAAGAACCCGGATATGGTTCCCCACAGACCACCTTTCATCAAGAAAACACCGTCACTGTTGGGAAAGATACCATGCCGGGGGAGTCATATCCAGCGTGTTTTTTTAGTGAGCCGCAGGACAAGGGGGGGCCAGTGGTTCGGCTGTGGATGGCAGTGCGGCCGGTCCGTTCAGAATGGAAATGATTGCGATCCGACTCCATCACCGAATGGCAGCCCAGCCGAGGACCACGGTAAAGCTCACAAACAGCACGGACAGCAAGTGATACCCGCCGCGTAGCCACCATTTCGTCAAGAATGGTTTCGCGGCCAGGAACGGTTGGAGAGACAGCCGGACTCCCCAGAAAATTGCGGCGTAGGCACAGAACGAACGGGCCAGGCGGCTGCCGCTGGCCAGCTCTTCGGAGTTGACGATGCAGATCACGCCTAGGCTGATGATCGACAGCACGACGTACCCTCCGTAGACCCAGAACAGCTGCCGAACGAGGTGCGGCAGTGGAGAGAGTGTAGTCTTCCAGTCGAGTCGCACAGGGACCAGCGACGAGGCGACGAGGACGCCCAGCTGTCCGATTCCGGCATAGAAGATGGTTGTGGCAAGGTCGATGGTCATGGCAAGGCTCCGAGGACATGCAGGAACGGGACAATCACTCGCAGAACAAACGCCGAGTGGAACAAGAGCGGACAGGGGAGGGCGAGGATGGCGAAACAGAAGAGCCTACCCACGAGGCCGCTCCCCAGTCCGATCCGGCGACCCACACGGCTGCGCTCGATCAAGATCGCGACGCTTTGGAGTGTGAAATAGAGCGTCGGCAGGCCCCAGCCTCCTCGTGCCGGGACAGAGATGACGAGGTCATGAATCAGCCCGCTGACCAGAAAACCGACCAGCAGGGAACTGACCCGGCCGATTCGGCGAAGTAGCGGTTGAAACAGAAAGCGATGCGTCAGATCTCGAAACGCCAGATTCCAGCGACGCCCCCAGAACTCGGTCAGGCTCTGCGACGCAATCGGCCAGTTCATGATCGGGGCCGCGTTGACTGCGCTCCAGCGCCATGCACACGACAAGACGTGGAAGAGTCCGAAGTGTAGGACGAAGATGATCCCGATCATTCCGACCCACCCGGCGAGCAGCTGGCTCTCGGAGACCACGAGCCTGGCGACACCCCACAGCAGGGCGATCCCACATCCCAGCTTGAAGAATGCCAAGCTGCACTCGTGTACTGTGGGAGGGGCGGGAACCGCTGGCGTACGCCCCAAGAAACCATCGACATCCATCCCCGGCCACGCCAGCAAATACCCAGCCTGCCTCCAAACAGGAGACTGCACAGTGCGAGCCGACCAGCTAATCCCCTTCAAGACGCCATAGAGAACCACAGAGAGTCCCCACATGGTTCCCCAAGGCGGAATGCTCGTGACTAGGTTCCAGTCCGTCACGTGAATGTTCTCCCGAAACGCAACCAGCCAAGTGGTCGGTGGTGAACCGTCTCACTCGGTTCTTGAACCGAATCATGGATCATGAATCAACCTGCAATCCGAGGGCGTTCGCTGTTTTCAAAGTCGCGTGAGCTTAAAGCCCACACTACTCGTCCGATATGACAACAGGCAATTACCCTGACCGCATTCCGAGGCATTTCGATGGCCAGTTCAAGGAGTTTTTCATGGAAATCGCATACGATTCCCGCAGCCCCGGCGGGACTTGAGAGCAGTCGCTGAACCGCATTTCAGATCAGGGGTATCGGCCAGATGTCCGGGACCGAGAGATCGAACACCGTGTGAGTGAGCAGACATGACCCAACGAGTTCTTCTGACCGACCGTCCGTGGGCGGATGATTCCATCGAACGCGGCATCCTGGCGGCGGCAGGGATCGACTTGATCGAGGCACCGGCGGGGGACGAGGCGACGTTGTCTCGTCTGGCGGCGGATTGCCAGGCGATCATGACCTGCTGGGCTAAGGTCACACAGCCTGTGATCGCAGCCTCGCCGGGGTGCAAACATGTGGCCCGTCTGGGGATTGGGCTGGATAATATCGATGTGGCGTATGCGACCTCGCAGAAGATTCTGGTCACGAACATTCCGGACTACTGCATTGAGGAAGTCGCCGAACACGCACTGGCCCTGCTGCTGGGGCAGGCTCGCAACGTGGCGTTTCATTACCTCAAGACCAAGCAAGGCGTCTACGACCTGCGGGCCGGACAGCCGCTGCGGCGTCTGTCCGGGCAGACGTTGGGCCTGCTGGGATTTGGTCGCACGGGACAGCTGTTGCGACTGAAGGCGCAGGGACTGGGGCTGAAGGTGATCGCCCATTCGGCCACGGGGAACGATCGGGGAACCGGTTGTGAGATGGTCAGCCTCGATGAACTGTTTCGGCGGAGTGATTTCCTGTCACTGCACGCTCCGTTGACCCCGCAGACGAAGCATGTGGTGAACGCCAAGACGCTGGCCTCGATGAAACCGCACGCAGTGATCATCAACACCTCGCGTGGGCCGTTGATCGATCACGCGGCTTTGTGGGCGGCTCTGCAATCGAACACGATTGGCGGGGCCGGGCTGGATGTGTTTGAGCCGGAGCCGCCGAATCTGGCGGACCCGCTCTATTCGGATGAGCGGGTGATCGCCACGCCGCATATTGCGTTTGTGTCCGAAGAGTCATTAATCAACTTACGAGAGCGAACCGCCAAGCAGGTGGTCGATGTGTTGCAGGGACGGGTCCCGGAGAACGTGATCAACCATCAGGTTCTGCATGGCCGTTAGAACCGGTTCGACTGTGCGTGTGACTTTTTGGCAACTGTTCCGCCATGTGGCCAAATGGAAACTAGCTTTCGGGTGTGACATCACGAGAGATCCTCGTGCGTCCCCTCTTGAAAGCCTGCCCAGTGACTGCCAACATTCCCATGAAAACTGAATCTGCGACCCTCTCAGCCAGCGAGCAATCCGGGGCGGAACAGATCGCCACACTTCTCGACCAGATGCGATCCAAGGATGCACTCGTCGTGCAATTGACGGAACGTCTGGAAGCGGCCGCCGAGCAGCTGGACCGCATGCAGCGGAGCGGCGGGGATCGACGCCACCCGAGCGGACCCGGCGGATCGTCGCGCGAATTGGTCGAGCAGACCGGGCAGCTGACCAGCCGCGTGGAAGAGGCATTGGAATCGTGGGGCCAGGCCAGCAGTCATTACGATGTGATTCTGCAACGGCTCAATGACATCACGAGCTACTTGACGAATCCGTCGGATGTCCGGGAATCGAGTCCGGCCCCCAAAGCAGCATCAGGACTCTTCCAGGCACCCTCTTCGCCGACGGCTCCGGCACCCAGTTCGCCCCCACCAGCGCCCAGCGCCGCAGCAGCGCCAGGGCAGGGGACTTTCTGGGAGAAGATGAAGGCCTCAATGATCGATGGGACGCCGGCACCGACACGGCCAGCCGCGCAGGCGTCTGCACCGCAACCAGTCAGTAGCCAGTCTGGTGAATCCGATTTGAACGCCTCCGAAGACGGCGCAGACCCCATCGACCAAATCTCGCCACCTCCCGAGATGATCGATCTCCATACTGCGAGTGTCGAGGAACTCCGAGACGCCGTCTCGACGCGAGATGATTACATTTCCACCCTGATCAGTGCGTTGCGAGCTGCCGATAGCCTGCCACAGCTCCCACAGGATCTACTGCAATCGGGGTTGGGACCGCAGGAGCTACTTGCCAGTCTGGTCGAGTTGGAGTCGCGGCTGAAGACCGGCGTTCAACGAGAAAACCTGGAACTGTCCATCGAAAGGGCGCGCATGGCTCGCGAGCGACAGCGGCTCGATCAGGTCAAGGCCCAGCTCGAAGGGCATATTAAACGCATGACCGCCGCCCCTGTGGAAAAGGTCGAAGAACCAACGCCGGGCCCAGGCGCGCGAAACATGAGTTGGCTCAAGCGGGTCACGGGCAAGTAACGGGATTCCGTCGATTCAGGTTCGCGACAGGAACTCTTGCAGCTCGGGGATCATCCGTTCATGGGCGTCCTCGAAGACATAGTGACCGGCATCCGGATATCGCGTCACAGCTGCTTTCGGGAACCGACGAATCCACTCGTCGAGGAACCGGAGCGTGAAGCACCAGTCCTTTTCTCCCCAGAACAACTGCATAGGGCGGTCTTGGAACTGAGCGAGCCCGTGCTCGATCCGGACGAGCCGGTCGTAGCTCGGGTGATGAGCATCCAGTGGAATATCCAGTACGAAGCGGTAGGTCGCGATGCGGTTGGCCCAACTGTCATAGGGGGCGATGAACCCGGCCTTGACCTCGGGTGACATCGGCTTCTCGACGGCCATCCACAGAGCCGATCTCGCGAACAGATTGAAGCCGCGCACGCCGATCTCGCCAAGTCCGGGGATGCGGCAGGCGGCAATGCGAGTGGGGATCGCCTTCGAGCGAAAGGCCCCTGTATTCATCAGTACGAAACGCGAGAAGCGGTCAGGCATCTCGACAGCGGCTCCCATTCCAATGCAGCCGCCCCAATCATGACCGACCAATGTGATGTCGCGCAGGTCGAGTGTCTCGATCAACTGGCAGAGATTTCGAACGTGCGAGTCGATCGTATACGCATAGTCCTGCGGCTTGTCGGAGTACCCACAGCCGATGTGGTCAACGGCGACTGTGCGATAGGCGGGGGAGAGGGCCTTGATGAGATTTCGCCAAGCGAAACTCCACGTGGGATTGCCGTGGACAAACAGCAGCGGTTTGCCTGCCCCCTCGTCGACGTAGTGATATCGCAGTCCCGAGAGATCGAGCCAGTGAGAGGCGAACGGGTATTCAGTGGGGGAGGCGTTTTGCAAGATGGATGGAGAACCGTGGTTCAGTGAGAATTAAGCGAGGACGAGTTGTCTCACTGTAGGATAGGCAATCTTGCCTGTCCTCGCGCGGAGGGACGTGGAACGCCGGGCCAAGTGTGAAATGGCCTGCCAGAAAGTGTCTCACACAAAGACACGAAGGCACAAAGGGGATAGAGGACCGATCAAGAAGCCATTCATTTGCTTCTTCGTGCCTTCGTGCCTTCGTGTGAGACCGCTTCTGTCAATTTGATGAACTCCCCGATTGAAAATCATCGCAACGTGTCACCAGCGTACGACAGGCAGGATTACCTGTCGTACGGCAGGCGGGCCGATTCGGAGCCCACGGACGTTTCACCACTTCAGTTCGAGGACGACCTCGGCTCGCCCGTTGGTCAGTGTGACCGGCACGAGCAGTTCTTTGCGTCCGTTCGAATCACGCACGAAAGCGGCTCCGCCCGTGGCTTTCACGCTCCAGAGCTTGTCGATGACGTAGGCCCCGTCCGGGCCAGGGTCAATCGAACTTCCTGCGGCAGCCCGGACGTACAGACCATCGATCGGTGTTTCCGAGGTCAGACTCAACCGGCGGCGGAAACTGCCCTCGTCGCCCGCAGCGATCGGCTCGGGGAAATCGACAACAGTCACCGCGCCCGCCCGATACTTGAATGCTGGACGGTGCTGGGCATCGAGTTCGTAACCGAGGAACTTATAGCCGCGATCACGGGGCGACTCAGTCGGCCATAAAGCATCACCCGATGCCAGCACGGCGATGGGCGAGGTGTCTTCGATACGTGTCACATGATCGCCCAGTGGGGACTGGTTCCCCGGTCCGCGACCGACCCAGTGCTTGGAGGCGTCGATGAACTTGCCATGCCAGACGAGGCCGAGACTCATGCGGTTGGCGTCCCAGCCGATGTTGCAGTGTTCCGGATAACCGACCGCGATCCCACGAGGAGACAGCCCCTCGATGAAGTTGCGGTAGATCACCGGACGCCCGTCAGCCTTCAGTTCAATGGCCTCGGCCAGCAACCCATCGGGAATCCCCGCGCGATCTCCATCCTTCAAGAACGTCCAGATGGCTGCAATTTGCTTCGTAGGATCGCCTCCGAACGAGTTGCGATCGACCGCTTGTCCATTCGGGAATCCTGTCGGCATGCGTGTTCCGGGACGGTAGGCTTGCGGGTCAAACAAGTAGCGTTGGAACCAGTCTTCCCTGAGACGCCGAGTCATCGTTTGCATGTCAATCGCCTGAATCCCGGTCGCGCGAATCTCGCCGAAGGTGTGACACTTCACACACGCCAAACCTTTTTCACCGACCAGATGCCGCCCGGTTGATTTGATGCGGGATTCGGGTTCGTCGAACGTCGCCATCGGGGCTACGGTTTTCTCATCGATCGTAGTCAACGTCTCGTGAATTTTAGTCAGTCGACCTTCGCCAAACTTCGGCATCGCGACTCGCATGTACGGACGGTCGTCGGCTCCGTTGCTCAAGATGCGACCCAGGTAATCCCTGTTCAGCTTGTCTCCGACTCCATCCAGAGACGGCGGCAATCGACCTTCGTCACCCATTTCCGGCTCCGTCGTGGTGAATAACTTATTGCGAGCCGCCTCTGGACCACCTAGCCCATCTCGGACATGGCAGGCCAGGCAGTTGAACGTTGTCATCGACTGGCGCACAACCGCCTGTGGGGTCGACTCCGGCAAAGGCGAACCCAAGGCTGCGATGATCGCCCGGCGCTGGGTCGGTGACAATGCAAAGTCTGGCACCCGTGTTTCCCTACCGACCGGTGGCACAGCTGCGAGACAGCCGAGCGCGGGATTGAGGTCCGCGAATGCCTTGGCGGGAGTGCTGGCCAGCTGCTCGCCGTTTTGTTTCATTTCGTGGCAGGCGGCACAGCCGACCTTGGCAAACAGTTCTCGACCCTGAGCGACGAGAGTTTCGTCGAGCACGAATCCGTCAGTCTTGGGCGGAGCGACCTCGGGGGTTTCGCTTTCGGTTTTCGTAATCAGCATTTCGATCGACTGGCGAGGCAGTTGCGGCCCTTCGATCTGGCATTCGAGGGTCCATTCTCCGCCGCCCTGGAAGTATTCGATGCGAATCGGGTGGGTTCCCTTCGCCAGTCGAGTCCGGCCTTCGCTGAATCGATGGGGATGAACGCCGTCGGCATCGGCAACTTTCTCATCATCGATGTAGAGAGTACTGCCGTCGTCCGAACCGACGCGGAACCTGTAGTCTCCGTCCCGCGCGACGTGCAGAAAGCCCTCAAAGCGAGCGGCAAAGTTGTTCGTCTGGCCCGCCACCGTCAGATCGAGCCCGCGCGACACCCCTTCGCTCTCGGGTGTCAGCTTGTCGAATGGTGGTAAGTTGCCCCAATCCCCCTTGTAGAGCTTGAAAGTCATGTTGGGGGTCTTCGGTCGTCCGATGAGATGGCCCGCCTCATCACCGACCAGATAGTTCGCGATGTCGTTGAACTGCTCATCCCTCAGCGGCATCGAGGGCATGCGTCCCGATGGGCGGGCGGCGTGGGGGTTCTTGAGGAATTCGGTCAGGCTGGCGATCGTGTATTTCTTCTCGATCTTGCCGAGCGGAATTGACGTGGCATGCGGGACCACCGCCGAGTCATCGCGTGGGGCGTGGCACACCGTGCAGCCGACCTGATGGTACAGCTCCTGGCCGCGCTGAAACGCTTCTCGCTCCCCACCCTGTTCGACAGGCGAACCTGTCGAAGCGAGGAAGTGAGCGATCGCTGTGACAGCTGGGGCCCGCTCCGCATCCGACCAACCCGCGAAGACATGGGGCATCGTCGTTCCGGGCTTGGCAGCTTGCGGATCAGTCAGGAATTTCGTGAACCATTCGGGACGGACTCGGCTGCCGATTTCCGTCAGGATCGGGGCCTGCTTGGGATCGACACCGAGGACTGTTTTCGCGTCACTGGAGTGGCATTTTGCACAGCCCAGTTCGCCGATCAACAGGTGGCCGCCCTCGACCGGGTTGCCGCTGGCGAGCGCATGAAACCGCTCAAATCCGGGGACGATCGGGCGGCGTGCTTCGCGCTGGGCGTTGCGCGGCACGACCCAGATGTTGCGGTAGCGGACTGGATTGCCGTGATCCTGCAGAGAGATCGGCCCCGGCTCGGGGGACTCGGACAGGGGAGCTGCGGTCGTGGTGTTCGGGAGTTCGGTGTCGGGCTGGACGACGACGCCGTTGAGCCGCACAGTTAGGCGGGCGTTGGCGATCTTCTTTTTTCCATCCCAGCGAGCGGCTGTGAATTCGGCGTCGTAGGTCTGCCAGGTGAGCGGGGGCAGGCACATGTTGATGTCGGGATCGCGGATCGTGTAGATGCCACCGGTCTCGTTGTTCTTCCCTTCGAGGCCGAACGAATCGAGCATCTGAGTCTCGAAGCGTCCTTGATAATAGATGCCGCTATTGCCGCGCCCCTGACCGCGCGCCTTCGGCATGAAGGGGATCCGGAACTCGATATGGACTGTGCAGTCCTGGAAAGTGTCGACACTCAGACAGCCTTGGTGCAGCAGCCCGTCCGCGAACTTGGCCCCCGGCTGCCAGTGCTTGTCGATCGAAGCCTGTGTGCCATCGAAGAGGACGACTGCTCCCTCGGGCGGCGCGGCACCGATCGTCGTGCTTTGGCGATTCTGCCGCTCGACCTTTAGCGCGGTGATCAGACCTTGAATGGCCTCGGTGTCTTCACCTTCGATGACCTGCTTCCCCTGGCCCGTCCAGCCCGCGCCGGGGAGCCCGCCGGGATACTTGACGGCCATGAATTGGCCATCCCCCAGAGCCACAATCTGCAGACCAAACCCGTTCCCGGCATACTCGCCTTGAACCAGAAAGTCGGGGTCGGCCTTCGCGGCTTCCGGAGTGTCGTAGACATCGGCGGCGTGCCCCCCCCCTCCCATCACAATGAACAGGCAATTGAAATAAAATAGTGCAACCACGTTTCGATTCATTGTCTTCCCTCGCGTCTTGAAATGTGTAGGTCACTGTCTAATCTGGCAAATTTGAATCCGACACGATGGTCAGAGCAACCCAGCCAGCGTTTTCATCATGACATACCAACTCAGCGTCGCACCGATCACGATCATGAAATACATCGGCCTGTGAACTACATCACCTCCAAATGGCTTGAAGACACTCTCAGAGAACAGAAAGCCAAAGATCACCACATCGAAGATCGCGATAGCGATTGTCTCTTCTTCTCGATATCGCAAGTTGCCCCAACTGAAAAAAGTAATTGGATCGTGTAATGACTTATTCAGCGTGAAATCAGCAATGGCCAATGAGGCACGCAAGCATGCGATCGAAAGATAAGTCGCAGTTATGAACCAACCCCACAAAGCCCGAAGCCATAATCCAACTGCTGAAATCATCGACAACGCGACAAAGGAACCGATTCCTACCCAGAGTACGACGGGCGACACTTCATAATCAGTAGACCATCGTGGAACGAATTCATCACCTGTCCAGGCGATTGCGCGGATCAGCACACCGATGGCTCGCACAATTGCAATCGCAATAAGCAACTCGATCAAGCGAGAGCGATCACCAGAAGGCATTGATCGGTTCAAAATGTCACGCTTAATGCGTTTGACATCCATCTTGTTACGACTCCTAGAAGCGAACTCGCACCCTAGTCTAGCCTCGACCCCGGAGGGGGCAACTACCTTGTGGCGCTCTACTCGAATGACCTTTTTGCGTCTGTCGAACACTGCGACAACGAGAGAACCCGAGTTGGAACCTACCCCGCGAACGACTTCAAGTACGGCAGTTTCGCAGCTGTCTCACGGATGGCGGGTTGGGCGTCGAGGAGTTGGCCGAGGAAGTCCCATTGACCGGTGGTCAAGGACTCATGGGCACTCTTGGGCATGGTCACCGTGTACGTCTTGGTCCCGACAGTGACGGTCTTGGCGAGCACGTCGACCTTGACCGCTGTCGTGGGATCGGCCTGAATCGCGGCGGCCATCTGTTCGAGATCAGCCCGCGCGGCACACACGGCGGGAATCCCCAACGAGGTGCAGTTGCCGAAGAAAATCTCGGCATAGGATTCGGCCACGATCGCCTGAATGCCCCAGCGCATGAGCGACTGCGGAGCATGCTCGCGGCTCGATCCACAGCCGAAGTTCCGGCCCGCGACCAGCACTGCTGCCGCACGATAGGTGGGATTCCGGAAGGGGTGGGTGGGGTCTTGCTGGCAATCATCTTCGAAGGCATGTTCACCGATGCCGTCAAAGCTGACGCAGCGCAAGAACCGGGCCGGGATGATCCGGTCGGTGTCGATATCGTCCAGCAACAAGGGGAGACCTGTCCCCGCCACCTGTTCAATCCGCTTCATGACTCTCAATCCCCTCGTGATCCTCGCCCAGCAGGGGCGACGTTTCTGATGGAGAGAGTGTAGCGGAGTCGCCGCCCGAGGTCAGCTATCCGCTGATGGATCGAGAGGAAAACGAAAAGCCCAGAGGTCGCAACCTCTGAGCTTTTTGTATCACGGTGTCGACCCGTTCACGATCACGTGAACAGCATGTCGTACCGACGCAGCTCAATCATCAGGAAGATGATCCCGGTAATGACAGCTGCCAGTGAGACAAACAGCAGGCCGACGTAGACGTCAGGCTGCGGAACTTCAGAGCTTCGTTGTGACATTGTCGCCTACCTCAATGATCCCGTTCTTGGCTGACTCGATGACTTCCCCCACAGCACTATCGGGGTCGATGCTGATGATTCGCACCTTGCCGAGGTACTGTGGATCCTTGCCATCCACTCCACTGCGCATCACATCCAGCACATGGCCTTTGAGTAGACCATCATCGCTGCCGATGGAGAGTTCCACGTATTTGGGACGGTTCGTGCGGTCTGATTTGACGACGCTGACCAATCCATCCACCGGCGGTGCTGGTTCAGCAGCCTTCGCAGCCTTCCTCGGATCGGTTTCGACACCCAGCAGACGGAGCTGTTTGTCGCCGTATGCCATTTTTACCAAAGCATTGCTGTACAGATCCTTCAGATTGTCGAACTCGACCTGCAGTCCGAACTTGTCGTCCTCCAGCTGGCGACTCTTGGCCGCGAGTTCGTCGAGAGCGATTTGCAAAGCCCGGTTGGCAGTGCGTTGCTCTTCTGCTTCTTTGATGCGGTAATCCGCTTCTTTTGCTTTGGTCTCTGCCAGAGCGGTCTGGGTCTGGAGTTCCTGCTGGTCTTCGTTGTTCTTTTTCTTCAGGGCTTCCAGCTCGGTGGTCTGGTTGAGGACCTGCTCCGAAAGACGCCCGAGTTCGGCCTTGTTGTCGTCGATGGACTTCTGAGTCGTCTGCTTGACGGAATCGAGTTCCGCCTGCTTGTCAGCGACGGACTTCTCAGCCCCCTTGACGATGGCAACTTGCGTGTCGTGCTTCGTCTTCCAGTTCGTGTGAACGGAAAACACGGCCCCCGCCAGTGCCATGAACAGGACGCTCAGCACGAGCTGGACGACAACCAGGATTTTTCCGACAAAACTCATGATGGCCTCTCCGGTGATTCCGGCACTGCGAACTGCACTTCGGTGACCGACTGCTCACTACAACCCACTGGTCGTTTTTTCAGCGGGCGGGTTGTACCCCTGCACATCTCGCAGCAACTTCTGCTGCCGTTCTTCAGCCCGCTCAATATTGCCGTTTACTTGCTCCAGCTCTTCGGTGAGCTGACGCTGAATGGCTGACAAGCGGAACTTATCCGCGCGAATCTCGGCCAATTGTCCTGCCAGACGGAATACATCTTCGCGACGAGCACTGGCGATGTTTTCCAGCTTCTGGGCCGCCTCGGTCTCTGTTAACACCTGAGCTTCCAGTTTGGCCACAGTCGCATTCAGGGCGTCCAACCGGGTCCGCTCAGCGGTGATGTAAGCGGCCAGAGCGGGGATGTCCGCCAGATTGGCCACCTGAGTCTTCTGCAATTCCTCCGTCAGGGGAGGGGTCTGCGCCGCGAAATCGGCAGCCTCGTCGTTGATTCGTTTGAGCTTGTCGGCCAGAACCGCATCAATCACCTTGGCCAGATTTTTGTCTGTCGAGACCTGCTCGTCGCCACGGGCACGCACTGCGGACCAAGTCGGGTTCTCACCACTGGACAGAGAGAACTTGTAGCCCTCGATCTGGCCAGCTGCTTCTTGCCAGTTCGGTCCAGCATAAACGACCAGAATCGCAAACCCGGCAAATGCCAAGCTCACGAAAGCGATCAGGATGACGAGGATTTTGCCGAGACGTGTCATGGAGGAGCACGCAGAAGGGGCGTCAGCAGACGGAAAACCGAGGAGGTTCCCCATGAATGGAGATCCTCCTGACGAACTGTGACACTCGTTGATCGTACGGGAGCAGAAAATGCCCTGTCAATCAGTGAATTTCCGGAGTGGGCAAACTTTTCCAAGAAGTTCGCTCGCTACGGACAATCCGTCGAGTCAGGTTTCGGCCAGACCGGGGCGGGCACGTGACCACTCTCGAAGGGGGCACACGCGGAACATCGAAGGCCGTTTCAGGCAGTCCGGTTAGGGGGATTATGAGGTTTCGCCCCCGCGACATAAAAACTCCCGATCAACACGGCGGCGGCAACTGAGACCGTCGGGCGAAAATCGCCTTACCGCCACCCCGCTCGTCGGGGTGATTCCCGCGCTTGTGCGCTACCTTAGCGCATCAGCGCTGGAACCACGGGGACAAGCCCCAGTGGCGGGGAACACTTCACTGCTCCTACCGCTTCTTCCCCGCCTTCAACGTCTGCATCGCTTCCGGCAAGCCCTGATCCACGATCCCATACACTCCGCGACCGGGGATGCGACCGTCGACATCGACCTGCAACTCAGCCGAGTCGATGTTCCAGAACTGCTCAATCTGGTCACGCGGCAACTCGTCCAGTGAACGCAGCAGCCGGAATCCGATGCCACGACAGGGGTCATTGGTCATCCACCAGGGACTCTTGGGCAGGTTCGGGTCGGTTTCCTTCAGAGCCACGTAATCCGAACCGAAGCGAGAGGCACTCCGGCACTCCGCAGCTGGACTTTGCCAGGAGCCACCCCGGATCACGCGCGGGAAGTGAACGGCGGGCTTGCCCATCACGTCCATCGCGCTCAGCGGCTGGCCATTCGCAGCTGAGACTTTGTCTTTGAGGGAGGCGTAACCGTCGGCGAGGAGTTCATCCTGCACCCATTCGGCCACGTTGCCATGCATATCACACAGGCCGAACGCATTCGTGGCTCCCAAGCCGACCTTGCGAGGCCCCTTGTCCATGCTGGTTTCAGCGAACCACGCGTGGGCAGCCAGTTGAGTGGGATCATCGCCGAAGGAGTAAGCCGTTTTCGTCCCGGCTCGGGCAGCGTATTCCCATTCCGCTTCCATCGGCACGCGGTACTGCTGCCCGGTGACTGCACTGATCCATTTGGTGTATTGACGAGCGGCATACAGCGTCATTGACACGGCTGGCAGTTCGGGATCATCTCCGAATTCGAAGGTGAAATCGGGGACGTATAACTCGGTCGGGGCGGTGATGGCGTCGAGCTTGTTCTCGTCAGTCACGACCCGAATCTGGCCGGATTCGAACTTCTTGAACACGTTGTACAGCAACATGTACTGCTTGTACTCGGCCCAGCGGATTTCGTTCTTCTGCATCCAGAAGGGGCGAGTCTTGACGAGTACCTGCTGTCCCTCATCGGCCTTGCGGCCCGGCTCGCTCTCGGGGCTGCCGAGCAGGAACTCGCCGCCGGGAACGGGCACCATCTCGAACTCGACCTTGGTCCCGGGGATGGTCACGGTGTACGGAACCATGAAGCCGCATGCGGTCTCGACGAACATCCCGCTCGTCGGTTTATCCTTCACCAATCCGGGGATATCGTCCGCCTGAACAAACGCCGGAAGAACCGCTAGGACAAGAGTGAGAAACGCAGTTCGCATCGATTCAATTCCCCAGATTCGGCGCATCCCGCACCCGGACCAGACCCACAGATCCATCGTAGGCGGAGACTCGACGATCTGCCAGAGTGCCTATGGTCTGAAAAGGGGGCGACCGCCTTTTTCATCGTAGTGTGGGCTTTAGCCCACACGATCGACGGACCACATTCAGTTCGCGTGGGCTAAAGCCCACGCTACCCCACCGACCATCAAAGAGGCGATTGCCATGTGGGTTGAATTCCACCCTCAGCAAGCCGCCAGCAGCTGGAACGGATCAGCCAGCATGTTGCAGAGCGCAGTCACGAAGCGGGCGGCGTCGGCACCGTTGATGACGCGGTGGTCATAGGAGAGCGAGATCGGCAACATCATCCGCTCGACCACCTTGCCGTCTTCCAGCTTCAGTTCCATCTGTGACCGACACATCCCCAGGATGCAGACTTCGGGGTAGTTCACGATCGGCGTGAAAGCAATGCCGCCCAGTCCACCGAGGTTGGTCACCGTACAAGTGGCTCCCTGCATCGAGTCGATCGACAGCTTCCGCTCACGCGCCTTGCCCGCCAAGTCGGTCAGCTCGCCCGCGATGGCCAGAATGCTCTTCTTGTCACAGTCACGCACGACCGGAACCACCAACCCGTTCGGCGTGTCGACCGCGCAGCCGATGTTGTAGTACTTCTTGAGAACGATCTCGTTGGTCTCGGGATCGAGGGAGCTGTTGAACTTGGGGAAGGCTTGCAGCGCGGTGGCGAGAGCCTTCATCACGATGGCGGTCATCGTGACCTTGGGCCCGTTCTTGCCGATCCCTTCGCCGAACCGCTTGCGGGCGGCTTCAAGGTCGGTGATGTCGGCCTTGTCGTGCTGCGTCACGTGCGGGATCACGTTCCACGACACGGTCAAATTCTCTGCAGCTGTGCGAGCAATCTTGCCCATCGGTTCGCGGACGGTGATGCCGAACCGAGCGAAATCGGGGAGCGGCGGGGCCGAGATGCCACCGGCCGAGACCATGCGGGATGGCTTCGAGGGAGCGACCGCCAGCTGTTGCAGCTTGTTGCGGACGTAGGCTTGGACGTCCTCTTGAGTGATGCGTCCGCCGGGGCCTGTACCCTTGACCAGTTGAATATCGACACCGAGTTCGCGAGCCAGCCGACGAGTGGCCGGAGCAGCGGGAACTGGGGGGCCGTTGAGAGTTGAAGATTGTGCGGTGAGGGCCGGAGCAGCCACAAGAGTCGGTGTGAGGGCGGGAGTCGTGGAGGGCAGGGTGGCCGCTGAGATTTGAGGGCTGGCCGTCGAGGAACCAGCTGCCGCGGGCTTCGAGCCGGAAGCGTGAACGCCCGGAGCCGACCCCGCAGCGACACCCTCGACAACCAGCAGCACTTGCCCCGGCTTAATCGACTCACCGGCCTTGACCAGTAGCTTGGTAATACGGCCCGCGACGGAACTGGGCAGTTCGACGACGGCCTTGTCGGTCTCCAGCTCCATCAGGATCTGGCCGTTGGTGATCGTGTCGCCTTCCTTGACCGCGATCTCGGCGATGTCGGCAGACGTGACCCCTTCGCCGAGGCTCGGGAGCTTGAACTCGACAGGGCCAGAGGAAGGTTGAGGGTTGAGGGTTGAGGGTTGAGCGGCTGCGACGGGAGCGGCTTTCACCGGAGCGGGAGCTGCGGGAGCCGGACTCGCCACGGGCTTCGAGCCGGAAGCGTGAGCGCCCGGAGCCGGAACTGCGGCTGGAGCACCGGCTCCTTCAATCACCATGACCGCTTGCCCGACAGTGATCGTGGCCCCTTCAGCGACCAGAATCCGGCCGATCACTCCGGCGACGGGGCAGGGCAGCTCGACCACGGCCTTATCCGTCTCCAGCTCCATCACGATCTGGCCCGCGGAGACGGTATCGCCTTCCTTGACCAGGATTTCGGCAATGTCGGCAGAGGAGACTCCCTCACCAAGATTGGGCAGCTTGAATTCAATTCCCATGGACGGTTCCGTCGCAAGTCCAGCAGTGGTCGCAGTGTACGCAGAACGGAATGATAGTGGACGCCGGGAGTCGCGGACAGTGTTCCCGCGAGCGGAAAAAGTAACCGGATGTGAGTCCTCCGTTTAGCTGCGACGCGTAGTCCTCGAAGCGGAGCGTCCCCCCTTTGTCGATTCGGTCTCGTCCGCCCTCGCTGACGCTTCGGGTTCCGGGCCGGGAATTGATACAGTTCGTGTCCTTGTCAGTATTCCTCGCATCCACCGACCTCGATTGACCTTCCCTGCATGTCTCAGTTTCCGTATCTGATACGACTCGCGGAGCGGCTCACAGCCGGGTTGCGGTATTTGCCCGCAGAGCGGCGGCACAGGCACCGAGATTTTCTGCTCTCCAAACAACTGCCCGATGGTGGATTTACGGGGAGAGAAGGGGGATCGGATCTCTATTACAGTTCGTTTGCGGTTCGAGGGCTGCAACTTCTGGGAGAGTTGACTCCGGGGATTGCCGCGAGTGTCTACGGGTACTTGCGGACGTTTGATTGGCGAACCCTGGGCGTGATCGACCTGATGAACTGGTTGTCGATGTCGGCGATGATCCAATTGGCCGGGGGAGAAGACCCTCTGGCCGCCGAGCCGCCCGACTGGCCGGAGCAGATTGCCGCCAAGCTCGAATCGCTGCGGATGAAGGACGGGGGCTATGCGAAGGGAACGGAAGGGGCGACGAGCAGTACCTACCACACGTTTCTCGTGGTACTGACATATCAGTTGCTCGGAAAAACTGTGCCGAGACCCAATGCCATGACCCAGTTTATCTACGACCGCCAGCGCGATGACGGCGGCTTTGTCGAGATCGCTCCGATGAAACGCAGCGGGACAAACCCGACAGCTGCGGCGTGCGCGTTGTTGCACATGCAGGGCAGGGTGGATGCTGAATTGCGGGAGGACATCGCAGCGTTTTTGGTCGATGTCCGTACCGATGATGCGGCGTTCCTGGCCAACAGCCGGATTCCGATTGCCGATGGCCTGTCGACGTTTACCGCTGTCCTCACAGCTCAAGACATCGAGGTGGCTGCCCTCGTCGACCCGCCAATCTTGCGACTGTATGTCGAGAAGAATCTGGAATTGCCCACGGGTGGGTTCCGAGCTGCGGAGTGGGACACGATTGCCGATGTGGAATACACGTTTTACGGGTTGGGAATTCTCGGTCTGCTGGGTGCCCCGACGACGCTGGACGAGCGGCGTCATGGGCACCACGACCATTGAGTCGAAGAGTCCGCGAATGTGACATCAAGACTCGGAATCTGGTTGGAGTCCGGAGCAGCCTGAGGGTTGGACTCTAACCAGGAGGGACTAGACCACGACCTCTTCACTCTCGGTTTGTTCTGCTGCCAAGTCGTCGCTCGACTCGGCGTCGTTCGAGGCAATCGACTCCAGTTCGCGCAGACGGATTCTTGTTTTCCAGAAGTCGTACCCGAGATATGCAGTTGCGATCAGCGCTGCTGCAATTTCCAGGCGGTAACGACGTGTGGTCCAGAGCTCCGTACTCAGCATCAACACGGCAATCCCCGAACTGATGCCGAGGAAAATCTGCTTGATTTGTGACGCGAGACTAAGTCGGCCAAGTTCCGACCTTGCGACATCCGACCGTGCCTGAGTGTTCGCTATGGAGCGGAACGAGTCCAGATTCGCTCGTATCGCTTCCTTTTCGGCCTGCTCCATCTTGCGATTCGTCCGCGCGGGAGTGGATTCAGGAGCTTCAACGATCTGTGGGACCGGTTGTGGTTTTTGAACCACGGTGGCGTTTGGCTTGGGAGCTGCTTTTGAAGCGATCGGCTCGGATCTCGAGTGGTTTCCATCCTTGGATTTACGGGTCCGGGCGAGGAGCTGCTCCATATAGGCAGCGACAGGATCGAGAGCTTCACCTGCCTGGGCTGGTGGGTCCTCCGCCAGCTCTTCTTCAACCTGATTGACAGGCGTGTCTATCTCGCTCGATGAGTCATCGGCGGTATCGAGCTCGCCCGTATCCGAAAGCGCCGCTTGGCTGTCATTGAACTCGATGTCTGCGGGTACCGATTCCTCGATCGGCTGTGGCGATGCTTGCCGCAAGCTTCCGAGATCGATGCCAAACATCTCTGACAGCCGCGATCGCAGTTCGGTAGATTTCGAATTGTCCTCAGGTTCCGGAACAGCATCCGACCTCGAACCGCGAACGTCTTGAGCGAAGTTCGGCGAATCAGGCGTCTCGTTTCGTTCTGGAGCGACTGAGGAAAGACCGTCTGCCTCGTCAATCAAATCTTGCGGGTCTTCATGAATAACATCATTGAGGTCCCCCTTCCAAGCAGACGGATACCTCGTGAGCAGGTCGTCCGATTCTTCATCCACCCCTGCCGCAACTTCATCCTCGGTATACGCTTCCGTATGCACGAATGATTCGGAAGCTCGCCCCAGCAGATCGCGCAGACGTGATTCCTCTTTTCGATCGGCGGCCGACTGGACCGGCTCCGTGACTGGAGTCGGTGGGGGCGTCGGGAGGACTCGATCCGCCTGGGGCTTGTTAGACGCCACGTTTACGGTGGGGACGGATTGACCACCGGCTTGGCGGATGATCGCTGCGATCTCCGGCGGCAGTTCGTCATCGGCTTCCGCTCCAATCGACGAAAAGCTCGCAAACCCAGCCAGTGGGTCAGCCTTCTCATCATCAGGAGTGACTTCGGAAGTCGGGGTGTCGCTGACCGCAGTGGGATCGGGAATGATCTCAATGTCCGCATCAACGGTCGCCTGTGGCTCGATTTCGAGAACAGGTGATTTCGCCGAGACGAGGTCCAGAGGAGCGGTTTCGACCGAGGTTGCTACGAAAAAGTCACCGTTTGTTCCGACGTCGGACAATTGCTGCGCCAGACTGGTCAGCTCTTCACGCTGCGCATCCAATTCCGTTTGCGCTCGAATGTGTTCCACACGCTCGGCACGCAAAGATGCCCATTCTTCGTCCAAATGGACCCGTTGGGTCGTCATCTGTTTCAGACCAGAAGCAGCGTCTTCCCGGAGCTGCTCGGCTTCGACGCGAAGGTGTCCAATCTCGGTTTCCGCGATCTTGATCTGTCGATCGCGGTCTTGGAGCCTCTGCCGCTCCGAGATGACCTCCTGTCGCTCCAGCAGATAGGTGTCTCGCTCCGACGCCGAGTCGGTCTGGATCGACACCAGCTGATCACGGTCTTGTTGTAATTGAGTACGTACTTGCCGAACCTCTTCTCGCTCAGCTCGCAGCTCTTTCTGCTCCTGCAGGAGTTCATTTCGGACCTGCGCGAGTGAGTCCCTCTCGGTCACAAGTGCCTGCAGGTGATCACCGACAGGGTTTGAATCCAGATCTGGCTCACTGGAATTCTGTCGCTCAGGTTGAAGCGAAGCGGCTGCCTCTTCGAACTCGCGCCGCTCCGAGGCTAGCTCCGCGCGCTCTGCTGACAGGGACTGCCACTCCTTGTCGATCTCGGTCCGATCGGCAACTGCGATCAGTGTGTTTGCTCGTTCAGATTTCTCCTGATCAAGCTGAGTTCGCTGTTCCTCCAGCTGGGATCTCAGGCGTTCGAGTGTTTGTCGTTCCAGGAGATACTCGGTCCGGTCCTGATCCAAGCTGGCCTGCTGCCGAGTCAATTCGGCAGAGAACTCCGCTTCGGCCTGCGAAGAAGACTCGAACTGCTCGCGGTCCCGCTCCAGTGCCTGGTGCGATTCGGCCAAGGCTTGTTCACGACCGGCGAGCTGACGACTCGACTCTTCCATGGAGAGTTCTCGCTCGGCAATTTGCTGCTCGCGGAGTACCAGCTCCTGCTGACGGGTGACCAATAGAGCGGCCTGCTCCTGCATCGGAGCGGCCTTGGCCTCCCACTCCGCTGACAGGGATTCCAATTCCTGGCGGCGGCGATTCAGCTCGGTTTCCAACTCTGTTGCACGCTGCTGGCTCGACCAATCGAGATCCGCCAATCGCTGATTCGCAGTCTGCTCTGCCAGTTGCAGCTTCGATTGTCCGGCCCGCAGTGTCGATCGATCCAATTGCAGCTGGCTGAACTGCTGATTCAGGGCTTCGTCACGGATGTCGAGTTCAGATCGCAGATTGTTGAGCTGCTGATCTCGCTCGATCAATTCGGACTTCAACCGCTGAAGAGCGGCTTCTCGCTCCGTAACTGCTGCCAGAGTCGCCACGATCGCCTGTTCTCGCTCCTCCACACTCGCTTGACGGGTCGTCGCTTCACGAAGGAGGGCATCGGCTTTGGTTGCCTGCTCTGTCAATCCGGACTGACGGAATTGGATAGCCTGCTCTCTCTCCAACAGTTCCGCAAATCGCCCTTCCAACTGAGCGGCTTCTTTTGAAATTTGATCCCGAGAGACTTGCAGAGCCGCCAGCGACGAGGAGAGGACGGTCTCTCGTTTGGCGACTGTGGCTTCCCGTATCTGGATCTCACGGGTATCAACTGGGGGGACAGCCACCAGAGCTTGAATCCTCTGGGATTGCTGTTGCAGGGCCTCGTCCCGCGAAGCCAACTCCGCTTCCAGGGTTGCCAGAGTCCTGCGTTGCTCCGCCAGGACCGATGCCTCTCGTTGCACTTCAGACGCCAGCTGCGTGGCTGCATCCTCCAGTTGCTGCACGCGGGCTTGCTCATCTTCCAGCGCCAGGCTTCTCTCAGCGAGCAGCCTGGACGCCGTGGTTTCAGCTTGGCTGCGCACCTGCAGGGCCTGCTCCTGCATGGTCAGCGACTGCTGATGCCGCTCGACTTCCGCCAATGCCGCTTTCAGCTGAGCCTCATGCGAGTTTAAAACTCGCTCACGAGCTCGCAACTGGTCTTCGCGTGTCGCGAGTTCGGAGCCGAGGTATTCGATCGCACGAGAGCGTTCTTCGATCTCAATCGAGCGTTGCTCGAACTCTCGGCGCGCCGCTGCCGTCGACTCCAGCGAAGGGGCTTGATCGGCAGGAATCACCGCCGGTGGAACCACGTCTTTGATTGCAGCAGCGGCGTGAATCTGAACGGCTTCCGAAAGAGGCAAATCCTCGGACCAGGAAGCTGCGGCGCTTGGTGATTCGTCGATTGCGGTTTGTAACTGTTGCCGCGCGTGATCGAGCAATTCTTCAATCTGTGGCGGTTGGTAGGTCACCGGAGCGGGAAGATTGACGGGGTCTTCGTCGCGGATTTCGACCCATTCGGAGACTTCGGGACAGCGTGTCCGCAGTTCGACTGGGCCGAGGATGAGCCGCTCTCCGTGCTTCAACACGGCTTCCGTCAGTGGACCATCATTGATCCAGGTGAGAGGCGAAATCGCTTTCACGATTGTCTTGTTCACCCCGACGATCATCAGGCAATGCTGCGGCGCGACTCCGCTGACCGCGATCACCAGGTCGCAGTCCGGAGCCGACCCGATCAAGTAGCGGCCCGAAGCGAGTGGGAAGGAATCGAGCGACGAGTTCTGGCGAACCGGCTCCAGCACGAGCTTGGGCGCCGTCGAGGAACGCTTTGCCTGACGATCCATCGTTCCCTCGGTCATGTTCGAAATGGGCATGAATGATCCAGAGCCAGCATGTTTCGGCACGCGAACTGCAACCTTGCTTTCGCGAGACGGGAAACGGTCTCCGAACGCCCGTGCGACCATGCACCTGACAGGGCGTCCTGACAAGTCTGGTTCCCCCCGCACCCCTTCACGCATTCTCCATCCCGTTCCGGATGAGGAATTTGTCGGAATCTGCCGATTATGCCCACGCTGCCGAACTCAATGAATTCAACGACGGATGGGGCACGGACCGGGCTGGCAGTCATCGCGCTGTGTGGAGGGACCACACTTCTGCTCCATCCTTCGGTTCCCCGACTCCTCCAAGTGCTGCGCGATTGGGGGTCGCCTTCTGCAAACACGATCTTGGGGTACGGGGCACATGCATCCGCATACTTGGTAATGACTTTTACTGTTCTCTCGATTGCAACACGCTTCGGGCGCCGCACGGAAATCGGGGCTGTCGCGGTTCTGTTGATTCACGGGATTCTGACGGAAACAGCGCAGCTCGGGATCCCCCATCGTGCATGGGACCCGCTGGACATGCTGGCGAATCTGGTGAGCGTTCTGGTCGCCAGTGGGGTGTGGAAGCTGGTGCCTCGTCAACGCGAAATAGAGCTTTTCGCTTCAGTCGGGAGGGCGAGGCCAGAGCAGTGAACATGATCGTGGTGAATCCGTCCGGCGTGGGGCACGTTTTCTACGTGCCCGTGGCCTCGGCAAAGGACGAGGCGTGAAGCCGGAATGAGGGAATGGCCGCCAGAAACTCAAAAACGCACAAAAGGGGGCGGACTCTTTGTTTGCGTTTTTGCAGCCTCCTCCACTTTTCGGCATCGCAGTCGGCAACTGCTCCACAAAGCAGTCCAACGCTCCTTCGCCGAACTCTCTGCTGAGGACGGGCACGTAGGAAACGTGCCCCACAAAGATCAAAATCCTGTTCTCAGCACTGGGGAGGACGAGGCTCCTGCCGAGCCGCGAGTGCAACTCGACGTTGTCACTCGCTCATCCCGGCGAGCATCTTCCAGCCTCCAACGGTGTGGCCAAAATACCTCATCAAATCAGATATGGCAGCCCCGCCTGAGTCTGGAAGGATGGCGTTTGAGATTCTCCCGTCCTAGAGAATATCTTTATCACTTTTGATTTGTCTCGCCGCAGTGAGCGACCTAGGTTTCGAGGTCTGTCTGCCAGAGAGCCGTCTCTTTCGCATGACCCCATTCACCAGCGGCCACGGAGTGTTGCCTGAAACTTATTGGAGTCCACGATGCTGTTGCGTTTTTCCAAGTCCATCCGGCGTTTCTTCCGTAACGAAGAAGGCCCGACCGCTGTGGAGTATGCCGTGATGCTAGCATTGATTGTCGTGGTCTGCCTGACCGCCATTCGGGCCGTAGGGGCGAATGCCAAAAACACATTTGATAACACGAAAGCCAGTATGGATGCGGCGCCGACGTTTGGCGTGGGCTCAACCTCACCAGGGTACACGGCGGTCCCTGCAGTCGGGACATGGAGTCTGTCTCTTTCGGGGGGAACGACAGTCAGCTACGCGGCCTCAACCGGGGTTGAGACGACTTACTGGGGCGGCGGTGGAACGGCGGTCAGTAATGGGCCTCCCGGATTCGTCGGCTCGGATCGTGGGCAGTTATGGACGCGAATCAACTAGGGGCTTAGACCAACAGGTTTCTCCCACAACAGAGCCTACACTTATCAAAAACAGCCCCGGAGAGTTCCGGGGCTGTTTTTCGTTTCGTACGGCAGCGAATGAGTCCTCCGCATCCCTTAGTGTCATCGCGACAATCGTCTAGTAGAGGGTCAACTCTAAGAATTGGGAGCGATCTGGCTCGCCTGGGAGGGCGAGGCCAGTGCTGTGAACATGATTTCGATCATCAGAGGCCAAGGCTTGTGGCCGGTGAAGCTCTGGAAGCAGGACAATTCCCAGAGCGATCTCGAGTTGTCGCCCGTTCTTTGTCCCGCGAGGGACTCCCGATAATAGCCCACCGCTGAAGCGGTGGGACCGACGAATTCCCCACCGACCACAGCCCCGCGAGGGGCGACAGAAACACGCACCGACACTCTTCGTCACTCGGGGAATCGCCGGAGTCGGCCGTCCCTGGCGGGACATGTTCGTTGGTCGGAATCGCTCACCCACCGCTGAAGCGGTGGGCTATTTTCGGCCGTCCCTGACGGGACAAAATCAGTCGGCTCGGCAGCCAACACTCGACAGGGAAGCCTGCCGCTTAAGAGGTTGAACGAACAATCCTGTTCACAGCACTGGGGCGAAGTTCCTGCTGAGCCGAGAGCCAGGGGCCACGTGTACTTGCAATCGCGGCTCGGCAGGAGCCTCGCCCTCCCTACGTTGACGAGGCACTAGAAGGTGTCACGCAGACACGCGGGGGACGCACATAAAGACACTCTTGCTCATCAGATCTCTGCCCCCCTGCGCCTCTGCGTGAGCTTCATTGATTCCACTCGGCACTCGAGCACAGGCGAGTGGGGCGGCGTCATCCCCCTGGGAATTGCTTTCGCTCACTCGCTCGACGCGTCAGTTCGGGAAACGCCGAGAAAAGTCGCTGACGGCTCTCCCTCGCTCACGCGTCGGGTTGGTCAAATCAGTGCCATAGGGCGTCAGCCCCCTGGTTCTACGGCGTGTCATTGCCGAGTGTCCTATCCGCCTCACGCCGGACGTTCGCCGGACCGACGACTATTTCTCGACCGGAGCTGCTGCCAACTCGACCAGTTTCATCGCCCGGATCGCACCGGTCGTGCGATAGGTCGAGAAGCCGAGGGGCTTATTGAGTTCGACTTCGATGCGAATGCCGACTTTCTTGTCGGAGTAATCCACATCGACGACCTGCTTCTCATCGAGCCACGTCTCAATCTTCGTCTTCGTCACACGCACGCGGACCTTGTACCACTTCCCTTTTTCGAAATCCTGATACCCCGTCGTCTGGTTCTCGATCGCGGAGTACCCATCCAGTGTCGACAGCCCCGTCACGCCGCCACCCCAGCCGCCGAGGACGAACGAGCAGCTGTTCTTTTGAACCGGGAACGTGATCGTGCCGAAGAAATCCGTTCCCTCGATTCGCTGGGCTTCGAAGGTCAGTTCGTAGTCGACCGTCGGCAACTCGCCCCCGGTCCAGGTGACGCCGCTCATCGGCTCGCCCATCCCGATGATGATCTGGCCGTCTTTGATGGAGACTTTGCCCTCGCCGCCAAACTCAGCCGCTTTCCAGTTCTTCAACGTCGTTCCGTCGAAGAGTTCGGTGACTTTGCCAGCGGGCTTGGCTGATGATTCAGCTGTGGGCTTATCCTCGGCGTGAATCCCCAGCACGAGCCCAAGTCCCACCAGAGCGCAAGCCACAGTTGTTCGATAATTCATGAATTGGTTCCTCAACGAATGACGCGCAAGAGGTTGATTGAGTCAGGCGAACCCTGGATGTGCCAGCTCACGGAGCTTGCAATTCAATCATACTCTAGCATCCAGCCCCCTCTTCCCTGCAACATGGAGGCCTATTGCCTAAATGCCAGCTCGCAGAATCGAAAGCCTGGTGATTCACACTCACTGAGCTCAAGCTCTGCGTTGAGTTGAATCTCAACCATTCCAAATCAATGTGTCACGCAGAGGCGCAGGGGGAGCAGAGAAATCTCACAGACCATCTCCTCTTCTCTGCGCCTCTGCGTGACACTCTCTGGAGGATTGACACCAGGCTGTTGATCGCCGACGAATGACTCTGGTTTCGATGCCGATTCCCTCCCCTTTTGCTTGAGTCGTGAGGCATTGAGGCTGAAACCAGTTTCAGCGGACGAATCCGACCGCAGTGAAATCTCCCTGAATGTGCAACCGCGAGAGGTCGTCTCGCCCCCTACGCTTTATGAATTCTTGGTTCAACAAGGATTGAGGCTTGATTTGGATCGAATCAACGATTACTTTTGCAACCTCTTCGCTTACTAGCGTCTGTCGAGTCTTGTCTCTGAGCGTTCCATTAGATCAAGGGCTGCAAAATGGGTTTCAGCTGGGGAAATTGGGCTCGTCGTTTTTGGACCCGTTCTGTCACTCGGCCTGCGAGGCAGCGTCGAAATTGGAATCCTGTAGCCGCGCTGGAGGTGCGGACGCTGTTGGCGGCCACGCTGACGCATTCAGTCTTCCCGGGAATCGGCAGCAGTCAAACGGAATTTGGAAGTGCAGTCGCCACTGACGGCAATTTTCTCGTCGTCGGTGCGTATGGTGACAGCACGGGTGCGTTTCGCAGTGGTCAAGCCTTCGTGTTCAATGCAACAACGGGGGCCTTAGTGGCGACATTGGCCAACCCCACGCCCGGGGTTTTTGAGTCCTTCGGCTCTTCGGTGTCGATATCCGGGAATACGGTCGTCGTCGGTGCATATCGTGATAACACGGGTGGGCAGGGGAGTGGTCAAGCCTACGTGTTCAATGCGACGACTGGGGCCCTGGTGGCGACATTGGCCAATCCCACGCCCGCGAGTAGTGACTTCTTCGGCTATGCGGTGTCGGTGTCCGGAAATACGGTCGTCGTCAGTGCGGCTGGTGACGACACGGATGGGCCGGATAGTGGTCAAGCCTACCTATTCAATGCGACAACGGGCGCCTTGATGGCGACATTAGCAAACCCCACGCCCGCCAGTGGTGACTTCTTCGGCACTGCATTATCGATGTCCGAAAATACGGTCGTCGTCGGGGCGTATGATGACGACATGGATGGGACTGATAGTGGTCAAGCGTACGTGTTCAATGCGACGACGGGGGCTCTGTTGGCGACATTGGCCAACCCCACGCCCGCCAGTGGTGACTCATTTGGCTATTCAGTGGCAGTGTCCGGAAATGCGGTCGTCGTTAGTGCGACTGGTGACGACACAGGTGGGACGGATAGTGGTCAAGCCTATGTGTTCAATGCGACGACGGGGGCTCTGATGGCGACATTGCTCAACCCCACGCCCGCGAGTGGTGACTTCTTCGGCTATGCGGTGGCAGTGTCCGGAAATACGGTCGTCGTGAGTGCCAGTGATGACGACACAGGTGGGACGGAAAGTGGTCAAGCCTACTTGTTCAATGCGACGACGGGGGCTCTGATGGCGACATTACCCAACCCCACGCCCGCCAGTGGTGACTTCTTCGGCTACTCAGTGGCAGTGTCTGGGGACACCGTCGCCGTTGGTGCGGTCTCTGACAACACGTTTGGGCAGGTGAATGGAGCAGCTTATCTCTTCTTGTTTCAAAACGATCCTCCGATCATCAGTAGCGGTGGGGCGTTTAGCGTACTGGAGAATACAACCCTCGTCACGGCGAGTGTGGCGACCGATCCGGAGTTGGACACACTGACGTTTGCGATCAGCGGTGGCGTTGACGCGGGTTTGTTTACGATCAATCCGTCCACGGGTCTGCTCGCATTCGCGTTGGCGCCCGACTACGAGTCGCCGCAGGACGCAAATGGGGACAACGTCTACGAGCTGACAGTGAGCGTCAGTGATGGTGTGAATCCCTCAGTGACGCAAACCATCACGGTGACTGTGACGACACCTGTGAGTCTGTCCGCCATGCTCGATGGCAGCGGCAATCTCGTCATCACCGACACCGACGCCACCGGCAAGAACAACAGCTTGACGATCAGCAACGATGGTTCCGGGAACATCGTGGTCACCGATGCCATTTACGAATTCGCCGACAACGGCGGGATCGCAGGAGCGGTACTGTCCAATGGCAACAGGACGCTGACGGTTCCTGTCACTTCGATCACGGGGACGACGGTCATCGTCAATAGTGCCCTCGGCAACGATTCGCTGAATGCCGCACTGGCCGCCTCGCTGGGGAAGATTCTCGACTTCAACGGCGGCACCGGAGGCAGTGACTCGCTGACGCTGGGCGGCGGGTCGACGACGACTGTCACCCACGCTTTGAACAACGTGAGCGACGGCAGCGTCACACTCGCCGGAGTCATTGCGGGAACGATCAACTACACCGGACTCGAACCGGTCACTGACCTTCTGTCGGCGACCAACCGCGTCTTCACATTCAACGGTGGGTCGGAGACGATCTCGCTGACCGACGGTAACGCCGGAGACGGCAGGATGACCATCGAATCGAATCCGAACCGGTCGGTGAATTTCACCAGTCCATCAGGCAGCTTGACGATCAACGCCGGAACTGGCGCGGATGTTGTGAGTCTTTCGTCGGTCGATGCTGCTTTCAACGCTTCGCTGACGATCAATGGTGGCACTGGCAACGACACGATCAACCTGAACACGGACATGACGTTTGCATCGGGCAACAACCTGGATGTCGATTTGCAGAATGACGATGTCGCACCGGGGATCGACACCATCAGCGTCTTCCCAAATGCCAATCTGAGCTTGTCTGGCAGTGGCGCAGCGACGCTGAAAGCCAGCAAGAACATCAGTCTGTTCAGTGGATCGAGCATCACCACGGTCGATGGTGGGATCACCTTCTCGGCGAACTCGGCCGGCGTTGCAACGTTGGATTCTGGGATCAGACTGAATGGTGCGACGATTCAAGCGACGGGAACCGGTCATGTGGGATTGGTGGGGCATGGCGGTGGAGCTAGCACTGCGACTCACCAACATGGTGTTCTTGTTCAGGGTGGCGGACAGGTACTCTCATCAGGTGGCAACCTAACGATTGTCGGTTACGGGGGCCTTGGTGGAATCGCCAATCGTGGAGTGACCGTGGCTGGCACGGGCAGCCGGATCGCCACAGTCGATGGTGCGATCTCGGTGACCGGCACAGCTGGTGCGTGGTCTGGAGTCGGTGACGGACGCTTCCAGGAGGGCGTCAAAGTGGAATTCGGGGCTGCCATTGAAGCGACGGCCAATGGGTCCGTCACGATTGTCGGAGTAGGCGGGTCTGCGGGTGGTCAGTACAACCGAGGGATCAATATTGAAAGTTCGGGCTCGCGCGTCAGCGTCGTCGATGGCAACCTGTCTCTCACGGGGAATGCCGGAGCCACCAATTCGATGTACAACGATGGTGTGCTGGTCTGGACCGGTGGAATCGTTCGGTCCAGTGGTGCAGGGAACATCGTGCTCGCTGGCACCGGAGGAGGCAACAACGCGCTGGCCGGCTTCAATCGCGGCGTTCTGATTGATGGAACACTGGAAGCGACGGGAACCGGTTCGATCACGATGACCGGAACAGGCGGGGTGGGCTCGGAGAGTTTTGGCATCTACGTCGGAACTGGTTATTCCGCGACGACCATCAATCAACCGATCACGCTCGCCGCCGACAGCATCTAATTGGGCGGGGTATTGAACGCTGGCACCAACGTCGTCGCTGTACGTCAACGCACCCTGAATCAGCAGATCAATCTCGGCGCTAACGACTCCGCAGGCGTTCTTGGCCTGACGGATGCTGAACTCGACCGCATCACAGCTGGGACCGTCCAGATCGGAGATGCGAACAGCGGCGCGATCAACGTCAGTGCTGTGATCAGCCCAGCGAATTATAAGACGCTGGCAATCGGTCATAATGTGACCTTTGGAAGAGAGGGTGGATTCCGCTCAGATGTCGGGCCAACCGCATCAACCTATGAGAAGATCACAGTCACTGGAACGGTGGCGATTACTCCCGGAGCCACGCTCGCGGTCGCATCCACCGGAGGCTATGTTTACAACGGCAGTGACGCCTTCACATTCCTCAACAACGATGCAGGCGACTTGATCACTGGTGCCTTCACCGGTCCCACGCTGACCAATTTCCTGGGCAGCTCACTCGAAGTGGCGATGAGCTACATAGGGGGTACGGGCAACGATCTCGTTTTGAACGCAAAACCCACGGCAGTTGTGCTGACGCCGATTTCGGCCAGTCTGGCAGAAAACTCCAATACGGCGAGTGCAACAGTGCTGTCCACGATCTCCGTGACCGACGATGGCGTAGGGACCAACCTGCTGTCGCTGTCTGGTGCCGACATGTCCAGCTTCGAGATCGTGGGGAACTCATTGAGATTGAAGGCGGGCGTGGTTCTGAACTTCGAGGCGAAGTCATCTTACACCGTCACTGTCGAGGTTGATGATGCCAGCATCGGCGGAGCACCAGATGCAACTGCCACTTTCACGCTGAGTGTTTCCGACGTGAACGAGTCCCCTGTCCTCGCGGACCAGTCCTATTCCGTGTATGAGAATACTCTCAATACGAACCGGATTGCGTTCATCACGGGGACTGATGTCGACGCCGGGCAGACGCTGGCTTATGCCATCACTTCTTCCTCATTGCCCGAGGCGTTCGTCATCGATTCCGCGACTGGTGAGCTCACCATCGCGGACAGTACCCTGTTGGACTACGAAGTGGTCATGAGCGCCACGCTGGTCGTCACCGCGACCGACAGCGGGAATCCCGCGTTGTCTTCGAGTGCCACCGTGACCATCGCCATCCTCGATGCCAACGAGCGGCCAGTAATCGTCGACCAGTACTTCACAGTCGCTGAGAACTCAGCCGATGGCACTGTGGTCGGTACGGTGATGTCATCGGATGTGGATGCCGGGCAGACGCGAACCTATGCGATCACCGCCAGTGCACCGTATGCGGGAATCTACGAGATCAACGCGACCACAGGTCAGATCACGGTGGCCAACAGCTCGCTGCTCAACTTCGAGTCTTTGCCGGGTATTGCGCTGACCGTGACCGTCACGGATAGTGGGAACCCAGAGCTGTCATCCTCAGCTGTGGTTGTGGTGACGCTCACCGATGTGAACGAGGCTCCGACAATTGTGGATCAGACTTTGAGTGTCTATGAGAACACGCTCAATACGAACCGGATTGCGTTTATCACCGGGACGGATGCCGATGCCGGGCAGACGCTGACATATGCCATTACTTCGTCTTCGCTTCCGGGGGCATTTATCATTGATGCGGTGACTGGAGAAGTCACGATTGCCGACAGCTCCCAGCTGGACTTCGAGGCAGTGACCAGTGCCACGCTGATCGTCACCGCGACCGACAGCGGGAATCCCGGGTTGTCATCAAGTGGAACGGTCACGATCGCCATCCTCGATGCCAATGAACGACCAGTGATTGTCGACCAGTACTTCACAGTGGCTGAGAACTCAGCTGTCGGCACGGTCGTCGGGACTGTGGTGTCCACGGACATTGATGCCGGGCAGACCCGGACCTATGCGATTACAGCCAGTGCCCCGATCGCTGGTGCGTTTGCGATCAACGCGACCACCGGCGAGATCACGGTTGCGAATGGCTCGCTCCTGAACTTCGAGTCGATCTCAGGGGTGGCGTTGACGGTCACCGTGACGGACAACGGCAATCCAGCGTTGTCATTGTCAGCTGTGGTCGTCGTGACACTCATTGATGTGAATGAAGCACCGACGATGGCGAACCGGTCGTTCACAGTGACCGAGAACACGGCCAATGGAACTCTGGTCGGAGCGATGGTTGGTTCCGATGTGGATGCCGGACAGACTCTCGTCTACTCCATCGTGTCGAGTTCCTTGTCGGGAGCCTTCTCGATCAACGCCGCGACCGGAGTGATCACGGTGGCGAACAGCACGCTGCTGAACTTTGAGTCGGTCACGAGTGCCACACTCACGATCCGAGTGACCGACAGCGGCAACCCCACGCTGTCTGCCACTGGCACAGCCACGATTGCCATTACGAATGTGAATGAGATTCCGAACATGGCGAATCAGTCGTTCTCACTCGCAGAGAATTCGGCCAATGGGACCGTGGTGGGAACCGTAGCAGCCAGCGATGTCGATGCGGGTCAGACGCTGGTTTATTCAGTTGTCTCGGGCAATACCAGCGGGGCCTTCACAATCAATGCGACGACGGGACGGATCACGGTGGCGAATGCGGCTGCCCTCGATTTCGAAACGACGCCGACCTTCTCGTTGACGGTGCGAGTGACCGACAACGGCACCCCAGCTCTCTCGCGCACTGCCGTGGTGACGATATCGCTGACCGATATCGTGGAACCGCTCATTGTCATGCTGGATGTGGTCCCCGGTGATTCGTCGAACTCGTTCAAGCGGACCGCCAAATTCAACGTCGCGATCCTGTCGACCGCCACGTTGAATGCCCAGCAGATCAACGTCACCACGATCCGCTTTGGCAAACTGGGAACGGAGAATTCTCTGGTGCGAAATAACCAGGGGACGCCCAGCTTCTTTTATCAGGACGTGAACGGCGATGGCCGACTGGACCTGGTCGTCAAGATTGACGGAGCCAAGACTGGACTGGCTGTGGGAGACACACTGGCCAAGTTCACCGGCTTCATGACCAACGGTCGCCAACTCCTGGGAAGTAGCCCAGTGATCGTGAAGAGAGCTTAACGAGCTATACCACTCGATGCCGTGGGGCGCGTCTCACGACGCGTCCCACGGCATTTCGCATCGGGGATTATTCCGCTCGATCTGCATCCGGCTCTGGCTGACGCGGCGCGGAACCGGGGGCGCTGACGACCGTCAGGATATCCTGGGCATCGACCAGCACTCGGCGATTGTCTTCGTACCCGACGAGGACCTTCTTGGCGAGGATTTCCTGGGCCAGAACTTTGCCCTTGCCATCCTTGGTCACGACGAACTTGCCGACACCCGGCAGTTCCTGGCGGAACTCCTCGTAGGTGTCGTACTCGTACCGCAAACAACATTTCAGCCGGCCGCAGCGTCCCGACAGCTTGTTGGGGTCCAGACTGGCCTTTTGTAGCTTGGCCATCTTCATCGAGACCGGCGGCATCTCGGTCAGGTGAGTACTGCAGCAGACCGGCTTCCCGCAATCGCCGTAATCGGCCAGCACTTTCGCCTCGTCGCGGATACCGATCTGCTTCATCTCGATCCGCATGTTGAAGAACTGGGCCATCGATTTGACCAGTTCGCGAAAGTCGATACGGGCTTCCGAGGTGTAATAGAACGTGATCCGCTCCATCCCCAGCAGCATCTCGGAATCGACCAGCTGCATCGCGAGGTTCTGTTCGGTGATGATGCGGCGGGCCTGGAGGAAGGCGTCTTGCTCCTGCTTCCAGAGCGATTCGCGTTTGAGTTCATCTTGCGGAGTGGCCAGGTTCTGGATCTTGCCGGCGAGGTCTTTGCCGCCGAGGTATTGCTTGGTGCGGTCGGTCGCTTCGCACAGGATTTCGCCCCACTCGATGCCGCGTGGGCTGCGAATGACGACCTGATCGCCGCGACGAAAATCTTCATCACCCGAGGTTCGTGTTCCGAATTCCGCAACGGTGCGTAGAGTGCCGTAGCGAACAACGTATCGGCGAGCCATGAGGGTCCTTCCAGGACAGAATCGTCTTTCCACGAACAGCTCCGCCCACATCATGAGGGTGAAGCATCACACACACACAGTGTACTCGGTCGTTGATGGAGATTGTCAAACATGAGGAGGAATACGGATGGTTACATCAGAAGTATTCCCACTGTCCCAGTGACGAGTACGATTCTCACGAGAAGTCACAGGCAGCGCTGACGCAGCAGGCTACTGGGAGTGCGTTTCTTGCAGACTGGAGATCTGCTCATCGGGCAGCCACCCCTCGGTACTCCACCCGCGCTGGGTGTTGTACTCCGCGATCAGCCGTTGGAGATGCTCGGCAGTGAGTGTGGCCCCAGCGCTTGCTCCATCGGGCAGCGACTCGCTCAGGAACCGTTTCGGCAAAGTATCCTCGGCGGGAGTCCAGCCGTGGCGGATGTTGTACCACTTGCGGAGGCGGACGATCCGCTCGGCGATCTCATGCAACTCGCTGGAGTCGATCGGCCAACCGGTGGTCAGGGCCAGCATGCGAGCCATCTCGGCGTACTTGTCGACGAGCGCCCCGCGCAGGAACTTGCACATGATCAGCGAGTCCATCACCGCCGCTTCGTTCTCGGTCTCGATGGCAAAACGGACGCCCTCGGTGGCGAGGTCGAGGCGGTTGACCTTGTCCGAGAAGTCGGCTTGGTAGGCCCCCGACCGATTGTGATCGGCTCCGCGTGTACTGACCGCGAAGCCGAGAGCCATGGACTGCAACGCGCGTGGCTCGTAGCCGGGGATCTCCAACCCTTTGACATGCGGGGCAATCGCTTGAGCCTCGGGACCGAGTTGAGCGGCTAAAATCCGGCTTCCTTCGGCCAAGCGGTCGCCGAATCCGCTGCGCTCGCCGATGGAGCGCAGGGCGGCCAGCAGGCCTTCGTCATCTCCGAAGCGTAAGTGGGATAGGCTTCCAGCCTGTCTCTCCTCTGCTCCCTCTCCCCCACGATCGAGGCGACTTTCGGTGGAGACAGAGCGGTGGGGGAGAGGGCCGGGGTGAGGGGGTGTGAGTTCCTCGGTAGCCCCCCTCACCCTAGCCCTCTCCCCCGCAGTGGAGTCGGTCGTGTGGGTCATGTCGCTAGCGGGGGAGAGGGAACCAGAAGCTCCTGCTTGCTCAGGCAATATGGCCGATTCGACAGGCTGGAAGCCGATCCCACTGAGCCACCCGCGTTCGGCACACTCCATGGCGAATGCGATCGTCGCCCCGGCGCTGATGGTATCGATGCCGTACTCATCACACAGGGCAGCAGCCTGCAGCACCGTTTCTGGCTTCGAGATTCCACACAGCGGGCCGAGGGCGAACAGGCTCTCATACTCCAACCGCACGCCTTCGCTGCCGTCCTTGCCCAGCCCGTGGAACACATGCTCGCACCCGATCGTACACGCTGCGCAGCTCTCTCGCGTGCGGGGATGTTCGGTGACGAAGGACTCGGGGTTGAGTTGCTCAGCTCCCTCGAATGTGCCCGACTGAAAGTTACGAGTGGGCAGGGTGCCGAGGCGATTAAAGGTGAGTAAATTCGAGACGGTGCCGAGTTCGCGATACTTTTCTGTGGCGGGGCCAAAGGAGCGGCGGGAGAGGTCGCGACTGAAGGCGATGAGTTCCTCGGGGTGGGCTTGTGGAGTGAGTTGATCGCCCGCGACGGCGACGGCCTTGAGGTTCTTCGAGCCGAGGACTGCTCCCAATCCGCCGCGTCCGGCATGACGGCCATCCGAGGAGATCGTCGCATACCGGACAAGACGCTCGCCCGCCGGACCGATGGCTGCGACACGGAAGCGGTTGCCCCACAGCTGGCGGATGGCATCAGCAGCGACTCGGCTCGATTGGCCCCACCACTGTTGGGCGGAGAGGAAGTCGATTGTCGTCTTTTGCTCTGCAAAAAGACGCTCTTTCGCGGAGCGAAAGGCGACACGATCGGTCCCATCAATCCGGATCGCTGTCGGTTCGCTGGCCGCTCCAACGATCACGAGGGCGTCATACCCAGCCCGCTTGCCCGCGATGGCAAAGTGCGAGGACGAGAGCGAATCCGAGAGTCGGTTTGTGAGCGGACTTTTCGCCACGACGGCGAACTTGGCCGAGGTCGTCAATGTGGTCCCGACCAAGGGGCTGAAGACAAAAGCAATGGGCATGCGGGGATCGATTGCGTCAACGCCATCGAGCCCCTCTTGCAGCACAAGCCAAGTGCCTAACCCCACACCGCCAATGTGCTGCCGCAATACCGACTCACTCAGCGGTCGCCGTTCTGCGGTCCGAGTCGACAGATCGACACGCAGGTAGGAACCGTGATAGCCGGAAGGTGAGTGCATCGGGATTTTCGCCGTCGAGTTGGCTCGACTGGTCGGACGCTTCCGTGAAAGACTCGAACTCACCGCAACCGTTTCCGTTTCGCCGCGATGCGAAGGCTTTGCGCAGCAGAGCGTCGCCCCGCAGCACACACGGATTGTACGGCGTTGATGCGATTTCGGCTCATGTGAATCGAGGGAGATCTAGGGAAATCTTTTTGACAGCGGTGCCGGGCGCTTCATAGCCTCAGCAGAACGGTCTCGCACGCGGCATCTCTCAACGCAGTGGCGACGACCAGACTGGCAGGAAGAACATCATGGATGCAGGCACAATTCACGTCTCCGATTCGTGGCTCATGCGACTGGGGGAGCATACCGTTCGCTCCGTAGCGATGGCTCTGGTACTGACCGGGCAGATGTTGCCCGCCGGGTCCGTGTCGGCTCAAGAAGAACCACCGGCCCCGTCGTTTGTTTCTCCCGAACCTCCACTGACCCCGGTGAGCGTGACACCCGATTCCGCAATCGAAGTCCCGGTGGCAGAGACCAAGTCAGAGGATGCTGCACCAGCGGATGCTGCGACAGAGTCGAAGCCGGAGGACATGCCTCCGGTTGAGCCCGCCGCTCCAGTGCCCACACCTGCTGACATTCCCGTGGACGAAAAAGCCATCCACGATGTCGCGGATGAAGTGAAAGCCGCTGCCGAGGCTGCGGTAAAAGCAGCCAAAAAAGAAGTTGCCGAACCTGTCGATCAAGGGGGTGAAAAAAAGACACTGGCTCCCGAGCCCTCCACATTAATTGCCCCCCCGCCAGTTGTGATCTCCGCTGAAACGCAGGCTGAAGTGGCCAGCACAGAGAGTCACTATACGTTTGGTGATTGGACCGTCACCGTCCGCCCAGGAATCATCCCCGCCAAGCCTGACCCGTTCATCCAGGAACCAATCCAGCAGACGAGCGGCTCCCTCTCGGTCCCGGTCAATGTGCATATCAACAACGTCTCTGGGACCCAGATGCCGCTCCAGTGGTACACGCCGTCCACGTATCCGTCGTGGGGACTGACTCCCAGCTCGGCGTATCTGTTTCAACGCCCGCTTCCTTTCTGGAAAACTCGTGGGGACTTCGATCAATTGGCTCCTTTCATTCCGGGTTTTCGCTACTGGTAATGCTCCGAGGTGTGGTCGCTGCGATTGATGGCGATGACAAGTGTTTCAGTGATAACAGCTGTGGTCTGTCGCCGGATCCTCCGAATCCGGTGAACCCGGGTGAGATGTGGCCATGAGACCTTCGCAGGGTCTCCAGTGCTCTCTGGCTTGGGAGCTGTGTTGATTGGCAAACGTCGATCCAGAGGACTCGCAGAGTCCGGCGGCTTTGTTAGCTGCTTCGCGGGGTTTCGGAAAAGCGACAAAGTCATTGCCTACTGAGATCGCCCAGCAGTCATTTCCCTGTGGCGAACAGTCTCCCATCAAGCTAGACTTGCGCGTGTGGATGCGTAACACGGGAGAGTCGACATGCAGTTTGGGAATTCGATGACCACCCGGCGAGGGTGCCTGACTTGGGGAGCACTCGGGGCAGCAGGTTTGTCGCTGCCTCGCTGGCTGGCAGCTCGCGAGACCTCTCCGACCGGATTAGCTCCACGCGCGGATGCCTGCATCCTGATTTTTCTGGATGGTGGACCCAGTCATCTTGATATGTGGGATATGAAGCCGGATGCAGCTGCGGAAGTACGCGGCGAATTCAAGTCGATCGAGACTTCGCTTCCCGGATACCGGATGTGCGAGTTGCTGCCTCAACTTGCGCGGCAGGCCCATCGCTCGACGATCGTGCGCTCGATGCACCATAGCGTGAACAATGCCCATGCGGCTGCGGTGTACTGCGCTCTGACGGGGCATGATCGGGGTGAAGCAGGGGGCGGAGCGCGGCCGACTGACAACCCGTCACCCGGCAGCGTGCTGGGCAAGTTGCGACCGCCCACCCAAGCTGTGGTTCCGTATGTTCATCTGCCGTACATCACTAAGGAAGGGGCCGGCGGACCGCCCCAGCCGGGATTCTTTGGCGGCTTTCTGGGAAGGGCCACGGACCCGCTGTTTGTCCTCCGCGACCCCAACGCTCCTGACTTCACGATTCCGGAACTCTCTTTGAGTTCCGACATCACGACCGCGCGATTGGCGGGCCGCGAGCAGCTGTTTGCCTCGCTGGAACGGCCTCCACTGGTGGAGTCGATCTCTCCGCCCGCCCAGATGAGCCGGTTTCAGGAGCGGGCGTTTGACCTACTGACATCGGTCGAAACGCAACGCGCTTTTCGCCTGCAAGACGAGGCCGTCGGGGTTCGCGACCGCTACGGACGAAACATCTATGGGCAGAGTACGCTGCTGGCGCGTCGCCTGATTGAGGCGGGCACGCGGCTGGTCACTGTATCCTGGGCCCCCGATGCGAATGCGACATGGGATACACATGGCGGCAACTTTACGAAGCTGCGCGGGGAGTTGTTGCCGCAGCTGGATATGGCGGCGGGAAGTCTGATCGAAGACCTGGCCGAGCGCGGCATGCTGGAGCGGACCGTCGTGGCGATCTTGGGCGACTTTGGCCGCTCGCCCAAGATCAACGGAGCTGCGGGACGAGACCACTGGAACTGGTGCTACTCACTCCAGCTGATCGGCGGAGGATTCCAGCCGGGACTGATCTACGGGGCCAGCGATAGCATCGGAGCCTATCCCGCCGAAAGCCCGCTGGTGCCGGGTGACATCATCGCCACGCTGTACCAGGCTTTAGGAATCCCGACCGATACGTTACTGCATGATAATCTGGGTCGCCCGCACCGCTTGGTGCCAATCGGCGATGTGGTGCCGGAGTTGCTCGTGTAGAGATAATTCTGTCGCAGCAGAATTTTTGAGAATTCTACCGTGCATCGCCCGCATGATTGCGACGTCACTGCATGAGTTCAGTGTTGGAGTCCAGTCTTTAGGCGACTTTGGCGAAGGCGAAAGCATGAGGTTCAAGCCCGTGCCCGAACAAGGCGCGAGTAGCAACCGTCGAGTGCATCGTCACCGTCAGGTGAATCCCTGAACGATGTCGCCACGATCATATACACAGCAGGAGCCTCGCCCTCCTGAACGAGACGAAGCACCGCATTCTGTGATTCAGAGGCACTCGGAGTTCGTTGGGTTGACGAGATCTGAAAACGTAGGTCGGACGGCAGAATTCTGACGAATTCTGCTACCAAGGCTCTCCTTAAAACCGCACGCCGATGCGTGTCATGAAGCCGGAGTCGACTTTGAAATCGCCTCCGAATTTATCGAACTTCACCTTCCGGTCAAAAATGTATCCGGCCTCGACGAAGGAGGTGATGCGGGGAGTTTCCCACCGGAGTCCACCCATTGCCCGCCAGTCGGAGAACTGCACCAGATCGTTCTGTCCCCCAGCCAGGGAGTTCACTTCGTAGGCCTCGACGTGGTATTCCGCCGACACATACGCCCAGGTCGGAATTCCCAGCGGGGCACCGAGGAAGGCCGTCACGCGCGGCTTCGGGAAGACCAGCCGAAATTCCCAGAAGTCGTTCGGAGTCCAGACAACACCACCGTATGGCAGAATGATGCTGTCGACCCGATCCCAATAACTGACTCCGAAGACCCACATCAGCTGGGGGGACATTTGCCAGAGGGCGGCGAGTTGGCCGTCAAAGAGGAACGCCTTGCTCGTCGTTCCTCCGTCGAAATCGGTGGCGAGCCACGGCTCGATCGAGGCCTCAAAGCCCCAGCCGTACGTCATCGGTGTGGCCAATTTGACGCCGAGGCCAAACCGGTGCATGTTCCCCGGCAGATGGCTGTTCGTCAGCCCCCCATTCGGCCCGGTCAGGAATCGGCCTCCGTAATCCAAGCTGGGAGTGAGGACCCAGTTCCCTGCGATCGGGATCGGAAAGTCTTTGTTGAAATCGATGCCCGACATCCCAAAGTCACCGAGGCTGGGGCTGTTGGTCTTCGCATCGGCCATGTAGAAGCCATCGAGCCGCTCGGTCCAGGAATTGAACCGGTAAGGCTGCGGCCCATTCAGCCCGAACGCTCCGGGTGTGGAGCCATAGGGATAGACATTCGAGCCACCGCTTCCGGACCAGGGATCGTAGGGCACCGACCCCGGGTTCGATTGAATATAAGGCATTCCGCCGCCGACAGCAGGGTCCATGAATGTTGCGTTCGGGTCGTATGGCGGCGGCTGAAAGACTGTTGTGGAGTCGACAGGGGCCATCAAGACTGGCCCTGGGCTTTGCCCACGAACAGTGATGCCGTCGGAATCTTCGCGGAGCGCCTGCTCAAAGGCCGAGGGGCGGAACTGCGTCATCTCGGCCTGCACGGGGGCAGACAAGGCGAGAACTGCGGTGAGGCAGAGGAAAAGCGAGGTTTTCACGGGACATCCCTGTCTTCGTTGGGAATACGAGGTGGGCCAACGAGCGGCTTCACCGGCGACTCCTGCCGCTCCCTCCGGGAGCGACCGGCAGGATTTACCGGAAAAGTGTGCAACGGGTCAATCTCAAATCAGCGTTGAGGGGGATCGTGAGTGCGAGATGCACGTTGCATTTCGTCGAGTGCCCCATCAAAACACTTCGGTCTCCAGTTCTCGCTCAACTGCAGGGAAGACTCTCGGACTTGGAAGACGGGGAAGTCATCCACAGATTTCGCAGATTTTCACAGATTTAAAAGAGGGCGGTGCGGCGAGAGTCGAAACCGGAGGCACATCGGTCTCGCTCCAAAAATCTGCGGAAATCCGTGAAATCTGTGGACACACTTCTTTGCTGATGCCGTGTGCGTCACGGCGGAACCGGAGTTTGTTTTGAGGACAGGCATCGATCACAGCAGAAAGGGAACCACGAAAGCCACTCAACACACGAAAACTGAGGGGCTCTCGTATTGCCTGATCAGGGTTTAATGGTTGCCAGCTGTTGTTCGGGTGGGGGGCGATTCGATGAATCAACCACAGCCTCCCTACTTTTTCGTGTATTTCTTGGTGAAAAATGGAGTGCTGATCCCGAGATCAGGCTCGCATGCAAATTGGTTTCATGAGAGCCTGCTTTCTGCACGCGACTCCCCAGAGACTGGGAATCGCGAGATTTTGCTCAGGCGAGGGCTTGCATCTGTGACTCGGACAGGGAATGCTGACGTCAGGCAAGGTGGCCCCGAGATTCCTCACTGTCCAAATCAGT
Organism: Planctomycetota bacterium; assembly: GCA_043777375.1. Taxonomy (GTDB): domain Bacteria; phylum Planctomycetota; class Planctomycetia; order Planctomycetales; family Planctomycetaceae; genus TH-plancto1. Next base: position 24,537 of record JAYWHX010000170.1, on the reverse strand, counting down.
GGGAATAAAACGTCCAGGAGGGACTCTTCCTGTTCGAGGGATCATGATGGAGAGGCCTTTGGCTGCCGCAACGGCGGAATTGGTCGACCAACATTACCGAGCGGTGTTTGGCTACGCCTACCGACTCAGCGGTTCCGTCATTGAGTCAGAAGATTTGACGCAGCAGACGTTTATGCTCGCTCAGGCCAATCTGGTTCAATTACGAGAGCCACGGGCGGCGCGGGGTTGGCTGTACACAATCGCTCGGAATGAATTCCTGCGCCGACGTCCCGCTGCCACTTCCATTGCCTTGGAGGATGCTGCGGAACTCGCAGTTCCTGAGACCGAGGACGCGGGCTGGCTCGATGACGAGCTGACCTCTGAAAGGCTTCAGGCGGCACTCGACGATCTTCCCGTGGAGTTTCGGGTGCCTGTTGTCCTGTTCTACTTCGAGAACCTGAGCTACCGCGAGATTGCCGAACAACTCAACCTGCCACTCGGCACCATCATGAGCCGACTCTCCCGCGCCAAGTCGCAACTGCGACGAAAGCTAGAGAAGTACCTGTTGGAACCCCAAACCAGCCCTCCGCACGAAGCGTAAAACTGCCATGGATTGCCAGACCGCACGCCAGTTTATCGACATGTCCCCCACTGGGGCGTCGTGCTGGCGGTCTGCCGAGGGGGCCGGAGTTCAAGAGCATGTGGCGGCTTGCCCGCAATGCCAAGCGGTGGCCGATGACGCTACCGAGTGGCATTCTCGCCTGCACACAGTCATGACAGCTGTCCTGGTGCCAAATGGCGTGCGAGAACGGTTGCTGGCAGAGCTGTCGAAGCCTGCACCGCAGAGTGCAACCTCCATCGTGACGGGTCGGACTGCGACGCGACATACTTTCCAATGGGTGTTAACCGGGCTGAGCCTGTCGGTCGCTTTACTGGCTGGACTGGGATACTGGATCAGCTTACCGTCTCAAATGCAACTCGTCGAAATCAGCGAATCAGCGGTCAAGAACCTGCGAGGACGTCCGGGAACCGAATTATCCACGTTTGATCGCTCATTTACAGCTGAGTTGATGGACGCCAAGTGGCGAGGTGTGTGCGACCCTCGGCCCGTGGGTTGGGATCTCGACGAACGGGCCGGTCATGATGTGGCGGCCTTCCGTGTCAACATTCCGTCGCTGCGGTTTCGCGGCTGGCTGGTGATGATTCCGCTCTCACGAATTGCCGATACCCCTAGCTCCGTGGTTCCCGCTGCGACCAGCTATTCACAAGCTGCCTGGCATGATGAAAAATACGTCTATGTCTGCGTCGCAGAGCAGGGGAGTATCGAATCGCTCGTTGCCCAATGGAATGGCGAGGCAGCCTAGTCGAATTGCCCCGTGACTCTGCTGCGTCGCCTTTTTCGGAGAAAAAGGCGACGCACTCAAGCGATTGCACTCACACTTCCAACCATGCGAAACAGCCGCGACCTGCGACAGTGTCGGAGGCAACGGCTGTGATGATTTCGCACGAGAACTGCCGCCTAAGGGGCGAGATCGTCCTCACGATTCCGGCTGAGCGGGGCGTCAGTTGTACAGACCCTCGTCGATCGATTCGGCATCCTCCTCGGAATCCTCCAACTGGGAGTTCCAGGCGTGGAAGGCCTCGTACAGGTCGGATGAGACCATGACAGCTGGGGAATCCCAGCCGATTTGGATGTTCATCCCTACTTCACCCAAAGCGGCGCGGATCTCACGGATCACGTCGATTGGGGCCACCAGGGTCTTGGCGGGGAGGGTGGGATCTTCGCGCAGTTCAAGGCCGAAAGAGTCAGGCGTCGGCATGTGTCAGGTCCTTCCTTGAGGAGAATTCGCCGCAAGCAGCAATGAAATCATCATCTGGAAGGGCGGGCGTCGCAACGCAACTTCAGTCATTCTTCGTTCATTCGACTCGAATCGCCCCACATGTGGCGGTCACCACGTCTGGGAACGTAGCGTCGACTGGATGTTCTCGGACAGTTAGGAAGGCTGTCACGAGTTTGCCATCCCCCGCAGACATGGGGAGAGTTGGAATATGTGGACACGAAACAACGCTGATTCAGTTTCGCGACATGATTGTTTAGAACTCTGACGGAGAAGCTGCGGTAGAATGAATGTATGGCGAGAGTTTGAGAATCCGGTTGGATCGGATTAGACTGAACCGTCTGGCGAGGAGACTGGCTTTGGCGACGTGCCGTGGCCCTCTGCTCCGCCGTACATCGGGCGATGGATGGTCATCGCCTGCGGGTTCTTTCCCGAGAGGATGGTGGCTCATGTTCGGCTTCAATCATATCGAGCTGCTGATTTTCGCGGCGATTGCCCTGCTACTGTTCGGAAGTCGCCTGCCTCAGACGATGCGCTCCGTCGGCAAGTCGATCACGGAATTCAAAAAAGGAATTCGCGAAGGTGAAGACGGCGAAAAGACCGAGCCTCCCAAAGAAATTGGCGGCTGAGCCGGTGAGGAGTCGTCGGTATTTCACTTTTCCTTCCGACGCGTTCTCCGTCGTGTGGGCTTTAGCCTACACGAATGCTGCGTCATTCAAGAAGCGTTGGCGAACTCCCACGCGAATTCGGAGACTCTTGGTAGTTTCGATTTTGTCTGTGTGTGCCGCATTTCAATCCTCAGCCATCGCTGACGAGTCCGATGAATCTCCGATCACGGTGAAAGAGCTGCAGGCTCACGCCTCATTCCTCGCCAGTGACACACTGCAAGGACGAGAAGCGGGGACTGCGGGTGGCCAAGCGGTCGCCGCGTATTTGGCGGACCAGCTGCGCCGCTTGAAATTCAAACCCGCGGGTTCCGAGACGGATTACCGCCAGTCGTTTGGTGCTGGCTATCAAAACGTGATCGGCGTCCTCGGTGGGAGTGATCCCCAAGTCCGGGACGAGTGCATCGTCCTCGGAGCCCACTTCGACCACGTCGGGTTTGGCCGCGAGGACAACAGCAACGGGCCGTTCGGCTTGATTCATAATGGGGCCGATGACAACGCCAGCGGGGTCTCGTGCCTGTTGGAGATCGCTGAAGCCCTGCGTGGTGGTCCGGCTCTCCGCCGCAGCGTCGCCGTTGCGTTCTGGGACGCTGAGGAGAAAGGACTGCTGGGGTCGGAGCATTGGCTCTCGCGACATCCGAATCGCCAGCAGATTCGGTTCTATACCAATCTGGACATGGTCGGTCGCCTGCGCGAGGACACCGTCGAGGTCTTCGGCGTCCGCACGCTGCCGGGGCTGCGAGCGGTGCTCGCTCAATCGAACGTCAGCGATCTCCACATGAAGTTCGACTGGTCCCAGCGAGACGACAGCGACCAGCACAGCTTCTATCTACGCCGGATTCCGTATGTCATGCTCTTTTCCGGGCTGCATTACGACTACCACCGCCCCAGTGATGATGTCGAAAAACTCAATTTCGAAGGGATCGAAAAGGTCGCCCGCGTATTGGCCCAGCACACCACCCAGCTGGCCAATCACCCGCACCCTCTCATCTTTCGAGAGTCGAGTCGGTTTGAACTTTCCAAGTCCATTCCGGGGACATCGCTCCCCAGTCGCCTGGGTGTCACCTGGTCACCGACACGAATGCAGGGCCAGACGATTACTCTCAGCAAGGTCGAGACGGGTCTGCCTGCTGACCGAGCAGGTCTCAAACCGGGTGACGAACTCCTGACCATCAACGGCCAGGATGTGCAGCAGATCGGTGACTTCATCGCTTGGATTCGCCAGTGCCCTCAACAGCTGGAAGTCGACACCATCCGCGCCGCAACCGGCGTTCAGGAACGACTGGTACTCGAATTAGATGGACAACCTCTGCCCAGCGGAGCTACTGCTGCGAGCGACTCCGCTGAGCCGGGGATTTCGATTCTGACATCAGTGACCAGTGGCACACCGGCCGACCTGGCTGGCTTTCGATCCGGCGATCGAATTCATGAAGTCCATGAGGGAAGTGAAGCAGAAGCCCGCCGCTGGGAAGTCGAGCGTGACGGGCGCATTCTCACTCTGCCGACGAAGTGAATTCTCTCGACAAGAGCGAAGGGGTGCCGCGCTCTTTCAGTCAGACCCCTCGACTTCGTGAGATCGGCTTCCAGACTGTGTTTCGCTGAAGTTGACAGGCTGGAAGCCGATCCCACGTTCGGTTTTCACCGATCGTCTCACTTATTTTGGGACAGCCAGTTCTTGATTCCGACGCAGCCACTCTTGCCGGACTGAATCCAGCATCTGGTTCCGCGCTTCTCCATGACCTTGCCGGGCGCGAGTCGGACTGACCAGTGAGTCTTCCCAGATGCGGCGTTGCACCTTCCAAGTCTCGCGATCCAGCCCGGCTTCCGCCGACAAATCATCCATTGCTGCCAGCGTCGCCGTGACAGCCTCAATGGAATGCTGAAGATCGGCCGCCTCAAACTTCGAAGGCGAGTTCAGCTGCCATCGAGTCGACCAGCGAACACGCATGACGTCCAGCAGATGGCTGAACTGGTCCCAGCGCCACGCCGGATCGGGTACGATCTCGGGATTCCGCCGCAGCAGATCGAGGGCTGCTGCAACAGGGCGGACAGAGCGATCATTGTGGGGGGCATACGTGATGCAATACATCCAGTGGTGGTACTCGCGGGCCGGATCAGTCTCGCTTCCTCGACCGAGCAATTGGGCGACCTCATAGTGGACGAAATCGGTGACGAGAGGGTCGTAGGGTTGAGCATACTCCTCAATCTGCTGGATTGCCGCGAGCGTCGGTGCTGCTTCACGGACTGCTCGTCCCAGGGCCACCAGATAGTCTTTCCGGTGCTGGTCTTCCGGGCTCAATGCCTGACGGATTTCGTTGTTCACACGCTGGATTGACGTGCGAGGCCGATCTTTGAGCACATCTTTCAGCACACGGCGATAGCTCCATTGGTCGTCGGCTTTCTCTGTGAGAATGCGAGTCCGTTCCTGGGTATCCTGAATTCGACGAACAACGGTTTGCTGAACCTCATCCTCCAATCCCAAGGCCAGCAATAGCAGCTCAGCTCGATTCGTGAAAACCGCTTGCTTCTCCTTCCACTTGGGGCCCCAGCGCAGTGTCTCGGAGGCCAAACGCAACGTGAAGCGAGCATTCGTGCAGCTATTTGATGTGCCTGGCCAACCAGCCAGCAGTTCATCGACGACGACCGGCTGAAGGCAGACGAGCTGGGTGAAGTCCGACCAATCCTGGCCCAGAGTCGCGTAGAGTTGATGCACTTGAGGCGTCTCGAGCCGAGAGATGATTCCGGCATCCAACATCGGATCTGGCGAGTTCGTCGCCAGCAACAAGACCTCAGCCCCATCGGTCGTAATCACACACACCTGCGAGAAGACTGATCGCAGGCTGTGCAGCGTGTCGACCACAGGCGTCGAGCCAAAATCCACGACATTCATACGTTGGCAGAACAGACCGCCGTCACTCAAGTGACGAGCCATGGCCACATGAAATTCCTGAGTGGATTGAGGCTGAGACCGCAGGGGAATGGCGGATGCCTCGGGACACACAATCACATCATAGGTCCGATTGGCCTGCGAGGTGGCAAACTGCATCGGGGTCGCACTAACCCACTCCAGCCGACCGTCCTTCAACCGAGCGCTGGACTCCGTTAGGGAGGCTTCGTATTCGATGAGCGACCGAGCTTCACGGTCTCCTTCGACGCAGGTCAGAGTGTGCACCGGGAATCCCAGCAATGTGTTGATCTCGACAGTCCCCGGGGTTCCCAGGCACAGCACATCATCTGCTTGAGGGTGCAGCAGCAGGGGAACCGCAGCTGTCATCACGGACCAGAAGTTTTGCGGTCCCAGCGCGGGATCAAGGCTCAACTGTCCCGCCGCCATGCCATTCCGCCGCACGACAAGTTGATTGGCACGCTGACGCCAGACCGTCCAGATCCCATTCTCACCTTCCATCGTCTTCAGCCAGCGCGAGCGGTCGGCTCGCTCGATGGTGGCGAGATCATATCCATTGGCCGCTGAGGTGAATGCATCACCACTGAACAGCAATCGTGCTGAGCGGTCGGGAGCCAGCCAGCTTTGGCAGCTCCCAGCAACCAGCAACAAACAGACGCACATCGCCAAGGCTGCAGTCCGGCGATTCCGGCCCCCGCTCGCAGCCAGTTCTCTCCACGATTGCCCCGTCCACAGCGACAGACTGAGCCCCACGGAGGCACACGTCACCACCAGCAATGTGAGAGCCAATGGCCATGAGGAGACTGTCGCCCCTGCGAAACCCACTCCACAGGCCGTTGCTCCCCAACTGCGACTCGGCGAATTCTTCATCAGAATCCCGGCACCACAGCCCAATGGAAACAGGATTCCAAACGGGATCAAGCCCTTCACCAGCATGAGCCAGGGCAGGGAACTCAGACGAGCCGAGGACCACAGCCCGACACGCATCCAAATCGGAAACATCACCAGCACGGAAGCCGAGGCAATCGCAATCCACAGCAGTGACCAACGCAGCCCCACCCGGCGATCCGGGTTCGCACGCCCCAGTCCTGCACAAGACATCGCTCCCCCCACAAATCCGGCCCAGCCCCATAGCTTAAGTGACAGGCTTTCCAGCAGAATCTGTTCCGCCGTTTGATTCGCCGCTTCGAGAGTAATTCCCACGAGCACGGCACTCGCCATGGCGACCAGCACGATCCGCCAGCGATCGGTCCCTGGACCACTCGCGACAGGCGATGGTGGGTTGATTCGCGAGGACGTACTCTCCGCCGTTTCACGACTCAGGAACAGCGAGAGACCGGCGCTCAGCAACAGACACGCCGATAGGCACTGCACGACCTGGTCAGCATTGGACCTGACAAACAGAGTCAGGGGCAACACGCACCAACTGAGTGCCACCCCGAGCCAGAACGTGGTCTGCGGGTTTCTGGGGCGACCATCCGTATCAACAAACGGGGCAGGGCACAGCAGGCTGCCCAGCACGATCATCGGCATCAGGATCAACACCGCAGGAATCGACATCGCCAGGATCGAGGTCCACTCACTCGCATACCAGTCGAGTGGAATCAAATCCCGTCGAGTCAAAACCGCTTTCCAGGCGACTGGCCACAGGGCCATTCCGCAGCTGGCCGCCCCGACTCGCCAGAAGTGAGGGATTCGATTCAGTAACCCTGCGACACTGGGAAGCCACATCGCCGCCAGAGTCATCGACCAAACCAGGGCGAATGTCACGCGTGCTGCGGGAACCGGCTCGAAAGCCGTCCAGTACGACGCACAAACCGCGATCCACGCTGTCCCCGCTGCACCGCCACACGCCAATGACAGCGAGTGCGGATGAAACAAGAGGCGGGAGGTCCACATCCGTGTGGCTTGCAGCATGGGAACGACACCTGTCACGGCCGAGAGGAGTCTCTCGGCAGGATTGCGAAGTCCCGCCCGGAAAATCCATTTTCCGCCAGAGGGATTCGCGAGTGGGTTGTATTCCAAGGGATTGACTGGGAGCAAGATCGATCGGCCAATCCTGCCGCAAGCGGTCTTGCTCTCGGAAAAACGTCTCTGGTATATCGCCTCCTTGGAATGGCTCCGGATGGACCCGGTGCGCACTCAGGCCCTCTCCGAGATGGACCCACCGATGACCGCTCCTTCTGCACCAATCATCTCCGCGCCTTGGTCTGGAAGAACTGTGGGCGTGCTGGCCCTCTTGCTGCCAGCGGTGCTTTCTCTGTTCCATTCCGTCGCCACCAGCCGAACTCAGGCAGCCGTCGCGGGGCCTGATCGCCCCGCTCTGGCGTTCGATCAATACATGGTCAATTTCGGGGAACCCCAGCCGCGCGCGATCCACGAGGCACAGTTCCATTTCGAGAACCGCAGCTCGCGCCCGGTGAAGATCACCGAGATTAAGCCCAGCTGTGGCTGCCTGACCCCGATGATCGTGGGGTACAAGAATCGCAAGCGGGTCGACGACCAACGGGAATTCGCTCCCGGAGAGCATGGCGTCCTGGCGATGGGGATTCGTCCCGCCAAAGAGCAACCGGGCGACAAGAGCTATACCGTCGCGGTGAGCTACGACGACGGACAGCCGCGGACCGAGATCGTCGAGTTCCGGATCACACTGCCTAAGAAGAAGCTGACCGTCGAGCCCAACGAACTCTATTTTTACCAGCTGACGGGTGAGCCAGATTCCCGCGTGGTGGTCGTGAAAGACTTCCGAGACAAGCCCGTGCGAGTCCTGGGCGTGGAAGCCGTCTCAGCTGGGCAGAAGTCAGAAGCTCGACCACTCACTGATGTCACAGTGACGCTGGGTGAGATGACTCCCGGAGCAGACGGAGAGGCCAGCTGGCCCATCCAAGTGGATGTGGCCCCCGATATGGCTCCTGGAAAAATGACTGGCTGGCTGGTCATTACGACCGATGACCCAGATGCCCCTCGCGTCAAAATCCCCATCTTGCTCTTTGGGAAAGAACAGGCCACCGCAGGCGGAAAGCCCCGCCGCTCTGGGGTCTATGGCCCGGAACCAAGGACTGCGACCGTGCCGGATGATTCAGCTATAGAATAAAGCCCTTTCGGCGACTGTGTCCCTCGGCTTTTGGAACTCATCAATAAAAAACGGACGAGGTATGAGACCTCGTCCGTTTCGCATTCCACGGAAGCACAAACGATTTACTTCTTGGCCAGCGAGTCGCGAATTTGGGTGAGCAGCACCACTTCTGCTGTGGGAGCCGGAGGAGCCGCTGGGGCTTCTTCCTTCTTCTTCATCATGGTGTTCATGAGCTTGACCAGCAAAAACACGCAAACGGCAACGATTAAGAAGTCAAAGACGGTCTGTAGGAAATTCCCATAGTTGACCGTCACTGGTGCCAAGACCTTGTCAATCATTTTCGTCGGATCTGCAGGATCCGGCATTGGAACCTTGATCTCGGGCAGCTTAAAGCCCAGGTCCTTGAAATTGACCCCGCCGATCACATATCCGATCGGCGGCATCAAGACGTCGGTCACCAGGGATGCGACGATCTTGCCAAACGCTCCGCCGATGATGACACCGACAGCGAGGTCAACCACATTGCCTCGCATGGCAAACTCTTTGAATTCCTTGATCAAACTCATGAATGAAAACTCCGGAAATGCAGAACTGGGAATGGGTGTGCCTTGGAATCGACTTCCAGACCGCACACTTTTGAGGTCGGGGCAAACTATCCCATTGAGCAGTCATTCACAATTCTTCAAGACAGTATTTATCGATATAATTCAGCATTTCACCTCAAAATCAACTCGCCACGAGCAGTCACTCAATCATCCTTCAACTCGCCCGACATCGACTCGACTTCAGAATTCCGCACACTTTGCCGAGCATGCGCTTTCCATTGATATCTGGTCCTGCTGGCGTTCAACTCGATGGGTGTGCCTCTCAAACGATTCGGTAAATCGAGGAGTTCTGCTCCCTCGCCCCCGCAGAGGGCGTGAATTCGCAGTGAAAGTCTGTGTCGCGGGGGAGAGGGCTGGGGTGAGGGGGAGATCTCGTCCCCTCACCCCGGCCCTCTCCCCACAGCCACGATTCTTCAGAAATCCCAATCGATTGTGAGGAGAGGGAGAAAGACGACGAAGCCACCGACGTTTGAGAAGCACGCACAACTCAATCTCCGTCGCCAGTGAGGATGACTCACCGCCCACGCCCACCCGCAATCACCGCAGACAACACTGCGTCGTGCCGCCTCCCATGCAGTACCAGTCGCCCGCGCACCACGCCTTCTCGAATCGCTCCCACCTTTTCGGCCACCCGTTGACTCGCCACATTCTCCACAGCGGCCAGGATCTCGATCCGGTGCAAGCCTTGCTCACGAAAAGCCCACTCCATAATTCGCTGGGCGGCCTGCGTGGCGACACCGAAGCGTGTCGCGGATGTACGAACCCAGTAGCCCAATTCTCCCACTCCGTTCCGCAAGTCGAGCCTGTGAATCCCACAGCCTCCCAACACCCGCCCGGCGAAATCGACGATCAGGAAACTCCATTCCTCATTCCGTTCCCAAGCCCCCGCTCGGCTCTCGACCCAGCTGAAGGTGTCCTGCTGAGAGTACCCCGCATGACACCATGGCATCCAAGGTGACAGTTCCGCCCGCGATTCGATGACCGCTTCGTAAATCGCGTCGACATCCGACGCCTCGTATCGGCGAATCTGGATCTCAAGACTCATCATCTGGCCCTTCAGTCCGCGGAACCTTCAACGACATGCGGCAGGATTTCCCGCGAGTCTGGCAAGAAAATGCCCACTCGCCCGAACATCCGACCGCCACACACTGTCCAACTCTGACACGGCTTCGGGAACTGGGTTCGATCGGCAAATGGAACAGCAATTCGCTTGCCGGTCGACCAGTTGGAGGGTATCCTCTCCTAAACACGGTGGGATTAGCTCAGTTGGTTAGAGCGTCGGATTGTGGATCCGAAGGTCGCGGGTTCGAGCCCCGTATCTCACCCTTTTTCGATCAAATGTAGCGGCATCTCGCTGAGGTCTCGGCCCACGGCCCGTGGGTGATCCACTCCCCCGGCTTGGAGTGAGCCAAAACGCCGGAGAACAGGGGTTCAAGGATGGAGCCGGATTTGAGTGCGTCATCGACGACTCCCCTCGAATCCCCTCTTGGCAAAGCGGAACTGCGTTTTCGCTGTCCCGGCGAATCGGAAGAGATCTCCGACAGCGTTCATCTCGCTCGTCTATCGAGCTTCTATCACAAATGCCGCTTGTGCGAATACCGCTCCGATCTCAGCCGACTCGCTCCCGTGCAGCAAAAGCAGTGGGAGCAGCTGTTGCTGGCTCCTGAGCCACCGCGTCTGTTTCAGACCAACGGGGTACGCGGACTGTACCTGAATCAACTCACCCGTCACGAGGCGTCACAAGTCGCAGCTGCGTTCGCTTCGACCCTGCGCGAGGTCGCCGAGATCTGGCGGACGCGGCACCCGGCAGCTGGTCCACCCAGTCGCTGGTTGAGGGTGATCTTCGGTCACGACACGCGTCCCTCGTCGGCCGATCTGGCTATTGCCGCTGCGACCACACTCCGGCAGCATGGCTGCGAGTTGATCGACCTCAGCTGGTCGACCCGCCCGCAGGTCGAAGCGATGCTGCGGACGAGCGGTGCAGACGGGGCCTTCTGCGTGTCGGGGCAGGGCTCTGCTGTCGGCTGGAACGGGTTCGAGTTGATCGGCCCCGATGGAATCGCTTGGTCGTTGGGCGGAATGCTCGACATTGTCGAGCAGCGGTTCCACCAACCCTGCCCACGACCGGAACGCGAGGCTGCTCCGCATACCCATCACAACGCGACAGCTGAGACAATGGCGTCACTGCGATCCGATCTGCACGGATTGCGACCACTCCGGGTGGTGATCGAGACGCACGAACCGACGCTGAGGCAGATTTTGGCGGCCTCGATGCCCGACTGGCCCGGGACGCTGACACTCTCAGCCAATGCTGACCCTCGATTTCTCAGGAAGGAGCATCTCAGCACTATCCCGGATGCGCCCCTCATCCCGGCACAGCCCGCCGACGTGATCTTTCAACTCGGTGAAGATGGGCGCCAATCCGAGCTGATTGACGAAAGCCATCAGCCTGTGTCCGAGCAACGGATCCTCTTCGCATTGGGCCAGCTGTTGCTCAGTGAGCACCCCCATGTCGATGTCGTCCTCAGTGATAACCTGTTCGATCGTTTTGGTTGGACAGTCGAACGATGCGGTCCCGGCTATCTGGTGTTCCATCGCGGTGGCAGCACCGAAGAGCAGCTCGTCCGCACGATGCACTCGATGAATTCATCGCTGGGATTGGATGGCGAGGGGCGCTATTGGATTCGTCAGCTGGGGCACATTCGCTGCGACGGCCTGTTGACGATCACGATGATCCTCAGATCGCTTAGCTTGAGCGACCAACCAGTGTCGAGCTGGTGCCTTTCAAGGGATTGGTGACCTGGGGCCGATGACGACATGTAGCAATAGCAGGACACCGCTCGTCTCATACAAGCGGTATAACCGGCAGGGACTCCCTGACTCCTCAGCTCAAAAGATTCTGGAGTCAAATCTGTATTCCCGGATGTGCTGGCACAATCCATAAAGGAGACCGAGAGCAGCATTGACTGGCCTTTTCTGCCGATCAATGGACAAGACCATCGCAGCCTGTGGCCGATGGAACTGTCGAAACCTTTTCTCGGCGTGCGGGACTGAGTCCGCACGTCACTGGCACATGGATCGTGACCCGATCAGCCTTGTGACGACGGCACATCATGGTCCGGATCAACTCTCGCCCACTCTTCTGGCTAGCCTTCGCCTTAGCGACGGCTTGGCTGTCTTTAATCGCCGCGCCGCGACTCGTCTCGGGCCAGGAACTCAGCCCGTCGAGTCGTGCGTTTTTCTCCCCGGCGGTTGTCCCCGTCGATGTGACGTACGAAGAGCCCGCTCCTCCGGAATTTTCCCAGCCGCCTGCCTTCCAGCCATCCGGCATCATCGGCACTGCGGAAGCTCCTCACTATTGGATCGTCAGCTCACGCTGCGATGTCCAGCACCGACGCCACATCCATCTCGATGATGGAGAACTCGATGTCTACCAGCGGACGCCGGATGGACAGTTGTCCCAGGCAAACATTGCGACCCTGCAATCCCAGATCATCCCCGGCGTGCCCGTTCTAATGTGCATTCATGGGACATTTGTGACATGGGAAGATGAATGCGTCGAGTCGCACCAGGCGTACCAGTGGATTCGAAATGCTTGCCCTCAGCTGCCGCTGCAGGTGATCTTCTTCACATGGCCCAGCGATGGACATATCACCGGTATCCTTCCGACTGACATCGCCATTCGTGCGAGGCAGTCCGAGTTCAATGGCTTCCATGCGTCCCGCGTCCTCAACTGCGTTCCCGAGAGCTGCCCCGTGTCCTTCATCGGGCACAGCTTGGGATGCCGCACGATCCTTTCGACGCTGCATCTGGCCGGTGGCGGCGAGGTCCAGGGCATGACCTATCCCGGCTCGATGACCACTCATCGCTATCGCGCCGTCTTTGCTGCCGCAGCTGTCGATCACAATTGGCTGAACCCGAGAGATCGTTACGGATGTGCATTGCCCCGGACAGAGTGCATTGTGAATCTGCAGAATCGCCAAGACTTGCCCTTGGCGTTCTACCCGCTGTATCGCCCCTTTGCTGGTCGAGCACTGGCCCGGTCGGGACTGACCCGCCGCGATACTCGCAAGCTCGGTGCTGCCAGCGAGAAGGTGATCAACCTCGACGTGACTGAGACACAGGGACACAACCACCTCTGGCCCGGCTACTTCAACTGCCCCGAGATCGCAGCTGCGATTGCCCCCGTGATCTACTATCCGGGAGTCGCTCAATTCCAATCGACTCCAGCGTACGAGTTGCCTTCAGCTCCTCCCTATGAGCCTGCCGAACCCCAGCTCGCTCCCGTGCCGAGTCCACTGACTCCGACGCAGTACGTTCCAGCCGATGAGGACGCGCCGCTGTATAACCCACCCGCCGACGATTTCCTCCGTAGCGGCCTCCCCACGACCGACGATGACGCCGTTCCCGCGCCGCCGCGGTTAGTGCCAGAAATGCCGTAGTTGATCCGCTCTTCGTGGGGCACGTTTCCTACGTGCCCGTTGCCAACCGACATGGTCCAAACAACTTCTCGTTGTCAGCTCTTAATGAACTGGCTCGGTACAATTTGTCGGAATTCACCGCAGAGGACGCGGAGTACCGCAGAGGAAAATCCTGAAGGTCACTGGGACCTCTGCGATCCTCCGCGCTCTCTGCGGTGAAACCTTTTCGTAACTTTTAGGTAGTGGCTTCCGACCAGATCCTAAATCCCGGACTTCTGCCAACGGCGGGAGCGTATTTCACGTACACTCAGATGGGCGAGTGGGAACCAACTGTCATTGAGGTGTCTCGACTCTCCCCGGTCGAAGGAGTCTGTCATGCACACTCGCCGGTTGTCTTGCACTTCACGCCGCCATCGTTTGGGCTTCACGTGGGTGGAGTTGATTGTCTGCATCGCAATACTCAGCACGCTGGCAGCGTTGATCCTTCCCGCAATCAGAACTGCGAAACCTGCGGCTCGTCGCAGTCAGTGCATGAGCAATCTCCGCAACGTCGGCATCGCAATGCAAGCTTACGCCACAACCAAGCGGGGAGTCTTGCCCCCACTCACCTGGGGATTCGAGATTGCGAATCCCCATCCCACGAAGCCAGCGGGGTGGACCCGCGAAGCCCCTTGGACCGTGGCCATTCTCCCCTACATGGAGCAGACCAAGCTGCACGATCGATTGCGAATCACCGACGATAATCCAGTCCAGTGGCAACGCGGGATGACCGGGGGAATTGGTGCCGAAGAGGCTCAACTCCTCGCTCAGACTTCTATTACCGCATACCTCTGCCCCGACACGCAGAATCCACACGATGGCGGCCTGTCGTACGTCGCCAATGCGGGGATCATCTCAGAGGATTCTTGGACAAGTGCTGATGTCAACACGGACCATTCCGCCGAACGTTTTGACTTCGGCTTCAACGGCTATGGGGCAGAGAACCACAACACGGATGACGCCGAATTGGCCTACTCCACCGGGGTCTTCTGGCGTGTCCCGGTCGGCACCCCGACAGACAAGAAAACTCCCCACCCTATTAACCTCGACCAGATCTCCGCCCGCGATGGCACATCACAAACAGTGTTGCTCTCCGAGAACCTGAATACCCGCAGCTACGATCCTCAGACAGGAATGGGAGGCTGGGGCTCCAATGACACAGGCGACATCGCCTTTGGAATCGCTGTCCCCGGAACGCGAGAGGGAACCGCGTTCCGCGTGGCACTCAGTGACACGGCAGGTGGCCTAGGGGTGGCCGGTGGAGCCTCAGAGACGGCACTGACCCTCAGCAAAGACCCAGTCCCGTTGCACTGCCTGATCAATTCAAATCTGAACGACGCCGTGAATGGTCGTGCGCCGCGCCCGTCGTCCAAGCACCTCGGAGTCGTGAACATGGCCTTCGCGGATGGCTCGTGTAAACCCATTTCGGAGCAGATCGCCCCGAGCGTCTATGCCCGGTTGCTGTCACCGATGGGTGGACGATACGGACAGAAAGAATTGTCGGACAACGATTTCTGAGTGAGCGGATTGCTCCGCTTGGAAGACTTCGAGTCGCAACTCAACTGGGGCGGCATTACGCCACATCTTGCATCTTGTTCGCATAATCGCGGCCCGATGTCGATGGGGGCAGCGGTCGACCATCCTGGTGGTACAGTGCGATGATTTCCTCTACGACTTGGCACAGTTCCTCGAACACAACCCTTTCGTCGGGGCCGTGGCACCCCCCATAGAGCAACCCCGGAGAGCTGCCGACGAAGCACTGGTCTTCATCCGACCACTCAACGATTTTGGCGTAACGAGTACTGTCATTCATGATCGGAACTCCTCGATGGCAAGTTTTACCGACCCACAGGATTGCTCCGCTTCGAAGACTCCGCGTCGCAGCTAACCGGGGAGCATGACGGCTCTATTCGCCGGGCTTCGAGTTGTCCGCAGTATCCGTCTGAATCAGCAGCAAGGCTTGCTCGGCGGCTTGCCTCAGTTCGCCGTCTTGCTCGAACGCAATCTTCTGCAACTGCGGGACTGCTTCGACAGCAGACGGGCCCATGCGACCCAGCAGTTGGATGACCGGGGTGACGACCTCCGCATCGTTGTCGGCCAGCACAGCAGTCAGCTTGGGGAGTTCGGCACTCGCCTCTTCACCGAACGATCCCAGATTCGCAGCGGCCATGCGGCGCAGCTGGGGATCAGAATCGGCGAGCAGGTCGGTCAGCGTGGCCATCACCTGTGCTTGATGCTCTGGGATTTGTGCGAGGGCGGCAGCTGCGTTGGCTCGTACGAAGGAACTCTCGTCGGCCAGGCACATCAGCAGAGCAGTTTGGACACGAGAATCCGCTGCCCCAGTCAGGGCGCAGACGGTGGCGGCAGTCTCTCGCTCGATCGCATTCGTGGAGCCTAACCCGCTCAGCAAGACCGGAATCGCGTCCGGCCCAAGATCGATGAGTTGCTTCTGGGCGGCCTCCCAGGCAGCGGGGTCGCTGCCGGGGGTGACGAGAACTTGAAACGCATCGCGGGCGACTTTGTTCTCTTTCACCTCCTCAGTGACCTCAGTGCCCGCAGGCGGCATGAGCTGCAATTCACTAGGAGAGCCTATTGCCCCCCCACGTTTGGGGGGAGTCACGCCGCGACTGGCATCAACGACCTTCGGCGCGGCTGGCTGTGGGGTCTCGGACACCGCTGGTTCCGTCGAGCCGCCCGTGCACCCCGCAGCTCCCGTCATGATCCCGAGCGACAAGATCACGCCCGTCGCGTGGGCTTGAGCCCATGCGAAAAAATGATCGTCCATCTCGCGTGGGCTCAAGCCCACGCTACGAAGAGTGTCAACGCGGGCAGCCTGCCGAAAATCGATCACGTCGAACTCTCCTGCGACGGGGGGGAACTGGGGCCGGGGATCGCGGCGGCGACGCCATCGGGTCGATTCAAATCACCTGCTGCGGAGGGCAGCACCATGATCTTCTGCCAGATCTTCCGAGACAATCCCGAGGTCAGATCCTCCAGATCGTTGACCGCCGACACGGCCTCGGCATCCTCGAAGTGCTGAATGTAGAGGGCCGCCACTTTTCCTGCGAGAGACAACATCTCGATGCAGTAATCTAAATATCGCGTCAGCTCGAACGCCGACATCGACCGCTGCGGCGATGACTTCGTATCTGGACCGGGCAGGATCAGCCGGTCTGGGTCCTTCGTCAGCTGGTGCATGTCGATGATATGAGCAATCGACCGCAGTTCGTGAATCGCCCGCAGACACCGGCGGCGTTTGACCCGCGCTTCCAGAGTGGTCAGAAAGACGACCGTCGCTCCCATCAAGAACAGAGTCTGGAACCCCGCGTCGCCCATCGAAAGCAGATCTTCCAGCCCGAGGTGGTCGTCCTCCAGCTTAAACTGCCGACAGATCACCACAAACAGGGACACAATCCCCACGATAAACAGCATCGTCAACAGACGCAGGGCATACATTGGCCGCGCGATCTGATTGGACCTGACCTGAGCTTGCCTGGCGACCGCCAGTAGTGAGTCACAGACCTTGTTCAGGTTCGCGCCTGGAAATCGTTCGCGAATACGCCGAGTCAGGACCTCAACGGTTTCGATGATCTGGTTCGGGTCGAGTCGCAGGTAGGATTCGGCCATGGTTGTGCAGTGTCTAGAGATTCGGGCGAGCCCCCGAGAACAGCTGGGTTCAGCCACGCTTCATCAAGGAATACGGCTTTCGAGTCAAGGCGGATCACGAAAAGGTCTTATCCCTAGCCCATTTTTGAGTTCGCTCAGATGCGATTCAAACCTTCCTGGCGAGCGTCCGGCGTGAGCCGGATGGTGCCCCCGGAACTC
The DNA here is from genome assembly GCA_043777375.1 of Planctomycetota bacterium. Classification (GTDB taxonomy): domain Bacteria; phylum Planctomycetota; class Planctomycetia; order Planctomycetales; family Planctomycetaceae; genus TH-plancto1. The sequence continues at coordinate 7,184 of JAYWHX010000170.1, read as the reverse complement.
AACTCATCACACACCACTGTTAATACCCAGTCGTCTGCTCGGCCGCCAACCCCGAGATCGCGGGCAGCCCCAAACGCTGGCGACACTCGTTCAGGATCTCGCTCGTTCGGCTGGCTCCGCAGCGGCTCACTCCCAACTCTCGCACGGCCAGCAACGAATCGAGATCGCGCACTCCGCCTGCCGCCTTCACCTGCACATGCGGGGCGACATTCGCGCGCATCAACCGTAAATCGTCATGCGTCGCCCCACCGGTCCCGTAACCGGTCGATGTCTTTACCCAGTCCGCATTCAACTCCGAACAGATCCGGCACAGCTGGATCTTGTGTTCGTCTTTCAAGTAGCAGTTCTCGAAGATCACTTTCACCTTCTGCCCAGCTGCGTGGGCCACTTCAATGACCGCCTGAATGTCAGCCCGGACATCATCCCAGTGGCCTGACAGAACCTGGCTGATGTTGACGACCATGTCGAGTTCTTCGCAGCCGTCAGCGATCGCTCGTTCCGCTTCGGCCCGCTTGATGGCTGTTGTGTGCCCCCCATGCGGGAACCCGATGGTGGTGCTGGCCTTCACGGTGCTCCCCCGCAACATCTCCGCACACCGCTTCAACGCGTACGGCAAGATGCACACACTGGCCACATCGTAAGCCAGCGCCAACCGCACCCCCGCATCCAGATCCGCCGCAGACAGCGCCGGATTCAGCAAGGAGTGATCGATCATCTTGGAGATGTCGGAGTAGATATGGGTTGGCATGAGTGGGGCTTTTCGAAGGTGGTGGATGAGTGGTCGACTTGGAGGTGATCGACAACGGCTAACCGGTGAGTCAAATGTGATGAACGTTTCGACTTGAATGTATGAGCAGCTTGATTGGGAGGGCGAAGCTCCTGCTGAGCCTGGGGCCAGGTTCTTTTGTACTCGCGGCTCGGCTGGAGCCTCGACCTCCCAGTGGGGCAAAACCCGGTCCTTGCCTTACCCCGCAACCAACTCCCCTTGCATCGTGGCCAGTTCCATGATCCGGTGTTCGGTGAACTCGCCGCGTTGCAGCTCTCCAGTCAGGCGGCCTTCGCACAGGACGAGAATGCGGTCGCACAGAGTGATCAGCTCGGGCAGTTCGCTACTGGTCACGATCACGCCCAGGCCGTCCCGCGACAGCTTATCGATCACGCGGTACAGCTCGGCCTTGGCTCCCACATCGACGCCGCGCGTCGGGTCATCGAGCAGCAACACATCGGGTGCGGTCTTCAGCCACCGACCGATGATGCACTTCTGCTGGTTGCCCCCCGAGAGCGTCGTAATCATGGTCTCCGTGCTCGCGGTCTTCACACCGAGCTGCGCGATCGTGTCGGCAGCTGCGGCTTGTTCGCGGCTTGAGTTGATGACCCCCAGCGAGGTTGATTCAGCGAGGGTACAGAGGGTAATGTTCTCGCGCACGGTCATCTGAGAGAAGATCCCGACTCGCTTGCGGTCCTCGGTGACCATCGCGATTCCGGCATCAACGGCTTGTGACGGGTGAGTGAAATGAACCGGCTTCCCCTTCAGCAGGATCTCTCCTTGTGGCGGCACGGACGAGGCCCCAAACAGGCACTCCAGCAGTTCGGTCCGCCCAGCTCCCATCAAGCCCGCAATCCCCAGCACTTCGCCGCGTTTCAATTCGAGCGAGATATTCTCCAGCCGCCACTTGCGAGCATGTCCGTATCGGGGCAAAGACAGCGACCGCACCTCCAAAATCGTCTCGCCTGGTGTCCGGTTGGCCGACAGATGCGTGTTCTCGATCTCGCGCCCGACCATTAAATGCGTGATCTCGCGAGGCGTTGTTGCCGTCCGGTCGAGAGTCTTCACCACTTGCCCATCGCGCATCACCGTGATTCGGTCCGACAGCCGGAACACCTCTTCCATCTTGTGCGAGATATACAGAATCGTCACACCGCTGGCCCGCAACTTCTGGATCACTCGGAACAGTCGCTCGACCTCCGTCTCGGTCAGCGCACTGGTCGGCTCATCCATGATCAGAATCTCTGCTTTTCGAGACAGGGCTTTCGCGATCTCGACTAGCTGTTGATCGCCCACACGGAGTTCACGCACGAGCTGCCGGGGCGAGATCTTTGAATCGAGCTGGGTGAAGAGCGAGTCGGCTTCGATCTCCATCTGGCGATCATTGAGCAGCCCCCAACCGCTGGTCATCTCGCGACCGAGGAAGATGTTGGCCGCGACGGTCAGCTCTTCGACCAGATTTAACTCCTGGTGAATGATGCTTACCCCGCGCTCTTCGGCGTCGCGCGTCCCGCTGAAGTTCACGACCTCGCCATTGACCAGGATCTGCCCCTCGTAGCCGGTATACACTCCGGACAGGATCTTCATCAGCGTGCTTTTGCCCGCCCCGTTCTCACCACAGATCGAGTGAAACTCGCCGCGACGGACGTCAAACGACACATCCTTTAACGCGATCACGCCAGGAAAGCGTTTCGTGATCTGCCAAATTTCAATCAGCGGAGATTCAGTCATGGCAGCTGGCGATCTGTGTGAGCTGGAAAGGTCTCATTTCCAGACGGGGGGGACGCACGCATCCTATTCCACCCGAGAAATGGTTGCACGGGTGTCGCCATGCCAATCCTGATAGACATTCTCTTTCGGCACCTTCCAGCGATCGCTCTCTCGAATTCAATCCCTGCGCAGTCGCTGCCAGCTGGTTTCGACAACTTGGGCAAGTTGACTATGATTCCATAACTGCCGACTTCGAAGCCAATGCTGGCGGCGAACACGGCAGTCCACGGAAGGTCAACAACGATGGCCGCAGCTTCGGAATCAAATTCTCCTGCTCCCGCAGAGCAGGGCACTCCCGCGCTCCCAACTCTCTGGTCGCGAATCTGTCGCTGGGCATCGTGGGGCATCTGGGGCACGATCGCACTGTTTGCGATCAGCCAGATATTTCTTCAGAACTGGGATTCGCCGTTCGGGAAGTCGATTCCGAACATGATTGCGGAATCGATGCTCGTCGTCGGGGTCTTGCTAGTCCTGATTTGGGTGGCTCTTTTTTCAAGGTGGAACCTCCTGACGAAGGCTGCCGTTCTGATCCCGGCGGTCGCTTTGATTGGCGGGTTTATTGCCTCGATCCGCAGCATGGATCTCAATGGCGATATCGGCATTACGTTTGAATACAAGTGGCAACCGACGCAAGCCGAACGGGTGGCTGCTCACCGAGCCCAGCAGGCGACGATTCCCTCGGAGGCACCGATTGCCGCACTGCCAGCAATCACTCCCGAGGACATGCCCGCCTATCGCGGCGTGAATCGGGATGGGGTCGTCATCGGTCCGCAGATCCGGACCGCCTGGGACACTGCTCCCCAGCCACTCTGGCAACAGCCGGTGGGCGAGGGGTACGCGTCGATGGCGATTGTGGGTGATCTGCTTGTCACTATTGAGCAGCGTGAGACCAATGAAGCAGTAGTCTGCTATCAAGCCTCCACCGGTCGCGAACTCTGGTCGCACAAATACCCGGCGAAGTTCTGGGAGGCGATGGGCGGTCCGGGCCCCCGATCCACACCCACGATCGATGGCGAGCTCGTGTTCGCCCAAGGGGCCGAAGGGGAATTGGTCTGTCTCGAACTCGCCACGGGGCAGGTCCGCTGGTCGAAGAATCTGCTCAAGCAGTTCAACCTGCCCAACACGCAGTGGGGTCTGACCAGCTCGCCGCTGATCATCGAGAATCGGGTGATTGCCAACGCGGGGGGCCGACGCGGGGATGGACTGGTGGCGTTTGACCGCTCCTCGGGTGATGTCCTCTGGACGAGTGCCGGTCTCACTGCCAGCGCGGCAGCTGAGCCGGTCGCCACGACAACGACAGCTCCGCCCGCCATGGATGAAGCTGGTCATGCGGCGGTTCCAGAAGCGGGGCAGAACCGTCCGGGCTACAGTTCACCCACACTTGTGACGATTCACGGAGTCCGCCAGATCCTGAATTTCGATGGGACCGGCCTGCGCGGTCATGATCCAGACTCCGGCAAAGATCTGTGGTTTCACCCTCATGAAAACGGTCCGGCAGTGAACGCCGGGCAGCCGCTCCTGTTCGATGATGGACGAATCTTCATCTCCTGCAGTTATGACATCGGATGTGCGATGGTCCAGATCACGCATGAGGGAGAAGCCTGGGGCGTGGCCAAGCTGTGGGAGAACAAGAACATGCGATGCAAGTTCACCAGTCCGATCCTGTTCGAGGGGAACATCTACGGATTGGACGAAGGCATTCTGGTCTGCCTCGATCCGCAGACTGGCGACCGCAAATGGAAAAAAGGCCGCTACAACCACGGACAGCTGATGCTGACCAGTGGCATCATTGTCGTACTGACCGAGGACGGCCGCTGCGTGTTTGTGAAGCCGAACCCCCAGGGGTTGCAGGAACTCGGCGAGTTCCCCGCGCTGTCGAGCGATTACAAGACTTGGAATCCGCCCGCGCTCGTACGAGGGAAGCTGTACGTACGGAATCATCACGACATGGCCGCGTACGATTTGAATCCCTAGAGCAGTTTCAGAGTTCGTCTTCATTACGCACAGACAGGAATGTCTGTGCCACTGCTCAGTGGGGCAGACATTCCTGTCTGCCTCTCCTGAAGATCAACTCGCATCGCGCCGGTTGTCCCGGTACGATTCCAGTCCACTACGAACCTGCCCTCGGGCGGATGTGTCCTCGTCAACGGTCTCCCTCATGCATCATTCCGCTGTCCTTCTGTCGATCCCTGGTCTCCGGCAGTCCGATCTGGCCTCCATGCCACGTCTGACCTCGCTGATGAGCGGCGGAGCAACGGTGCCACTCTCCCCCGGTTTTCCGGCCATGACCTGCCCGGTGCAAGCCAACATGACGACCGGTGTCGGGCCTGAAAAGCATGGCGTGATCGCCAACGGCTTCTTCTATCGTGACAAGGGCGAAGTCGAGATGTGGACCGCCTGGAACGAATGTATCCAGGCTCCCCAGATCTGGCAGACGCTGAAGGAGCACGACCCGGCTCTCACTTCAGCAGTCTGGTTCCCGCTGCACAGCAAGGGAGCCAAGGCCGATTTCATCTGCACCCCGGCTCCGATCCACAACCCGGACGGGTCGGAATCACTCTGGTGTTACACCGTGCCGACGGAGCTGTATGGAGAGCTGCGAGATGCGATCGGGCATTTCCCGCTGATGAACTTCTGGGGCCCGATGGCGAACATCAAGTCGACAGCATGGATTGTCGATTCGGCCGTCGTTGGGGCAAAGAAATTTCAACCGCGGTTCAGCTACATCTACCTGCCGCATCTCGACTATGCCGCCCAGAAGTTCGGGCCGGACAGCCCGCAGGCGCTGGCCTCGCTGGGTGAACTCGATGCGTGCATCGGCAAGCTCGTGGATGGGTACGCCGAAGCCGGAATCAAGGACACGCTTTGGCTGGCTGCGAGCGAATACGTCATCAATGCCGTGAACGCGGTCTCATACCCAAATCGTATCTTGCGAGCAGCGGGGATGCTCGCTCTGCGCGAAGAGAATGGGCTGGAGCATCTCGTCCCCGGTGAGTCCGCTGCCTGGGCCATGGTCGATCACCAAATGGCCCACGTCTTCGTCAAGAACCCCGCCGATGTCACCAAGGTCGCCGCGCTGCTGAAGGCCGATCATCAGGTCGAGGAAGTCCTCGTCGGAGCCGAACGCGGCCAGTACGGCCTCGATCACGAACGCTCCGGCGAGATCGTGCTGATCGCCAAGCCCGATGCGTGGTTCGCCTACTACTGGTGGCTCGACGACGCCAAGGCCCCCAGCTTCGCCCGCACCGTCGACATCCACCGCAAGCCCGGGTACGACCCCGTCGAGATGTTCATCGACATGCCTGCAAGGGCCATCCCGCTCAACGCAAGCCTCGCAAAGGGCTCCCACGGGTATCCCGACCGCGACGGCACCCGCTCGGGTGTGCTGCTGGCCAGCGATGCCACCGGGATTCCGAAGAGTGGGCTCAAGGACGTCGATGTGGCCGGGGTGGTGCTCAGGAACTTTGGAGTGAAGTAATCTCCGAGCGAGCGGCAGACGTCAGTCTGTCGAGTACACCGCAAACTAAGCCACGCTTCTGAGACGCACAACGCCTCGGCAGACTGATGTCTGCCGCTCGCTCTCTAGACGACACGCACACACTCTCTCACTTGATGGTCTGACATGCCTCGTTACGACTTCCAACGCATTGAACCCAAATGGCAAAAGTTCTGGGACGAGAACCAGACCTTTGTGACGCCGAACACTCCGCAGGCCGGGGCGCAGGGGAAGCTGTATGTGCTCGACATGTTCCCGTACCCCAGCGGGTCAGGGCTGCATGTCGGACATCCCGAGGGGTACACCGCCACCGATATCGTCGTGCGGTACAACCGCATGCGGGGCAAGCATGTGCTGCACCCGATGGGGTGGGATGCGTTCGGACTCCCGGCGGAGGAGCATGCCGTCAAGACCGGCACGCACCCGGCGGTGACGACCAAGCAGAACATCGACACCTTCCGCCGCCAGCTCAAAATGCTCGGCTTCAGCTACGACTGGAGCCGCGAACTCTCGACGACTGATCCGGAGTATTACCGCTGGACGCAGTGGATCTTTTTGCAGTTATATGACACGTGGTACGACCCCGAGTTCGAGTGGACTGGTCCCGATGGGAAGCCGCGAGTCGGCAAGGGGAGGCCGATATCGGAATTGCCGATTCCAGAGGAGATAGCGAGCGGTCGACGTGAGTCGACCGAGACGTTGCCGGTCTCTGAAACGTCGGATCACTCGCAGGGGACTCGACAGACTGACGTCTGCCGCTCGCTGCTTGAATCTCCGGAGGTTCGCCGCTATCAGGACCAGCACCGTCTCGCTTACATCAGCGAGGCCCCGGTCAACTGGTGCCCCGGCCTGGGCACCGTGATCGCGAACGAAGAGGTCATCAACGGCAAGAGCGAACGCGGCGACCATCCGGTCGTCCGCATGCCGCTCAAGCAGTGGATGCTGCGGATCACTGCGTACGCCGATCGTCTGGCGAATGAGCTGGATGATCTCGGCTGGCCGGATTCGATCAAGGCATTGCAGAGGAACTGGATTGGTAGAAGTGTCGGAGCCGAGGTCGATTTCCCTCTGGCGAGCGTCCGGCGTGAGCCGGATGGTTCCCCCGTGAGTCCAGCGTTGCTCAACCATCCGGCTCACGCCGGACGCTCGCCG
>JAYWHX010000169.1:0-30282 GCA_043777375.1 Planctomycetota bacterium | reverse complement strand
AAATCGGTGCCAAAAACAAACGCTTCAAAGCCGCCCTCGACCCTAACTACATCCTTGATGTCCTGAAAAGACTCCCCGTTTGATGCGTACCGCCTGGGATGGCTGGCGCATTGCCATCGGCGAGTGTTGGCGAACCGATGCGAGTCAAGCTCGTCCCTCGGACGGTCTATGAGTCTCAGATGGTGCCGATCTCCGAATCGGAACTTAGAGACATGCAGTCGTATCAGGTCACTCTGCAGACTCTGCGGAACGAAAACCTCTCCGAAGACACGAAAGCGAATGCCCGAGTGATGCTGGCTAAGTTCGTCTCGCAGCAGTTTGATCACGACTTCGACACCCGCGAAAAGGATGTCGTCGAACTGGAAGCCAAGGTCAAGAAGCTGCGTGAGCAACTCGACAAGCGAAAGGCCGCGAAGGAGAAGATCATCGAGCTGCGGATGACGACGATTCAGAATGAGATCGACGGGTTGGGGTTCCCCGGCAGCGCGGGGATGGCTCCGGGGGGAGGTTACACCGATGCTGCTTTCGGTTCGAGTGGCACCTTGACTCCGAACCGTAAGCCGGTGTTGGATACGGATCCGCTCTTGAATGCTCCCCTGTATAATCCACCAAACCCTGCACCTTCGGACCAGAGATCACTTCCATTTTCAGTCCCAGCTGATGTCGACCCGTTCGCGCTACCCGCCCAAATCAATGCGATTTCCCCTGTGGAGTTGCCTTCTCCGGTCAAGAGGCCGGAGGAGGGGGAAAATGGCAACATTCTCCAGAACCCGTCCTTCGAAGATGGCCCCGAAGGCTGGGGCACTGGCAACAACCCACCCACTGTCGAATATCGCGTACCAGAGAAGGCTGGGGTCGATGGGACTCGCGCAGCTGAGATCAAAAAGACCGAAAACAAATACTTCCCGATCTCAGCCTGGGAGCAGACGATCAAATACACCGGCGATGCCCCGGTGATTCAACTCTCGGCCACGGTCAAAACCGAGAACGCCACGAAGGCGATTCTCGACGTGTTGTTTCTCGACGACAAGGGGGAGTGGATCAAGCACGAATGGGCGGCGTACATCGGCGATCCGAGCGATGAGCCGAAGCCGCTGACCCACGACTGGAAGGTCTACAAAGGAGCTGTCGCCATCCCGGCTGGGACCAAGCAGATTGTGATTGGCTTGCAGGACTACGGCCCCGGTACGGTATGGTTCGATGATGTATCGGCGGTCTATTTGAAGGAGCTGCCGAAGGAGCTGAACAACGTGCCGAATATCAAACAAGAACCTCTCATCGAAAATTGAGCCGATGACGGGACTCTGGTCCGAATGAGTCCCGAAGAGATACTTCGAGAGTTCCGGATTGACACATTCTGTGAGCCGCCGGGCGCTAGCCGCGGGTTCTGGTGGACGTGCGAGGAGGGGAACCGGCGGCTAGCGCCGTGCCGCTCACACCGCTGTCTGTTAGATGTCTCACTCTGAACTCCGCGAAGTTTCTTGCAGCTTCTCCTCCGAGACGTTGCGAGTCAGCGAGGCCACCCAGATTGGGCGTATCGATTATCGACCGCAGAGGACGGCAGGAACGCAGAGAGATCGGAGGCTTTTCCATGTTCCTCCTCTGCGGTCCTTCGCGCCCTCAGCGGTGACATTTTTAGTCACTCAGTGCTTCAATCACTCCGGCACGTGGATCGTCGCTTTGATGTGCTTCAGATTCGCCACGATTGTGAACGACATCAACACCAGCAGCGTCCACGCACTCCACTTGCTGACATGCACTCTCGCCCACGCTCCGACTTGATGCGGGTAAGCCCACAAGCCAAAGAACGTCCCGAAGTTCTCGGCCAGCCAGATGAAGAATCCGATCAGAACCAGACTGATCACCAGTGGCATTCGCAGCTCCCTCTGATACGAACGAAACGTGACCGTGGATCGAGCGTAGAGCCCCAGCGCACACGCAGCCAGATACCAGCGGTAGTCACCGATGAAGTGGTGCGTGAAGAAATTGGCATACAACGCCAGCGCGACCGTCGTCGCCATCCAGTAGGGCGGATGGTGCACGATCTTCAGATCGAACAGCCGCCACGCCTGAATGATGTAGCTACCGACAGCTGCGTACATGAAGCCGGAGAAGAGCGGGACGCCGAAGAATTTGGTGTAGGCGAAATCGGGATAGGACCACGAACCGATAGCCTTGGAGGTCTTGAACAGTTCCAGTCCGATGCCGAGCAGGTGGAATAACGAGATCGCCTTCAGTTCGTCCTTCGTCTCCCACCCCGACCAGACCATGGCCGCCTGAATGGCCAGTGCGATGACCAGCAGCAGGTCGTAGCGAGGGATGCCGAGGAAACCGGCGCGAGGCAGCAGCAGCACCGCCAGGAAGAACGACCCGGCGAAGATACAAGCCAAGGCTTGCTTGACGGTGAAATAGCAGAACTCCCACAGCCAGTCCGACACGGTTGGAGCCTGAAGAGCGGCAAGATCAACAGAGCAGGTGTTGTCCGACATCGCTGGGTTCACCCAAAGGCACGAGAGCCACATTTGGCAGGAGCATGCTGTTGTTATCGGAGGAACACCACGGAGATGCAATCCATCCAAGCTGTCTTCACCGAAAGACGCAGGCGAGCGTCCGGCGTGAGCCGGATGGTGCTTCCGGTCAGCGGGCAGTCCGATTCCATGGGGCTTATCTCCAGAATACCAACGACCACAGGCCGGGCATTGCAGCCCGGCCTGTGGTGATGATTGAGTGAAAGTCGTTCGGTCAATTAGACCTTCGGAGCTTCAGCGGGCTTCTCCTCAGCAGGCTTGTCCTCAGCAGGCTTCGCTCCTTCTGCGTTCGGACGCTCGGGTCGTGGCCCTTCCCCCGCAGGACGATCACCGCGGCCTGGACCGCCTCGGCGTTCCATCATCTTGCGGAGTTCTTCGCGGTCGAGTTTGCCGTCCTTGCTCGTGTCGAGATCGTCGAACCGGGTCTTCATGCGCTCGGGAGCTTCTTCCTTCGAGACAGATCCATCGCCGTCCTTGTCCATCTGCTTCCAAAACTCTTCGGGGTTGAAGCGACCACCGGGGCCACCTTCAGGACGATTACTATCCATGCCGGGCCGATCACCTTCGGGACGAGGACGGTCTCCGCCTTCACGACGGTCACGCCCTTCTCCGTCCGGTCCGGGACGATCCCCCTGACGCATCCGCTCACCGTCGGGACCGCCATCTCCACCGGGACGACGACCCTCCTGATCCCCACGCGGGCGGAATTCATCACCGCCGGGGCGACGATCTCCACCAGGGCCTTCCGGATGAGGTCCGCGCCCCTCAGCCCGCATTCCAGGCTCGCCCTCTGGGCCGTGCATCGGCATGCCCATCAGCTCGTGCGGATCGAGTGATCCATCGCGATTCTGATCGAGGTCGCCAAAATACGTCGCAGCTTTCGAGAACTCGTCACGGCTCACGCGACCATCGTGATTCGCATCGAGCAGTGGCAGAATTCCACCGTGCGGGCCGTGCCCCTGTGGGCCCGGTTGACCGTCGCGACCACGTGGGCCGTTTCCTTCCATACGACCTTCGGGATGAGGGCGGTCGCCGTCTCGACCAGCATCACCACGCGGGGGATGTCCTTCGGGACCACGCTCGCCATCGGGCCGCGGTCCACTGTCGGGACGGTCTCCGCTCTGCGGACGGTCACCTTCTGCTGGATTCTCTTCACCTGGCTTGCCCTTGGGGCGTGGCTTCCCGTCTGGCTTTCCCGGCTTGCCTTCGGGTTTCCCCTTGCCTTCAGGCTTGCCTTTGCCTGCACCCTCCATCTTGGCGGTGAACTCTTCGGCCTTCTTCAAGTCGATCGAGTCCCCACCACCCATGCGCTCCAGCATCGCCTTCAGCCGCTCAGCTCCCTCCGCAGGGAACTCGTCAGTCGAGACTTTGCCGTCTCCGTTTTTGTCGAGCTTCTTCAGCTTCTGAAGCATCTTGCCCGCTTCACCGCCCCCGCTCTTCCCTCCGGCCATCGACTTCATCAAGTCTTCGCGGGTCAGTTCTTCCTTGCCCGCCTTTTCGAACGCCTTGTTCAACATGTCGCGAATCGGCTGGGGAGCTCCCTCGGGAATCTCGTTCTTGGACAGCTTCCCATCCTTGTTGGCGTCCATCCGCTCAAACATCTGGCCGGGGTTGGGGCGTCCTTCGGGGCCGCCGGGTCCAGGACCAGCTTCGGGTTCGTCGTCTGGGACATGAGCGGCGACCCACTCGTCTTGAGACAGCGACTTGTTCTCGTCCTTGTCGCCCTTGCGAATCAGACGCTCGAAGTGCGGGCGAGCATCCTCGGGCACCTCTTCTAGGGTCACTTGCCCGTCCTTGTTCGCATCGAGCTGGCCAAACAGAGCTGCTGGGTCAGCCCCATCAGCAGCAAACGAACTGGCTGCACAACACATCGACAACAGCCCCCAACGGGACCAACGTAAAGTTTTCATCGTGACTCTCCAACAGTGTGAACGCTGTTCGCGATTTCAGAAGTGATTGTCTCAAAGGAGGTTCCGTCCACTCCGCTGAACGGTACCCCTGCACGTTAAACACCGGCCAACCCATCAAGTTCCGGGCAACTCGATGAGATTTCCAATCCCACGGAGTGCCCGCACGATCCCAAAAATCCGTACAGGTCTCGATTCCATTACAATGGGGAGAACGGGTAAGATCGGCATAGTCGTTTCAAGCGGCACAACCCGACCTCCACGAGAACCCAGCGTTGAACGGGGACACCCCCATTTCCGAACAGCCCGCCTCTTCACCCATTCGCCATGTGGTGGAGTCGCTGTTGCTGCTCGCTGCTTGCGTGCTGATCTTCCGCACGTTCGCAGCTGAGGGGTATTTGATTTCGACGGGGTCGATGGCTCCGTGCCTGCTCGGTTATCATCGGCAAGTCACCTGCCCGACCTGCTCGCACCAGTTCGCCAAGGGGATGTCGCTCGCAGAAGCCGAGGGCAGCACCTCGATCGCCTCCACAGCCGAGGCCAGTACTGCCGACCCGCACGGCATCTCCGGCACTGCTTGCCCGAACTGTGGACGCACAGGACTGACGGTCAACAACCTCCCCAAGAACGAGGGAGATCAGTTGCTAGTCAACAAGCATGCGTTCATGCTGCGGACCCCGCATCGCTGGGAAGTGATAGTCTTCCGGAATCCCAGCGACCCGCTGGAAGCCTATGTGAAGCGCGCGGTCGGACTGCCGGGTGAGAAGATCGAACTCAAAGAGGGTGAAGTCTTCGCCGATGGAACTCCACAGAGGAAGTCACTGAGCGCCCAACTCGGGACCCGCATCCTGGTCGATGAACACTCGCATCAGCCCGACCCCGAAAACGAAGACTGGGAACCGCGCTGGTCCTCGGAAAAAGACGAGTCCAGCTGGTCCGAGATCTCCGATGGCTTCGAGTTCAGTGGCAGTGTGGGCACTGCACCGGTCGATTGGCTGGAGTTCCGCCACTGGGTCGTCGCGGGCGGTACGCACCAGACGGACGTTCCCCTAGCGCAATGGCCGGCATCATTGGTCATGCCCTCCGCCGGGTTCACTTCACTCGAATACGACAAAGACACACAGCTGCTCTCGATTCGCGGAGCACTGGCTGCGGAAGAGCGTGACCGCTGGATGCAGCGTACTGAAGACGCGGCCTTTCACAAGGCGATGGAAAAGCTTTATCGCCGATCGCACTATGCCCCGATCTCGGATGAGTACGGGTACAACCAGCGGTATGAAGGCTTGACCGCGTATCGCGTCAAAGACGTGATGCTCGAATTCGAACTCGATCGAGTCCCCTCCTCGGGCCAGCTGACTGCTCGCTTAGCGTATGGACGGTCACATGCGGATTGCGTGTTCGATTTCACGACCCAGACCATGAGCGTGCTGTTCAATGTCTCCCCAAAAATAGTCTCCACGATCCCCCTGCCTCCCGATCTGAAGTCTGGTCCGCAGCGGATCACCGTATCAGTGTTTGATGGCCAGCTGGTCGTGGGGATGAATGAGCAACCCATCGGTGAACCGATCCTGCTGCCTGTCAGCCCTGAAGCACCGCCCGCTCCGTGGGTGGAACGCGTCGCCCGTCTCGGAGCACAAGGGGCGGCGATCACTGTTCGCAATCTCTGCCTGTACCGCGATGTCTATTACACCCCCAAGAACGACGCCGGTGGCAAGCAATTCCAGCTGGGGTCTGATGAGTATTTTGCTCTTGGCGATAACAGCCCCGTATCGGTCGATAGCCGCTGCTGGGAATCGCCAGGCGTGCCGGAACGCACCCTGATCGGGAAGCCCTTCGTGGTCCATCTCCCCTCGCGCCCCGGGCGATTATCGTTCGGAGGCAAGACGACCCACGTCCGCCTCCCCGACTTCTCCCGCGTGCGATACATCCGCTAACCGTCGTCGTGTGGACTTCAGTCCACACGTCCTTACTTGTCCATTTGAAAACCCGGAGTGGGGCCAGTCCTGCCGGGAGGGTGAAGCTCCTCCTGACCCCGCCACCTGACGCCTGCCTATAACGAGTCGGGTGGCACGGTCTGAGGCATTGCGAAGGCCGTGGTCTCGTCGACATTTCCAGCTTCTGGACGGTCCAGTATCAAGGGGAGATGGGTTCTTGGAGAGGCGAGCCGGCGGATAGCGCCGGGCCGCTCACGGGGGAGATAGGCGACGTTACTTCGACACAGGCAAACCGGCTTCGGTCCAACCGCAGCAGGTGGCAACGTCAGAATCGCAGCGGACGGCCTCGCAACCCCGCCGAGGTTCAGCCACCGATTGAAAGGCCTAGCCACACGAGAAGAACAGATGCTATCGGGAAAACGATGGAGTTGCGGACATGACACGATGCCGCCCAACCCGTTGAGTGAAGGCGTACCCAAGGAGTCATGGATAGCGAGAAAATGCTAATCAAAATATTGAACATTGGCGGCCAGGTCATGACTGCCCATGCCGCCCCGATGCCTTCGTGGTCGTTTTGCAGTGCTCCAAAACATATCAAGAACAGAAAGACTGTGGGTATGACGAACAGGACTGTGTAAAACACTCGAATCTCAGCGGACTCGTTGTAGATCGGTGCCACAATGTCATTCATCGTCCGATGATCCTCCGAGTGTTCACGATATCCAAGGAGGAACCCGACGAGGCCAGCCACTGCAACCACCACGACTTCTGCCGCCAGAAGGTCGTCCATGAAGTGCTTTGGCAACCCCATTTCTTTCCAAAGTAGAGTGAGAGTAAGAGAACCTAAAAATGCAGCGACACAAAACAGACCCCCGCGTCGAATGGCTCTGATGATTCTGATCATATTCAAAAACCTTCTGGCAACCGAGCGCCAATCACAATGAGTCGATCAATCAGCGGAAGGACCGCCGGGTGGCACGGTCTCTGAGGCTTTGCGAAGGCCGTGGTCTTCCGACACTCGCCCCCCCTCGATGTCTGGGTGACGCAGGAACAGGATGTGGCGGATGAAGCCTGATATTCTCTGCAAACGCTCTCCGTTAATCCTCTTGTTGCTTCGCAATTCAGACGCTCAATGCAGCGTCTGAGCCACCCCGTCAGTTCGTTAGTATCAGTCTGTCACGCCTCGGCAGGCTCACGTCGTGCCGCACTTGGAGATGTCACTGAGCAACCGGCAACCCGGCTTCGGTCCAGCCGCGCCAGCCGCCGTCCATCGAAAGGACGTTCGTATAGCCCATCTTTTGGAGGTTGTCAGCTGCGAGGGCAGAGCGGTAGCCGCCGCCGCAGTAGAGGATCAGTTCGGCGGCGGGGTTCGGGATTTTGTCTTCGATGTCGCGCTCAATGACTCCCTTGCCGAGGTGGATCGAGCCGGGGATGTGCCCTTTGGCGAACTCGCTCTCCTCGCGAACATCGACGAGGGTCAGGGTCTCACCGGCAGCTTGTCGGCGAGTGACATCGGCAATGGTGCATTCGCGAATGCGGGCCTTGGCTTCCTCGACGATCTTGATGAAACCGGGGGCGTGTTTAGCCATGGAGATGAACCTGAGAGAGAGAGCTGACGTAGGGTGGGACCAGCCGCTCTGGGCGTAGGCCCACCATTCTTGGAGATAACGTCGCGCATGGTGGGACTGCGCCTCAAAGCAGGCTGGTCCCACCCTACGGCGACTCAGATCATGAAGTCCGTCTTCACTCCGAGGATGCGATCGACCAGGTCTTGTGGAAGATCGATAAACGAGGATGTGGCGTCGTCCAGGTCGGTCGGGTTGATACCACAGAACTGGGCGGAGGCTCCCAGATGTCGCCAGCGTCCGGCCCGCTTATGTTCATGCGGGAGTACCGGCGTTGTGCAGCGGTTGCAGCCGATCGTCGAGAACCCCTGATCATGCAGCGGGTTGACGATGACGTTGTGTTCTCGAATGTAGGCGTCCATCTGCTCGTTGGTCATGTTGGCCAGCGGGTTGAACCGGACCGCGTTCATCTCCGGGTCAACCGCGATGACGGGGCAGACGCCGCGTTTGCCGCCGTCGGCTCGGCGCAGGCTACCGATCATGCAGTCATACTTGCCCTTTTGGGTCAGGAGCGGCTCGACCTTTCGCATATGGCAGCACTGCTCCTGGCCCTCGGACGTGAGGTACAGAATCCCCAACTGAGCGGTCTGCTCCTGCATGGTCTTAACGGGGTGCAGGGTATGGATGGTCAGTCCGTACTCGGAGGCGATGCGATCGCGGGTTGTAAGGGTCTCTTGAAAGTTGACCCCGGTATCGACGAACAGCACCGGAATCCCGAGCTTCAGCTGGGAGACCATATGGCAGACGACGCTGCCGGCCATCTGCATCGCGGAGATCACCGCCAACCGGTTGCCGAATGTTTCCGCCGCCCAATGCAACAGCTCGTCCGGAGTTCGGTCGTTGAGCGTGTGATTGAGTTCTTGCAGTCGAGCTTGTGACAAACGCGCCATCGTGACGAGTCGCTTCACGGAAAAGAGGGCAGGGGACAGCGCTCCGCCCGTCGGAGCGGTGCCGAGTCCCGAGTGGGAATGATTGCGTGCCCGCCTGCATTTGGCAAATGGGACAGGGAGTTTATGAGTGAACGTCGAAAGTCGCCGGTCAGAAAATCATCTCTGGCTCTCGACTTTTTGATCAGTACCCAACAAAAAATCCCAGCCCGACCTGAGGAGTCGGACTGGGATTGAAATCGACTGTGACTTGCCGTCACTCGTCACTATGGGCTGACGAGCGTGTCCAGCTTGTCATTGATGTCGTTCAGGTCCGATTGGTTGATCGCACCGAGGACCAGGGCACCGGTTGCAGCTGTAATCGTCCAGAGAGTGATGATATCGAGACCACCACCGAAGACTCCACCTTGATCAGGAGGGCAGTACTCGTCCTGGCCACGGATGACGCCTTCAGCGGCCAAAGCCATCTTGCGAGCGGCGTTGGCGGGAGCGGCTTCCGATTTCCAGACGCGAATGGCAGCCTGAGCCTCGCCGACGGCGATATCGTAGGAGCCGGATTTCACCTGTGGCAACGTAAAGGTGCCATCCTTCTTGGACATGGTTTCCGCAACGGCTTTGCCCTTTTGGCTAAGCACGACCTTGGCTCCGTCGACCGGCTTGGCCTGAGCATTAAGCACGGCACCCGACAGATCACCCGCGGTGTTGAGGGCGACATCGCGAGCCTTCATCACTTGCACGGCGGCTTTGGGCGCGGCGAAGACGGCTTGAGGAACGACCATACCGATGCACGCGAGGGCAACAACGGCATGTGTCAGCTTGCGAGAGAATTGCATGGCATGTCCTTTTCAATTGGATTCGGCCAGAGGGCAGTCACGAAGTGTTCCATCACGCCGTTGGCCGACCGGCGCCCGGGCTGACATGGCTCTCATCCTCGAGGATGCGAGCACTCCGCTGAAGTTGTTCGAGAGTGTGACCAGGTGAAACAATTCATCTGGAGATCGTTGAGGGACCGGCTCACTGGCAAGAGCAGAAGGGATACTTCTGAGGCTCGCCTGATGAGTCATCACTTATCTCTTGTTTCGGCAATCCGGTCAGGGGGAGTTTGCGGATTGTCGGGGTTTTTCGGAAAAATACGGTTGTTTTGGTGTTTTCGATGAGAACGGTTCGGCGAATCTTGCCGCCCTCACTCCATGACAAGGCCTCGAATCATTCCGAGCAATCGGAGGGATTGCCTGTTTCTTTTTGACAGCAAAGAGGAGTGACCTAGTGTTGATAGAACGCAGCATCAGAGCCCGCGAAGTGTGGGAGGTTGCCGTTTCCGGGAGTGGGTGTCATGGATTCTGTTCTCAATCAAGGGTATTCGCGAGCCATGGCTCACCCCATGAACTCATCGCAGAACTTTCTGGGGCTGCTCGGCCTATGCGAGTTCGGAGGCCATGCTGACCCCGAGGTGCGGCTTTCGCTGCTGGGGCGGATGTTGGCAGCGATTCGTTTTCGAGACGACTCGATCTTCTTTCATTCCCGGCGTGTGGCAATTCTCGCGGTGGGCATTTCTCACCGGCTCGGGTGGACGATCGATGAGGTCCAGAATCTGGAGATCGCCGCACTCCTGCATGATTTTGGAAAAGTCGGCGTTCCCGACCATATCCTCCAGAAGCCGGGGCGACTCAATGCCGACGAGCGGGAGCTGATCCGCACCGCACACGATGTGGCTGAAATCATGCTTCAAGCCAGCCGGTTTAACGAGACAACACTCGAGATCTTTCGCGATTCGCAATCGATGGGAGGGGAGGAAAGTGGCCTGCTGGGGCGTCATCTCGGTGCTCGAATTCTCTCAGTGGCAGATGCGTTCGATTCGCTGACTCACGACCAGTCGCATCGTCGCGCATTAACGCGAGAACAAGCACTGCATCATCTCCAAAACACGGACGGCGGAAAATTCGACCGCAACGTCATCGCCGCGCTTCTCCGCTGGCTCTCCTCGGAAGATGCACAGCAGCTGGACCAGGCGTCCGAGGTGGAGGACGCGCTCCGCGATCACATCGAGCAGGATCCAGAAGCGGCCGACCAGGCCAGCAGCTTATGCCATCTGTTTTCGCATCTGACTCTCCTGGAGAGTTTGTACGATGCGTATTACTTGATCGACTCTGAAAGGCGAATTGTCATCTGGAGTCGTGGGGCAGAGAAGTTGTTCGACAAAAAACGCGTTGCCGTGCTGGGCGAGAAGTGGTCTCGCAGTATCGTGGACTACTCCGTCAAAGGAATGGAGGACACGGTTTTGAATCTCGCGATCGAGCGTCTGCGACCCTTCATGGCAACGGCGAGTGTGAAGACCAAACAAGGCGAACTGGAGGCTGAGGTTCAGGCAATTCCCTTTTGGGATAATCGCAACGTTTTCCGTGGAGCCTGCGAAATCATTCATCGACAAAACTCCAGCCGCAGGGGCTCGGAGCGCTATCAAGAACTTCAGATGGCTGCCACGCGTGATCCACTGACGGGGTTGGCGAACCGAGCGGAATTAGAAAGCCGGCTGGCGAAGATCTATGAAGAATCCCAAATACCGGCTGCTGCTCCATTCAGCGCGATCTTCCTGGATATTGACCACTTCAAGAATATCAACGACGAGAATAGCCACCAGGTGGGAGACCAAGTCTTGGTGGATGTGGCTCATCTGATCGAAGACGAACTGTATTCGGGCGAGTTGGTGGCACGTTATGGTGGTGAGGAATTCGTCGTCATTTGTCCCGAAACTCTTCTGGCTGATGCCGTTCAGCGTGCGGAACGACTGCGACGTTCCGTGCTGTCTGCGTCGCCGGGGGGACTCCAGATTACGGCGTCGTTCGGTGTCGCCCAACTGGAGGAAGGTGACTCATTGGACAGTTTGCTCCGGCGGGCAGACGCAGCCATGTTTGATGCCAAGCGGGAGGGAAGAAATCGGACCTGCAAACGTGTCCGAAGGGATGGTTCTCAAGAGATGGGCATCCAGGCCGAACGTAAACCAGACTCCGATCCCTTCGTGCTGAGTGCAAAGTTTCACACCACCGTGGCCGCGAATCTGGTCTCTCACAAGCTGGCCGGTTTTGTAGATTCCAATCATGCCAAGGTTCAGGATGTGAAACCTGATGGTTTCCAGATGACAGTGGGAGAGACGACTCTATTTGGGGGATGGGGCACGGCCCCGAATCGGCAACCCGTACACATCGTCGTCGAGATTGGTGCTGTGGACCGGACCCGACGTACGAATCGAGTTGAGATCGCGGTCACGATCACTCCACTTGGTCGCAAGCCAGCCGCTGAAGTTTTTCAGCAGCGGGCGTCTCGGATGCGAGACGAAATTCGTGCTTACTGTGCCGCCGACTGACTTGGATGACGATCTGATGGCGGTGAGTCACTCGGCGATTGAATCCAACATGCGAGTGGGAGCCAGGAAATCAGGCAAATTCCCGTCGTGAGCCGGATCGGCATCTGGTGCGAGGCTGCACTGATCCGCACTCGATGAGGAGGGGCCGTCCCCTGTTGCTTGGAACCCGATTACTGAGAACTCCCCCGCTGTGAATCGCGTGGCGTACTCGCAGCACTGGAAGCAGGCTTTTCTTTTCAAAGGGAACTCGGGAACATACAACTTTGATGATGAGAAGTGGTCCCTTTCCCCGAAGATGCAGGTTTTGACATGAACGCACCGCAAGCTAAGGCGGACTCTGATGCGGAGTTGAAAATCCCAGACACTGGTCATTTCAATCTCGGTCGAGTCTTGAAGACGATCCTGCTGCTGGTCCTTGGGGGGGGGGCGGTGTTTGGCATTCTGGAATTCATGAATAACCAGCAGGCCACTCTGGTGAAGGCCACGGGGAGGGTGATGTGGAATGGCCAACCCGTCGTCATCGGGGCGATTATGACGGAGCATTCCAAGGACCCCTTGCTCGTTTCCATTGGAGCGCTGGACTCCGAAGGCAAGTTTGAGTTGTCATCCAACGGGCTGCCGGGGGCTGCTCTTGGCACTCATCAGGTGATTGTCGCCTCGTATGGAATGGGGATGGGGACTACGCCACTGGTCCCCAAGGAGTATTTGAAGGCCAGCACATCTCCGCTCTCGATCGTGATCACAAGGGACCCCGCCAAGAATCATTTTGAGCTAGAAGTCTTTGGTGAAAAACCCATTTACGACCAAGCTGGCGGAGGCCCACCAAGTGGCGGAGGTCCACCGGGAGGCGGAGGTCCACCCGGTGGTGGAGGTCCACCCGGTGGTGGAGGCAGAAGACCGCCACAGGAAGGTCCTGATGACGCCCCAGCTGGGGCTCAGCCCGCCGCAGAGGCGACTCCCGTTCCTAGTCTGCCAGCCGAAACGCCGAAGGCCGAGTAAGTGCTTGGCAACCCCACTCCCGAGACAGGGACGTAAAAATCCCCCGACAAACAATGGTTCGTCGGGGGATTTTTTTTGACGGCAGACAGGGGCTGCTGAGAAAATTCGAATTACTTCTTCTCTTCAGGCTTCTTGTCATCGGGCTTTGGAGTCTTCAGGTTCTTGGGAGGGCCGCCACGTTTGCGACTTTCCTCCATCCAATTCTTTTGCGTTTCCGCTGGAGGATCCACGCCCGCTTTATCGAGTGCGGGGACAGCGCCACCCCCGCTGCAACCACACATCATCATCGGCAGCACGATCGCCATCGCCAGGAATGTTCTCATGGGTTAAACTCCTCGGTTGTTTGTAATCGACGGAATTGTCGGATACTGAGGTGAAGATATCATTTCTTTGGAGGAAACGCATGCTTCGAATTCTGATTTTTCCGGAGGTTTGAGATCACCTCCTGCCAGGCAGCCACTTCCCAATCTCGATGGAACGACTCATAGAACCTCACGACTTCTTCGAGTACATCCGGGTCTTCCAGTTGCCCCAGAGCCTGCCTGATTTTCTGATGGACCTTCACATCGGTCAGTCCCTCGACTCGTTTGGCTTCGAGTATCATTCGCTGTGATTCTTCACGCTGTCCCTGAAGAGCCAGGCACCGAGACAGCCGATTCATCAACGGCCAATCCGATGGCCCCGGCCATGTCTGGACCGCCTGCGACAGGAGTTTTGTCGCTCGATCCATGTCCCCATCGACTTCCTGGGCGTGAATCCCTGCGATGCGAAAGTACTGATATCCCTGTGCGGGACTCTTCCATTGGGCGAATTCTGTGCCCGCTCGTTCCATCTGTCCCACTTCAATCAGCGTTTCAATGAGAGAGGCGACAAAGAACGAACTTTGCATCGCCTGTTCCCGATTCGGAAGTGCTGTGAGTACTTCCAGGGCGCTTTCACGCGAACGATTTCGTAAGTGCCATTGAGCCACTGCGGCTGTAGTGTTCGGCTCATGCGGTTCGTATTCGAGAAAGGCCGAGAGTCTTCGTAGCGTGCATTCCTCGCTGGGCAACTCAGACTCCTCACGGAATCCCATCATCAAGTCCAGTTGTGAACAGGCCGACAATGGTGTGAATTGGCTTGAATACCACTCTCGAAGCCGAAACGCTCGTTCTTCGACAGGGCAGAGTCGATAGGCCTCGCGGAACTGCGGTTCACTTTCGAAGTAACGTTCCGTCATATTATACAGCTGCCACAAAAGGTAGTGTGAATCGAACTGATCAGGGTTCAGCTCAATCGCGCGAAGAAAGAGGCGTTCGGCCCGTGAGGGCTCTTGTCGTACCAGGAATGCCGCTCTGCCTTCTGAGGATCTGGCAACCGCCCCGAGATCGCTGTTATCCGGAATTTTCGAGTAATGGCGAATGGCCTGATCCGCAGCCTCCACGGGATCCAAAGAATTGTCCTGGAGATAGGCATCTCCCGCCAGCTTGCGGGCTGCGACATTCCCGGGAGCGATGCGAAGGTAACGCTCAGCAGCGTTTCTCGTTTCCATTAAATCGCCACGCGCCATGGCATCTTGGGCCGAACGCAATCCACTGTGCCACCAGTAAGCTGTCGTGCTGAACCCGATGACTAGCAGCGTCAGTACTGTGTAGAGCAGGACACGGACGCGAGGCGTCTGACGTCCGGGAACCAGAGTTGCTGGAGTTGAATCGGCGGCGGTTACCACGGTTGTCGCCCCTCTGAAATGTGCCAATATCGATTGGAATCCAAAGAGGTGAATTCGTCGACTCGCCCAGATGTCCAGTCGATGCGAACATGCACATGTTGCTCATTCGGCTCCAGATGAAACAACAGTCTCCCATCACTCGACGACAGATAACTGCCACCAGTGATCAAAGAACGAGTCTTTTGCCCCGCAGTGGTCGTGATCGTCAGTCGGGTGCCGCACGGGTGAATGCGGAGCGGTGACGTGAGCTCAAAGCCAATATAGCCTTTCCCCGTCGCGGTCGAGTTACGCAGCAGTGCAGCCGGATCATCGAGATGAGTGGACACCAGATCCAGGTCCCCGTCATTATCGTAATCTGCCGAGGCCGCTCCACGTCCCAGCCATTCTTTCTGGAAATAGCCTTTCAGTTTGGGGGTGATATCCTCAAAGATCTTTCCACGGTTGTTGAAGAGGATCTGAGCCCGCATCCGATCAGGTTTCACCTCGGGCCCCAAGACATGCCCATTGGCGATGAACAGGTCATCGAAGCCGTCCCCGTTATAGTCCAGTGGAACTGTTCCGAAGCCGAGGTAAGCATACCCCGTTTTCGCGGTCCCCATGCGACGACTGACATCCTCAAACTGCAGGTCTCCATGGTTCTTGTAGAGCGTTTTTTGTGTGTTGTAATAGTCCGTCACGAACAAGTCGGGGAGGGAATCGCCATCGAAGTCCGCGCAGGCAATGCCCATGCTGGCTGCATTCATGCCCTCTCCGCTTTGAGCGGCTCCTCCGATGTCGGCCACATTGCTGTACACCACAGCAGTTCCGGCACCTAAACCCTTGGTGGTATAGAGGAAATTGGGAGTCATATCGTTTGCCACATAGACTTCCGGGATCAGGTCCGCATTCAAATCGGCAGCTGCGATCGCCAGTCCTTTACCGCTGGTGTCAGCCATGCCAAGTTCCGCTGCTGACTCGACAAATAAGCCGTTTCCTTGGTTGAGAAACACATGATCCGCTGCGGACTCGTACTGACCCGGACCACAATATCCCGGTCGTCCCTCGTATTCACACACTTTTCGATTGGCCAAAGTGACCTGTAAGTAATTCGTCACATAGACATCAAGCAGGCCGTCTTGATTCAAATCGGCCCACAAGACGCTACTGGTCCAGGCGGGATCCGCCAAACCGGGATCGGTGGTGTCGTGGGAAAATGTCCCATCGCCCTCATTCACGTACAGGGCGTTCGGCCCGTAGTTGCCCACATAAAGATCGGGAAAACCATCGGAATTGAAATCTCCGGCGGCGCTGCCCTGACCGTAACCCGTATCTCCCGCTCCGCAAGTTTCAGCCACCAGTTGAAAAGGGGCACTTTCCCGGCCTCGATAAAGCCAGTTTCCACGAGGCGGTGGGGAAGTGTCGGGCTCGAATCGTGTCCCGTTGGTCAAATAGAGGTCAAGCATCCCATCTTGGTCAAAATCCAACCAAGTCGCACCGCCCCCCATGACTTCGGGGAGGAAGTAACGCTTCGGAACGGTGTCAGTAAAGTATGGGGCATGAATCCCCATCTCAGCTGAGACCTCATCGAATTCTGGGAGGATGTCGACTTCTGAAGAAGCCAGGGGAGTCCGAGGAGCCAGGGGAGGGGAAGCCTCCACTGGCTGCACTTGGGGAGCCGGGTTGGGGGGCGTCTCAGGGCCGCATCCTTGGAAAAACAGCCCCCAAAGGCAAACCGCAGCATATCCGGGATTTCCGAAGCTCGCCCACTTCGTGTTCATAAGAGCACCAATGAAAAACCCTGCTCGGATTGAATCCGAGCAGGGAAACTCAACACGAGATTGAGGGTTGAGTCCTAGAACTCACCAATCACTTCGTTTCCATTGCGGGTCCCGATCGAGGCCCATGTGTCGTAGTCGACGTTTTCGCTCACGAAGCGTACGGCACCGTCACCCATGAGGGCATGCACGCCACCCGTGTGGAAGCTGGAAGCTCCCATCGTGGTGCTGCCGCGCCAGTCGCCCTGATTCGTAGCGAAGCAAGGCTTTTCGTTCGGGTTCATGTTGTGGGAATACGAGCCACCGTAACCAACGAACGAGGAAGCCCAAGAAGCTCCCCGGCCATTGTGACGACCGCAGTCGCCCACATGACCTACGTTCCGCAGGCAGTGCTGACGGACTGCACGGTGAGCATTCACTCCGCCTGGCTCAGACCAAGTGTGCATCTGCATGGTCTTGGTGCCGGTGCTGCTTGGATCGCAAGGAACCATCCCGAATTCGGAATAAGCAGCTGTGTTCGACAGACCATCCACAACGCCACTGAAGTTCACGTTCGTGTCAGATTCACCGGGCCAGTTGGTGTAGCTGGCGAACCCGTTGTGACGACCATTCGTTCCGCTGATGACGTTGGTGTTGTCCTTCGAGTAGTTGATGACACCGATGTTGATGGAGTAGGTGAAGTTGCCAGCCGCTCCATTGCCGTTCACGTTAGCATTTGAAGGACAGTTAAAGACGGGCAGACGGGCACTTTGGGGAAGGTTGCTGCCAGTGTTCCATGGGTTCCATGGAAAGTCGTTGAAATTGGTCTGATTGTACATCGGTGCCTGATCGAGATAAGGCAGCAGATAGACCTTATCCGAAAATGCCTGACGGCGGTCCCAATCACCATTCGCACCGATTCTTCCCCAACTCATGCTGATTGGAAGGGTGTTGAAGGTTTCGTGGTAATTGTGAAGTGCCAGCCCGATTTGCTTCAGGTTGTTCTTACACTGTGACCGTCGAGCGGCCTCTCGTGCTTGTTGCACGGCTGGTAACAGCAGCGCAATCAACACGGCAATGATGGCAATCACGACCAGTAATTCGATCAGCGTAAACGCTACACGAATGCGTCGCAGAGTCATTTAACTCTCCTGAACTAGGGGGATGAGGTTGGCGATACGCCGAAGAAGTGGCAATCGGATTGATTTCGTGAACCTTGCCGATCATTCATCATATTATCGTTTTTGAGATTCGCGTCAATGTAGATATTGCATCGGCACACGAATTCTTCACTTCATCGGCATGGTGCCCTCTGGCCAAGAAGATGAGTCGCAAGCTCCATTATTGTATGCGATTACGTGATTCTCGTTGTTGCTTTGCGTTCTCTGACATCAACGATTCAGGGGCATCAATTGCGCGACGGCTCAGTGTTTCTGTAACTTTCCTAACAAAGTGTGCGGCCGAGTTTTCAGGATACACTGCTATGGGGAATCTTTGCTGCACACTTGGTGCTTTGACACCTGCAGCTCCGCACCCGTGTCCTCCACTGCAACGATTTTCGAATGTTTCCGTTTTTTGGGTCCAGGCTTGTCATGGCGATATCCCCATTTTTCTTCCCACGGCGAAATGCTTCGCTCGTGCTCTTAATCACTGTGATTGCGGCTCACGGGTGCGAAAAGGCTGCGCCCTCTGCGACGGGGGTTCCGTCCACCGCTCTCCAAGACGATCCTCGGTTTCCGAAGGTTACACTGTTTTGCGGTCACTGCCATGCGTTTCCACAGCCCAGCTCCTTTCCACGCCATGAGTGGGCTGCTGAGGTGACCCAAGGCTTTCGGTTCTATGAAGGGGCTCAGAATCTGCACCTTGACGTGCCCTCCGAAGAGGAAGTCGTGGCCTTCTATCAATTGTGGGCCCCGGAATCGATCGCCACGCCGGAATCGGGACAAGTCGAGGTCAACGGTCGCTTTCTGCGGCAGTCGCCAGCGGCACACACTGCGACCGTATCCGTCTCCGACCTGTCTGTGAATCCCCCTTCAAGACAGATATTGGCCACCGACATGCGGACGGGGGCCATTCTCTCGTCGGACTCGTCCGGTCTTTTTTCCGAGGTCGCACGCCCCGTACAGCTCTCGAACCCCGGTCGTTTGACGACGGTAGACATGGACCAAGATGGCCAAGTCGAAATCCTGGCGAGCGACCTGGGAAGTTTTTTTCCTCAGGACCACCAGAACGGTTCCGTTTGGAAGCTCGAACCACACTTGAATTGGAAAGCGACGAATATTCTGCAGGGAGTCTCTCGTGTCTGTGATGTTCAGCCAGGCGATCTGGATGGCGACGGAGACATGGATCTTGTCGTTGCAGAGTTTGGCTGGCGGAGAACCGGTCGCGTTCTCATTCTCTGGAACGAACAGACCCCGTCTGGCGAAGCCTGGCGTCAACAGGTTCTCGATCCCCGCCACGGCGCTATTGATGTTCCCGTGCTCGATCTGAATCAGGACGGGCTCCTCGATATCGTGGTTCTATTCAGCCAGGAGTTCGAGACCGTGGTGGCCTTCTTGAATCGAGGCGAGGGCCAATTTGAACAGCAATCCCTCTACTCAGCAGGTGACCCTTCATTTGGTTCCAGTGGTCTGCAAGCGATGGACATGGATCAAGACGGTGACATCGATTTCATTCACACCAATGGGGACAGCTTCGACAGCAGCCATGTCAAGCCGTTTCATGGCGTTCGCTGGCTGGAGAATCGGGGCAGCTTTCCATATGTCGTTCATGAAGTGATCCAGATGGCGGGCGTGCATCGTGCCGTCGCTGGAGATGTGGATCTGGACGGTGACATTGACCTGGCCGCAGTGAGCTTGCTTCCTCCTTCGGTCCTGCACGAGTTTCCAGGATTGCCCTCTGTCGTTTGGATGGAGCAGACTTTACCCGGAGCGTTTGTGACGCATGTCATCGAAACCGACGCCGCAGACCACGCAACCTGCGAGATGCAGGATGTCGACGCGGATGGTGATCTTGATCTGGTGGCCACCAATTTTCGGTGGCAGGAAGAGTCCGGCCCTCCGGTGACTTGGTTCCTGAACCAGAGTCGACCCGTGCGATTGAATCCGGAATGAAATGAGATATCAGCAATACTTTGCGACATGTTTCGACAGAATCCTGTCTCACGACAGTCGAACAGATCGAAGCAAGGGGCAACATCGTGTGGTCTCCAGATGTTCCTCACAGAATCCGACTTGATATGCGGCGTCACTTGTCGCTGTGTAGACTAACAGCTGACACGATGACCTCGGATGGAGGGCGTCACTGCAACCGGCGGGGGAGGGCAGCTGCATGCTGGACCGATTGAAGAACTGGTTCGGCTGGAACAGTCTCACCGACGAGCAGTTTGCCCAACAGCAAGCCGCCTTACTGGAGAAGACGCCCGTTCCGGTGATGTGGCTCTTTGGCAAGACGGGCAGCGGGAAGACATCCATAGTCCGGTATCTGACCGGTGCTACGACAGCGGTTATTGGCAATGGATATCGCCCGCAGACGAAGACGTCGGTGCAGTACGACTTCCCCTCGGACCAGGACACGATCGTCCGGTTCCTCGACACCCGGGGAATTGGTGAGGCGGGTTATGACCCCGGCGAAGACATCATGGCCCTCGAATCGCGGGCGCATGTGTTCATCGCAGTCGTTCGGGTGATGGACCACGCCTTGGACGAGATCGTTTCTTCGTTGAAGCGAATACGCGCTGCTCGTCCCAGTCTGCCGGTGGTGCTGGCGCTCACTTGCCTGCACGAAGCGTATCCGATGGAGCAGCATCCTGCCCCCGATCCGTTTCTGTTGATCACTGCAACAGGGGCGACAACAGGCAGCCCGCAGGACTTCACCTCGCTGGGGCTGCATCCGGTACTGGCCCGTTCACTGGTCGAACAGCAACGAAGGTTTGAGGGGCTGGTCGACCGCATCGTGCCGCTCGACATCACCAAGACCGAGGAGGGATATCACTTTCCCAACTTTGGAGGCCACCGTCTCGAAGAGGTCCTGATCGAGTTACTCCCCGCAGCCTGTCGCCAGGTGATTCTGCACCTCGACGAATTGCGGTCCTCCCTGAAAGATTTGAAAGAGCAACGGGCTCTTCCCACGATCCTGACTTACAGCAGTCTGGCCGCCACAGCTGCGGCTGTCCCGCTGCCGTGGATCGATATCCCGGCGGTCATCAGTTTGCAATCGCGGCTGATCTACGTCCTAGCGGATCAGTACGACCAACAGATGAACGTTGGTGTGCTGACGAAGATGGCCGGAGCGATCGCGGGACAACTGGCCTTGCGATTTGCGGTTCGAGCACCGCTTAAGCTGATCCCCGTCCTGGGGCAAACGGCCAACGCGGCCATGGCCTTTGCTTATACGTTTTCACTAGGAAAGGCGTGCTGCTGGTACTTCGGCGAGTGTCGCCAAGGGAACACCCCCTCGCCGGAGGAATTGAAACAGGTCTGGGGTGAACAGTTGCAAAGTGCCACGAATCGTTGGCGAGAGCACCGAGGGGGATCGCACTAGGACATGGTCCCAGACAACTTCCCGATTTGATTTTGAACATGAAGATCGCGAAGCAATCCAAGAAACGATGGACTGAGCACTTGGCTTCCTTCGCGACCTTCGTGTTCAATTCCTCTGTGGAAATCGGGAAGTGAATGTGTCCCACGTTTTGAGAGCCCCAAATCGAGAACCACCGAAATCTTCCGAATGAGTGAAGTCGTCCTTCTCCACAGAATCGCCCGCCCACACAAAGGACTTCCGCATGATGCCTCGCTGGCGTTTGATCTTGATTGCGGTGCTACTGCTGCTGCCAGTGCTTTCTCTGCTGGCAATCGGCTTGTGGATGGCTTTGCAGTCGGGACATTGGGTGTGGTTGGCATGGTTGATCCCGTGTTGCTGGGGAGGCGCGTGGTTACTGCTCCGTAGAACGAAACGCACGAGCGTTCCTCTTCCGGAGTTCGGTTCACGAGTTCACTGGACACCTCACGATCAGGCCGCCGCTGAGATCATTACGATTGAGCAACGTCGAGTCGATCAAGCGACTTCGGCCCAGCTCATCGACCCCGAGTTCTACCAGCAAGTGACGATCGACATCGCGACGACACTCGCCCGGCATTACTACCCCAAATCGGACGATCCCCTCGGTTCACTGTCGATCGTCGAGTTAGCCACGGTCTCCCATCTCGTCAGCGAGGATCTGGAGGCTTGGTT
The DNA here is from genome assembly GCA_043777375.1 of Planctomycetota bacterium. Lineage (GTDB taxonomy): Bacteria > Planctomycetota > Planctomycetia > Planctomycetales > Planctomycetaceae > TH-plancto1. The sequence continues at coordinate 8,368 of JAYWHX010000169.1, read as the reverse complement.
CCAGAAATACGTGCCGGGCAGCCATTTGGTGACGGTGTCTCAGTGGCGTATGCTGGGCAATCTGCCTCCTTGGTTAAATGTCCTCAGTAATGTCGGAAGCCTCGCGTCGGTCGTCTGGGATCCAACAAAGATCCCAAGATACCTGGCCATGCGGGGGGCCGGCGATCCATTGATGAGTCTGGTCAAGTCCAATCTGCTGGGAGCCTTCTTCCGGTTCTATACTCAGCGAATCGGCTATTACTTGATAGAACTGAACAGCGGTCGACTGCGGGGCGGATCATCGAGATATCGCAAGGCTATGGAGCTGATCTATCCGACCGAGTCCCACTCACCGAGTGGTGTTGCAACTGGCTCAGCAGAAGAGAGAGAGACCACCGTCACGGTCACAATCGCCATCGTTGGGCAGGTGAAGGCCGGGAAGTCCAGCCTCGTCAATTGCCTGCTGGGCGACCAGCAGGCCGCTGTCGATGTCTTGCCACTCACCCGAGACGTGAAGCGGTACGAACTGACCGGCAGTTCAGTGACAGATCGAACCTCCGATCGACTGATTCTCTTGGACACGCCGGGGTACAGCGATTCTGGAACGACAGCTGCGCAGAAAGACGCGACCCGCGAAGCCGTTCGGCACGCGGATCTGGTACTGCTCGTCATGGCCGCTACTTCATCCGCCAAGCAGTCCGATGCCGAGATGCTGGCCGAGATGAATCGCTGGTTCCAGGATCGTCACCAGTTGAAACCACCGCCGGTCATTGGGGTTGTATCCAAGGTGGACGCCCTCAGCCCGATCATGGAATGGGCTCCCCCATATCAATGGGACGATCCCTCTCGGCCCAAAGAGCACTCGATACGCGAGGCCGTTGATTACGTTTCAGAAACGCTGGGAGCAAGTCTCTCAGCTGTGGTGCCCGTCGTGACGGATCGCGAGCACGGACGAGTCTACGGCCTCGAAGAATGGATGCTCCCCACGATCGCACTCCACCTGGAGGACGCCCGCGCGGTGTCCCTCGTACGAACTCTGCATCGCGAGTACGACCGGCAGCGGACATGGCAGGTCGTCTCACAATTCATCCAAGCCGGACGCCAGATCCGAGATGCGGTTCGCACGTCCGATGCCCCAGAGACGCCTCCGAATTAAGCCGATCAAGGCATTCTATCAAGCCTGAAAACATCCCCGCCGAACACGAAAGACGCACCGATCTACGCACTGGGAAGATGACTGACTGGAAGCGGCTGCCAATGAAAAGAGCCACTCGACATTCGTCGTAGTGGCTCTCAATGCACCTGGGAGGGTTCGAACCTCCAACCTTCGGTTTCGAAGACCGATGCTCTATCCAGTTGCGCTACAGGTGCAGCTGTCGCGGTTGTCAGAGTATCCATGGTTTTTGTTGGGGATGCAAGGATGGCTGGATTTGAGGAATCGACGCATCGGCGATGACGAACAAACCAGCCAGCTTTGATACATCTGGTCCCGTTTGACATACTCCCATGCAGGGAATGTCTCGCCCAGAAGGCAGACTCGCGGTCCCTGCGCTCATGACTGCTGGAGAATCAGACGATGACTGCATCGAAGTGGCAAAGCTGGGTTGGCGGCGTGGTCGCCTGCCTGATCGGTTTCGGAGTCGTGGCTCCGGTCTATGCCGTAGATGAGACCAACGAGCCCACGAGTGGGGCGGGGATGGTGCCGGTTGGTGAGGACGGGAAGCCGCTCAACCTGAACTTCGAGACCGGTGACCTGAAGGACTGGACCGCCACGGGTAAGGCCTTCGAGCAACAGCCGATCAAAGGGGGGATAGGTACCGATCGGCCACTCGGTGCTGGCAAGAAATCACTGCATACCGGCGAATACTGGATGGGCGGGTTCGAGAAGCTCTTTGACGAGCCGCAAGGGACGCTGACCTCGGTCGCCTTCAAAGTCACCCAGCCTTGGGCCAGCATGCTCGTCGGCGGGGGTTCGCATCAAGAGACCCGCGTCGAGTTACTCGACGAGGCGGGCCAGGTCTTCTTCGTCATCAGCGGACCGAACACCGAAGAACTCTCACCGGTCGTTGTCGATCTGCGAAAGCAGAAGGACAAGTTGATCTCGATCCGGATCACCGACACCCACACCGGCGGGTGGGGACATGTGAACTTTGATGACTTTCGCTTCCACGAGAAGCGACCGACGTTCAAGCTGCCGGAGCTAAAGTCGAAATCAGCTGAGGCCGATGTCGAGGTCTATCCCTATGCCGGTCTCACCGCCGCCGAGGCTGCCGCTGCCATGCAGGTGCCGCCGGGGTTTAAGGTGCAGGTCGCGGCGTCTGAGCCGGACGTGACCCAGCCGATTGCGATGTGCTGGGATGATCGCGGGCGGCTGTGGATTGCCGAGGCCCACAGCTACCCGGAGCGGAACCCGGATGGGGAAGGGGCCGACCGGATCGTGATCTTTGAAGACACCGACGAGAATGGGACGCTCGATAAGAAGACGATCTTTATCGAGGGGCTGAACCTCGTGAGCGGGCTGGCGGTGGGTTTTGATGGCGTGTGGGTCGGGGCTGCTCCGTATTTGATGTTCATTCCGGACACCAACGGGGATGATGTTCCGGATGGCGTGCCCATGAGGGCTGAACCTCCACAACCTGCTCTCCAGTTCCCCAAAGATGTCCCGCCTGGAGCAAAAGTGCTGCTCGACGGTTGGCACTGGGAGGATACCCACGAGACGTTGAATGCATTTATCTGGGGGCCGGATGGGTGGCTCTATGGATGTCACGGAGTGTTCACGCACTCACTCGTCGGCAAGCCAGGGACGCCGAAGGCCGAGCGGCAGCCGATCAACGCGGGGATCTGGCGGTATCACCCGGTTCGGCATGAGTTCGAGGTGTTCGCACACGGCAGCAGCAACCCGTGGGGCGTCGACTTCGACCAATACGGCGAGGCGTTCTGTACAGCCTGTGTGATTCCGCATCTCTATCACATCATTCAGGGCGGTCGGTTCGAGCGGCAAGCGGGGCAGCACTTCAACAAGCACACCTACGAAGACATCAAGACCATCGCCCGCCACCGACACTTCACCGGGGGGCAGTGGAACAACGACGACCGCAAGGCGAGTGCCGACCTCGGCGGCGGGCATGCCCATGCCGGTGCGATGATCTACCAGGGCGGGGCCTGGCCCGAGGAGTACAACGGCAAACTCTTCATGCACAACATCCACGGCAACCGCATCAATATCGATCAGCTGATCCCGGAAGGGTCGGGGTACGCGGGCGATCGCTATCCGGATTTCCTGCTGACCGGCGACAAGTGGTCGCAGATGATCAACTTGATGACCGGTCCCGATGGACAGGTGTGGATGATCGACTGGTATGACGCGAACCAATGCCACCGGCCTGAAGAAGGGCTGCACGACACGACCAACGGGCGGATCTTCCGGGTGACCTATGGGGATGCGAAGAACCCGGCGGTGGATTTGAAGAAGCTGAGTGACAACGAGTTGGCGTTGCTAGCGGTTGATGCTCCGAATGAGTGGCATGCCCGCCACGCCTTACGACTGCTGCATGAACGTGCAGCTGCCAAGAACTACAAGCTGCAGTTTGATGTCAATAGTGCCCCGGAAATGCGATTGATTGAACCGGAGTTGCCCGCCAAAAAGCAGTTGCGGGCATTGAGGGCTTTGTATGTGACCCAAGGTCCCGAAGGGTTCGACAATGCATGCTCAGAAGCTTCGGTGAAGCAAGTTATGGAGATGGACCAACACGTCGTAGCTGCGGCGATTCGGCTCATCTCGGATGATCGTAAAATCGATTCCGATATGCTCGCACGCCGGGCTAAAGTTGCCAAAGTCCATCCGTCGCCCGTTGTCAGGTTAGCGATCGCATCATCCCTGCAGCGGACACCCCTGGAAGATCGCTGGGCAATCCTCGAAGGCTTGGTCTCCCACGCTGAGGACGCGAAGGATCACAACCTGCCACTGATGTACTGGTACGCGATGGAACCGCTGGCGGATGCGGACCCGGCGCGGGCACTCGCATTGGCAGTGTCGGCGGGTGAGACGATTCCGGTGCTGCGGGAGTACATGATCCGGCGGCTGGGGAGCGGTGATCCGGTGAGGATGCTTGATCTGCTGGTGGAGGCATTGGAGAAGGCCAAGCCCACTGAAGTGGAACTCTTCCTTCGCGGCATCTTGCAGGCCACTCGCGGGGTGAAGGAACACTCGCGCTACGAGCAACTGCGCGCGTTGCCGATGAAGTACACGGTGGCGAACTCGTCTCCGGAGTTGGTCTTTCTCTCGACGGCGATTGCCCAGCGGGCTGGGACCGACCATGCGCTGGCCAACCTGCGCGACTTCGCTCGGATCAGCAGTTGGCCGGTGGAGACTCGGCGCGAAGTGTTGAACTTCCTGATTGATGCGAAGTCGGAAGGGCTGAAGGAACTGCTCCCGCAACTGGTCGATGACCCCGCCATGCGCGGGGACGCGCTCAAGTCGCTGGCTGCGATCGACCATCCACCAGCACTGGCCACCGTGGTCGCCAAGTTCGGCACGTTCACTCCTGCCGAACGCCGCGATGCGATGAGCACGCTGACCTCTCGCCCCAGCTATGCCAGCGTGTTGCTCGATGCGGTGAAGGCGAACCGCATCCCCAAGACCGAACTCTCTGCCGACCTCGTGAGGCAATTGCGGAACCTGAACGATGCGGAACTGAACAAGAAAATCGAACAGGTCTGGGGCATTGTGCGGGAGAGCGCCGCCGACCGTGTCGCGCTGACGGCCCGTCTCAAAACGGTCATCGCCAACCCGCATGGTGCGGCCCCCGACCGCGAAGTCGGACGGGCCATCTTCGCCAAGACCTGCCAACAGTGTCACACACTCTTCGGCACCGGCGGCAAGGTCGGCCCCGACATCACGGGAGCCAATCGGGCGAACCTCGACTACCTGCTCTCCAACATCGTCGATCCGTCGGCAGTCATGGCGAAGGACTACCAGCCGACGATCCTTGTGACCACCTCGGGACGAGTGATCACCGGGATTATCAAGCAGGCCAGCGGACCCGGCCTCATCGCTGTGCAAACTCCCGAGCAGCTGATCGAGATGCCCGAGAGCGACATCGAAGAGCGGAAGCTCAGCGACAAGTCGATGATGCCAGACGATCTGCTGCGGACCCTCACCGATAGCGAAGTCCGGTCGCTCGCAGCCTACTTGCAAGGGGCGGGTCAGTCACCGATCCGCGCGAATCGCGACAATGTCGTGACCTTCTTCAATGGGCAGGATCTGACCGGCTGGATCGGCAAGACCGAGACTGGCGGGCTATGGACGGTCGAGAAAGGGGCCACGCCTCAAGAGAGCCAGATCGTCGGCAGAACGACCGGTCTGGACCACAACGAGTTCCTCGTCAGCCAGTTCTCGCTGACCGACTTCCGGTTCAAGTTCCAGATCCTCCTCAAGGACAATCAAGGCAACAGCGGCATCCAAATCCGCAGCCAGCCACAAGCCAACGGCGAGGTCAAAGGCTACCAGGCCGACGCCGGTCCCGGCTGGTGGGGCAAGCTCTATGAGGAACTGGGCCGTGGACTCCTCGAAGACAACGATGCCGAGAAGTACCTCAAGCCCGGTGACTGGAACGACTACGAGATCATTGCTGTCGGCAGCCGCGTGCGGACCTACCTCAACGGAAATCTTTGCCTCGACCGCGACGACCCGGCGGGAGCCAGAAGCGGTGTGATCGCCCTGCAACTCCACTCCGGCGGGGCGACCGAAGTCCGGTTCAAGAACCTCGAACTGACGCTGCTCGATCAACTCCCTCCCTACGCAGCTGCGGGTTCACAACCGAACCAGTGGCCGGTCTCGCGCGGCGGGGCGTTTGACGGGACGAAGATCAGCTTCAAGAAGACGGTGCTGGATACGACCTTCCGCAGCGAAGGGGTCGGCATCGCGGATCTCGACAATGATGGAGACATGGACATCACAGCTGGGAGCCATTGGTATCAACAAGCAAGTGGAGAGCCGGGCGGCGTCAGCCCCCGGAGTTCCGACGCGTTACGCTGGTCCACCCAGACTTCCGTGACTCCCCCCAACGAATTCGACATCAAGGGGTACGGCGATTCGTTCATGAACTACCCGGATGACATCAACGGGGACGGGCGGCTCGATGTCGTGGTGGTCGGCTTCCCCGGTCAGCAGACGTGGTGGTTCGAGAATCCGGGAAGAGGCCCAGAGCCTAGGGCCCAGGGCCCAGGGCCAGCAGCCGGAGTCGCAGGCGATGCCACCTCTGTCGATCAACCCTCAACCATAAACTATCAACACTCCTCCTGGCCTCGTCATGAGATGATCCCTGTCACCGGCAACGAAAGCCCGCAGTACCTCGACGTGAACGGGGATGGAATGCGCGAACTCGTGGCGGGGTTCGAGAATGGCTTGATGGGGATCTCGACGCGGCAGAATCTCGCCACAGCTCCCTGGAAAATGCTCGCCATCGGAGCACCGGGATCAGCGGATATCCAGCGGTTCTTCCATGGATTGGGAATCGGCGACATCGATCAAGACGGTCGCGCGGATGTTCTGATTCCCGGCGGTTGGTGGAAGGCTCCTGAGGATATGACCACCGCTCCGTGGACCTTCCACGAAGCGAACTTCGGCGGCGGTTGTTCGCAGATGTACGTCTACGACTTCGATGGCGATGGGGACAACGATGTACTCTCCGCCAGCCCGCATGACTATGGGATTTGGTGGCATGAGAATGAGGGAAGCCCTCAGCCATCAGTTGTCAGCAATCAGCCACAGGGGAAAGAGCCGTCAGCGTCAGCGTCAGCGTCCGTGGCCCGCCCGCTCCCCACCTTCAAGACCCATGAGATCGAGAAGTCGTTCAGTGAAACTCATGCGGTCGTTCTGGCCGACATCAATGGCGACGGGCTGCCCGACTTCGTGACTGGCAAACGCTGGTGGTCCCACGGCGGGCATGGTCCCGGCGGGGGAGAGGCAGCTGTGCTGTACTGGTTTGAGCTGAAGCGTGAGAACGGCACTGCGACCTGGGTCCGCCACACAATCGACGAAGACAGCGGCGTCGGCACCGCCTTTGAAGTCGCCGACATCAACGCCGATGGGTTGCTCGACTTTGCGATTTCGAACAAGAAGGGGACATTCGTGTTCGAGCAAGAGCGAAGGTAGACGTAGGCGTAGAAGGCATTCGTACCCCTCACTGCCTCTGGAGTCCTTTGGACTCCGGAGGCAGTGGTTTTTGTGGTGACTACGCGGTACATGTCGTCTTGCGGACAACCGTAGACACACTTATCGTGCTCCGCCTCTGGTGACTGAGAGATTTCTCGTGTGGAGTGCCGACATGGATTGTCGACTGATTGTTTGCCTGCTGCTGTGGAGTCTGGGACTGGCTGCCAGAGCTGTGACTGCTTCGGCTGCTCCTCCAGCGGGGATCGGAACTCTCGACCAGATCACGATCACCGGAAATACGGTCTTTTCCACAGACGAGATTCGCCGAGTGGTCGCCACGCATCCAGCGGCGATTGAAGCCTCGCAATGGCCGCAGAAGCGATGGATGGAAGAGTTGCGATCGCTGATCGAGCAGGGGTATCGAAACTGCGGGCATGCCGAAGCGGTGGTCAAACAAGGACAGGGGGCCGAACTCCAGATCCAGGAGGGGCACCGCTTCCTGGATGGGGAAATCCGCCTCTCGGGGATTCCGGAGGAACTGGCCGCTGCGGTTCGTGAACGGCTCACCGGACCGAGCTACCCAGCGAATGCGGTTCCTGAACCTGTTCATGTCGCAGGCGGGCGGACCGCGTTCCGCTGGGTGGATGACAAGGGAGCGGAAGTCAAACCCGGTGCCCCAGCATGGCAACCACTCAAGAATGGTTCGTTTACAGCCACTCGCGAGAAGGTGTTGAACAATGCAGTTCTGAATCTCCTGGAATTTTACGGGCGGACCGGGGCGGCCTGCGAATGTCGTCTTGAGCCGAATTCGAGAGGGGGAATCGTCGACCTGGTGATCGATATCACGAACCTGGGGACTGAAGTCGAAGTCGATGAGTTCATGGTCACCGGCATGGTGAATCATACCGAAGAAGAAATCCTCACATACCTGGACCTCAAGCCAGGAAAATTCACGCTGTTGGATCGTCTGTCGATCGAACGCAAGCTCTGGCTGTCAGGACGATTTCTGGGACATCGCACCGAGTTGATCGAGCCCTTTCGCAAGGGAGATCGTTTTCGGCTTGAGATTCGCGTCAAGGAATGCCCTCAGGCCCCAAAGCTCGGCGAGCCATTCTCCGAATCGCAACTGGTGCTTCTCAGAGCGTGTTTGAAAAGCTACTTCCCCCAGTCCTGGGCCAGCTCGTCGGGCTTCAGGTGACGGAGCATGCGGTGGATCATGCACACGCGGATCAT
>JAYWHX010000168.1:0-97377 GCA_043777375.1 Planctomycetota bacterium | reverse complement strand
CCACCGCCCTCGAAGCCCAAAACCAACACACACCAAGCCCCTCACTGCTGCCCGCCAAGTGACCCGTCACACGGTCGGGGTGTGAATGGTTACCTGTTCATCAACATCCTGGACTACACCGGATCAGCCACGAGATTGTTCGCTGACCCTGATTTCGACGGGGAACCCTCACTCGCCACGTCCGAGAAGATCAACGACGAAGGGGAAACGATCGAAGGCTCCCATGTGGTGGAGGAAGAAGAGAAGCCTGCCACGGATGAGGGGCCAAGCCAACCGGAATACGATGACGAGACTCCGGAACGAAGGAAGTACTACGTCCATGGCGGGGCGGGTGGCATCGACACAGAGATCACCTTGGACTTGGACGCTAATGGTTCCAAACTCCGGACGGTTCAGATTACTCAGTACGTCGCCGAAACAGTCAGAACGCTCTACACCAGCCCGGAAGACCTGCGAAAGCAGTGGTCCGACTTCGAACAACGATCAGTGGCTATCGACGCACTGGAAGAGCGGGGACTCGACTTCCACGAACTTTGTGCACAGGCAGGTCACCCGGATGCCGATCCGTTCGACCTCCTGTGTCATCTAGCGTTCAACGCTCCGTTGCTGACCCGAAAGCAACGGGCAGAGAAGCTCCGGAAGGAGAAGGTCGACTTCTTCGATCAGTTCGGACCAGAAGCCAAGGCGATCTTGAACGAACTTCTGGACAAGTACGCCGAACACGGAACCAGCCAGTTCTCAGTCCCGGATGTCCTGGAAGTTCCACCGATTTCGACTCACGGTAACGTGGTCGAAATTGGGAAGAAGTTCGGCGGGGCAGACAAACTGATGGATGCGGTGGGGCGTCTTCAACAGCTACTTTATGCGGCGGCAATCACAAATGTTTAACACTCCAGAAAACTACGTGGCCTCTGGGATCTATATTGCACCGCCCATTGTGGCGTATGCGGTCAATATCACGAACCCATTCTACAAAGCTGATTCTCCAGTCATAATTGACACCATCGCCGAGGGAACGGAATCAGACAAACTGATTGAAAGCCTCCGTAAACAAAAGCAGTTATACACTATCCAGAAGCCTCATGCCTTCGACTATGCGTCAAAGCTTGTCAACGTAGCACGCATGATTAAGGAGTCCGAGTACGACCTTGTATTGTGTCCGTTGCGAGGAGGCCGCTTGCCTGGCCTGCAGTCCCAGATCATCTGCAACGATTCAAAGTTGTTCCGACCATTTGATGGCACAGACATGTCTCGTGGTACAAACGACAAGCGAATCATGGAGGATCTCCGGAGCATACTCTTTGAGAACGGCCCATGCCCGCATCGCAAAATCGGCGTACTGGATCATGCGAAAGGAGGAGACAGTTGTGCAGCCATGAGCCGACTACTAGGTCGCTTGAACGCAGACACGAATGAAGAATGGAAGGTTGATTTTCACTTACTACATAAGTCTGGCCATCCACCGAATCGAGCTTCCAAAGCCTATTCAGATAATACCACACAATATCAGGTCCAAGTGTATCCGATCGAGGTATCGGACCTTCTGATTGAAGACAAAGATGACCTTCTTGGATACGAAGTGGATAATTCGGGCGGACAGTCTTTCAGCCATCGACTTCAGGTTGAGGGAAGGTTGCTGATCATCGAACCTGGGAAGGCCACGTTGCTGAAAGCAGCCCTTCTTGATGAGACTCTTATCGGCGTTGTGGGTGAGGAGATTTCGCATGTGATCAGAAATATCGAGGATGCGAAGCTGATCGATCCAGACTATTGGACCAAGCTCAAAGAAGAATGATTTCACAATGGCCAAGAAGTCCAAGACCGATCAACCCCTCACAACCGCTCAGCGGCTGGGGAGCCTCGTCAAGTCTGCCCGCGACATCATGCGGAAGGACAAGGGGCTCAACGGCGATCTGGACCGGTTGCCCATGCTCACATGGGTGATGTTCCTCAAGTTTCTGGACGATCAAGAACGGATCGAAGAGGAACGTGCGAAGCTGAAACGTCAGAAGTTCCGACCGGTGATCGAATCACCATATCGGTGGCGGGACTGGGCGGCGAAGGAAGATGGCATCAGCGGCGATGCCCTGCGAGCGTTCATCAACAACGACGAAGCCACACTTCCGGATGGCACCAAAGGGCGAGGGTTGATTGCTTACCTGAGAAGTCTTCAAGGGGGCAACGGAGATGACCGCCGTGATGTGGTGGCGTCTGTCTTCACCGGGGTCAACAACCGGATGGAGAGCGGCTATCTGCTCCGAGATGTGATCAACCAGATCGGAGCCATCCACTTCGACTCCACGGAAGAAATTCACACTCTCGGCCATCTCTATGAGAGCATGCTCAAAGAGATGCGGGATGCAGCTGGGGACTCGGGGGAGTTCTACACTCCCAGGTCAGTGGTCCGGTTGATGGTCGAGGTCATGAACCCTCAGCTGGGGGAAACCGTGCTGGACCCGGCGTGTGGGACTGGAGGATTTCTGGTCGAAGCCTTCCGGCACTTGGAGAAGCAGTGCAAGACCGTCGAGGCTCGAAGAACTCTCCAAGAGAAGTCGATCTACGGCAATGAAGCCAAGTCACTGCCGTACATGCTGTGTCAGATGAATCTGCTCCTCCACGGACTGGAGTCGCCGCAGATCCTCAAGGGGAACAGCCTCTCCCAGAAACTCACGGATATCACCGAACGGGATCGGGTGGACGTGATCCTGACCAATCCCCCTTTTGGCGGTGAAGAGGAAAAAGGGATTCAGGGGAACTTCGCGGAAGACAAGCAGACATCCGAAACTGCTCTGCTCTTCATGCAGCTTATCATGCGGAAGCTGAGATCGACTCCGAAATCGGGACGAGCTGCGGTGGTTGTTCCCAATGGAGTTCTGTTTGGGGATGGGGTCTGTGGCCGGATCAAGCAGGAGCTGCTGACGAAGTTCAACCTGCACACGATCATCCGGTTGCCCAACGGAGTTTTCGCCCCCTACACCAGCATCCCGACCAACCTGCTGTTCTTTGATCGGACGGGATCGACAAAGCACGTCTGGTTCTACGAGCAACCATTGCCGGAAGGGCGGAGGCAATACACGAAGACCCAGCCGATCCAGTACGAGGAGTTTGCCGACTGTCTGAAGTGGTGGGGGAAACGAAAGGAATCCGAGCGGAGTTGGAAGATCCCGGCGAAGCAGATTCTCGACAACAATTGCAATCTGGACATCAAGAACCCGAATGCAAAAGCGGACCTGGGACATCTGCCCCCGGAACAACTTGCGGATGACATCCTGAAGAAGGAACTCCGGATCGCCGAGATTATGCGGGAGATCAAAGAACTCCTCGGGAGGAAACCATGACCAAATGGCCAATGGTCCCGCTGGGGGAAGTCATCACTCAAGATTCGACCGCGACTCCGGTACATGCGGATCGGGAGTACCCAAACTTTGGGATCTACTCGTTTGGGCGAGGGCTGTTCGCGAAGCTTCCGATCTCCGGAGCCACGACAAGTGCGAGCAACCTGTACCAAGTCCAAGCGGGCCAATTCATCTACAGCCGTCTCTTTGCCTTCGAGGGTGCCTATGGACTCGTCGGTGAAGAATTCGACGGCCACTTCATCTCCAACGAATACCCTCATTTCAACTGTGATTCAAAACGGATTCGTTCGGACTATCTTGCCACGTACTTCCGTTGGCAAAAAGCTTGGGAGAAGGCAGCGACCCTGTCGACAGGAATGGGGGACCGACGACGTAGAGTGCAACCCGAGCAACTCTTGAAGACGCTCATTCCGCTGCCACCACTGCGGGAGCAACAACAACTCGTCGAATACCTCGACGCCCTGACTGCCAGGATCGACGAGGCCAAGCGGCTGCGAGAAGAGGCCGATGCAAAGAGGTCTATTCTTCTCAGCAGAGCGTCCGCAACCATCTTCGTCCCTACGAGATGGCCGACAATTCCCCTTGTTGATCTTTTGACGGAAGACACAAGGAATGGACTTGGAGTCAAACCATCTGATAGCCCTCCTGGAGTTCCTATCCTGAGAATCAGTGCCGGTACATCTCGTCTCGATGGAACTGTCGACGAATCTGACTGCAAGTACCTTCAGATCACTGAAAGGGAACTCGATACCTATCGACTTCGAAAAGGCGACCTGTTGGCCTGCCGGTTCAATGGAAACCTGCACTACGTCGGAAAATTCACGGTCTTCCAACAAGATCAACCCGAAGACCGGGTCTATCCCGACAAGTTGATCCGATTTCGGGTCGATTCAACGAAGGTCATACCAGAGTTCGTCTGCTACGCGATGAACAGTCCTGCGGGAAGGGAAGCCGTAGAAGCGTTCTGCACGACAACTGCGGGAAACATCGGGATCAGTGCTAAGGAACTCAAGACGATTCATGTTCCGGTGCCGAGCATCGCCGAGCAAAGGCAGATCGTAGCTCACTTGAAGACGATTCAGGATCAAATCAAGCGATTCATCGAAGACGCACAGCCAATCAAGCAAGAGATTGACGCCATGCTTCCTGCAATACTCGCCCAAGCGTTCAATGGAGGTTCCGAGTGACCACCTCAATCGTGACCCAAGCTCCAGCATTGATGCCGTCGTTGGAACAGTACCTTGAAGCCTGCCAAAAGAGATTCAGCACATGTATTTCAGAACTCAAGCATCCACTGGAAATTAACGGAGTTCAGGCTGATTTCACACTTCATTATGTGAAGTTTGACCCAACCACCAAAGAGCCGAAGTTCGGGCTTCTCGCCAAGGCACTCGCCAAGCACATCGTGCAGTATTGTCTGTCCGCGAAAACCCGAGAAGAGGTGAAGAAGAGACCGGGGTTCGAAGGGGATGAGGGCGAACTTTTCATGATCGCCCGCGACTTCTTCCGCAAGATTGCTGATTCGGGTGAAGTTGGAGAGCTGCTACTGTTCTTCCTGTTGGAGGCCGCAATCGGGGCTCCCCAAGTGGTCTGCAAAATGGAGTTGAAAACCAATCCCGCAGACGAGGTGAAGGGGACAGACGGAATTCATGTCAAGTGGGATGCCCATGATGGCCACCTTGATGTTTATCTCGGTGAGTCCAAGCTGTACCAAAACATTGGCAGTGCCATGACGGACGCACTTGGGAGCGTTCAGAATCTGTACGCCGAATGCCGTGCCGACGCTGAGCTTCACCTTGTCACGTCCCATTTCAAACATCTTGATGGGCAGTTCCAGGACAAAGTGACTTCTTGGATAAACCGTGAAACCGCAGACTCCGAATGTCACATTATCCATGCCTGCCTCATTGGCTGGGACTGGAGTCAGTACAATCGTCTGGAGACGGAAAGAGACGCTCTGTTTGCTGAGTTCGAGCAGAAGTATCTCGACTACACCGTCAACATTGGAAATCTGCTGAAGAAGAGATTTGACGGCTATTCCCACCGGCACTTGTCTTTCCATTTCTTATTCATCCCTTTTGCCTCAGTGGGCGATTTCCGTCGAGCATTTTACAAGGAGCTGTTGGGGGTGAGCCTTGGATAAGAAGGTGCATGACCGATTCCTTCAACTCTATGGGCAGCTCATCGTATTTGAGCTTCGCTCTCGTCTTGGCATCACGACAGAAAGCGACGTGTTCCAACCAGACGAAATCCGGTTCCTGTTGCGAATAGCGTCCATCCTCTCTTTTGAAACGCCGGGATCAAACACTACTCAGCCTTTGGATGAGCGTGCTTGGGCATACGATGTTTCCACTCGACTAGCCGAACTGTTCGGATCGTCCATTCCTGGGATCACGAGAGCGGTGGAGTTCATTCTTTCAAGGCTGGGGAACTTCCCCGGACGCGACCTCCTTCGGACCCAGTTTTCACTAAAAGATGAGTCGCTTCTACGGTCTCCCTGCCTGACATTGGAAGCACTCGCTCGGGAATCAGAGAACACAGTTGAGTATCCAGTTATTGGCTCACGGGTACTCACCGACTTTCAGATCCGCCTGACGGACTCCCTACGTCGTTCGAGAGCCGTGAGCGTCTCAGCCCCGACTTCAGCGGGAAAATCCTTTGTCCTCGCACACGACATCCTGACATCGATCTCTGAGAGGCCGGGGACCGTTCTCGTTTACTTAGTCCCGACAAGAGCCTTGATCCAGCAAGTCACAAACGACCTCCTTTCACTGTTCCGTGAGGCAGGGCTGGTAGACGTAGTTGTCTCAGCAGCCCCCATCGGCTTCACGGTGGAACAGGCCAAGCCAGGACTGATCTACGTCCTGACCCAAGAAAGGCTTGTGAGTTTGCTTGCGGCTCCAGAATTTGAGTTGACGGTGGCCAAGGTGTATGTTGATGAGGCTCAGGAAATTGGTGATGACGACCGAGGGCTGATCCTGGATTCCGCAATCCGAGAACTGCTGAAACGCTTTCCATCAGTTCGAACATGCTTTGCCAGTCCGTTGACCAAGAATCCGGGTTACATGTTCGGCGAATTCGACCTTGAATCCGAAGGGGAGTTCTTTACAGAAACTCTCGCTCCAGTGGCACAGGTCCTGGTGAAGCTTGACCCAGTCAAAGGGACAACCAAGGCCGCAGCGGTCTCGGTGATCACTCCGACGGGTGTGCAGCCAGTTGGGCAGGTCGAACTCCCATTCAAGTTCAGTGGCGTATGGGATCGATTGGCTGGAACTGCGTTGTTTGTCAGGAAACCAGATGAGTCAGTGATCGTATTTGCAAACCGACCAAGTGATGCGATGAATATCGCTGACAAACTTGCGGAACAGATCAAAGAGAAGACAACCGACAAAGATGTCATTGACCTTGTCGACTTTGTGAAAACCCACATTCATCCCAAATATGCGTTGGCGGACACTCTGTTGAAAGGGGTCGCATTCCACTATGGAAGGATGCCTCACATTATTCGGAGCCAAGTTGAATCTCTGTTACGAACTCGGAAGCTACAGTACGTCGCCTGCACAAGCACGCTACTCCAAGGGGTAAACCTTCCAGCCCGCCACATTGTCGTTCTTGGTCCAAAACAGGGGAACAAGAAGCCGATGGCAACGCCGGACTTCTGGAACCTTGCAGGACGAGCAGGGCGTCTCCGTGTAAACTTCCGAGGGATCGTTTGGTGTATCGACCCTTCCAGTTGGGAAACAAAGCCTTTTGAAGGAGAGCGGCTTGCCGAGATCAAGTCCGCTTTTCAGTCATTTGTTGAGAACGACACAGTCCGCGAGGCAGCCATTGCTGTACTTGATGGAACAGCTCCTGTCTCGATGGTGGAAGAGAGAAATCGCGTCGAGCAGTTTCTTGGAAAGGCATTCTCTGAATTCACGTTACGAGACCAGAAACTTTCTGAGTCTTCTAGAGTTCCAACCGATCTCCATTCAGAGATGATTCCAATTGAGCAGAGACTCGATATTCTTCGCGGTCAATTGAAGGTGCCAGAGGATGTCTGCTCCAAGAACGCTGTCATCTCTCCCACGCTGTTGAACGATCTATGGGACCGGTTCAGCAAGGGTCTTTCTCCCCAGATGTACCTCGTCGATCCATTTCAGCCAGGTGCGATTGATCACTTTAAGGCAGTCTTTCATGTGATCGCAGAAGTCTTCATTGGATCGAACAACGACAGCTGGAAGTACTTCGCAACACTCGGTTACTTTTGGGTGATGGGACAAAGCCTCAAAGACTTGATTGATAATCGACTGAACTTCTACCAGACCCCATCAGATAAAGCGGCAGTCAATCGGGCCATCGGCTCACTTCTGGATGACATTGAACAGACTCTTCGATTCACTTATGTCAAGTACTTGAAGGCTTACGCGGATGTCCTTCGGGCGTTCCTGATTGCAAAGGGGCGGACAGATGAGGCGGACAAACTGGCCCCATGGGATCTTTATGTCGAGTTCGGTGCCAGGGACAAGGTCCTCTTGATGCTGATGTCGATAGGTGTCTCTCGTTCGACAGCCATCGCGATCAAAATGGCAATCACTTCGCAACCAGAGATCAGCCGAGAAGAATGCTGGAAGAAGCTCCTTGGACTTCCACTAAAGGTGCTCAACATTCCCGCAGTCTGCAAGCATGAGATTCGACAGCTCACGGGGAACGACAAATAGAGTGACCGCTGTCATCTCCGGGTAAGGAGCATGTTTGCTCTTTCAAACTCAACGAGATGCCATGTCACACGAACTCGCAATGACCGACAATCGCCCTTCAATGATGTACACGGGGGAAGTGCCTTGGCACCGGCTGGGGACGCGACTGGATGAGCCAGCCACAGCCAGTGAAGCCATTGAGGCGGCGGGGCTGGATTTTGAGGTGGAACTGACCCGCTTGGTAACGATCAACGACATCCCTGTTCCCGACAAGCTGGCTGTGGTCCGGGAAGACAGCCACACGATTCTCGGAGTGGTGGGAAACACGTACCGCCCCGTTCAGAATCGGGAGTGCTTTGGATTCCTGGATGCCATCGTGGAGGATGGGAGTCTGCGGTATCACACTGCCGGGGCTCTCGGGAAAGGGGAACGAATCTGGATGTTGGCGAAGCTGCCAGATGACATCCGGGTCAAGAATTCGGACGACATCACAGAAAAGTATCTGCTGCTGTCCAACTCCCATGACGGCAGTTCTTCTCTGCGGGTCTTCTTCACCCCCATACGAGTGGTCTGTGCAAACACACTGGCCATTGCAGCCAGGAATGGCCGAGGCCAGGGGGTCTCAATTGTCCATAAAGGGAACCTGACCTCGAAGGTTCGGCAGGCTCAGGAAGTTCTCGGACTGGCCAAGCGGTTTTACGACGATGCCGAGGAGCAGATCAATCGACTGGCTTGGCACTACCCCAGCCTGCGTCAGCTGGAAGAGTACTTTCGCCAGGTCTATCCGGACTCCCCGGATGGAGAATCCACACGGACGAAGAATGTCCGGCAAGAGATGCTGCGGCTTTTTGAAGAGGGGATCGGGCATGACATGCCAGACATCCGGCACACGACCTGGACGGCCTTGAACGCGGTCACCGAGTTCGTGGATCATTACCGTTCCACACGCGGGAAGACATCCCTTGATCGAGCCAGTAACCGGCTGGAATCGGCCTGGTTCGGATCAGGAGCCCGGATCAAGGAACGGGCTTGGGAACTTGCCCTGAAAATGGCAACATAACAAGTGTGCTGATAAAAGTGTGACATCATTTTCATAATTTGAGCTGAAAGTGGAAAACAAATCACGGTAATTGTGAAAGTGGACGAAAACTCATCTCTCATCTAAAAGGAAAATCGCGATGTCAACAGAAGAATCAGATGTTGTATCCCGCTTGGAGGATCTCAATTCTTTCGTGGAATTCGGTCATCCCAGAGCGAAACAAACTGCGTTGAAATGGGTTAGTTCCCGGCAGTTGATGGTGACTATTAGTAAGGAGTGTATGGATGTGCTTTTAGTTGACGGCCAGGAAAAGATTGGAATGGCTGTAAACCCGTCGTCTGGAGAGATGATACTATTCCCGGGAAACCTTCTCAAGATAGGACGGCCAAACAAAGTTCGCCGATACAGTAATGGAGATGGCTATTTCAGGAAGTTCGTCGACTTGCAGGCGGTGTCATTTGCCTTTGAGGCAGGTGCCGAGGAGGCTGTCCCTTCAGAGATTTTCAGTTTCACGTACCAAGACAGGCAATGCGTCGCCTTAGTCTTTGACCAGAACGATCAAGCTGATTCTTCAGAGACGAACCAGCCGGAATCGTGTGTTTGTGATGAACCTTCCGAGGAAGTTGGCACTCCGGAATTGAACGATGCAGCACTCACTGACGAAGTTGGGACTCATGACCTAACACCAAATGGATTCGAGGATGCATCAACGAATCAGCCAGAAAATGACCCACCCCAACACTGAGTGCTAAGGCAGAGGATGCGTAAGCAGAGATTTCTGCCATATGCTGCCGATCCTTCCATGCATGCCAGTTGGTTCATTCTGGTTTTCTCCATTCTCACCAATCCTGACAAGTGACGCCTCCCTGATTCGGGTAATCGATCATGGGGGCGTTCTTCTTTTCTGGAGCATAAGAATGTTGAAGGTCAATGTTGGACTCAGTCGGAAACTTTCACGCGATTTCAACTCGACGGGGTTCAGCCTGAATCTCGAAGGGGAAATCTGTGTGGGACTGGATGATCCCGAGGGCATGATCGAGAAGGTCAAGGAATTCTACGATCTGGCCGAAGAAGCTCTGAGCCAGCAGATTGAACGATACGAGGGAGAATCTGCGGTTGGCCAGAGAGATGAAGTTCCTCCAGCTCGGACGAATGGACATGCGGGACGAACTTCTGCGGAACCGACTGCGAATCCGAAGCCCAGCCGCTCAGAAGCTCCTCATCCAGGGAATGGGAACGGTCAATCCCCGGATGCAGCTACGAACAAGCAGGTTCAATTCCTGCTCAACCTGAGTAAACGGCAGGGTCTGTCTCTGCCTCAGCTGGAGAATCGAATTCAGGAAGTCCTGGGGAAGAAGATCGGAGTTTACGATCTGACGAAACGAGAAGCAGGGGAGATCATTGATGGCCTCAACCCAGCTCCAGCGGGTTCCACCAATGGTCAGGGTCGAAATCGGATGAGCCGATAGGAGCCAACTCCATGGACCCGCAGGTTGCCTGGAACGAGATGCTGGAAGCGATCTTCACAAACGATATTTTCGAGGCCGATCTTCGGGCAGAAGGGTTGATTGACTGGCTGGATCGAGGTGGGTTTCCACCACAGCCACTCTCACGAGATCTGCCTGACGAATGGGATCGAATGATCTCCCGGTACTTTTGCCAAGAAGTCAGGCTGGCTGCTCAGCACGCAGGGGAGTGACAACTAATGATGGACCGACCACGCCCCCACTGGAGCTACAGTGCCATCACCCAATATCTGCGTTGTCCGCTGCAATACTACTTCCAGCGAGTCCTCTGCCTCTCCAGCCAAACCATCGGTACTAGCCTGGTGATGGGATCAGCGGTCCATGCAGGACTGGCCGAGTATCACCGGCGACTTCTGATGCAGGAGAACTTGGACGGCTCTGCCATCCGAAAGACATTTCTGGATTGCTGGAACGAGAAGGCTGGGAATCAAAAGATTCTTTACCGCGATGGCGAAACTCGGGACGGCTGCATTGCCCAGGGAGTGCAGCTGCTGGATCTGTACCTCCAGGAGCCGCCGCCGGAGAACATCGTTTCCATTGAGCAACGTATGCTGGTCCCGCTCTACAACAGCCAGGGCGAGTATCTGGAGCGACCGTTACTCGCGTTCACCGATCTGGTGACCGAAGCCAATCAGGAACTCACGGTGACGGAGTTCAAGACGAGTGCTCGGGCCTATTCGGCTTCTGATGTGGAGTCCTCCCTTCAACCCACCTGTTACGTCCACGCTGTCCGGGAATCACTGGGCCGAGAAGCAAGCGTGGAATACACGGTCCTGGTCAAAACGAAGACCCCCAAGGTCCAGCGGCTGAAGACCAGCCGATTCCCTGAGGACAGCGGACGGCTGGGAGACCTGGTGCAATCGATTGAGCGAGCGGTTGAGCTGGATGTCTTCTATCCCGTGGAGAACTCGATGAACTGCTCTGGCTGTTCCTTTCGCCAGCAGTGCCGGGAGTGGGGGCAGAGAACTCGACCGCCCAACGAACTGCCCCTTCTCAACACATCATCGGAGATTGCATGCTCACCGAACTGAACGGCAAGGGTGGTTGTCTCTGCGAACCAGCTCGGAAGGGGGAACTCCGCTGCCCTCTGATCGTGCGACCCACCAGTGAGGATGTGGTCACCGGGGAACTGTTTGGAACTCTCCGCCATCTGAATCCCCGCTGGTGGCTCCCGGACATGCTGAATCGGGCATTGGGAGTCGAGCGATTCCGCCGACAAGTCTTCCGCGATCTTAAGATTGAACTCTGGCAGAAACAGAGAACATACCCCCGGCATCACCTGAAATGGGCTGAGGGTCAGACGGAGGTCGATGTCGTGATTACTTGGGAGAATCCGGCCACGACGGTCTTTATCGAGATGAAGTACGGTTCTCCGCTGTCGGCCAAGACAGTGAACAACAATGGCTCAGCTGGATTCCCCGCTGACCAGCTGATTCGGAATGCCCGCATTGGACTGTGGGAGAACGGCTGGTTTCAAGAGGATTTGCTGTTTCACGCCCCGCCAAGAGATTTCGTACTCCTCTTGCTGACTCCCAGTTCAGGCAATCCCCTTGTCCAGGAATACCGTAATCCAGATCGGCTGAAGTCGTCGATTCCCGACGGAGAGCGGCTGAGAAAGCTGCCTCTCGCTCCATTCATCGGAGAGCTGAGCTACGGAGATGTGACGAACGTTCTCCAGAGACAGCGACGATGGTTCAGCCGTCCTGAGCAGAAAATGATTGACAGCGTGAATGAATACACCAAGTTCAAACTCTCTCAACTGCGAGCGTCGAACGGTCATGGCCATAATTGAGCAAAAGCCTTGCGGTGACTCCAAGGAAGACCATCAGACCGCCTTTCGAGATTGGGTGGAGACGATCCGGAACCCGGCTCGGGAATACTCGGAAGGCATCCGACAGCTGACAGTCCTGAATGGAGCGGCTACTGCGGACTACGAAATCGCCCCGCTCCCCAACGGACGGTGGGCCATCTCCATCCACTGCTCCTTCCGTTGCAACAATTGCCACGGCGTCGGTGTTCCCTGGCACGACTTCGAGAGCCGGGAAGCGTGCGTCAAGTTCTTCCTCACAACTGCCCGCAGACATTTTGGCCATCCCATCTGGAATGATGGCTCTTCTCTCCAACATCGTGCCCAAGTGGAAATGGCCAACTTGCTCCAGAGCGGACTGTTCGGATTCATCGAGCCGACCGCTTCTTCAGGGTATGAGGAATGTCAGCAAGTCAACAGTTTCCAGTACGAGGATTACCGCGATGGCAAAGACCAAACAGCAACCGGCCCAGGAGATTCGCATGGGATCAATCAAGGCCACGATCTGGCAGAACCAGACGACTGCGGGAACCCGCTTCAACGTGAATGTCAGCCGGATCTACAAAGACGGTGAGGAGTGGAAGCAAACCGAATCCTTCGGTCGCGATGATCTGCTTCTGTTGGCCAAGGTGATCGAACTTGCCCATACTTGGATCTTCCAGCAAGCCTCGTGATTATCAGTTGAATGCCCTGCCCAATCCATTGTTTGTATTGACGGTAGCCGCTCTGACCCGCTTCTGACACTGGGGGTGGGGACAATGCTTCGGAAGAGAGTCCGGGTCGATCTGCGGGGCACATCATTTGGCCCATGCCATCACGAGCGACAAGGCGGCGTACTTCCGCGTGCGTCATCGAAGCGGATTCCACCAAACTCGACAGCAGCTGGTGTTCATGTAGGAAGGTACTTGATGACCGAACGTCCCCCACGGAAGACACTCAAGGCCAAATCAGCAGGACCAAAGCCGACGAAGAAGGATCGACCTGATCGGGATCGAAGGGTTCGGCAGGCGGATCGATTGGCCCGCATCCTGAGAGTCCTGGAACTGATTCAAAGCCGAGGACGATGGACGACAAAAGCGATTGCGGAGGAAATTCAGTGTTCCGAGAGAACAGTTTACCGAGATCTCGACGTACTTCGATTCGCGGGAATTCCCTATTACCGGGAGGGAGATCAGCAGTTTGTCCGAGTCCGCCCTGATTTCCGGTTTCCAGTGATGACGCTCACGGACGATGAAGTTCTTGGGCTTTCGCTGGCAGCTGTACTCGCTCAATCACCGGGACTGAATGTCACATCAGGGGCCGCTCCAGCCACTCGTAAGCTCTCTGCTGTCTCCAGGGAGGAGACTCAGGAACTCATTGATGACGCGATGCGACTGGTGTCCGTGTTGGACCTGAAGCTGGTCGATCACAGCAAACACCACGAAGCCATCCAGACCGTTCAGCGGGCTCTGGTCCAGCACAAGCAGATCAGCGGACACTACGAAAGCCCCTATGAATCGGCTCCGGTCAAACTGAAACTGCATCCGTACCGGCTGTGCCTCATCAAGAATGCTTGGTACGTCATTGGAAAGCAGAGTCATGATGCGGCACCGCGTACCTACCGGATGGCTCGCTTCAAATCACTGCGGATGATTGATGAAGCGGCCATCATTCCCGAGGACTTCGACCTGAAGGAATACTTCGGGAATGCCTGGGGCGTCTTCCGGGGTGACCAGACTTACGACATTGGGATCTGGTTCACTCCCGAAGCGAGCAAGATTGTCACCGAAACCATCTGGCACCACACGCAGCAGATGACCCGCCACAAGGACGGGAGTGTCACGCTGTGTTTCCGTGTGGATGGCCTGGATGAAATCGTGAACTGGTTGCTCTCCTGGACAGGAAGATGTCGGATTCTTCAACCGGCAGAGCTTCGGTCCCGAGTGATCGCGAAGCTCCAACAGGGAATCACGCTGCATGCGAATCTGGAAATACCCCAGCAGTCCGGCAAGTAACACTGAGCCAATCCAGCTCTCACATCTGCGAAATTCGCGATCCTGCTGATTCAGATCACGCACGCTGACCCACCACTGTCAGTCTGGTCTGGGAAAAGAGAGATCCAAGTCGGGAATCGCATGAACCTCACCCGAATTCACCCCCCTGATTGACTCTAACCTTCAGCCGAGGACGAACCGTGACATTTTGGCAACGATGGTGTGTGCTGGTTGTGGTGTGCCTGAGTGGATGCACCGCGAACACAGCGGGAAGCGAGGCTGCGGCCCGCAACCATTTCGACTCCGAGTTCAAGAAGTGGATGGCAGGGCAAGCGAATACAGTGTCCACCATGTCATCACGGACGAGAGGATTGAGCGAGCCCATCAGCTATGAGATACGCAGTATGATGAGCGATAAGCCGGATTTGTTGGCCTTCAAAGACCCTGAGAAATTTCCCAAAGACTGGGAGTCGTGGCCAGCTTACAAGGCCAATGTCGCTATCGAGTGGAAGTCACAGGCAGGAACACCGCTGACTAAAATCACCACTTACACATTGACATGGAACACCACTGAAAAACTTTGGTACGTCACCGAACGATTCTGAACTTCTGGACGATGCCAACGGAAGGATCAAGTTGTTTCGTCTCAACAGAGTCAGTGTCCCAAATCGTCAGATCCGAACTTCAACCGACTCACCCTTGTCAGTTGATGCGGGTATCAATGAAAGCCACCGGTTCCCGGAGAGACGCACACCCCGCTTTGGGGGAGGCGAGTTGGCACAATCCCGCTGGCTGTCTGCCGTGAATCCTGAGGATTCGCCCAGCAGATCGGACCAACACCACAGGGGTGGATGACCGACACACCGCCAAGAGCAACCCCCTGCTCTCCGGGAACTGGGCATTTCAGTTCATCTCACAGATCGTCAGCCATCAGAATCGAGCCTGAGATGAAACCGCGAAGGAAGTGGAAGACCAGCCTGTTCCTCTTCGAGCAAGAATCATGCAGGCCCATTGAGAATGTTCAGGGACCGGGTTTTCACGTGGGGATCTGGTGGCACGATTCCGAACTCATCGTGGCGTTCCTGCAACCAGTCTCCGAGATCGATAAGCCTGAACACTGGATCGACTCAGACCTCTCCCATGACTCAGTCTGGGGCGTTGCACAGAAACTGCTGGCCTGCCCGAGTGAGACGGAATACTTCCAAGTTCCCCGTGGCCGAGTGGTCTGGGACATCAATCTGAGGTCAGGAATCCTCTACCACGGAAACGCGACCCCCGTGGATGTGTTTGAAAGGCTGGCTGAACTGTTCCAGCTGCCACGCTGGGAAGCCCGGCTGGATGAACACTACCTGACCGGAGACGCCTTGGAAGAGTTCTACGGGTTGGAGTAGAGCCATCCCTGACCTCATCGACACACCTGTTTCAATCCTCTCACCGGAGAATCAGCACTCATGAGTTACCAGCCGAAGGTCTACACCATCGGACACGTCGTAGGGATGACTGCCATGGTCGTCTTTGGAACCTTCGCCTGTTATCGGACAGGGATGCAGTCAGAAGATGCGGGACTGAAGTGGTTCACGGAGACTTGGCTGATCTCTCTCGGAGGTGGAGCGACGATCCTAACGTTCCTGTATGGGCTGACCATTCTCGGCACCCCCTGGTACGACGAGGAGACCAACGAGCAACTCCAGTCCGATCACGAGCGAGCCGAGTTCGAGTGGCGTTCCAAGAGTCCGGAAGAACGAGCCATCATCACCGCAGCCAGAGAAAACGAATTGCTGCAACTCACACAAATTATGCAAAACAACAGGATCATTCAAAATCAGGAGCAGATGAAAAAGAAGCCACGAAGCTGAGATCGAAGCCGATGCACCTCAAGTTCAAAACAGACACGCCCACGGGAAGGCTTCAGCGAAACATGCGAATCACGATACACCGGGGAACTCATGAGATCGGTGGCAACTGCATCGAGATTGCCACGGACAATACTCGAATCATCCTCGACATCGGGATGCCCCTGTTCAACAAAGACCGAGAACCACATGACTCCGGAGCCTTGAGACGACAAACCACGGAAGAACTCCGCCGATCGGGAATCCTGCCACTCGTACCGGGGTTGTTTGACACGAATGCCCCCATGCCGGATGCCATTCTGATTTCCCACGCTCATGAAGATCACACGGGGCTCATCCGACATTCTCGAAATGAGATTCCAGTTTATGCCGGAGTGGGGACGAGCAAGATGATGCTGGCCGGAGCCAAGTTTGCCGGTCAACCACAACTTCCCCGAGAGCGACATCGCGAGATCTATGCGGGACAGCCTGTCCAGATCGGAGACTTCCGCGTCACTGCATTCTCGGTGGATCACTCCATCTACGGGTCTCAGGCCTTCCTGATCGAAGCGGAGGGCAAGACCGTTCTCTACTCGGGTGATCTGAGGCTGCATGGGCGAAAGCCAGGAATGCACAAGGCCCTCATCGAAGCCGTGAAGGACCGGGCCATTAATGTTCTGCTGATGGAAGGAACTCATATTGGTCACACGGAATACCACGGAGCGAATGAATATGAACTCGAAGAAGAGATTGTCAGGCACATCCAATCCACACCGGGGCTGGTACTGGCGTCTTTTTCTCCCCAGCACGTGGACCGGCTGGTCGGCTTCTTTCGAGCCACCAAGAAGTCGAATCGGATCTTTGTGGCCGATGCCTACACCGCGTTCGTCATGCACCTGATTGCCTCAGAGACTTCCATCCCTCGACCCGAATCCTCAGAACAAGTTCGGGTTTTCTTCCCCAAGTTCTTTGAAGAAACCTACCGGAAAAAGAATCTCGAAACTTACTTTTCTTTGATGTCCCCGGCCAGGATTGGGATGAAGGAAATCCGAACTGATCCATCCCGATTCGTCATGCTGTTCCGCCCCAGCATGCTGGAGAGTGACTTCAACTCGCTTCTGCCAGAAGGCTCCCGCTGCCTCTACTCTCGCTGGAGCGGCTACCTGGACCAGCCTGACTGGCAACCTGTCAAAGAAGCGTTGGCCAGAATCAACGGTGATCTGAGGGAAGCTCACACAAGTGGTCATATTCACTACGGCGATATCATCGACCTCGTGAGTCAGGTCAGATCCAAGATAGTCATCCCGATTCACACCTTTGAGCCGGAGAAGTTCC
This sequence comes from Planctomycetota bacterium, assembly GCA_043777375.1. Lineage (GTDB taxonomy): Bacteria > Planctomycetota > Planctomycetia > Planctomycetales > Planctomycetaceae > TH-plancto1. Next base: position 79,830 of record JAYWHX010000168.1, on the reverse strand, counting down.
AGGCGTTTTCACCGAACACGAGGCTCTTGAACGATGGCGAAGCGATTCAATTGTGAGCGACACAGCCGGGCTGTCTCGCAGAATCACAGCTGACTGTGAGCAAATGCCACGGTCATGTTGTCCAAGCAGGCTGATGTCATGGGTGTTTCCAATGCCACAATTCTGCGAATAGTGCCCGCGACTCTGGTGTCAGCCATGAGGCGAGCTGAAAGTTGGTTCGTCAGACTCAAGAACTCGAGGCTGATCTTGTCCTGTGGATACCGTAGCAGAATCAGGTAGATATCAATGCCTGCTCCCGTGTCACTTACTGCGAACCGTTCGGGATAGTGCAGACTCAAGCGTGCCCGCTGTGCCGGTGTAGACAATTCGACCGCGTACATCATGCTCTGAATCAGCCCCAGAAACGGATTCACATCCGTATCGGCTTTGATCTCACCAATGATCGGTGTCTGATCGATGCAGTTACTGAGCAACAGGTCCAACCCACCCGCCCCAGAGGATTGACCGGATTTTCCATTTTCAAATTCCGAATATGTGGTTCGCCATGGGCTGATGTCGTAGTCGACGTATCGAAACGAGTACTTTGGGGCGTCAACGACCTGGACCACTTTGTCCTCGCTGAAGGCTAGTTGCTGGACAAACCGGTTCGCCAAATGCGAGCTGTCTTGTCGACTAGGAGTCAGCAGTCCCTCTGCTCCGCGATTGTGGAATGCCTCGCCACGGTTGTCATACAGGGCAAAGTGATCGCGGCTCTCAGCCATGAGCTTCAACAGCTGATCTGGTCTTCGACAGATCTCTTTGCAAACTGCCAGTTGGAACTCCTCCTTCGGGAAGTCTCGAAGCAACTGATACAGATGCCGGAGTGCTGTGACAGGAATCAGACGCTGCCGCGATGGTTGGGTTCTCATGCCCAGATAGTCGATACAAACTGTGCCAGTAGTGGGTCACTTGGATTGGCAGTCTTGTTGTTAGTGGAAGCCGATGACATTCAATGGCGACTGTGGGTCACATCAGAGACGACAATGACCCAGAGGTGGCAGCGACATGCCCTAACGTCTCAGTCCTGAACTTCAGCAAGAAGTGGACTAAGCGGGCGAGCATGGCCAAGAAGCAACGAACTGACGCTGAACGCCGCCTCCGACAATGCGAACGTCTGAGCCATCTGCTCAGAACGCTGCATCTCATCATGGGTAAAGGGCGATGGGATGCCGATGGCTTGGCTGAGGAACTGGAATGCTCCCGCAGGACGGTCTACCGCCTGCTGCAAACGCTCTCGATGGCCGGTGTTCCTTGGTTCTTCGATAAATCCTGCCGAGCTTACCGAGTCCGCCCAGGCTTCAAATTCCCAGTCCTTGAACCAACCTCCCAGATTGACGCACCAGTCGGCATTACTTCGGGCGAACTGGAACCAATTGTCGAAAAGCTGATCTGTGATAGTGAGGCATTCGTCGGAACACTTCAGAAGTTCTTGGACAGCCTGAAGCAGTTTCGTTGACACGAATCCCCTAGCCGTCCACAACAATCCGCTAGGGTCGAATGTCTACCAACTGCCGTCTCCGAATTCCAACTCGGCTGGGATTGAGGTCATCTCGTTGTTCAGAGAGCTTCAAGGGGGTGCAGCACTGTTTGCGGTGGAGTAAACTGCGCGAAGTTGTTTACCCACAGTGACATGCGACGCCAACACGTCTACAACGGTCCAGCGTCAACCCAAGAAAGGCAGCTGATTGATGAAAGAAGACTGGCGAGCACCATTCCTGAAGCTCAAGGCGGGTCTGCGTTCACTCTATGACGCCAATCTCAGAATTCACCATGCCGTACTGTTGTCAACAAATCGAAGTGAAAAGGAGCTTCAGCCTATATTCGCGATGTTGGAGCCAGCCTACATCTGCAAGAACATCGCAAAGTCCATCGTCGTCAACACTGATGGATGCGTCTATCACAGCCACCTGTTCTTTGCCGACGATTGCCGTGGGCTGGATCAGTTGGGGCGATGGCTGAAGGACATAGAGGAATGGGTAGCACGTGTTCCTCGCAGCATCGTGCCTGTTGCGTTTGATATCCCAATCGTTCACAACCAGGCCCACCGTAACATTGTGCGTTGGGTCTCATTGGTCTACTACCTAGCGTGGATCAGTGATGCACCATATCTCGATGCGGAACTGGAGTATCAGGAGTCCGCGAATCGGTCCAGCTTCCTCCCTTGGTCCGAGTGGCCTCAACCGCCGGGCTGCCATCCCTACATGTGGTTAATTCACCAAGGGTCCAGCAAAGGTCGCATATCAGAGTGGCAGAATAAGTTCGAGCTTCGGGGAGAGAGTCTGCCTGATGTCATGGACGCCTATCTCACAGGTGATCTCATTGCTTGCTCACTCGCTGCCATTGACGTACTTGCCTTCGTGTTGAATGGAGAGAAACGGGAAAAGTCAGTCGAGACCGAGGACTATGCCGAGCGGTTAAAGTCGAAACGACCCAAGACCCAGAAAGTGGCCCGCGAAGTTAAAAGGTTGGAGGTCTTTCTGGCGGGTTGGCACAACTCACGCCGGGTTGAACTTGCCAAGATGCAGGCTCGCAGTAGTCAATCAAACGAATCGGAAGACCCATATAAACCATTGACGGCAGTGCAGATTGCAGAACAGCTCAATTGGATCACGCCTGTCGGCCACTTCGCCCAATCCAAGGTCAATAATCGAATGGAAGTGATTTTTGGGCCGAACCCCATGGAGAAATACAAAGACGCACTGACCTCGTCGGATGGAGGAAGTCGATTTCGCGATCTGATGAAGGATGGAACTCACACAGGTGAAAGATTCATCGAGAGCAAGACTGCAACAAGGCTCCCCACTTCAAAACTGCCCGAGGACGATGATGACTAGAGCAGTTTCAGAGATCGTCTTCAGTTCGCACAGACAGGAATGTCTGTGCCACTCAATAGTGGAGCAGACATTCCTGTCTGCCTTCCCTAAAGATCAATTCTGAAAATGCTCTTGTTGGACGTTGATCTCAAACGTCAAGGGCATCCTGACTGAGACCGTTGCCACCATGCGATGTGAGGCCATCGTTTGCCGTCATCTACGTGCTGACTGCATATTCATTTTGGGCAGGTTCTGCATAAGCAACTCACGCGACATAAAATCCATATGTCTATTTGATATAACGACTTGCAGCAGTCTTTGATAATTCCGTCGGGTAAGTGTGAATGACTGCCGCTGTGTGTAGGCCCCACCCGCACAGATGGAAAGGTTCACAAAATGGCAACGAGCGACGAATCGACGACAGGCGTCATCAATCCCAATGAACTTTACACCCTGAAGGCATTCACACAACGCCTTGGGATTCGAGCAGCGACCGTGAGGTCCGCCCGACGAGCAGGATTACGGGTCTACTACGTCCACAAGCATGCCTACATCCATGGCCGTGATTGGATCGACTACGTTCTGAATTCTCAAAGGCTGCGGAACGACGAGTCTGTTTCGGATGCCGTCTGACCAGTCCTGGTGAACGAAAAACTCGAATTCTCCCCCTTGGGACAATGTACTTGGCCAAACGCAAACCACGCTCAGAATCCGTACGTAAAGTGCCAACGGTTCGCATCGTTCGGCCTGGGAATAGGCCATTTCAACTGCGTTACACGTGCCCTCATGAAAAGCGTGAGATCCGCATTTCCACTGGTGATCGAGATGAGAACGAGGCCAAGCGACAACAGCAGGAGTTGGAAGCGAAGTTACTTCTCGGTATCGACACCCGGCCAGGGAATGAAAAGAAGACTGGCCCTGAAATGGAATGGTCAGACTTTCGAGAACAGTATCGAGTCCTTCACCTGACAACGGTCCGAGACAAAACGGCGGCAGCTTCGGAGAGTCGCTTGGACATCGCCGAACGTATCCTCAATCCCCGAAAATTGGGAGACGTGGCTGATCCTATTGCGTTGCAGCAGTTGCAAGCGAAATTGCTGAAGGGTGTGCATAGTCAACGCGGGCAGCAACGATCGCCACATACAGTCAAGGGCTACATGGCACACATTCTGGCAGCTCTCAACTGGGCCAACCTTCAGAACTGGCTGCCGAACGCACCGAAGGTCCGCAAACTGAAAACATCGAAGCAAAAGACGATGAAGGGGCGACCCATCACGAAGGACGAATATCAGCGAATGTTGAATGCGGTTTCGAAAGTTGTCGGAGATTTGGTAGCTGAATCATGGACTCATGTGCTTCGAGGACTCTGGGAATCTGCCCTGCGGATCAACGAACTGATGAATGTCTCCTGGGACAAGCCAGGAACGATCCGACCGAGATGGAAGGACGGAATTCACCCTTCTCTGGACATTCCCGCAGCCATGCAGAAGAACGATTCGGACCAAGAGATCCCACTGCTTCCAGGTTTCGAAGCACTCCTGTTGGAGACTCCATCGGAACTCAGAACGGGATGGGTCTTCGAACCGAAATCATTGCAGGTCAAGCTGGGGCGGGGAATCCGGCACCACCGACCTGATGCCGAGTGGGTAGGCAAGGTCATCAGCCGGATCGGGAAGGCAGCCAATGTCGTGGTCGAAGAAGCCGATGTCAAAACGGGTAGACGAGAAAAGTACGCATCGGCACACGACCTTCGACGATCCTGCGGTGAACGACTTCGTGAAGCGGGAGTCCCACCTCTGGTGATCAGTCGCGTGATGCGGCACTCGTCCTGGGAAACGACACAACGCCACTACGCTCCAGGCAGCGTTCAAAGTGATGCGGGCGTCTTGTGTGCAATCCTAAAGGCCAAGCCTGACAATTCATCCACTGCCAACAATCGTCCAGTGGATAATGACACCGATCAATCTTCGCCCGAATGTACCTAGGTACATCCGAGGGGTGAGTTGACGTAAGTCATTGCGCCCGGGTGGACTCGAACCACCGACCGACGGATTAGAAATCCGTTGCTCTATCCGGCTGAGCTACGGGCGCTTGTGAGGTTTTCGCCTCACATCCTGGATTCTCCCAAAACGTGTCATTGGCTGTTTGCAACCAAGAACACTTTGAGGGACTGCCAGAATACCGAAACCGAAGAAGCCTACCAAACCGAAGAAGCCTACCAAACCGAAGAAATCATCGAGAGACTTTCCCCTGACAGCACATGCGAAGAATCGCTGGTGCAAGAAGATCGGTCAAAAGATGTGCGACTTCGGGACATGGGACGCCCCAGTTGCTGCATGGCAGGAGTATCTATCGATCAAAGTCAGTCTGCAAGCCGGAATCGATCCCCGGAAGCTCTCGACATGGACTTGGCAACTTCTCGATTTTTGAAACGACGGAAACAAAGAAACTTCGAGCTGTCCCCAGCATGGTCTGGTGTTCTCATCCGACAACTCGGGGCGAGAGGTTGTATTTGACCAAATCTTTCGGCGGCGGCTTCATGCCGAAGCCCGCTTGTACTGAGTCGACCTGTGAATTGGGGTGGCTCACTTCTTTGGCAGTGGCGATTACACCTCAGCCCCCCCGACTCAGGATGTGGCTCGAAACAACTTCCAGATTTGATTTAGAACAGAAGGCAACGAGGGAAACGATGAAACGTCGGCCTGAACCTTCGTTGCCTTCGTTTGCTTCTGTTCAATTCTGGTGGAGAAAACGGGAAATTGTTTTGGACTATGTCCTCACAAGCTATCCGAGATGTGCCAATGCGATGGAGATGTCTGAACGCAAAACAGAAACCAACAGGGCGTTCAGTGGCGAGCGACCTAAATACAGGGGATCACTCACCCATTCAGTCTCCGAACACTTTGCGGCTCGCAGGTCACTGCCACTCTTCGGTAAACTTCAACGCCCTACTCCAGCAGCAATCCGCTTTTTGGGTTCCATCATGCCCCTGAGTTCCTTCGAGTCCGACCTCATCCTTGCCTTGCGGCAACATGCTCCTCCGCTTCTCCGCTGGGCTGGGGCGATTGCGAAGCAGTTGCGGAAATTCAATATCAAGCTGGAAGGGAAATCGAGCGGCAGCTCGAATACCGATGCACTGACTCTGGCGGATCTGACCGTGCAGGAGCTATTGGTCTGTGGCTTGCGCGACGCGGATCCGATCTTTCACCGCTGCGCCGTTGAGGCCGAAGAAGCCAATGGGGATGTCGGAGCGTTTGACTCGACGAGTGATTACACGATCGCCCTTGATCCGATTGACGGCACCAAATACTTCAGCGAGCGGACCGGCAACGGTTACGCCGTGATGCTCCACCTGCGTACGAAGACCGATGTCCTCTACTCACTAGTTTATGCCCCCGAGATGGGCGAACAGGGCTCCTGGACCGAGGTCTACGGCCAGACCGTCAAAACCGGAGCCGACAATCCTCGCATCCCCGCCGTCGCCTGGCTGCGGAACATGCCCGCAACCAGTCACGCCAGCCGAGCTGACTCGAACAAGATCTACCTGATCGGATTTCAGCAAGCCGACCGTGAACGCTCAGCTGCGGTGACAGCTGCGGGTCTGTGCGGAGTGGCTCCCGATGATATGCCGGGCAGCATCTACCCGTTGCTAGCCAGCGGCGAGTTTGGGGGTTCGCTGATCCACTCACCGAACATCTATGACTATCCCGTGGCCCTGCACATCGCTCGCGCTCTGGGCGGTCAATCGGTGTGGGTTCACAATGGGGAACCGGTTCACTTTCGCGAGACGTGGATGGACGACCGCGCCGACATGCTGCGCATTCCGGGGATTGCCGCGACGGCGGTGAATCCCGTGGCGTTGAAGATACTGGTTGATCTCGCGAAGGATTGGAGTCGGGTGAGGTACGAGTAGCTTTGATGCGAAAATGGTGTTAGGAATACATCATCGCTGTTCATTACGAACTCACAATCGCAAGTCGTGCATGTCGCACCGTTTCTTAAGAATCGAGGAGTCAGAATCAGTGGATGAGAGAAAGATACTAGTCTATGGGAATTCTGATAAGACCGAAGTTGGGTTTCCAACTGAGGACGATTTCAAACAGTTCATTCATTCAGGTGTCTTTAAAAAACAGAATGGCCGTTATCGCTATAGTCAAAGCAAATCGGCTGACATCATTGTTCTTTCGCGAGATGGGAAGGCTTATGGACACTTCGTTGTCGACAGCCTTGATGAACCAACTCATAGGGATTTCGATGAATACCCGCCGACGAAAGTGGTATACATCATTCTCGCATCAGTGCTGTACGAGAAGCCCGTTCGGTTATCTACTCTTGAAATCAAGCGATTTCAATTTGGAAAACTCATTTCGGGTGCGAATTTCCAGGCGATTCAAGAATTAGCTGGTGATCTGAGTTCTTTTGGCCCCAAGCTACATCTTCTGCCCTCATCCATAGCCGGGCTTGAACCACTGCTTAGAGAAGTTCAGAGACGACTTGGGCAAAGCAAATTCAGACTCGACTTGCTCAGAGCATACATGTCAAAATGTGCCGTGACCGGGTGTAATGCACTGGAAGCTCTTGAGGCCGCACACATCAAGCCTTACTCTGCGAGTCAATCGAATCTGACATCGAATGGCCTATTACTACGAGCAGGCATACACACACTATTTGATAAGAACTTGATCGGCATCAATCCTGAATCGGGTTCAGTTGTACTGGCACAATCGTTGGTGAATACTGAATACCAAGCATGGAATTATAAGACGATCTGTCATCCAATTCACTCGAAAGACAAACCTGACAAGTATTCATTGGAAGAGAGATGGAAAGTATTTGAATCAACACAAAGCCTGTCACCTTTGACATGACTTTCATGGACCTACAGCCCAACCAATCACGCCTTCGATTCATCCACTTCCATCCCCAGCTGGCGCATCTTGCGATAGAGGTTGGAGCGGTGCAGGCCGAGGACCCGGGCGGCTTCGCTCATGTTGTTCTGCACGCGTTTGATGGCCCGTTTGATGTATTCGACCTGGAAGCGGTCGCTGGCTTCTGCGAGGCCGAAACCGTCGGTGAGATCCTGGAACGAGTCCTTTTGCGGGTTGAGGATAAAGGCCAGGTCGCTGACCTCGACTGACTTTCCGGCAGAGAGGAACGCCACCCGCTCCATCAAGTTCCTCAGCTCCCGGACGTTCCCCGGCCAAGCGTGCCCCTGCATCCGCTTGCGTGCGTCATCGGTGAGAGCCAGCTTCGCACGGTTAGCTTGCCGACAGAAGCGAGTCAGGAAGTGATCGGCCAGCGGCATGACATCCTCGGGACGATCACGCAGCGGCGGGATATCGACTGTGACCACGCTGAGGCGATAGTACAGGTCTTGGCGGAATTTCTTCTCGCGCACTAACTCAGTCAAGTTTGCGTTTGTGGCTGCCAGCACCCGGACATTGACCGGAATCGACTGAGCGCCGCCCACGCGGGTAATGATCTTCTCTTCGAGCACTCGCAGCAGCTTGGCCTGCCCGCCGGGGGACATGTCGCCGATCTCGTCGAGGAAGAGCGTCCCGCCCTGTGCGAGCTCAAATTTTCCGATATGAGTGGCATGAGCATCAGTAAACGCACCCTTTTCGTGCCCAAACAGCTCACTTTCCAGCAGAGTTTCGGTCAAAGCCGCACAGTTGACCGCAATAAAGGGGTGCCCCGCCCGAGGACCGCGATAGTGCAGCGCTTGAGCCGCCACTTCTTTTCCGGTCCCGCTTTCTCCAGTGATTAGCACCGGCAAATCAGTCGCAGCGAGACGCTCAATCGTCCCACGCAGGGCGAGGATCGCCGGGCTTTCCCCGATGATGTGCGAGCTGCCCGTCACCTGCTCGGTCAGCTGGCGGTTGCTACGAAGCAGAAGGTCCCGCTCTTGCGCGTTCTCGACGGCCACGGCGACTTGAATCCCGAGTTGGAAGAGGGATTCTTCATCGTCGTCGGTGAATAATCCGTCGTTCTTGTTGATCAGTTCGAAGGCTCCGATGCGTTGGCCTGCTGCATTCTCCAGCGGGACACACAGCAGAGTGCGAGTCCGGTATCCGCCCTTGTGATCGACGCTTTTATCGAACCGGGGGTCTGCATAGGCGTCGTCAACTCGAACGGTCTTCCCAGTCTGAACCACTTGCCCGACGATTCCTCGATTATCTGGCAGCCAGAGCTTGCCGCCCTCCACGCCGAGTGCCGGGCAGGCGACCAGCTGTTTCTGGTCTTTGTCCCAGAGAAAAATGCTGGCCCGGTCGCTCCCCATCAGGCGGGTGGCTTCTTGAGCAATCAGTTCCAACAGTTCTTGCGGCTCGCGAGCTGAGGCAAATGTTCGCGCGATGGCCAACGTGGCTCGCAGCCGCTCCAGCCGTCGCCCCAGCCGCTCACTGCTTCCCAGAAAATTCGCCGCGTGCGAGAGAATTCGCCCGACCAGCTGCATCTCTGGCAGCTGACTTTCTGACAGGCGGCCTCCAGTCAAACAGAGCACCCGGTGATCTCCGGGCGCAAACGGAACCACCGCAGCTGAGTCTCCCGAGAGTTCCGACCAGCCCGCAGCGTCCCGATCGAGTGCTTCGTCCATTAACAGGGAGGGTAAACCGGCTCGCGGACGGATTCCATGCTCAGAAGCGACGACCCACGGAGGTGTCCGAGTGGCGATTCCCGCCCACTGCACGTTGAAATATGTACCAATTTGCGGCAGTGCCACTGCTGCGTATTTCACGAAATCCGAGTGAGAACACGACAGCGCCGCCAGGCGGTCGCACAGCTGAGTGAGCCCGAATTGAAGGTTCGAGTGGTTCAGGAGGGGGTGGTCCTGCCAATTCAGCCATCGAGTCGACACGTGGAACTCCGTTATTTCGTGCGATGAGGACAATTCGAGTACACAGGAGATTATAGGCGTGTCGAACGGACAACTTCAAGAGGCCAATGTGTCGTCAATTCCATTGGCACAACAAGTGCAGTGGTACATCTGAGGAGCGAATTGCAGAAAGATCTTCGAAAAATCCATTCGCATGCGAACCTTTTCGATGATCCAAGCATCTCACTTCTGCGTACATCACTTTAGGGAATGTGAAAGCAGACTCTGAAGCACAGAAATGGCGACATGCCGCAGTCGCGGCACACCAGGAAGTCGCTGTCATCCGAGCAACTCCCTTCATGATGAAGGTTGAGTCCCGGGAGTTGGGAGGATTCCAACCATGTCCCGTTACAGTCACCCCGCAATTCGACAACTCACTGAACAACTCACCCGGTTCAGCCCCCTTGATGTGCGCGTTCTGCAAATGGACCGCGCCGAGCAGCTGGTCACTGAACTTGATGAAGCCACCGAGTACAAGTACCCGGATTTGGTCGAGAAGATCACGGGCTATCGTTCGGAAACATATCCCGATCTGCGGATCGATGGGACGACAGCGGTCCACGATATTCGCCTGCTGGTGGAAGATCTGTCCGCCAGTGCCAACCTGCCTGTGGATCAGGCGGGTGAGCTTGTGCTGACGGTTGAGGATCTCAGCAAGAAGTACAACGTCTCGACCAAGACTGTTGATCGGTGGCGGAAACGCGGCCTCGTCAGTCGTCGATTCAAGTTCGGCAACCGGACCCGCGTCGGTTTCCTGAACTCGTCCGTCGAACGGTTCGTGACCGAACACGGCGACGAGATCCAGCGCGGATCGCGTTTCTCCCAGCTGTCCGAAGACGAGCGGCAGGACATCGTTCTGCGTGCCCGCAAATTCGCCCGTGTCGGGGCGTGCCCTTCCGAAGTCAGCGAGCGATTGGCCCGCGTCTTTGGTCGTTCACCCGAGACGATTCGCTACACACTCAAGCGGTATGATGCAGATCATCCCGAAAACGCGGTGTTCCCCAACGCTCACGAGCAACTCTCCGACGAACAGCGCACCGAGATTTACAACCGGTTCCGTCGCGGGACGCAGGTCGACATCCTGGCCGGGGAATACTGCCGGACAAAGGCTTCGGTCTATCGCATCGTGTCGGAAGAACGCGCTCGCTTGCTGTTCGATCAGCCGATCGACTTCATGGACAACGCGGACTTCCAGTCGCCCAATGCCGATCGCGAGATCATGTGTCAGCCTCCGGAAAACGACCAAAAGGCCGGGAAGGTCAAGCCTCCTCCGGGGTTGCCTCCGTACCTCGCCAGCATGTACGCGATTCCGCTCCTCAACCGGGAGCAGGAAGCCCACTACTTCCGGAAGTTCAACTACCTGAAGTTCCGGGCTAAGAAGCTGCGAGATCGCATTGACCGCCAGCACCCCAAGACCAGCGACCTCGAGTTGCTCGAACAGCTGTTGGAGCAGGCTCAGCAGGTCAAGAACTTCTTGATCCGAAGTAACCTGCGTTTGGTGGTGTCCATTGCTAAGAAGCATATGACTCCGTCGGCCAACTTCTTCGAGATGGTCAGCGATGGGAACATGTCGCTCTTTCGAGCTGTCGAAAAGTTCGACTACTCGCGGGGCAACAAGTTCTCTACGTACGCCACATGGGCCATCATGAAAAACTACGCCCGCTCGATCCCCGCCGAATACACTCGGCTGGACCGGTTCCGCACCGGGGCGGACGAGATGTTCGACTCCTCGACCGACGAACGACGGAACCCCTACGAGGATCAACGCACCAACAGCCAGCAGCATCAGGTCATCATGTCGATCTTGGAGCAGCTGGAGGAACGCGAGCGGAATATCATCATCCAGCGTTACGGCCTGGAAGATGGCACCGAGCCTCTGACGCTGGAGCAGGTTGGCCAGCGGCACAGCGTGACCAAGGAACGCATCCGCCAGATCGAAACCCGCGCCCTGCAAAAGATCCGCAAGATCGCGAGTGAAGAGCACCTCGATATTCCCGGGGTGTGATTTCTCGATGTCCCGAGACCTTGAAATTCACAACACGACCTGCGAGGAAAACCTCGCAGGTCGTGTTGTTGTATCGGTGACGAGGTGAGTTGCTGCTTTTCTGGCTGCGCCGAGAATCGACCAGATATTTCTGCAGCTCTGCGGTTATCATGCGACGCATGAAACCCAAACCCTTGATTTCGTTTTCGACTATCGCCGTGACAGTTTTTGTCGCTGTGGTGGTGTGGATGGGATTCTGTGTGCGCGACGCAGGAAGGGAAGCAAGAGCTTCGGCTGCACAAATTCCACTTGACATGCTGCACAGAGCACTACTCAACTATCACGAAGAGTACGGGACGTTTCCTCCGGCGTATGTCGCAGATGCACACGGTCAACCGATGCATAGTTGGCGAACACTGATCTTGCCCTATGTGGATTGCCAGAAGGAATTCGAACAGTATGACTTTTCGGAAGCTTGGGATGGGCCGAATAACTCGAAGTTGTCCCTTCGAATGTCCAGTAGTTTTCACTCAGCGACAGAACCTCCGTCGAATTGCTTTACGAACGTTGTGGCAATCACAGGGCCGGGGACAGTCTTTCCAGGAGCCGAATGCACCCGCAAGCGGGATATCACTGATGGGCAGAAAAACACCATTCTTTTGGTCGAGATTACGAACTCTCAAATCCCGTGGCTGGCCCCGGTCGATCTCCCCGCCGAAGAAGCGATTGCCGCCTGGAATACTCCGCAACAGCCCGGGATCTCGGCGGTGTCTTGGCGGCGACCTTTCGTCTGTTTTGGCGAACGCATAAGGAATTTTTCGCTGAGTAGAACTCTGACGAAAGAAAACCTGCGAGCGATGATCACGATTGCTGGAGGTGAGCCAGTCACACAGGATCAGCTCATCCAGAAAGGGCAGATACGGCTGGGTGCGTGGATTGAGTGAGGTAATGTCCAACCGACATGACGTGACTGTCAGGCACTCGCCAGCGGGCAACCACCCGGCGACGGACGGACATCCGGCGGTCGCTGGCGAAACGAAAGCTATTCTTCGGCAGATTCGCTCGCCGCCCGCCGGGGTGGTTGCGAACGCTTCTCGTCCGGGACTAGTTTGTCCAAAACGCCATTCACAAACTGTGAAGAGTCTTTTGTGCCAAACGTCTTCGAGAGCTCCAGCGCCTCGTTGATCGCCACCCGGTGAGGGACATCGGTATAGAGTAACTCGTAGGCCCCCAAACGCAGCACGTTGCGATCAGTGATCGGCATTCGGCTCAGTGACCAGTTTTGCGCGACCAGTTCGATCTTCACATCGAGATCGGCCCGCTGGTCGATCGTGCCGGAGTAGAGCTTCCAGGCGAATTCGAACATCTCGGGGTCGTCGGTGATCCGTTCCCGCATCTGTTCGTGGACCACGGATTTTGCGAGGCCAGGGTTGCAGTCAGCCTGATACAGCATCTGCACGACAAGTTCACGGGCTTTGCTACGACGCGACATAGACGAACCGTATGAGAAGCGAACAGTTGGGAATCACTCCGAACATGAGGAACGCCCTCACGCGAAATCGCACAGCGGCTAAGACAGCTTCCGCAGAACATCGATCAACTCAATCGCGGCCAGGGCACACTCCGCCCCTTTGTTGCCGACTTTTCCACCGGCTCGGTCGAGAGCCTGTTCCATCGTCTGACAGGTCAGCACTCCGAACAGTACGGGCACGCCCGAACGCTGACCTGCCTGCATCAACCCTTGCGCGGTCGCATGATTAATGTATTCGTGATGGGTCGTTGAACCTTGAATCACCGCACCCAGAGCCAAGACAGCTGCGTATTTTCCCGAGCTGGCGAGCGTCTCCGCCACGAGCGGGAGTTCAAACGAACCGGGCACCCAGACCGCTGTGATCTTGGATTCCGCCGCTCCGTGCCGTTTCAGGGTCGAGATCGCCCCCTCCAGCAACCGTGCGGTCACCAGATCGTTGAACCGCGAGACGACGATCGCAAACGCATCGTCGGGCCGAGCCAGCATCTGACCTTCCACTGTCTGAACCATTTCGCCGCCATTCTCCCCAGGATTCCGCACGCTCATCTGACGATGGCGGATGACTTATGATAACGCCCCGAGGATCAGCTGGCGAATTGAGAGGGAAGATTCTGAAAGCGTACGTTTGAACTTGTCTGTTCACTTCTCGAAACATCGCCCTTCGTTCCTGCTGAAGCCACGTCAGCCCAAACCTGATGGTGGACTCATGATACGGCATCGTATGAAATCAAGGCAGACATGGAACAACAGATGCAACTTGATCTCGGTAGCTTGCGGTGCGCTCGCCCCTCCTCCTGACTGGAGAACTCATTTGAATCTCGACGCTCTCACCAAAGATCGCGCTCGACGTGCGCTCACTCATGGGCGAGGAATCGACGGGGTTCTGTACGCATTGCTGGCAGTTGCCGGAATCGGCATGGTCGGGATCGTGCTGGTCGCCGGATTACGGACCGCAGAAACCCAAGCGGAGCGTGATGCGGGCCAATCGTCACCGAGGGCAGCGTCTAAATCATCCGAGATCGGTGAAAACTGAGGCCCACTCAGTTTCGTGGGACAATCGGTTTCCCCTCCGCAGAGATTTGACGAGATCGATTACTGTCGCCAGATTCTCCGAATCCTGTGTCTGATTAGCCCGCAGCGCCAGCAAGGGCTAGGCACTCGCCCTTAAAGACGGTCGATTTTCTGCCTCTTGCCAGCTCGCCACCTGCATTGCAAAGGCAGCCATTTGAGCGGCCAGATGTTCTTGCGCCTCGACCAATTGAGCCGCACGTCGCAGGCACTCCGCTTCTCGTTCGGCCAGTTGCTGAGATTGCCCTCGTAGCAGATTCGCCAACTGCTCGGCGGAACTCACGGGCTGCGTGGAGACCATCGGAACGCTGATCGGATGCGAATCCGTTCCCACTCGTCGAGCGGCATCGAGTAGCGAAATCGCCCCCGCCTCACGATTGCGGGTGAACTCGCCAATTTGCCGGGCTTCTTCTTCGATCAGGTTGACCAATTCAAGGGCGCTGAGCTGTGAGAGTTCGGCGACCCCGCAAATCTCTTCGCCGGTTGGTGTTGTAATCGCCACTGCCTGCGTGACCGGCTCGGAAGAGACGAGCCGATGAAATACAAACTCGAAGTCGCCGATCGAGACAGTGTCTTCGTCCGACAGATCGACCACTCGGCGGACTTCCCCGTTGACGACCAGCGGCGGCTCCGAGACGACGGCCTCGAGATGAGCGGTCTTTCCCTGAATGACCAGCAGGCTATGCAGCATCGGGACGTGCTCGCCGCCGAGCTGGAGATGGCAATGGCTGCCTGCTCCGATCAGGAATCGATCCCCGGATATTGGCCGCAGGGGAAAGTTGGTCTTTCCGCGTCGGATTTCAAGCCACATGCCAGGGTTCGACACTGGGACATCCTCAATGAGCGAGCGGGGTTCGATAGCACATCGGCAAGTCTCTGAGTCCCCTCACCAGAACTATTCGACTGCCCTGAACATTCTTCGCTATAGAAACATGGCCTTCCCAACCGAGTGGCCCGCAACAGACGTGTCGGCGCAGTTTGGCAGTGTGCCAGCGGCTGAATCAATCGGGCAAGGTTTGGCGATTAATCGATAAATCCATGGTTTACACACCCCGTCAACACGGAATCAGAGCCGTCTTCAGCAGTTCTTGCCGCAGACACGCCTCTTCCGATTTGCATTGACGCTTCGGGGTTGACTTTGCCGATTATTCCGTGGGGACCGGTCGCATGGGGGCGATACGGGCACAATTGATGTGTCCGTGCGACTGGTGGGGGGGGATTTCTCATGGGGCTGAGCCGAAGGGCGACCACGTCCACCGCGAGCATTATGCTCGCGGTGATCGTGCTGATCGTGCTATTCCCTGGGGGGGGGATTGCACAGGATTCGGACCAGCTGTCGCTACAGCTGGTCGCCGGACAACGCCAGCCTCATGAGGAGCTGAAGGTTGAAACGCTGCATGTCGGGACTTCGCACAAGAAGACCCGAGACGAGGCCCTCAAGCTGTTGCCCATCGCACAGCTCCCCGCCGCGTCGCAGCAGATGGCCAGCGGTGTCATCAACAACTCCAGCTTGTACCGTCGACTGCCGACGATCCGCAGCCAGGTCGACCACCGCGTCTACCGCTACTTTGCGGATCACCCCGATGTGGCCGTCAGCCTGTGGCGAGCAATGGGTGTCTCGAAGCTACAAATGTTCCAGACGGGCGAGTACGAGTACGAAGCCGACGCCAAGGACGGCACCGTGGGGGTCATCACGATCCTGTCACGGACGCCGACCGATTGCCTGATCCATTGCAGCGGAATGTTTCAAAGTCCCGTTCTCAGCAAACCGATCAGTGCCCGAGCGATCATGCATGTGCGGACCGTGTTCGAAGTGAACGCCGAAGGCCAGCAGATCGTGACGCACAACGCCGACATGTTTGTCTCGTTTCCGTCTCAAACCGTCGAGACCGTCGCCAAAGCGATGGCCCCGATCAGCAATAAAATCACCGACAAGAACTTCGAAGAGATCAGCCTGTTCATCCGGATGATGCAGCTGGCCATGACGACTCAACCCGGTTGGGTCGAACAGATGGCCGCCAAGCTCGATGGCGTGATCGCGGGCAGCGCGGACGCCCTGCTACAAGTCACCGCTCAAAGCTACATTGAGGAAAAGAAACGCCTCGGCGAAATCACCGGCGACCCCGTCAGCCTCGAAACCATCCGCCCGCCGGTCGCGATCGGAAATGAAACGACCATCCCAAGATAACCCGGCGAGCGTCCGGCGTGAGCCGGATGGTCATCGAAAGAGTGATAGCGGCTATATTAATTGGCACTGGGGTTCCAAGTACCATGACGCCGAAGTCCACTCTGGGACGTGACGGATGAACGCCATCTCACCTCCGTCCGATCCAGCTCGAAGGATTCTCCGACTCTGGCTGCATTTGATTTTGCTGCTGGTCTCTGTCTTCGCGGGATCAATTGTCTGGTCACGCCCGATTCCACCGACTTGGATCTACGCAGCACATTTGGAAACGATAGACGTCATCGGCATCACACGCGATGGACGGATCGTGTCGATCGATAGCCTTCTTTCGGGCGAGGAATCAATACCGCGGCTACGCGTTCGTGAAGTGGAGACCGGTCGAGTGATCGCCGATCATTCGATTCCCGATCCGTACCGGCGTGGGAAATTGTCCGGCGACGGGAACTGGGTACTACTTGACGGACAAAACTTCGGCGGCGGAGTCCTTGTTGTGTCGCTAAAAGACTGGAAGCCGCGTTACCCGTATCTGCCTGCCTCTCAGGTGGACGACGCCAGCGCTGACGGACGATTCGCTGTGATGTACTTCGACGAGTGGCATATTGTTGATCTGACAACCGGTCAGATACTCTGGCAATGTGAGCCAGAGACATTGTTCTCATCGGACAGTCAGCAATACATCACAGTTCGCTGGGAAGGTGACAATCGATTCGTGTCGATTCGATCACTCTCGGACAATCACGAAGTCTTGTCAGATTTGATCCCCGACATCCCCGATTGGAGGTACGAATATATTCAATCATGGACCGGAGAACGTTTATTCGCGAGATACCGGGCAAAGGTGGCGGGAGTCTCCGCACCCGACCGACGATACTGGTCGTTCGACACGCGCGGAGAAAAGCTGAGCGACCCCCGACGCGATCCCTTAGCACATGGACGATTCATTGACTCGCGAACTTATGCCTATGCGATGACTCAACCTGTTAGTCAAAGGTCTGGTGAATTGAGGCTTCATTTTCCTCCGACGAAGGGATCGCTTCTCGCGAGAGTCTACAAGACTTTATCCGACTGGAATTTTCCGCTCGGAGAATCCAAGACCGAAAATTCATGGCAACCATTTATTCCTCAGACAATTCATCCTGTTGGAGTTCGTCTGCGAGAGCTGGGGAACCATTTCAAGGTTTCGAGCGATGGTCACTGGTTGGTCGATGGAGGAGATCAGCTGCGGGTTTGGCGAATCCCCGCCAC
Source organism: Planctomycetota bacterium (assembly GCA_043777375.1). Classification (GTDB taxonomy): domain Bacteria; phylum Planctomycetota; class Planctomycetia; order Planctomycetales; family Planctomycetaceae; genus TH-plancto1. The sequence continues at coordinate 62,091 of JAYWHX010000168.1, read as the reverse complement.
CCGGAGTTGGACTCGATGGTTGCAGACTTTTCTGGCGGCAACGTTGCCTTGGAGCTTGCGACTCATTCGGTTTCGACGGCGTTTGAGTGTCGCATCCTGAACTGCGGGGTCAATGAGACATTTCGGCGAGGGTCCGGCACTGGTCTGTCGCCTTTTTCGGAGAAAAAGGCGACAGAGACAGAACCAAGGGGCTGACGCCGCCCCGCTCGCCCCGCCGGTATCGCTATTTACCCAGACTCTTGATTCGCACATTCTTGTATCGCACGAACTGGGTGGTGTAGTCCCCGCCGCCGTGGACTTGCAGGGCCACTGATCCGGTGTCGGGGTGCCGCTTCTCGGTGTCTTTGAACTCCATGAACTTCACGCGGTTGATCCACGTCTGAATCGTCGGGGGATTCCCCTCGATGCGGGCTCGTAGTTCGTTCCACTCGCCATGCTTCCACAGCTGGGGCCACTGCTCGGGAGTAATCGGCAACGGGTAGGCGTCGTCTTTCTTTTTGATCTGGGTCACTTCGGCCAGCAGGTCGAAGTTCTGTCGGTGAATGCCACCGCTGAGACCCTCGCCATAGATTCCAGCGAGGTTGCCGTTGTTGTGGTAATCGACCATGTACTGATACGCCTGACCACGTTCGTTACTGCGAAGAAACAGCCCGCTGTCTGGGCCGTAATCGTTCTGCATCTCGACGATGACTTCGAAGTCACCGAACTGGCGGTCGGTGAGAATGATCCCCCCATTGCCGGGGATGTCCTGGCTGCCGACGATGGCTCCCTCCTTCAGCTGCCACTTGCCGCCACTGGTGTGCATGCTGGCCCCGCTGTGGCCGGTTTGAGTGCTGACGTGCCAGCCGTTTAGGGACTGGCCATCGAAGATCGTTTCGAAGCCCGTATCGTCGAGCTTCTGTACCGGCAGTTCCGCAGCTGGAGCTAGAGACGAGAGTCCCACCAGGCACAGAGCTGGCAACAGGCCACTCGAAATCAGTCTCAACATGTTCGAGAAGTTCATCAACCATCTCCCCAGAGAGTCAGAATCGCGGTCCCATCGTAGCAGAATTCGTCAGAATTCTGACGAATTCTGTGACTCAGATCACGTCCGCAACACCGCTTCAAACGGATCGCGGATTCCGGGTGCCAGCGGCAGCAGACAGAAGTCGGCCCGCATCCCCGCCGTAATGGTCCCAACGCTGTGCCCGATCCCCAGTGCCTCAGCCCCGTGGCGAGTGGCCATTTCGATCAGTGTCGCGGGAGCGATTTCTGGATGCAGCTGGGCCACGTGCCGCAGTTCCGACAAAAGATTCAAATCGGGATTGCTGGCGCGGCTATCGGTCCCGAGGGCGACTCGAATGCCGCGGTCCAGTAACGCAGCCAGCGGGTAGCGATCATGCCGAAAATAGCGGTGCGTTCGCGGGCAGTAGACGACGCTAAATTGATCTCGCCCGGCGATGGAGTCCAGCTCCTCGGAGGTCAAGTAGTTGCCGTGGATGACCAGCACGCGCGGCAAGTCGGAGAGTTGTTGCAACACCTGGAGCGGGGAACGAAACGCCGCTCTCTGTCCCGGTTTCCACAGCCCCCATTCCGTGAAGAGTTCAACGAGCGGACCGGTCCCGTTCGCCAGCAACTCCAGTTCTTCACGAGTCTCGGCGAGGTGCATCGCTAGCGGGCAGCTGGCGACTATCGCAAGGCTGATCGTCTCCGAAAAAAGTTCTCGGCTGATGCTGTACGGGGCATGCGGACTCAGTCCAGCAGTCCAGTTCGGTTGCCAGTCGCTCTCGGGGGGGGACGCTTCCCACGGCTGCGTGGCACCGACCATCACATGCCGACAGGCATCGGCCATTTGAGTTTGAGTTGCTTCCGGTTGCAGCCCGAGGAGTTCGTCAAACACGACCAATTGTGGGTGGGGTGAGGGTGAGCGGGAGATGTCACATTTCGGCAGATCCAGCGCGGTGGGAGTATCCCAGTATCGAGTGGAGATTTCGCCAAGCGTGGTGACACCCCAGCGGGCCGATTCGCTCAGTCCCAAACCAATCGCGGCGGACACCGTGTGATCAGTCTGCTCTTTCCGCCAACTCACGACATTCCGAATCCAACTCGCGAATGTCTTGTCGTACGGTATGGGGGCAGCGAGACCGCTGAACTCCAGATGCGTATGCGCGTTCACCAGACCCGGAAGCAGGACTTGATCACCCAGATCGATCTCATCCGTTTGCCGCTGAGCCCCCACAGCGATGATCTGTCGTCCCGCTACGGTGACACGTCCGCCCTCCAGCCAGCGGCCCGCACTCCAGATCCAACGGGCGCGGTAGGTCTTCGGGATTGTCTTGTCCATCGGTGGGTGATCCTACGGCGAATGTCACAGCTGAACTATGAGTTTGCCGCGGCCGGGAGGGCGAGGCTCCTGCCGAGCCGCTCGTGCCCGAAAACGTCGTTCCTTGCTCGCGGCTCAGCAGGAGCTTCGCCCTCCAGTTCTGAGAGTACACAACCCCAATGGCTCGAGTTGGCTTGGAACTACGGCGTCTTCACGATCGCTTTCACGCAACGAAACCCGACGGCATCGTCTTTGGCATTCGCCGCATATTTCTGCCGCGAGGCACTCGACAAATGCGGATGCGAGTCCTTCCACGACCCACTTCGCATTACAACCGCTCCGTCGGCTGCGGTTTTTGTCTCCGCTGCGTAGTCTTCTCGCCACGGGTCACTACAGATTTCCGAGAGATAGCCGTGCATGTCATACAAGCCCCACGGATTCGGAGCGAGCGCTCCGACCGGCGGATCGTTCCCGGCAGCATTGCCATGATGCCAGCCGTATTTGTCGAGCAACGTCGTCGCATCTCCCTCCTCACCCTGGGCTTTGTCTCCAAAGCTGTAACGTGTCGTGGTTCCCGCCCGACAGCTGTATTCCCATTCGATCTCCGTCGGCAGGCGGATCAATTCGTTTGCGTCGATCAGTTGTCGTCTGCGGAGCAGCTCGGTCACCTTTTCGCAGAACTGTTGAGCTTCGGCGGGAGTCAGCATCTCGACCGAGTTGCGTGGCCCCTTCCACTTGCTGGGGTTGACTCCCAGTACCTGCTCGTACAGGTTTTGCGGCACCTCGTACTTGGCGATGTGGAAGGAGCTGGACAGCCTGACCTCGTGCACTGGTTGAGTGCTGGAATCATCGTCCGACCCCATCCGGAACGAAGCGGGAAAGGTGCCTAGTCCGGGAGTGATGGCGACGAACTCGGTCGCAAACAGTGCGAGCGGGTCGAGTGGCTTGTCGGCCAGCGCCGTAACACCAGCCATGAGCCCCAAAACCAACAGCCCGTGAAACACAGTTCTCATGACAGTCTCAATCGTAAGGGGATGACACAGTTTGGGCGTGTTGGCGGTCGCGAGATCAGAGTGAATCTAAGTGACAGCTGGCCGATTCGAAAGCCATCCGTTCCCTGAACGCTCCTCCACTTTAACTCGCTGCGACTCAATTCACCGACTTCAGAAACTCCCAGATCGCATCGAACTGGGCCGGAGCGTGGCCATCCAGTACTTGTCGGATTTTCGTGGTCTTGCCATCAGCTGACAGCTTTGGCATGCGCGTCCCGATATCGTAGCGGGGGGGATCGAGGACCCACAGCTTGTAGAAATCGTACCGCATTCGCTCCTTGGTCAAAGTAAAATTCACGCCCGGTGCGAGCAGGGTTTTTGCGTCACCGGTCGGCGGCTCATTGCCAATCGCATGGCACTGGCGGCAATCGAGCATGTCTTTTTGCATCAGCCGCGCCCCGATCTCTGCTCCATGGGCGATTGGCGTCGGACCGCTGAGCTCGCCGCGATCCAGAATGCCATGCTGGGCCGCGAGCCCCGCTGCCAGCTCCTCGGCATATGCCGGAAACGCTGGCATACGCGCCTTGAGCCACGGGCGGGGCCGCTCCTTCAAATCCCCCTTCAGCAACTTGGCCACCCATGCTTCGTGCAGCTTCTCTCCGGCCCAAGTCAGCTGGGGCAGTTGTTCGGGAGCCAGTCCACTTTCGCCTTCTTCGGTGATGAGTTCCGCGCGCGGGCTGGCTTGTGAATCGCGGACGTGACAGGCCGCACAGTTGAGGCGCGTCATGAGCGTCTCCGCCCGTTCGGGGAGTGATTCGGGAGCGGTCGAGACACCGGGTCGTTCGAGGAACTCATGCAGTGCCAATCGCTGCGAATCGGAGAGGGCATAACGCGGGGCGGTCGCGGGCACTGTCTTCGCAAGGCAGCCCTTCTCGATGTCTCGGAACGTGAGGGCAGGACGCAGTTGCACTACGGCGACTGCTCCCTCGCGAGTGCCGTGGCAGGCGGCACACCCACGAGAGGCATACAGCTTGGCCCCCTCGACGGCGTTTCCAGCGGCGCGCACTTCGGAACGCTGTGCCAGTGGTGCATGATCGAGCAGCGCCACGAGCGCAGTGGCCTCCTCGTCGGTCAGACGGAAATCGGGCATCCGCGTTGCTGCATGATGAGCCAGCGGAGCCATCAGAAATGCCTTCAACGCAGCTGGGTGGAACTTCGCTGCAACCTGATCGAGAGCCTTGCGGTTGCGGCCGATCTCCGGCCCTTCGGTGAGCGACCTTCGATCAAGTGTGTGGCACGCGATGCAGCCAAGATCCTCGTACAACGCCCGGCCGCGTGCGACAATCGCGTCGTCAGCGACAGCGGGGCGCAGTGGCGCTGGGTTGCCCGCTCCCTCGGTGAGGTACGCCACGAGATCCGCGACTGCCTGCTGGTCCTCGGGGCGCTGCGCATCGAACAGCTGGGGCATGCTGCGCCCCGTGGCTGACCAGTCCGTGGGTGGATCGCCCGGTTTTGGAATCGAAGCGAGCAGATGGTCTCCCACCCAATCGCTCTGCAACCGCGTCCCGAGCGTGGTGAGTTGCGGAGCGGCCGTCGCGGGCGAGTTCCATCGCGTGGCATCCTTCACATGCACTCCTGCCGGAGCCGTGTGGCAGCGGGCACAGCGAAGTGTTTCGAACAGCTCGCGTCCTTCTCGGACCAGCTGCCCATCTTCCAACTCTTTGTCATGCACGTGAAATAGTGCCGTTGCTGGCAGAGGTTCCTCGGCGAACTCTGGCCCCGACCACAACACCCGCAGGTGAGGGCCGACCCCTTGCTCCCCGAGTGAAGGGGCCGGGGTGCCATGATCGATCTGGATCTCGTTGTACCCCGCATGCAGGTCAAGCACTGCCACGTCGGAGGTCAGCAAGTCCGGGCGTTTTCGAATCTCTTGATGGCGGTTGATTCGCATCCGGATGTCACTGGTTCCGATGAGACGGAAGCGGTACGTGCCGCGCTCTGGAACCTTCAGCCAGCCCTGCTTGAGAATCTGAGTGGGGCCAGTCGTGACCCACGGCGAGGTGGCCGTCAGTGGGGGGGACGAGCTGGTCGCCATCCGCACGACATGGCTATCGCGGGTTTTTCCATGCACAAAGGTCTCTTTCAATCCGGGGCGCAAGCGTTCCAAGAGGACTTTCGGCAACTCACCGGAAGCAATCCGTCGCTCGATCTGCGTGTCAGGAATCCGCTCGTCGGGAACTCGGTGAATGGTATAGGCAATCGTGCTGCGTATCGGCTCCTCTTGCACGGCGAGGTTTAAGGCGAAACGAATTGTCAGCTGGCTGCACGGGAGCATTTCGCTAGTCTCTAGGAAAACCGTATGCCGGTCGAGTTTGGTCGCAGAAATCACAGTCAACTCGTCGTGCCCCTGCTCGTTCGGGTTGCTCAACTTGAAATCCTGCGATCCGTAGACCGACGAGTATTTATAGTTCCAGCGCTCGATGCGGTAGTTCCCCTGATCGATTGCGTCGTCGAGCAACAGCCCCGGAAAGTGAACGGCCACTCCGTTCTTGTAGGTGCGAACAGCTGTCGGCAAATAAGGTTGTTTGCCGGTATAACGGACTCGTTGAATGCATCCATCTTGAGCAGCCGAGTTGACCCACCCACGTAGACCCGTGACATACAGCTGGCCATCATGCGGGCTGAACCGCCCGCGACAAACTCCAGAATCGAATGTGAATGGAAACGGGATCGTGCCGCCCTGCATCACGGTCGAGCCATCCGGCGATTTCACTTGCTCCTGCATGACCAGCATCATCGTGCATTGCCCGTAGGAGAGGTGCAGCATGGCCCCCGTAAGCGGCCCCCAACGATCGCTCGTCACCCAGACCTGCCCCCCGCTGGAGTTATCGATACGCCGAGGGATCCAGGCGAACGGAGCCTGCACTCCGATCGCCTGCAGCGGATCGTGCAGCGCGATCACGGGTTGTTCAAACTTGTGTGGGGGAAGCGGGCCCTGATAGCCGAAGTGGTCCCCTGGTTGCACATCATAAAGACCTGTCCCGGGAGTCCATTCGCCTTCTTGCGGAGTCGCCGTGAGCTGTCCCTGTGGCCCGAGCCCCATGCCGTTTGGATTTCGCAGGCCCGTGCCCAGTACTTCCAGTTGCTGGCCATCAGCGGAGACGCGGACAGCCCCTTGATTCGCATGTACGAAATAGAACCGTCCCGCGTCATCGACCTCCAGGCAAGTGACATAGTCATGTCCGCCGGGTGATGTCTGATGAAGATTCGAGAAGCACTCGTAATCGTCCGCTTCTCCATTGCCATCGCGATCTCTCAGACGAGTGATCTGGTCACGCCCGAGAACGTAGATCTCTCCGTCGACAATCTTTAACCCCAGCGGTTGAAACAGCCCAGTCGCGAACCGCTTCCAATTCAACTCACGCAACTCGCCATCGACACCGGAGACTCGCCAGACATCACCGTGCAGCGTGCAGACATAGAGCGTATTCAGTGGGTCGATCCCGTCGTGGACAGGTCCAGCGGGGGGGAAATCGATTCCGGTGGTGAACAGCAATGCCTTGTATGGGTTGTCGAATGGCAGGCTCAACGTGTCGACGACATACGGGTGAGTTCCCGTGAATCCCGTCGCCCCGCGAGTGGCAATCTTCTCGGTCCAGCGCGCTGGTCCAGGGGCCAGGTGTTCCGTCAGTGGTTCGGATTTTACTGGTCCGAGAAGTGACGTGACGTGTGCCGTGTCGTCTTCAAAACTCGTCGAGTAGAGCAGCTTGAACCGCAGCGATTGTTCGCGAGGTGGCAACTGGAGTTGGGCTGTATTGTCGATGATTTGCAGCGCGACTGGCGAGGCATCACCCTCGGTGATGAGGACGATACGCCGTTTCATCGCTTCATCGGTTTGCAGGATTGAAGAGCGTCCGGCGATGTCTTGCGCCGCAAGGGTGCCCATGCCTGCCGGCATCAGAGTCAGCGCCAGCGGGGCAGCGCCAGCGGCGACTTCGAACTGGCGGGTAAATGCATTCCCCGCTTCACGCCACGGCGACTCACGCACCACGGTGCCATCGACGCTGTACTCCAAGACAACACGTGGGTCGTGCGCGAACATGCGTCGGTATTGGACTTTCGATCTTCCCCACTGGGGGCCTTCCGGGAGGGCGAGCTGAATCGTGCCGTCTGGCTGAGGTGAAGCAATGATGCCAAACCGAGCCGGGTCGAATTTCATGAACCCGCCCGTCCAGATCGCCCGTAATCCGCACTGCTCGGTGTCGTAGCACAGGACCGCGTCCTGCTCGGCTCCCACGCGGATCGATAACCCCTTGCGAACCGCTCCATTCGGCAAGCCGACGATGCTCGCCAGCCAGCGCCCAATCTCGGTCTCCTGCCAGCGACCATCGACGGAGTTCTTCTCTGTCCAGTCGAAGCCGACCACCTTGCGGCCCCAATGATCGGGATCGGATTCCGGAGTTCGCTGGCTCTGAGCAGCTGGGGGGGTGGGCTGCTCAGCGAACGCTTCGAGCTTGCGCTTGCACTCATCCGGTGACCGCCCGCCTGCGAGTTTGTCGAAATGCCACAGACCGAGCGTCGTGGCCAGCTGGCGCTCATCGAGAGCAGGCGCTGCGCTGGGAACGGAATTGAACTCTCGGACTCCTCGCGTGAATCGCAACTCGTCGATCAGCCCCTGACAGCCGAGGGTCCCCTCGACCAGCTGTCCGATGCCAACCGGGCCAGCTTCGGCGGAAGGAATCGCAGCAGGCAGCGGGCGATCGAGAGCGATCTTTCCATCGACTCCCAGGCGCAGCCGCTCGGGTTCGAAAATCATCGCGACATGATGCCACTCGCCATCCGCGATGTTCACATCGGTCTTGTACTCGCCACCTCGTCCGGGCATGAACACGCTGAACGCACCCGACCCGGCGTAGGAGTACATCTCCCAGTGCGTGGGAGATGACTTGGGCTCGCTGGCGACGAGAATGTTGAAGCCATCCTTCGCCGTCAGCTTCGTCCACAGATCGACGGTGACGGTCGCATTGTGATGCTCGGCGTGCGCTGCGAAGTAGGCCCCGCCTTGCGCGGCGTCGAGTGCCTGACCGAACTTCCCATCCACAAGGACAAGCTTGCCGGAGGGCTTCGGAACAGGTGCGGCAGCCGGTGGAGCCTCACTCACTGTAGCTGGTGCAGCACACGGTGGAGCTGTCTCGGCGGTGAAGGCAATCACCTTGCGGTTTGCACTCCACGCTGTCGCGCGTCGTAACATCTCACTGGCTTCGAACGATTCATAGGTCCGCTCGCTATGCCCCAGCAGAGTCTGAAACACCCGCCCCTTCCCGTAGGTGTAGGCCCAGGCCAGCGGCTCATCTCGCCCGGTGTCTTTCGAGTGCGCAGTGATCAGAGGCTCGATCGGGTCAGGGCCATCTTGGCGGTAATAAAGCTCGTCGACGATGCCAAAGCTCTTCAGCCCGGAAGTCACCTCATGCGGCAGTGAAGTAACTGCCACCTCGAATGAACCAAACGCATCATGACCACTTTTGGCATCGCCCTGTCCATTGTGATTCCACACCCGCCGCACGATCTTGCGATACTCGGGCCAGTCCGATTCGCCGGCCATCGGTAATGAAAAGTTCCAGGCTCCATTGGCAAAATGAACCACCACCAGCCCGCCACCGTTTTGCAGAAAGTCCACAAACGATTTCTGGGCCTCGGGGCTGAGCGATTTGGGATCGTGCCAGTTCGCGTAGCTGTTCTGGACCAGCACATCATGCCCGGCGAGGTCTTTCGTGAGGGCCGCTTCAATGTCAGTGCTAATATCGACCTTCACGCGCGGGTCGAGTTCCAGCTGAGCTTTGATGGCGGGAGTGGTCTTCTCCCAGTTGTGCCATTTGTGGGCCTCGTTCCCAGTGATCAGCAAGACACGGATCGGCTGCTCATCCAGCTGGGCTTTGTCTGTGCCAGTGATACCGGAGAGCGCAGCTGTGATCTCTTGATGGGTGAAGTCGCGGGACTGGACACCGCCCACTGGCACATCGACATGTGCGGTCCAGGCGAGGGCGTTGAGGATCAGCGTGCGGAATTCTTGGACCTTCCAGTTCTCATAGAAGTGTCCACACGTGGTGCCAAAGCCGCGTCCGCCGTTGGGACGCTCTTTGGCCCATGCGACGACTTTTCCGTCCGGTTCACGACCGGGGAGAACGGGAACGGAGAGCAGCGGCGTGGCGGTTTTGACGGTCGCCGCATCAGCTCCCTCGGGCAGGAACCGGACATTGAAGTAGAACTCTTCATTCATCGAGAACGGTTTGAGTCCGCGACTGAGTACATGCTCCGGCGATGCGATCTCGACCCGGGTGTCATGTGTCTGTATGGCGGAATACCACTTCTTCTGGCCGTTCTCCTCCCAGTCGAAATACCCGCCAGACCAGTCGAGGATCTGCGTCGCATACTGATCGGGTGCGAACGTCGAGAAGTGAAACGTCAGGAACCCACAGCCGCGATCGATCTGCTTCTGGACCTGGGCCACATGTTCCGGAGAACCAAAGTGCGGAGCCTCCGCATACAGGTCGCCGTCACGCCCGTCCGAGATCACCATGATCGTGTCAGCGTCATCGAGTGTCTGCGGATCGCTCGGCCACCCGTCGAGGTGGGACTCGACCCGAACCGAGTCCGTGATGTTCGAATTGTCGAGCATCACCTTCAGCAGCTTCACGCTCCACGGGTAATCATGAATCCCATTCCCGACTGGCCCGTGGCTCTTGGGGCCCGCGATCAAGACGATCTTGCGCGGTGGGTCCGCTGCAGTTGCCAACGAGGTCCAGCCGAACAGGCACAGAAGCAGGGCCATGAAAGATCGTCGCATCAGTCTTCCTCACGTAGTCGCTTGATTCACAAGAAGTCTTAGAGCGGCAGTGCTGATCGAAAACTTAAGGACCGTAGCGAGTTCTGGCCGATCTGTGTCGCCCGCTAATCCTGTGTTCCATCGCTCTTCTTCCCCGATTCCAAGTCCAGCATCCACCGCTTGGTGCGAACGCCACCTGCAGCTGAGAAACCGCCAAGAGAGCCTGCTGACCCGACGACGCGGTGACAGGGGACGATGACTGGGACCGGGTTAGTGGACATCACGGTCCCCACTGCGCGAGCTGCGCCGGGCGAACCGGCGAGGGTTGCGACCTCGCCGTAGGTCAGCGTCTCGCCGCGCGGAATCGCTTGCACGATCTCGACGACCCGCTGTTGGAATGCCGTCAGCGGTCGTGGGCGAGCGATCTCGACATTGCCGAAGCTGACCTTTTTCCCCGACGCATAGTTCTCCAGCTTCTGCCGGAGCTGGGGAGACCAGTCGCATTCCTTGGCATCGCTGGCTGCGGCTCCGAGTGCCTCTCTGGCCTCACGGGGTGAAGCGTGGGCAAACACCATGCGGCAGAGTCCCTCTTGGCCTCCCAGCAATCCGAACCAGCCAATCGCAGTTTCGAAGATCGAAAGAGACTGCGAGTCAGCGGCATTCTTGACGGGCCTGGCAGAGCGAGGTTTGGCAGTGATTGCGGACATCGGGACCTCATCGACGAGAGTAGTTGTTACGAGATGGACTGCGTGAAGAGTGTGGGTATCCCGAACGCCAGTGTCCCGAAGTTCTGGCTCCCTCTCCACTACTTTCGAGTCTTCGCTGAAGGCAACACGGATGGTGGGGGAGAGGGAGGAGGCGGGCTTCACCGGCAATGAGGACACCCCCACCCACACAATTCCCATCCAAGCTGATTGATTGATGATCGGTGATCCACGCCGTATAGTCTACCGATGGAAGCCTGTGTTGTTGATTGTGGAACATCGAGCCTCGTTTTTCCGAGGTTCCTCGCCGTGCGCAGCTGCACGCCAAATCGCCAACGGTCCTGCTGGACCGCACCTCGCACTTTGTTGTTGACTTGGGCAAGTTCGTATTCCGACCCGGCACTGGGACGATGGGATTTCGAAGGCCGGGAAAACATCCGTGAGAGTTCGCAGGCATTCGCGTCACTTGATTGGGGGAGTCATCCGTGAAAGATCGCATCCTGGACACTGGTCTGACCTTTGACGATGTGCTGCTGGTTCCGGCCTACAGCGAGGTGATGCCGTCGGAGGTCGATGTCTCGACCCGTCTGACACGGAACATCACGATCAACATTCCGATCCTGTCGAGTCCGATGGACACCGTCACCGAAAGCGATATGGCGATCGCCATGTCCCAAGAAGGCGGGATCGGCGTGATTCACAAGAATATGTCGGTCGAGCGGCAGGCGCTCGAGGTCGAACGGGTGAAGCGCAGCGAGAACGGCGTGATCGTCGATCCGGTCAGCTTGCCCCCCCATGCCAAGGTGCAAGAGGTCATCGATTTGATGGAGCAGCGGAACATCGGCGGTGTTCCGATTACGGAGAATGGGAAGCTGAAAGGGATTATCACGCGGCGCGATCTCCGCTTCCTCGAATCCCGTGACATGCGGGTCGATGAAGTGATGACGAAGGACAAACTTGTCACCGCCCGTGAAGATACGAGCCTGAAAGACGCGGAACGCATCCTCCGCGAAAACAAGGTCGAGAAACTGCTGCTGGTAGACGATCTATATCAGTTAAAGGGATTGATCACGATCAAGGACATCGACAAGAACCTGCGATATCCCAAAGCCAACAAGGATCAGCGCGGGAGATTGCGGGTTGGGGCAGCTGTCGGGGTGCATGACACTCAACGTGCAGCAGCTCTGATCCAATCGGGTGTCGACTTCTTGGTCGTGGACAGTGCCCATGGACATTCCCGCAACGTCATCGAGACTGTGCGGGAATTCAAACGGCAATGGCCACAGATTGACATCATCGCCGGAAACGTGGCCACCGCCGAGGGGGCCCGAGACTTGGCGAAGGCCGGAGCGGATGCCGTCAAGGTCGGCATTGGTCCCGGGTCGATCTGTACCACTCGCATCATTTCGGGAGTCGGTGTGCCTCAGCTCACCGCGATTTCCGAGGCCGCTGCGGGTTTGATCGGAACTGATGTGCCGTTGATCGCGGATGGTGGCATCCGTTATAGCGGCGACATTACGAAGGCGCTGGCTTCGGGAGCGTACTCGGTCATGCTGGGCGGCTTGCTGGCCGGCGTGGACGAAAGTCCGGGGGAGATGATTCTGTTCCAGGGGCGAACCTTCAAACGGTATCGCGGCATGGGATCACTCGGCGCAATGGTGAAGGGGAGTAGCGAGCGTTACCGACAATCGCTCTCCGGAGAAGACGACAAGCTACGCCCAAAATTGGTGCCTGAAGGGGTCGAAGGACGTGTCCCCTACAAAGGCCCTCTCCCGAATCTGCTGTACCAGTTGGTCGGCGGTTTGCGGGCGGGAATGGGGTACTTGGGCGTGAACACGATCGAGGAACTGCGGACCAAACCGAAGTTCCTGAAGATCACCGCGGCATCGGTAAGGGAGAACCACCCGCATGACATCGCCATCACTCAAGAATCACCGAACTACAGCACAGCCCAAAGCGACCAGGTCTAATCACCGCGCGCTTTGGAAGCGGTGCCTGGCAGGGGCGTTGTGCCTGTTTGTCTCGGGAGCAATCCCCGCCAACGATCGGGAGGTCGGAAAGCCACTCGAACGCCTGAAGCAGCGATCAGCGCGGACACGCTGGCGCGAATTACGCGGTGAGTGGGTCCCCGCGCCGGACGTCGCACCCCTGACTCCACCCGCTGACGCCCCCCAGCTGAAACCCACCCCTTCGACTGGGCAAGCCACTCCAATTCCGACGGAAGAATTACCAGTGGTCAACGGATCGACCACCGAAGAACCGTGGGTCGTTTCTCCCGTTCCAGCTCCGCTTGATCTGGCACCCGATGTCGATCGTCAGGCGTTCGCTCCCCCCAGTGCCAAGCCACCAGCTGACCCCGGCGAACCCATGCCGCATGCGGGTTCGTTTGGCGAGGTCGAGCTGGAAACCCGTGTGGGGACTCCTCGCGAGAGGGAAGAGATTCCACTGCCTCATTGGCCATTCGAGGACGATCTGGATTTGGTGGTCGCACCGTTCTCTGATATCGAGTCTGACAGCCCCGCTCCGAGCGCCATACTGATCGAGACGGAGCTAGGAGCCTCTCCCGAACTGCCAGTTTTGTCATTCCCAATTCAGGTGGCAGAAGTTCCGACCGAAGATGCACCGGCACCGAGAGCGACTAGTGAACTTCCGCCTGCGGAAGCCTCATTGCCAGAGCCCGAGCCCGACGCAGGGATCGCTCTCACGCCCGAAGCTGACCCGATTCACCAGCTCAAGACGATTCGCGATATCCAACCGTTTTACGACTACGATCTCGAGGGGGGGGATCCGAACGATACACTCTGCCCGCGTCCAGCGAATGCCGATCCGACCAAAACCTACAAGCAGTGTCCCGTCGAGTCGGGTCTGCTGTTGCATGGATCGCTGGAGAGACATGGCTCGATCGTTCCAGTTTACTGGCATGCTTCGAACGTCACGCACAACCCGCTGTACTTTGAGAACCCGGGACTCGAACGGAGTGGGCACTCGTTCTCCGATGTCGTTCAGCCGTTTGTGTCGGTCGGCAAATTCGGTGCTCAGGTCGTTGCGCTTCCGTATTCGATTGCACTTGACCCTGTGTGGAAGGCCGAAAGCCCTCTGGGGCACTATCGCCCAGGCGAGTGTGCGCCGAAACGCCATCTCGCAGTGCCAATCAACGGGCGTGCTGCTGTCGCAGCTGCCGCGACCTATACGGGGATTATCTTTCTGATTCCGTAACTTGCCGACGCTCACTCAGAGCAGGGATGAAATTCCAGTTTGGACAAAACTCCCGGCTCGCTTCGGAGGCTTGCAGCTTCTTCAATCAAACTGGCTCAACAGAGAACGGTTTGGAAAAACGGAACCAGACAGAGCAGCTGACGCAAGTCTCTGTCGGCAATTTCGTGCATTGAGCACGACAGTTTCAAGAACCCTCAAACTCTGCCCTTGAGTGCCGCCCGCTTGTCGCGTAGGGTTGATGATCTGGCCCGCAATCGTGCGGTCTGGATTGACTCTCTCCGACACAACGGCTGGCATGTCATATCTCCGCACACATGGCGTTCGCATTGAGGACACCCGCATCTGGGTGACCCATCGGCGCTTGGAGTATGGGCCATTTGACTATGACTGGATTCCCAATCTACGCGGCATTGTGTTGACCTTTCGTGGACACAAATTCGGCGAGATCCTGAGCGAACACGAGATCTACGCCGACCTCAGTGAACACCGTTTGCCACTCCGTGTCGTAGAGGTCGCGGTGTTGGTTCTCGGCAATGCACTGTACTCCGGCCTCCACGGTTTCAACGAGGACGAGCGCCGTGATATGTTGGAGGACAGCTTAATCGTCGCTGGCTGCGACCGCTTCTTGCCGCTGGTGATGGAGTAGTGTGGTCGGCGATTGCACAGGAGTCGAGATGCACACGCTCAGGACCGTCCCACCTGAATTCACTGTCCGATTCCTGGTCCAAGGTTTCGTTCCAGCTGTGGTCTTCGGAGTCGTGACTTCGTGGGCGCTGGCGGCTGATACGATCGACTTCAAAACAGAGATCCTCCCGATCTTTAAGAAGCAATGCTACAGCTGTCATGGCCCCGACAAGCAGGAGTCGGGGTTGCGATTAGATCGTCGGCAAGAGGCGCTCGCTGGTGGAGATTCGGGGGCTGCGATTGTTCCTGGGGATTCCGCGAGTGGACACCTCCTCAAACGCGTGGAGAGTGACGACGCAGAGCTGGTCATGCCTCCCAAGGGAGACCGGCTGTCGGAGAAGCAAATCATGCAGCTGAAGTCATGGATTGAAGACGGCGCGAAATGGCCGGTTGATGACGATTCGCGCTAGACCACGACTGACCGTCAGTCGCCTTAAATTTCACGCTCACGGAGTTTGAGTTCTGCGTTGAGAGAGACTTCAGCCATTCGAGGAAAATGTGTCACGCAGAGGCGCAGAGGACCCGAAGGCGTGCGGATCAAGCATCGCCTGAACGCCAACTCGATCAAGATGTACGACAAGCAGGGCTCCGTGCTGCGCGTGGAAACCACGATCAACGACGCCCATGATTTCCGCGTGCATCGAGCCAGCGAAGCCGATCCCGCCGGTCCGAAGAAACTCCTGCGTCTCCGCAAAGGTGTGGTCGACCTGCCCCGCCGCGCGTCAATCTCGCAGGCGGCCAACACGCGCTACCTGGAATCACTCGCCGCCGTGGAAACCTCGGTGCCGCTGGGAGCCGCCCTCGATGACGTGTCCATCGCCGTGACCAAGAACGGCCATCGCAGCCGTGGCCTGCACCCACTCGTCGGCGAAGACGCCCACATCGCCCAACACCTGCTCCGCGGAGAGTTCGCCATCAACGGCTTCCGCAACCGCGACCTGCGACCGGCCCTGTTCCCCTCGACCACCGACCCGACCGAACGCCGCCGCCAATCCGGGAAGATCAGCCGCCTGCTCCGCCTGTTTCGCGACCACCACCTGATCGACCGCGTGAAAGGCACCCACCGCGATCAACTCTCCGCCCAAGGCCGCCGCCTGCTCCTCGCCTTCCTCGCCGCCCGCCACGCCAGTAGCACCAAGCTCCAAGAACTCGCCATCTGAAAAATTCTCTCAGCCTGAGAGAATGAGACACGTTGGCAGTGCAGTGCAGAGAAATCACGAAGCTTGCTCCTCCTCCTCCTCTCTGCGCCCCCTGCGTCTCTGCGTGACACCTTCTGGAGGATTGACATTAGGCTGTCGATCACTGACGAATGACTCTGGTTTCGATGCGGATTCCCTTCCACTTTCTCTTCAGCAGGGAGGCATTTACTCTTGGAGATTCGCGAAGTTTAGTGTTCCAGACTCAGTCGACCTTCACGCATGAAGCACTGATCTGGAGTTCTTATTCAGATTACGTCAGAAGCTCGCTGGGTTCACTCCCATTTTTCTCCAAAGTGAGACCCATCGAGGCCATGCGAACGCGGCGGAGTTCCAGCGGCAGCGTCGATGAATCCGACTCCACCGAATCGAGTTTCGATTCGAGCTCCAAGGGAACACGCAGTGTGAAAGTGCTACCCTTTCCGAATTCGCTTTCCAGGATCACTTCGCCTCCCAGCAGTCGGGACAACTCCTTGACGATCGACAGTCCAAGGCCAGTCCCTTCGAACTCGCGAGTCATCGCGCCCTCCTGTTGACCCGGCAGGGCGCGCCCCTGACGAAATTTCTGGAAGATCACCGTCTGGTCTTCCAGTGGAATCCCAATCCCGGTATCCGCCACGACCAGATCCATGCGGTCTGTACCGTGCCGCATGGCCAGCACCTTTACACGGCCACCGTCAGGAGTGAATTTCACTGCGTTCGAGAGTAGGTTATACAGGATCTGCTGGAGCTTTCCGGCATCTTGCCTCGCGATGGGCAGATCGTTGTCGACATGGGTCGTCAGCTCGATGTTCTTGCGCTCGGCAAGAGGGGCCATCACGCCCGACATTCGCTCCACCAGATCAGCGACCGCAAACTCGGACGGGTGCAATTCCATCTTGCCCGCCTCGATCTTGGCCAGATCGAGAATATCGTTAATGAGACTCAACAGATGACGACCCGAGGTTTGGATATTGCCGACGTATTTCTTCTGCCGATCGTTCAGACCCTCAGCCCCCGAAAGCACATCGCTGAACCCCAGAATGCTGTTCAGCGGCGTCCGTAATTCGTGACTCATCGTCGCCAGGAAATCATTCTTCAGCTTGTTCATTTCGTGCAAGCTCAGGTTCGCCCGAGCCAGTTCCTCGACCTTACCATCCAGGCTCGAATTCACAGTCCGCAACTCGTCCTGTGTCGTCACTAGATGCCGTAGCATGCGGTTGTAGGCATGGCTCAGTTCCTCGAATTCGTCGCCAGTCCGAATGTCAGCCCTCTGGTCCAGATCTCCGTGAGCAACGGCATCTGACACATCCTTCAAGTGCAAGACAGGCTTCACGATGATGTAACGGACAATCAGATAAGACACCGTCATGGCGAGGAACCCAGTCACCAGCGCCAGTGTGATCAGCAATGCGTTATTGCGAGCGATTTCCTGTTGCGTGTCTCGTAACGGAAACGTCAACTTCGCGACAGCCATCAGTTCACCCAGCTGGAAGTCCAGCAGTTGGGATTCCTTCACACGGATCAGCGTTCGCTTGGCCCGTTGCTCAGCGTTCCCATGACAGGTGAGGCACGATTGCCCGGCTCGAACGGGTTCAAAATACTGACGGGTATGCAGGTCGGTGTTCTCATTCTCTGTGTCGTCATAGACGAAGTACGGATCCCCCTTCTTCAACTGCCGGAGTGCTTCGTTCTCCGCTTCTTCACCGGGACGATCCTCCGATGACGCCTGATCTGGACGAGCGGCAAACAGCTTCCAGTTGAATTCTCGCAAGACCTCTGGCTTCAGGTCCTTGGCCAGCGACAGAATCTCCTCCCCGGCATTCTTGATCTCCTCCTTCTCCGTCAGAGAGTTCGTTGCACTCTCGGTCCAATGAGTTGTCTGTAGATTCTGTGAGATCAACAGCTGAGCGCGCTGCCGGTATTGCGCTTCAATCACGATCAGATTTCGCTGGGAGTACCAGTAGAAGCTGCCCGAGATCAGGATGATCAAAGAACTGCCCAGGAGGAAGCGGCACTTGCGCTCCAGGCTAGTTTCACCGAACAGACGTTTCAAAGATCGATAGGACATGAAGAACACTCTCGAATCGCCCCCGCTCCAGAAGGCGTGTGGCATCGACGTATCATGTCGGGTGGTCGCATCGGGAAACAGGGCACAGGGCTCGGCGAGTGATGATTCGTTCCCCCGTTTGACTTCCCGCCTGCTGGCCGTTATCCTTCCCGGTCCGTCACCTTCAGCCATTGGGGCTGCTGCTGGCGAGTTCGTCCGAAGTTGTTAGTGTGACTGACCATGGGTCGAATTGAACGTCAGCGTGAATTGGCTCGCCAGCGAACTCGCAAGGTGAAGATCAAGAAGCTGCGCCTCTTATACGCCGAAGCCAAGACTGACGTGGACAAGAAGGTTGTCGCGGACAAGATGTTCCGCGTCAGCCCGTTCGCACCGCTCGTTCTCGAGTAATTCGGGTTCGTAGAACGGCATCGAATCCGTATCTGCAGCCTCAGAGTAAAGCCACCGGATTCTTCGAGTCCGGTGCTGTTTTGTATGTTTGTGCACATCGCGACAAGTCGCATGGCTGGCGTCGAACTCTCGCCAAGTCGAACTTGGAACGAATCACCGAGACTCGGTAAGTCCGGTGACATAGAACGTAACCAGTCCCGCTCTACTTCGTGCGCCCCAGCCCGTCGTACACAGCCACTTCCGTCACGACCTTGTCCATGAAGATGTCGTGAGCCTGCATCGGGATCTCCGGAAACAGCTGACATTCGAAGGCCAGTGCGATCAGAGGGGTCTTGGCGAGGGCGTGTTCCAACAACTTGTCGTAATAGCCCTTGCCATGGCCTGTCCGGCCACCCCGGCGGTCGAACGCGACACCGGGAACCATCACCAGATCGAGTTCCTCGACCGGAGTGTTCTTGGCGGCGATCCCTCGCAGTTCCGCTTTCGGTTCGAGGATGCGGTACATCCCCAACTCCAGTTCATCCATCGACTCCAGATGGAACAGTTCCAATTCGCCATCCACACAGTACGGGATCACAATTCGCTTGCCGCTGGCCAGAGCTGCCGGCAGTGCCTGCCGGGTGCGAACTTCAGTCCGGACATCGACGTAAAACATCACTGTCTTGGCCGACTGATACTCAGGCAGTTGCATAAAACGATCGACGATCGTCTGACTGACCCCGTCCTTGTCAGCCTGGTCTTTCCGGGCGGCATGAGCCTGCTCGCGGATTTGAGTCTTCAATTCGGACAGCTGGGCGGCGGTCGACATGCTGGAGTATTCCCGGGGGTCGCGATCTCGGGTAACCGTCCCGGCTCAGGCGACGCATGCATTCTAAGCCTCGCACGGCGGTTGGCTATCTTGCGAGGTCAAAATTCCCTCGAATGATCCCGCCTGACAGGCATTCTCTCTCGTCGAAAATAGACAGGCGTGTGTCCTACGAACAGTTTGATCAGTCGTCCGCGCCTGGGCTGCGGCGCTGTTCCTTCTTCGCGGAGCCGATCTTCTTCTCTTTCAGGCGGCGAGCCTTGGCCGCTCGCGACGGTTTCGATTTCTTGCGAGCCTTGGGCACGACCAGCGAGGCCACCACAATCGCCCGCAACTTCTCCAAGCAGTCGTCCTTGTTCCTCGGCTGATCTCGATACAACTGCGAAATGACCAGCAAATCGCCGTCCACGGTCAGCTGTGGTTCCAGCTTGGTCAAGACCCGAAACCGCAGCTCTTCGGGAATCGACAGCGAGTCCCCCGGTCGCCATCGCAGCTGAGCCTTGGAGCTGACCTTGTTCACGTTTTGCCCGCCCGGCCCCGAACTGCGCGCGAACGCGAACTCGAGTTCGGACAGTGGAATCCGAAACTGGGAGTTGATTTCGAGCCATTCGGGTGCGGAGGACATGCTGTGGCAAACAACTTGGGTTGAGGTGCGAACGCATCGGGGACATGCAACTCACTCAATAGGTTCGCATGTCAGGAGCCTCAGTTTATCTGATGTGAGGTTGCCCCCAACAGAGTGATCGGCCATTTGTGGCAATCATCTGTTCGCCTGTGACGCCAATCAAAAGGCACTCCCGTGGGGGAGGACTTGGAAATCCACAGCCGAATGTAGACGATACGCCGCAGACAAAAGCCCACGTACTCCCTCGACGCCCTGCACACGACCTCCGAACGGCCTGACGATGTCGAATTACGATCCGCACGACTGGACCAGTCATCTCTTTGACATTGAGGGGTCGCTGGTCCACGAAATTCTCGGGCGCGTCACCGCCTGCGTCATCTGGGCCACTGTCATCACGCTGCTGTATCTCTACGGCGACCACTGGCTCGACAATCTGGCGATCCCGGAGACAGCTCACTCCCTGATCGGAACGTCGCTGGGGTTGCTGCTTGTGTTTCGGACCAATGCGTCGTACGACCGGTTCTGGGAGGGACGGAAGCTGTGGGGCGGGATCGTCAACGAGACTCGCAATCTCGCGCGACAGGCGGCGTCTTGGCTGGCGAAAGATCGCGACTTGGCGAATGAGACGATCCTCTGGACGATCGCATTTGCCTATAGCACGATGTCGCGACTGCGGGGAGGTACTCCCGATCTGGGACCGATGCAGAAGCAACTCCCCGGACCTGAGGCGACAACTGCCCTCAATTCGAATCACGTCCCGCTCGCCGTCCTGTGCCGGATCACGGACCTCATCCAAGTGGCCCGGAAGAGTGATCTCATCGACAGTCATCAGCTGCAAAGCATGGACCAGAATGTCCAATCGCTGACCGGTTACTGCGGAGCCTGCGAGCGGATTCGTTCGACGCCGCTGCCATTTGCATACGCTGTTCACCTGCGGCGAGCTCTGATGGTCTACTGCTTCACACTCCCCTTCGCGCTCGTCAACCGCTTCGGTCTGGTGACGATTCCCGTCACGCTGGTGGTGGCGTATATCCTCTTCGGCATCGAAGAGATCGGCGTCGAGATCGAAGACCCCTTCGGCGAGGACACCAACGACCTGCCACTGGAGAAGATTTGCGAGACGATTGAGCAGAATCTGTTGGCACTACAATTCGGCGAACCCGTGGTCGGGGCGGATTGAGACACCGCGATACTCTCGATTCCAAGCTCCGGCTTGGGAACGCCTATCCTCAAAGCTCTGCTTCGCCTCGCGTGCTCAACGACTCACTTAACGGCCAGTGAGTCACGACTCCTGGGAGCAAACGCGGGTGGAGGGGTCAGTAGCGCAGCGGATGGCCCCGGCGTGGGAAGACGCAACCCGCCCGTCGCGACTCTGGCCAACCCGCTCGCCCACCGCCCCCATCAGTCGGGGCCATCCGCCAAGCCTCCTGACCCCGCCACCCGACGATGATTTTCCGAGGGCCTTTGACGAGCAGAACCCAACAGTCCGGGTGTGCCGTGAAAATTGGTGCCCATTGCTGTATGGTGCCTTCTCTTTCGTCTGTGAGCGTGCTGCCGATCACTTTCTTGTCGAGGGAGATAAGTTTCTTGAGAAGTGTTTGTCCATCCCAACCCCAATTATGCACTTCCTCGCTCCGCGCCAAGCTTACAGAAGTCTTTGCATCACATCGCTTTTTATAAGCGGAATAAGCTGTAGGCATTAACCATGCAAGGATAGCCACCAATATCTCTTGCATGACGATTCTCCCCGTAAGTGTTGAGCAGCCGGAATTATCGGACCCCTCATCCCCAAGCTCTCGCTTGGAACGGAGATCTGAGACCGACACTCTGTGACAGGGTAACGCAAAAAGCCACGAGTTGGATCACCAGGGCTTTTCGGATTTCTCCGATCTCTTCTGCTCAAACTCGGCGTCGATCACGTTGTCGTCCTGGTCGCTGGGAGTAACGGAGGTGAGGGAGGCGAGTTGTGATGGTCCATACCAGAGGGGCAGGCCAGCAGGGTAGCACCGGTTGGCGGCTTTGAGCCTACCGGTGTGCCAGTGGCACCAGAGGTTCTCCCGAAGAGGGATCATGGTACAAAAACTTCCTGTGGCAATGCCACCTCGGTAGATTCTAAAGCGAATCAACCGGGGCCACCCCGCGAGTGGTCGACCCACTCGATGATATTGACGAGTTCTCCGTGTAGTTTGTCGAATAGTCCCATCGCTGGCCTCTCTGTGAAGTGCTTGAAGACCAGCAGACATGTGAAACCAATCAATGATCAGTGAATCCCGGGGTTCAAACGCATTGCAGCTGGTATGTCCAGGGAGTCGAGCGGAGCAAAGTGATCGAAGGAGCCCTCGATCACATAGTACGCACAGGGAATGAAGATTCCGACCGAGATCCTCATTCGATATGGTGTCACTTGAGATTAGGCATGAGAGATGCGTTCCATCTGCATCACCGAGCTCACGGATCGAATCGAGGTCAACGGCTGCTGCGTTTCGCGGCAGGTGTCCTGATTCGCTGCGTGGTGATCCGCCGCACTGTCGCTTGATTCCCTTAGAGATCCCCCTGCACCTTTATTCCGGATGATCGTTATGTTCATGCACACTGTTCGCAGCTGGGTGGTCGGGAAGTGGCGTTCTGTGCAGCGGCCTGTGAATCGGCGGAGGCAGTGGACGTTGGCGATGACAGCTGCGCTGGAGCAGCGAACGCTGCTGACGGCGTTCGCAGAGTTCGTCGATCCGAACCCGCACGAAGGGAATCGGTTTGGAGACTCTGTCGTTCCGCTGAGTACCGGGAATGTTGTGGTCACGTCGCCGTTCGACGATGCGGGTGGGTCCAATGCAGGGGCAGTGTACCTGTTTAATGGAGCGACCGGGGCCCTGATCAGTACGCTGCGCGGGTCGCATGCTGGTGACATTATTGGGGTTGGCGGGGCTCTTGCGCTGGCAAACGGAAACTTCGTTATTCAAAGTCTGTATTGGGACAACGGCTCTGCAGCTGACGCCGGTGCAGTCACGTGGGGGAGTGGAACCACTGGGGTCTCCGGAGTCGTCAGCGCGGCGAATAGCTTGGTTGGCAGCCAAGCGTACGACAGTGTCGGCGCAAGTCGCATCGTGCTGCTGGGGAATGGGAATTTCGTTGTGACGAGTCTGAGGTGGGACAATGGCTCTGTCGTAGATGCTGGCGCCGTAACTTGGGTCAGTGGAGTCAGCGGCTTAGCGGGAGAAGTGAACGAGACAAATAGCCTCGTCGGATCTCATGAGGGCGACCAGATTGGTGCTGGCGGAGTGATTTCGCTGGGAAATGGAAACTATTTGGCCAAGAGCTACCATTGGAACTCGACCCGAGGTGCGGCCACCTGGGGGAATGGGGCCACGGGAGTGATCGGGGTCGTCAGTGCGGCGAATAGCCTGACTGGCAGCACGCCTGGGGATTCCGTTGGGTTTTCCGTACAGTCCCTGACGAACGGGAACTTCGTTTTGGCGAGCCCGGAGTGGGACAATCCAACGGATTCAATCGCGGATGATGATTCCGGTGCGGCCACTTGGGGCAATGGGGCGACAGGCACGTTCGGTGTGGTCGGATCGGCGAATAGCTTGATTGGCTCTCTGGGTGACAGGGTCAGCAGCAACGGTATCAAGGTGCTCGACAACGGTAATTATATAGTGCTCAGTCAAGATTGGAACGCCATTGCTGGAGGGTATGGGGCAGTCACTTGGGGAGATGGGGCAGTGGGGACTCGGGGGAAGGTTCAAGCTAGCAATAGTCTCGTGGGCAGCCATGCGGGGGACCGCGTCGGTAGCGGTTTATTCACTATCCTCAACAATGGCAATCTCGTCATGTCGAGTCCGTATTGGGACAACGGCACTGAGGCCGATACTGGTGCGGTGACTTGGATGTCAGCGACAAGGCCGACCTTCGGGGTGCTTGGTGCTGCGAACAGTTTGGTCGGGAGTACGCAGGAGGACCACTTGGGCAGTGGAAATATCACGCGCCTCAGTAACGGTAATTATCTCGTAAGTTCTCCGGACTGGGACAACGGAGCTGCCATCGACGCGGGAGCTGTCACTTGGGGGAATGGGACCAGCGGTGTCTCGGGAGCCATCAGTGCCGCCAATAGCCTCGTCGGCAGCACAACCGGTGACCGAGTTGGCTACAATGTCATTGGAACTGGTGTCGCGCTGCTTAGCAATGGCAACTATGTTGTCAGTAGCCCGTATTGGAGCAACGGAGCCGCTACACATGCGGGAGCCTCGACATGGGGCAGCGGAACCAGCGGCGTCTCGGGAGTTGTGAGTGCCTTCAATAGTCTGGTCGGTGAAAACCAATTCGATCAAGTTGGCTGGTACAGTTCGGTTTTCAGTAACGGCAACTACGTCGTCGTGTCATTTAACTGGAGCAACGGAACCGCCAAAAATGCTGGAGCAGTGACATGGGGCAGTGGAACGACTGGCATCTCAGGTCTCGTGAGCTCCGCCAACAGTCTCGTCGGTAGCGCAGCGGGTGACCTGATTGGCTCGTCTTACGTGACGCCACTCAGTAACGGTAACTACGTTGTGAATTCACCCGGCTGGAGCAATGGTGCCGCCAGGGAAGCTGGAGCGGTGACATGGGGCAGTGGAACGACTGGCATCTCAGGTCTCGTGAGCTCCGCCAACAGTCTCGTCGGTAGCGCAGGAGGTGACCTGATTGGCTCGTCTTCCGTGACGCCACTCAGTAACGGTAACTACGTTGTGAATTCACCCGGATGGAACCGCGGAATCGGAGCGGTGACCTGGGGCAGTGGAACGACTGGCATTTCGGGTTTCGTGAGCTCCGCCAATAGTCTCGTCGGCAGCGCAGGAGGTGACCTGATTGGCTCGTCTGACGTGACGCCACTCAGCAACGGCAACTACGTTGTGAATTCACCCAGATGGAACCGCGCAATGGGTGCCGTGACGTGGGGCAATGGAACGGCTGGCATCTCTGGAGTCGTTAGTGTAATCAACAGCTTAGTGGGTAGCACAGCCAATGATGACTCCAGTTCTAAAAAGATCGTGACTTTAAGCAACGGTAACTATCTTGTCCAGAATTCGCGTTGGGACAATGGAACGGCGGTCGATGCGGGCGCCGTGACATGGGGTAGCGGAACCAGCGGCGTCTCGGGTGTCATTAGCGCTGCAAATAGCTTAATAGGCAACATTTCATACGATTTTGTGGGCGAAGGTATCACATTGCTCAGTAACGGAAACTACGTTGTCACGAGCCCGTTCTGGAACAACGGAGCCGTGATTGACGCGGGAGCAGTGACCTGGGGCAGTGGGGCCAGCGGAATTAGCGGTATCGTCCGCGCGACCAATAGCCTCGCTGGCAGTAAATCAGGCGACTTTGTTGGTGGGTCTGGCGTCACAGCTCTCGGTAACGGCAATTACATCGTCACATTGCAGCACTGGTTCCAAGGAGCGACTCGGTACGCGGGAGCTGTGGCGTGGGGCAGCGGGACCAAAGGGGTTCGGGGTGTTGTCAGTGCCCTCAATAGTCTAATCGGAGCCTCACGTGATTCGGGGCTTCAAGATCGAGTCGTTTTGGACTCCGTCCATGGAACTTATTACACCAGATTCCTGTCGGACGGTGGCGGTCGTGTGCGTGTGGGTTCCCAGTTTGATCCCGTGGACTTTGGTGATCTGCCGGACTCGTTCGGGACGACTTTACTCAGCGATGGAGCGCGGCATCTGACGGGCGGATCGTTGTTTCTAGGAGCCGGGGTTTCGAAGGACTTCAATGGCATTCCTGGCGCAGCGGCCAATAGCGATGAACTGGACGACGGCGTCTCGCTGCCCACTGTGCTGTACACGAATCAGGGGGGCACGGTCACGGTGACAGCTTCGCAGGCCGGGAAGCTGGATGCGTTTATCGACTTCAATGGAAATGGGGTCTTCAACGCCAATGAGCGGATCACTCCGTTGGGCGGATTGGCCCTTATCGCGGGGGCGAACACAGTTTCGTTCACCGTCCCCGCGAATGCCGTAGCGGGCAGCCGCGCAGCTCGCTTCCGTGTCTCGACTGCGGGTGGCCTGGCCGCCACGGGACTAGCAGCGGATGGCGAGGTCGAGGACCACTTGGTCTTTGTCGCAACCTCCGTGACCAGCGGTGTGCAGGTCGTGGCTGATCCCGATCACCCCGGTCAGACCATGTTGTTGATCAACGGAACCAGTGGCAACGATGTGATTGTGGTCTCCAAATCGGATAATGGAGTCGTTGTGCGACGAAACGGAGTACGCGGCCCCGTGCTTTATCCGACTTCGCGCATCGTCGTGTCCGGACGAGAAGGCAACGACCGCATCACCGTGGAAAGTCGAATCACACTGCCCACTTGGATTGACGGCGATGCAGGCCAGGACACTCTGACCGGCGGTGGTGGCCATGATCAGCTGCGCGGCGGCGAAGGCGATGACACGATCCACGGAAATGGCTCCCTCGACACCCTCTACGGGGGGGCTGGTAACGACAAGCTGTACGGTGCTTTGGGCGAGAATCTGATGTTTGGCGAGGCGGGTAATGACACCCTGTTTGGGCGAGGCGTGCTCGTCGGTGGCGATGGCAACGACAGTCTGACCGCCGATGGCTCACGCAGCCTTCTGATCGGTGGAGCTGGTGTCGATGTCTTGAGGGGCGCCCGCCAAGGTGACCTGTTGATCGGAGGCACCACCGACTTCGACAAGAATCCCGCTGCGCTGTTGGCGATCCGAAAAGAGTGGGCCTCGGCGACCCCCGTTTCCACCCGCATCGACCACCTGACTGGTGCCCTACCCGGCGGATTGAATGGCTCCTACCGGTTGATTAGCGACGTCGTCCGTCCCGGAACCGTCCACAACGATGCCGCCATCGACACCATCACTAATAGCGTCGCCGACGACTGGCTCCTCCTGTTTTCCACAGACCTTCGCTCTCGAGTTATCGGGCGTGTGAATCACTTGTAGGGCTGTGAGGACCTGTGTATCTGCCAAGCGGCGTGCGATCACGGAATCAAAAAAGGTCTGACCGGCGGGCAATCTGGGGATAGAATGGGATGACCGTGGGTCGGATTGTTCCGGGGGACTGTGCATCTATTCCTGATCTCCCGGCGTGTTTGAGCGGCCCCTCGCTATCATCCGGTTTTCCCAAGTCATAAACTCTTCCCGACCGGTCATCGGGGCTGGGATGGTGTTTCGTCTTTGTCGCAACTCCCACGTGTCGAACGGGGGATAAGGGAGACGGGGACACCTCTCGGCGCGGGTGACCTCGACTGGCTCGGTCTTGTCTCGCTGGGTTCCACAGCGCGGGATCGAGTTCTCCCTCTCGCAGTTCCACAGCAATTCACTTCGCCGTCCGGGAGCATTCGTCCTCGGGATCTGTGGCGGAGTGGGATTTTCCAAAAGGTCAGCCATGGCCCGCAACTGGTTAGATCAGTTCGTCAAAGACGGCACCGTCAGCGCAGATCAGCTGGGTGAAGCTGAGGACATGGCCAGCAGCCTGGGGATTACCCCGGAAGATGCCCTGATGAAGTTGGGGTATGTGGACGAAGGGCGCATCGGGCAAGCCAAGGCCAAGGCGTTCGGGTTCACGTTTATCAACCTCGAAGAAGTCGAGTTGACCCATAACATCGTGGAGCTGATTCCGGAATCAGTCGCCCGCGAGAACATCTGCATCGCTGTCGATGTCAATGACGAGAAGCTGAAAGTGGCAGTCGTTGACCCGATGAACTTCGAGCTGGTGGAAAAGCTGCGATTCATTCTGGCCCGCGAAGTCGACATGGTGATGGCTCAAAAAGAGGCCATTCTGGCAGCCATCAATCGGTACTATGGGCAGTCGGAGACCGAGTCGGTGGACTCGATGCTGCAAGAGTTTACGGAAACGGCGATCGATTTTACCGAGACCGAGTTGAGCGAGGCGAAGGCCCAGGCGGATGACTCGGAAAGCTCGCCGATTGTGAAGCTGGTGAACCTGATTATCACCGAAGCGGTGAACATGCGGGCCAGCGATATCCATGTGGAGCCGTTCGAAGACCGCGTCCGGATTCGCTACCGCATCGACGGCGTGCTAGTCGAGCGAGATTCACCGCCCCGGCGGTTGTTGGCTCCGTTGATGAGTCGCCTGAAAGTCATGGGGCGTATCGACATCGCTGAAAAACGCCGCCCGCAGGACGGACGGATCAAGACTCGCGTGAATGGCAAGGACTTTGACCTTCGCGTCAGCGTTCTGCCGACGAATCATGGGCAAGCCATGGTCATGCGTATTCTGGACCGCGACAATATCAAGGTCGGTATCCGAAACCTCGGGTTCAGCGAAGAGAACTACCGCAAGTTCCAAAACATCATCCGACGCCCCAACGGAATCTTTCTGGTGACAGGTCCCACCGGTTCCGGCAAGACGACGACTCTGTACAGTGCTTTGGGTGAACTGAACCGCCCAGACCGCAAAATCATCACAGCTGAGGACCCAGTCGAATACTACCTGCCGGGGATTAATCAGTGCGAAGTGCGGCACTCGATCGGCCTGAATTTCAGCCGCATCATCCGCGCGATGCTGCGGCAGGCCCCGAATGTGATCCTAGTGGGGGAAATCCGCGATACCGAGACGGCGGAGATGGCAATTCAGGCGTCTTTGACTGGACACTTGGTTTTCAGTACGCTGCACACGAACGATGCGCCCGGTTCCATTACACGCTTGATCGACATGGGAGTGCAACCATTCCTCGTGGCATCCTCGGTGATGGCGGTCATGGCCCAGCGTTTGGCGCGCAGCATCTGCCCGAAGTGTGGTGACTCGTACAAGCCCAGCCCGGACGAGCTGTCGCTGTTCGAGTTGACTGAGGAACAGATCAGCACGGCTAAGTTCCGGCGAGGTAAGGGATGCGCCCACTGCCAACAGTCGGGGTATCGCGGGCGGAAGGCTGTGTTCGAATTGATGATGATGAACGGGGCGATCCGGGAAATGGCCTTCCGCAGTGAGCCGACCCAAAACATTCGCCGTCAGGCGCGATTGTTCGGAATGCGGACACTAGTGGAGGACGCCGTGGATAAGGCATTGGCTGGGATCACCACCCTGACCGAGGCTCACAAGCTCCAGGGTGGTGGGCACTGACGGCGTGCCGTCGCAGAAGTCTCAAGACTTCTGGCTGTGGCGAACACGCGGACGGCAAAAGTCTGACGACTTCTGCTACGGAAGATGTTGGAACCGCAATCCGGTGGACGAGTTGCGATGTCCGGGCGAACAATCAGGTGTCGCCATTTCGACGTCCACTGGGTGTTCACCCTCGCAATTCGACTGTTTTTGTTCACTGAACCCACGCGACACGCGCTGAGGCATGCATGGCCGATCCTGTTGAAGAACGTCGTTTGCAGATCGACAAGCTCCTCGAGACTGTGGTCCGAGAGAAGGTGAGCGATCTCCATATCACCACCGGGCAGCCCCCCGTGGTACGCGTCGGCGGCCATATGGTCCGGCTTGACACGAAATCGCTCGAGGCCGGTGATACGGTCTCGCTCATGAAATCGATCACTCCGGAGCGTAACCAGCAGGAGTTGCAGGAGATGGGCGGGACCGACTTCGGTTTCGCTTTTGGAGATAAGGCCCGTTTCCGAGTCGCCGTGTTCAAGCAGCGCGGCCACATCGGCCTGGTGTTGCGGCGAATTCCCAACGAATTCCTGACGTTCGAGCAGTTGGGCTTGCCAACCGTTGTCACGGATCTGATCAACCGGCCGCGCGGACTGTTCCTCGTGACGGGGCCAACCGGTTCCGGTAAGACGACCTCGCTGGCCAGCATGATCAACCATATCAATGATCATGAAGACCATCACATCATCACTCTCGAAGACCCCATCGAGTATTACCACAAGCACAAAAAATCGACGATCAATCAGCGCGAGATCGGCGTCGATGTGCCGAATTTTCCCGAGGCTTTGAAACGCGCTCTGCGTATGGACCCCGACGTGATCCTCGTCGGTGAAATGCGAGACCTCGAAACGATTTCTTCGGCCATTACAGCTGCCGAAACCGGTCACGTGGTGTTCGGAACGCTGCATACATCGAGTGCCCAGGGCACCGTCGACCGCATCATTGACGTGTTCCCGACCAGCCAGCAGGAGCAGATTCGCACCCAGCTCTCCTCATCCATCATCGCTGTGCTGAGCCAAGCGCTGTTGCCTCGCAAGCCCAAGGGTGTGGTCGCTGCGTACGAGATGCTGGTGGTGACCCCCGCCATCGCGAACTTGATCCGTGAGGCCAAGTCCTACCGCATCAACTCTTCCATCCAAACCGGTCGCAAATACGGCATGCAGCTGTTGGATGACGCGCTGTTCGACCTGTGGCGGAAAGGGTTGTGCGAGGAGAAGGACGTGGTCCTCAAATCGAATAATCCCGGCGAGCTGAAGATGCGGATCAACAACGCCAAGAAGGGAGTCTTCGACGAGAACGGCGGGGATGATGACGACGATGATGATGACGAGGGCTGAGTGAACTGGCGTACTGGCCTTGGCCCCGAGGCCTCCCCCTCTTTCGCACTGAAGAATCGGCAGATTGCTCATGGCTCAACGTCGACTGGGACAGATTCTTGTGGATCTCGGATATCTCTCCGAGGACCAACTCTGGGACGTGCTCGAAGAGCAGAAACAGAGTCCGGGAGAGATTCTGGGCCAAGTCGCCCTCAAGCTCGGGCTGATCACGAATGAGCAGCTGACCGAAGCGCTGGCTGAACAATGGGGCATGCCAGTCGTCAACCTGGCGGAGACGAACATCCCGCCAAAGGTGATCGATCTGGTGCCATCCACGATGGCAGAAGTCTAT
The DNA here is from genome assembly GCA_043777375.1 of Planctomycetota bacterium. GTDB lineage: Bacteria > Planctomycetota > Planctomycetia > Planctomycetales > Planctomycetaceae > TH-plancto1. Next base: position 31,516 of record JAYWHX010000168.1, on the reverse strand, counting down.
AAGATCATGCCCATCTCAATGCGAGATGGCGTGCTGACTGTCGCGATGGCTGATCCACAAAATCTGGCGGCGCTGGACGATTTGCGGAACTTCATCGGCATGGAAGTTCGGGGAGCAGTCTCGTCTCCCGCTGCTGTCGAAGCGGCCATCATCAAACACTATGCCGCCAAAGAAGACAGTATTGAGGACGTGATCGCCGGGCTAGAGCAGCTACCGGAGAACGCCTCTTTGATGGGGAAGCAGGGGGCCTTTGACCTCGCTGACGAGTTCATGGACTCGCACCCGATTCGCAAGCTGCTCAACATGGTGATGCTGCTGGCGATCAAGGATCAAGCGTCCGACATTCACTTTGAACCGTTCGAAGATGAGTTCAAAATTCGCGTGCGTGCGGACGGCGTGCTATACGAAATGGTCCCGCCTCCTCGCCATCTCGCTAATGCCATCGTCAGCCGCGTCAAGGTCATGGCCAACCTCGACATCGCCGAACGCCGCATGCCGCAGGACGGACGTATCGAGCTGAACGTCGGTGGTAGCCCGGTCGACCTGCGAGTCAGCGTATTGCCCACAATGTTTGGCGAATCGGTGGTTATGCGAGTGCTGGACCGCACCGTGGTTCAGCTGGACCTCAACAAGATCGGGATGGACCCCACGATCCTCTCGAACTTCCGCAAGACGATTCACCGTCCGCACGGAATTGTCCTCGTCACCGGCCCCACGGGATCGGGCAAGACGACAACGCTGTACTCCGCGTTGAACGAACTCAACGACATTGAAACCAAGATCATCACGACCGAAGATCCGATCGAGTACGACATCGACGGCATCGTGCAAATTCCAATCAACTCCGACATCGGGGTCACCTTTGCAGCTGCCTTGCGAGCCATTCTTCGGCACGACCCCGACATCATTCTGGTCGGGGAAATCCGCGACTACGAAACCGCCGAAATCGCCGTACAAAGCTCGCTGACCGGCCACTTGGTGTTCAGCACCCTGCATACCAATGACGCCCCGTCAGCCATCACTCGCTTGCGCGACATGGGGGTGCCCACCTTCCTGATCACAGCCACTGTCGAAGCGATTCTCGCTCAGCGTCTGGTGCGCAAGATTTGCGTGCAGTGCCGCACTCAGTTCGATCCCTCGGATGAACTGCTGATGGAACTTCAACTGCCGATTGAAAAGGCCCGGCAGTACAAGTTCTACTACGGCAAGGGCTGCCAGCGCTGTAACAACTCGGGCTACAAGGGACGTTGCGGGATCTACGAGTTGCTCGACATGAACGACGACATCCGGGATATGGTTTCCGCGGATGCCTCGGTCGACGACATGCGAAACCTGGCCCGCAGCCAGGGGATGACCACACTGCGGGAATCGGGCCTCAAGTTGATCTTTGACGGTGTCTCGACCATTGACGAAGTGGTCCGCGAAACCGTCATGGAAGAGGGCGATGCTTGACCGATTCCGAAAAACTCCGAACACTGGGACACACCTCTGGTGATTCCCCACAGTGAAAATCTCTGACGACAATCTCTCGGTGACACACACGACCCGCACCACTCAATTCTGAGCAGCAGGCCTCGATTCGAGGAGTACAGACATGGCGACATACCAGTACGAGGCAATGGACAATTCCGGTCTGGAAGTCAAAGACTCCATCGACGCCGGGTCCGAAGCCGAAGCCCAAACGAAGATCCGCGAAAAGGGCTTCTTCGTCACCAAAATTACTGAGAAGAACAAGGGCAAAAAGAAAGACGCCACCAAGACCAAGGAAATCAAAGGCCCCCGCAAGAAAAAGGGTTTTTCGTTTGGCGGCGTTAAGCCAAAACAGCTGTGTACTTTCACACGCCAGCTCTCGACTCTGCAAGACGCCGGACTGCCGATTCTTCGCAGCCTCCGCATCCTCGAAACACAGGCCAAGCCCGGCCCGCTCAAGAACTCACTCATCGGCGTCATCGAGGACGTCGAATCTGGTAACACCCTCTCCGAGGCGATGTCGAAACAGCCCAAAGCCTTCGACAACCTCTACGTGAACATGGTCAAAGCCGGGGAAGCCGGCGGAGCCCTGGAAGTCATTCTCCAGCGTCTGGCCGAGTTCAAGGAAAAGTCGCAAAGCCTCAAACGCAAAGTCCAAGGGGCCATGATCTACCCCGCAGCTGTGCTGTTGGTGGCCGGTGTGATCGTGGGCGGGATCATGTACTTCATCATCCCAAAGTTCAAAACGATCTTCGAAGGCTTCGATGTCGAGCTGCCCGAAGTCACGGTCTTGCTCATTGACATGAGCAACGTCGTCGTGGCCTACTGGTATCTGATCCCCACCATCCCGATTGGGATTATCTTGATGATTAAAATCATCAAGAAAAATAAAACGGGGGCCTATATCATGGACCGCATTGCGCTCAAGGTGCCTCTACTGGGGGCGATTATCTCAAAATCCACGGTCGCCCGCACCGCCCGGACTCTGGGAACATTGATTGCCTCGGGAGTACCGATTCTGGAAGCCCTGGCGATCGCCCGCGATACAGCTGGAAACGAAGTGTTCCGCAAGGCGTTCGAGCATATCCAGTCATCGATCCGCGAAGGCGAGACGATGGCTGTGCCGCTGAAGGAAACCCGCATCACGGACGACATGGTCGTGAACATGGTTGACGTGGGAGAGGAGACCGGTGCCCTCGACAACATGCTCTACAAGGTCGCCGACGTGTATGAGGAAGAAGTGTCGGTCCTGATCGAAGGTCTGGTGAATCTGCTGGAGCCGATCATGACAGTTGTGCTCGGCATTATCGTCGGTTTCATCGTGATCGCGTTGTTCCTTCCACTCGTCAAACTCCTCAACGCTCTGTCGTAGGTGAGACGAGACAAAGAATCTCCCGTAGCGGAACTCGTCAGAGTTTCGCCGCTCACCGAGAGATTCTTGTCGTCGAAAGTCTAACGACTTCCGCTACGTTGACATTTTCAGCCGCTGACCGAATGAGAGACGAGTGCCCTCCACAATTTCGCCCTCTGGCACAAGAGGTGCGTTACATGTGATCAGGCCGGAATGAGACAGCGAAACGAGGCAAACCGCTTCACCCGTTCCGCTGAGACAGACAGAGTGAAACGCCGGGTGCTGCAAAATGCAACACTCGGCAGGAACCGAAATGCCCGTTGTTCACCGTGGCCCCTCGGCCGACATCGCAGGAGTCCCCATCATGCAACTCAACACGCTGTCGCCCAACCGGAACATCCGCCGGCCCGTCTCCCGCCGCTCCCTGCGACACGCGTTCTCGCTGATCGAGTTGATGGTCGTCATCGTGATCATCGCGATCCTGATGGCCCTGATCCTGTCGGGCGTTCGCGGAGCGATGGGGACCGTCCGCAACGCGACCGTCACTGTTGAGTTCAAGAACCTCGAAAAAGGCATCCTCGACTTCAAGACTAAATTCGGCATCGAGCCACCGAGTAGTGTCACGTTGTATGAGGACGGTACCGACTGGACGACATCTGCGCCCCCTCTGGCTGCGGCCATCGCCGCACGCAGCCGGTCATTGGTCCGCCAGATGTGGCCCGACTTCAGCTTCTCTATCGACCGCGATATTAACGGAGACGGGGATCAAGCAGACACAATCACGTTGAATGGGGCCGAGTGCCTGGTGTTCTTCTTGGGCGGCGTGAACGGAACCAACATTGTCGATAAATCGGGAACCGTCATCGGCACTCCCGGAAATGCCGTGACAGCTTGGACTCCCTTGGGGTTCTCGGCCAGCCCCGTCAATCCGTTCGCCCGTGGTGGTGCCCGATCCGGTCCTTTCTATGAATTCGATAACGCGCGAGTTGTGAATCGAGATGCTGCGTCAGCGTCAGACCCCGAAGGGTTCCCGGAATACATTGACTCGCTGCCCGGTCAACGAAACCCAATTCTCTACGCCAGCAGCTATGGCGGTAAGGGATACCGTGATGTCGACGTTCAATTGTCGCCACCGGCCACGGTCTACAACGAATACGCGACCGTCCCGACTCGCTTCTCCTTCGTCTATCGCAGGTACTCCGAATCAGACTACCCGTCCTCACCCACGCCAGCCTATCCAGCTCCTGCCGCGAAATTCACAGCTGCGGAGGCATTCAACCCCAAGACATCCCAGCTGATCTCTCCGGGAGCGGATGGCGAGTACGGTTGGGGTGGAGTTCTCAGCACCAATATGGAACTCCTCGAACCTCGCCCCGAGCGATACTTCGAGCGGGACAACATTACCAACTTCAAGGGCGGCGTGTTGAACTAAGTCGGTGCGACCGGTGGGAACCGGTGCGGGGCCAATCTCTGACTCTGGCGAACATCGACTCGGGAGCCTTCCTCATGCGATCACACATCACCACCAGCGACACACAACACTCCCGCGCGGGCTTCTCGCTGGTGGAGATGCTGGTCGTGATGGCCATCATCGCGCTGTTGTCGACCCTGTCGTTTGTGGTCCTAGGTAAGTCCGGGGAAATCGCCCGCGAGGCCTCGACCAAGGCCATGATGAAAATCCTCTCGGGCGCCGTACGCGAACGAGTCGACGCACTCAACGAAATCACCCCGAATGCTTTCTTGGCTGACCCAGAACTGCCAGCTTTGAAGAGCAGCCGAATCTTTCGGACAAATGTGGATGACTTCACTGCGAAGTACGCTGCTGCCCCAGGAAACATCACCCCGATCTCTCGAGTGCAAGCGGAAGTCTTTGTGCGCAAGTTGATGTTCAAGTCAATGTTTCCACAGCGTCGCGCTGATTTGTATGGCGAGGATGGTGTGCCACAGGAGGATAATGGAATCGCAAACGACTCCCCCCTGCTGAATCGGATGTACTCCGGGATACCCGCAATTGGCACGAGGAAGCCCACTTCCTGGGTCAGTCGTAACCTGGGAGGACTGTCGATGACGTCATCCACATACACGACCCCGAAAGACGACCCCAAGACCGAGAGTTCTGAATTGTTGTATCTCGCCTTAACCGAAGGCGATGTGTTCGGACTTCCTCCAGCTGAGATTGACGGCATCGATGACAATATGATCGGCGATACTGACGGAGACGGTAACTTGGAGTTTCTGGATGGTTGGGGCCAGCCACTCCAGTTCTATAACTGGCCGACGCGACTCCTGAAGGATGACGGCGTTAACTATTGGGGGACGCTCGTCTTTCCACCGCCACCGGCAACTATGGTTCGTGAGTATCCGACTGCATCATTGTTAATTTCTAATCTGCCGATTCCCCCGGTTAAGGATGCGTCACTTCTGCCTCAGCGCCGCCCTATTGCGGGTAGTATCGCATCTCATCGAATGTACCGCGATCCGTTGGATATCAATCGGAGCATCACACGCTGGAACGTGTATGCTGTGCCCTACACCTCTGCTGGTAGTCCCCTTGCGAGTGATTTTTTTCTAAAGCCTGCGGCTGCCGCCCAATATACCGCAATGGGAATGAACTCCGCATGGTTTCACGATTTGAACACACCATCAATGCCTCTCGTTGTTTCAGCGGGGTCAGATGGTGAACTTGGCCTGCATCTTCCCACTGAAGATGGAAGGTCCGGCACAAGTCATACCGATCGTTTGGCACGTGTTATCGGCACTGAAGAAGCCTGTCAGGCTCTGGGTGATAACATTACCAATCAGCAGCGAGGGCCACAGTAATGCTCAGACTGCATGACTCATCCACGAAGCAGCGGACTGTCGCGGCCCATTCCGTGAGCGGCCAGGCGCTAGCCGCCGGCACTCGTCAGGCGGCACGCACCCGGCGGAGCCGGTGGCTAGCGCCAGTCCGCTCACCCGTGGCGGCCACTTCGCGGGCGGGCTTCTCGCTGATCGAATTGCTCGTCTCGATCTCCATCTTTGTGATCCTCGCCACGCTCGCCCTGTCTGCGTTCCGCGACAGCAAGCACGACAAAATGGCCTCGGCCTCGCGACAGATCTCAGCTTCTATTGGCGGCGCCCGCAGCCGCGCTGCCAAGTCCGCTGAACCACGCGGCATTCGCCTCCTCCGCGACAAACAAGACCCTAGCCTAATCTCAGGTCTGCAATACGTCGGGCAGAGCCAACTCTATGATGGTACATTACGAGTGCAGATTAACAGTGCGGGTGTTGTCCAACTCGTCTGCCAGCAAGTTGGCGAATGGATGAATCTACAGGATGAAGGGCAGTTGAAGCCTGGAGTGAAGGTATTCATTCGTAACTACAACCCTGGATTCATACCTTCAATAGCATTCCCAGTCCCCACTCCGGAAAATTCATCGGGTGGTCGCTGGTATACGATCGCAACTGAGGGGTATGACCCTAACAATAACATTGTCCAAATCGTTGGAATGATCGATGGAGCCACTTGGGTCCAGCCTGTTGCAGGACCACTCTCCGGTGGTACATGGCAAGTCTACCCCGATTTCACTCCCGCTGGGGTTGGTTTGTCTAACACACATGCCATCCCCTACCTGCTTCGCCTTTCTCCGCAGGAACTTCCCGAAACGGAGCCGATCAATCTGCCGCCGGGAGCTGTGGTCGATTTGTTTTCGAGTCGGACTCCTTCGGCTTGGGAAAACTTCGAGGACCTGAACCAGAACGGCCTCCTCGATGGGACCGAAGACTCGAACCCGAATGGCAATCCATCTCGCTCGGGTCGCAACAACGGCATTCTCGATGATGTCCAGTTCGACATCCCCGTCTCCCCGAACGGAACGGTCACCGGCCCGCTCAACGGCTCGGGCCCGATCTATCTATACCTGTGCGCCCGTGATGATGTCGACCGAATGCGGGCGATGCTCAGCACCTCGAACGGGGGCGTGTACGGCGTGAATTACTCACCACTCCTGATCCCCGGCGATTTCGAAAATGGCTACGGTCCCGACCACCCCTCCAGCGAACGCCGCCTGATTTGCATCATCCCGCAAACCGGGCTGGTCTACATCTCAGCTGTGAATGGCTACGACAGCGAGGCCGACCCGACCAGTCCGTCCTACAACGTGTCCGCACCCGGTTATGGCTACGCGGACGACCCCTACTCCTTGGCACGACAGGGGAGGGAAGATCGATGAACCGTATGTCTCCACTCGCGCGGAACACTCGCGCAACGAACGTTCAATCGCACCGCACCGGGGCCACCCTGGTGGAAGTGCTGATGGCCCTGCTGATCATGGCCGTCGGCGTCACGTCGGTGTTCACCCTGTTCCCGATCTCCATCATCAAGGCGATCAAGGCCAACCAGCTGACCAACGCCAAGCTCTACGAAGGGGCGATCAAAGACACCCTCCTCACCCACCCCCAGCTGTGGACCGGGGCACCGGAGTGGAGTGAGAACACGCCTTACTATCACGCTACTACAGCGATACCTCCATTCAATGCTGACGCGTCTCCTTTTCCCAGTCGTTGGGTGACGCCGAAAACAGCGGGGCGGTTGCTCCCGGATACCAACCAATTGTTCTACTGCTCTCGAGTTCCTGCGGCTCCTGCGGTCGCTCGATTCAGCGGGACGAGGTCTCCAGAGTTTCAAGTGCTGACGAACTGGTCCCCGACGACTCATCTGGGAGGCTACCAAAACACGGCAACTGCTCCTCCGTCGCCGCTGCCAGCAGCGGATGGCAGTTTAGCGTGGAACCCGTACCGGCACAGTTCGTACCTCGCCAATCTGCAGTGGTCGGCCTACATGGTCGACCCACTGGGCTGGTATCGCGTGACCGACCCTGCTGATCAAGTAAGGGTTGGAAGAATCAACCCGGGGGACACGTCCGGAGCGACGGCTTATCTCGACCGGATTCATGCCCAGATCAGTTCGGATTCCGCCGACGGAGTGTTTCGGCTTCAGGATTCCTGGGGTGAGGTCCTCGAAGCCACCGAAGTCATCGTGACGACGCCGACAGCGACAACGGTCCAGATCGAATTCCCGCCCAAATTGGCAGACACAGTCTTTGATTCGTCACTGTCGCCATTGCATCGAGTGGTCCTGCTCTCGACGCTTAACTCGCGTGTCGTCGTGTTACCGGTGATCAGCCCGATCAACACGCCAGCCGGTTCCTCGATCTTGAGGATCACTGGCTCCCTGCCAGCTGGGTTTGTCCCCGCTGACTTTGATCAGGCCCGGATCGAGATTCAATCTCCCTCACGCTACAGCTGGTTGATGTCGGTTCACTCTGGCCCGCGTGGTGAGTTCAACGCGGAATGCGCAATCGTCTTCAACCGGTCCTTTGAAACACTGGACGAGCAGGGATATCGCGCTGAGTTCTGTGTGACCGAGGATTTGAATGGCAATGGTGCCATCGATGCGGGCGAAGATGCAATGTTGCCCAATGGCCGCCTCGACTCGAACATTGCCAAGGTCCGCTGGCCCTACGATCCCAACACCGACCCGCCGCGTATTCGAGAAGGCAGCTACATCTTCGATGCCTCTTTCGGCTACTGGTACAAGATCCAGAAGATCGAAGTCAACGAAGAACGGGTCGATGGCACTGATATGCCCGATGCCGCCGCTGGAGCCTACGTCCGCACGATCATGACCCTCAGTGACCAAGTCAAGGTCAGCAGCAGAACGACCGGGAACGCCAATCCATTTACGGACTACCAGATCAACGGCACCGTGGACGCCCAAGCCGTCCTAATGCCCGGCGTTGTCCATGTCTTCACCCCGGAAACCCCCCAATGAAAAAGCGCATTGCTCCCCGCCGGACAATCGCAGCTGCTCGGGGCGGATTTACGCTCATCGAGATGCTGGTCGCGACCACATTGGTCGTGATGATGATGTTGATGTTCGCCCAGATCTACGTGGCTGCGATCGGCAGCTTGGGTGATCAACAGGCTGTGGCCCGCAACGATGGCAAGGCCCGGCTGGTTAACACGCTGCTGATTGGCGACCTGAACCGGGGGTCGTTCCGTTCGGCCCCGAACTCGAGCCAGGGGATTCTGCCGCTGGTGAAGGATGATCCGGTCAGCGCGTGGCAGCGTGGGTTCTTCTACCTGTCGGAGAACGATCAGAACAACCCAGTCGACGATGTGCTGCACTTCACCGCCAGCATTAAAGACGCCCGCAACCGCGACCCATCGATGTATTACGGACGGGCCCAGTGGGTCAATGGGGTTCTAGAGTATTCCAACAACCCGGCTCAACCCTTTCACTACACCAATCAGCCCGACCTGGATGATGGAGATACCGGCAACGGAGTCGGTGCCAGCCGCGATGCGGAGATCGTGTATTTCGTCCGCGGTGGAAATCTCTACCGCCGCGTCCTGCTGGTTCGCGACATCGACCTGACCGGAATCCCCGGCACCGTGTCCGCCCAGCCCTCTCGCCGTCCCGAGGATACCAACGAGGATGGGATCTTGAACGGCGGTGAAGACATTAATGGAAACGGCGTCTTAGACGGGATCGTCGAGTTCAACGGCCGGATCGTCCCCGCCAACTCGATCACCACGCCCAGCCATTACAAGGCGTACGACTACTCCGCGTATTGCCGGATCACGGATATCACCGACGCCATGACAGACACGACACGGTTTCTGGGGACCGATGCGTTACAAAATCACCCACTCTCGCCATCGATTCCGACCAATGCGGCGATCACATTGTCGACCGAGTCACTGGGTTGTTCGATGATGCGGTTTGGGTTTGGAATTTCAGCGAACAACCAGACTTTCACGAACCCGCCAGCACCTTCCAATACGGACTTGATTCAGCAGACCATCATCCGTGCTCGCGGGATTCCCGTCGAGTACGACGCTGTCGGAAACTTCCTGGGGCGACCGCTGCACGCGGAAACGGGTTCATGGCTCTGGGGCTGGCCGGGTGTTCGCACGAATCCGCTGCTGGATGCCGACCTCCGGTGCTATGCCATTCCACCCACAGCTGCGACTCGCCCCTACGAGTTGTCGTCGCTGAACGTCCCCTACCGCGATCCAGACACGCTCAATTCACGGGAGACGGAAGACCTGCTGCTGGCGAATGTGGAAGCATTCGACATCGAGGTCTGGGATCAGGGGCTCGTGGAGGACTTCAATCAGAACGGTGTTCTCAATCCGGGTGAGGATCTCAACGGGAATGGGTTTCTGGACATCGCTGGCGGTTTCGTCCAGTTGGGTCATGCGTCGCCGACCCTGCCAACCGGTTATTTTCACGCTGCTCAGCGTCTGAATTCCCAGTACGGCCCCCGCGCCAGTGAAGACACGGACCGCGATGGATTCCTGGATGGCGGGGAGGACACCAACGGAAACGGTGTTCTCGACATCTACCCCGTCTTCGACACCGGTCATCCCGAGATGTGGACCGAGGCATCTCGGTCTCTCGACGCGACACTGACCACTCCGTTTGCTTCGTATGCTCTGCTTCCCCTGAACGTCAAACCACCTTATCGACCACTCCAGTACCGGGTCGTGGAACTCGATGCGAATTCGAACTCCACAGCTGATCCGGATGAGGATATCGACGGGGATGGCGTACTGGATACTGCTGCTCCAGCGAGCCCTGTGCGGGGAGCCAACATGTGGTATCCCAGTCGGCTATACCACTGCTCAGAGGATTTGAACCACAACGGGATATTTGATGGTGGAGAAGATGTGAACGGGAACGGGGTGTTTGACCGATTGGCCGATGTCGTCTTCCGTCCCCTCGACACCAACAATGATCTTGATACAGCTGATGTCACCGCCAGCGGCCTCGTCTTTCGACCGCACGATACCACCTACAGCATTGCCTACCGCTGCGTGGCCTCGGGCGAGGATCTCGACGGAGACAGCTTTTCGGACACGGAAGACGCGGACGGGGATTCCGCTCTTGACCCTGGTGAAGATATCAACCTGAACGGTCTCCTCGACTATGAGGATATCAACGCGCCGGCCGGCTTAAACTACGGCACCTCCGGCAACATCCCTCCCGCGTGGCCGACGGTTCCCGGTCAACGGGTGACCGACAACGGCGTCACGTGGGAAGCGTTCGACAACCGCGTGGGTCTTCAAAAAATCCGCATCACCGTTCGGGTTCGCGATCCGATCGAGGGCGTGTCACGCCAATTCTCGATCATCCACTCTTTCGCCAATCCGTATAAGCCTGATTGACACCCCTGATCCGCCCGGCGATGTTCGCCCCGCGCTCAGCCTGTCCAATCCTCGGGGCGTCCCCGAGTCCCTTTCTGAAAGGGGAATCTCATGCAAAATCACACACATCACCCTCGACCGACCTCCGTGAGCGGCCCGGCGCTAGCCGCTGGCTCCCCTGACCGTTCGCGGGCACCAGAGCCGGCGGCTAGCGCCTTGCCGCTCACTGGCCACCGCCGCGGCGGAGCTGTGATTATCGTCGTGCTGGCGATGCTCAGCCTGCTGATTTTCCTCGGCGTCTTCTTCTTCGAGTTCGTCCAGGAAGAGCAGCTGGCCGCCCAGAATTACGCCACCAACCCGTTCGATGACACACTGAACCCCGAGCGGTATTTCGACGAAGCCGACCGCCAGCTGATCGTCGGTCCGGATGCGACCCGCACAATGAGTCCGTTTTGGTCGGGAAATACTTTTTCCAGCACCGCTCCACCGGGGTTGACCTATGGAAGCCCGGGGACAACTCAGTCGATTTTGGCACATGTCATCGGTCGCATTCAACCCGCTCTTAACGGAGCGCAGCCGACGGATGTGTTGCCACACAACGGGCACGGAATTACAGCTTTGCCGTTCATCGACAACGATACGGATGGCCTCTTTGGTCCAGGGGACTACGCGTTGTTCGATATGGATGGCGACGGCGCAGCTGATGCGACGCTGCCCTCCGAGGACACGAATGGCGATGGAGTGCTCGACGTTGGTGAGGATGTGATTATCCCGAATGGGGTTCTCGATCCCGCATTCGGAATCAACTTCGGCCCCGCTGCTCAACCAGATCCAAGCCTGGATGCCTTTAGCCAATTGGTCGCATCCAACGACGCGCTGCGTCCATTCCAGCCGGATGTTGAGTACACCTATCCTGACATCAATAATCTGTTCCTGGCCTACGAAGTGACCGTCGAAGGGGTTCGTATCCGCGTGCCATCGTTTCATCGGCCCGACTTGTTTCCCAACGAGCGGTCCGGCGGATTCCAGAATCTCTACACAGACGCAGCCACTGAGCGACTCGTGATGCGGGCGCATTCCAGAAACCAATACCCGGACGGAACTGTTCGATTCCTCTTCAATCCAACGACAGCTCAAAGCGGTGACCGCTCGCGAGTCATCCAACCCTTCCCATTCTTTGTCGATTCTGACAACGATGGCACTTTCAACGAGATGGGCGTGTATTCGAATGCGGCTGGATCAAACTACGACCTCGATGTCGACCTGACCGGCGACGGCGAGCCGGATGGAATCTGGATCGATCTGGGGGCGGATATTGTCGAGATGGCCGATGGCCGCCAGTTTGTTCCGATGTTCTCATACCACATCATCGATGCCGACTCGCTGATTAACGTGAACGCCCACGGCAATCTGCAGGGCGCTGATGAGAACGCAGCGACGTTCGACACTGCTCCGCTCTCAGTCTCCAACACCGGGGCCAGTCCGAGCGAAGTCAACCCGCTGCGAGCGCTGACAGGGAATCCAGCCAGTTTGACGATCCCTTCGCAGTTGATCACAGCCCAGACGGAACATGCGGCTAACACGGGATTCCCCAGCAACGTCCCGTTCTCGATTCTCGCGATGGCGAATTTGGAATGGGAATTCATGACGACCGGTCGCCCGACCAGTCGCAGTGGTTCGCGTCTGGCCGGTCGTTACGGCGAGGAAAGTTCTGTCGGGACCGGCACTCCACCCCGAGCGGGCATCACCGGCGTCGATGACGATTTCGACACGAACCCCACCGATAACTTGCGGTATCAAGGCGGAGCACGGCGTTACCAAACTCAGTATGACCCACGGGGCAATGGCGGGGCAGCAGGCTCGGCCGATGTCACAATCCCTCACGCGTCGCATCCCATCGACCCGAAGGGGACCGGAGGGGGCGTGTACTCAGCGACCGGGGTTCAAGTGACCCCCGCCGCAGGTTCGCCAGTGGTTTGGAAAGAGTATTTCACCAAGTGGGAGTACCCCCAGTCAGGAACTGTTCCTCCTGGTGCAGTTCCCACGGTCGAGGCGATTACGCCCTACGGACCCGCACCCGTGGCCCCTTTCACGACCGCATTGTTTCCCGCAGGCACTGTCAGCGTTGTGGATGAAGAGGACGAAACCCGCCTCACAAATCCCGACCGCGTCTACGACGATATCTTCCGCGCGGAGGAGAATCTGAAGCTCCAGCTGTCGAGTGCGGACTACCAGCGCATTGGGGCCGGCTCCCGCATCGAGGCTCTCGCCCCATTCAACTTCCGTTACTCCCGCACCGCCCCGCAAACCCTCAGCCGCTTCACCACCGACAGCTGGGATCTGAGCGAGCTGTCGTACGTGCCGAGCAAGTATGACGCGATGACTGGTACGCGAACGGAGACCTCGGAGTGGCCGGGTGCTTTCTCGACATCGACTGGCTTGCCAACTGGAACTCGTTTGTTCTTCCCTCCCGATTTTAATGCATCGGGGACGACAGTCTTCCTAGCCAACGACCCGATTCGACCCGAGGTCCGGGCTCTGCTGGCGATGGAAGACTCGAACTCAGTGAATGGGCCGGGATATAATCGGCGAGACGATCTGACCTTGCCTCTTATCTCTGGAAATACGGGCACTGGAGCTGCCCAGCTCTGGCGACAGCCACTGAATCTCAACAAGCTGTTGGTGGGTTTTGATAACACCGGCTGTCCGATCTTCCGCCCGCTGATGCCGCATCCAGACATCTTGGCGATGGAGAACACAGTCGGTGTCACGATCGGGACAATTACGATTCCCGCGATGATTCATGACCATGATATTGCGGTCCCAGTCCTGATGTCGGATATCTTGCCATCTCCCGGGAATAATGCGGATCGGACGTCAACAGCCACGGCGATGGAGTGGTGGGCGCGATACGACCGTCAGCGGATGGCTCGTGACATTTACACGCTGCTCTACATTGTCGGCGCTCCGAATGGGTTCGATCCGAAATCGTCAGCCTATCCGAATCGCGAAGTGGTTCGCGAGATGGCACAATTCGCAGTGAACTATGTCGATGCTCTCGACCGTGATGATGTGATGACTCGGTTCGAATACGACAACGACCTGTCCGATGGCTGGAGTTGGACCACTGGAGACTCGGTCGTGTACGGCATCGAACGGACTTCGCTGTCGTTCAGCGAGGTGCAGTTCCTGCAAACCACGCCACGTGCCAACGTGACGACGACGCTGCATGACGATGATGCTTTGAACGTCCACCAGTACTTGCACATGGAACTGCGGAATAGCTCTCCGTTCCGGGTTGATCTGGCCGAAGGCTGGCGGATTTCCCGCGTCATGCGAGACATGTCGGGAAAGGGGACTGGAATTCGCGACAAATCGGTCGAGTTCAAGACCAATGGGTTTGGAACTGCGACGGCGGATGCCAAGTACGTGGACCCCGGCGCGAACTTCCTGATCGGCACCCACGACGGCAACGTGGTGAACGGCGTGGGAGCAGAAATCGGCAGCGATCTATATGCCGATGTTGACAACGGCGGGGAACTGGAATGCGTTCTTCCTTTCAGTCCCAACACAGTTCCAAACGACTCGGCAGTCCCCAATCCACAGACGAATCTCGACCTGGGTGTGCCCGCAGCTCACCCGCACTATCAATACTTCACGCATGTCCCTGGTGACGCTGACTCAAAATATGAGTTCCCCAACACTGCTATGCCTGCTCCCATGCCTCCTCTGGCTACCCCGACTCATCTCGTGCGCCAGATCGATGGCGTTTTGCCTTCCACTGCCGCCGCTCCCGAGGCGAACTTGGCTTTTGATTTGGTTTTAGAGCGTCGACAAAACCCGAATGGCGTCGAGGCCTCCGCTATGGGCAACACGACATCGACGAGTTCCATGGGCGAGTGGATCGAAGTTGATCGCTTCCACGTCCGATCACAAGACATGGGCATTTCGGCTCCCGACGACGCTGTACTCACGATTGCGGGAGCTGGCTCACGTGCAGAGGTGCAGACCGCTCTCAGTAACCTCAACAGCGTCGAGCGTCGACAACCGTTCGACCCCGTCCAGCTGACGCATGCGACCGGGAATTACAGCAATCATTCGATGGATGTGACAGTAGGGCCGGTGACATCGTCGGCAGCGAACGACGCGTTTACCGGAACCGAGTTCACGCTCTGGCAGCCGCACTTTGACCGCGACTTCACGTCGGCGTACGAGTTGCTGTCAGTGCCGCTGTACGGCAACTGGCCGCTGACTGAATTGGTCGACGGATTGAACACGGAAACGACAGCTGCGACGCCAGCTGGCTCCCTGACCGAGAATACGTTCTATAAGGAAATCCACGGCGGGACACAGTTCAACTTGGCTCCGGGGGCAGACGCCGGTGGTTCCGGTAAGATGTCCGGTGATTTCACAGCTGGCATTCGGTTCAACTTTCCGAACGGTCTGCCCGGCAAGCCGTACCAGGGTTGGAACGAGTTCACCTACCAGAACTGCTGGTATCGGCTGCTCGATTTCGTAACGGTTCCGCGACGGGCGGATCAACAAAGCGAGGAATTGCGATTGCCGCCGAATTTTGTGTCGGGATCGACCAAGCCCGTGTTCCGCGTGCCGGGCAAGATCAACCTCAATACGATGCGGGATGAGACGGTTCTGGCTGCACTGATCGATGACGATGTGCATCTGGCGTACGGAGGAGCGAAGGCGACTGACGATCAAGTGACCGGCCCGGACAGGAACTGGTTCCTGGAGTTACTCCAGTCGCGAGACGGAACTGACTACTTCGCTGACTTTGCAGGAACACCCGGATTGCCGATTCCAAACTCTCTGGTCTCGCACCCCTTCCGTGGGACCAGCCACGTTGACCCCGGTTGGACAGTTGCGAACCGTGATGATCGCAGTGTGGAAAACGGTCTGCTCCGCTCTTCGACACGGCGAAACGGAGCACTGGTCGATATCCGCCCAGCCACAGCTGCGGCTTACACGACACCGACTCTGACTTCGCCAGTCGATTTCACATCGAGTGGTTTGTGGTCCGGGGCACCTCCGCATGAGCCGCTAGCTCCAGTCGCTCCCTACACTGAAATGTGGCAGGGCCTGTTCGATTCCGGCGACCTCGCCAACACCGACATCGATCACCACACCCGCAACCGTATCCTGGCCAAGATCGCCAACAACTCGACGAACAAGAGTCACGTCTACTTCGTCTGGGCAGCTGTGGGTTACTTCGAGGCCCACCGCGACTCGGCCAGCAACCAAGTGCAGATCGGGGCCCGGATGACGGATATCCCGGTTCACCGGCGGTTTTCGGTGGTCGACATGACCCGTCTGGATGACGCCTACAACACGTCTTCGAACACATTTGACGAGAAGAAGTTCGTGATCTACCAGAAACGCCTCCGGTAACGCGATTTTGGCCTAGGATTTGCGTAATCTTGGGTGAGAATCAGCTGCAGGACGCAATTTTGAGTCGATCACAGGATGGAACCCGTCAAAACAGGCTGTTCTCTCAGCCTGACACGTCGCATAATGGGGGGATGAACTTCGGACTGCCGCAAAATGCAACAGTGGCACCCGTCGTGAAATCCGCCAACGATTCAGTTCAACACACGTTCACACACACCATTCAATCTGTCCAGGCCGGGGGGTGAAACCGGCCAGTCGCCTCGGCGACCTTCCCGGCGATGCGTCGTCGGCGGGAAAACCACCTTCACCATATCTCGGCAGCCTGGAGACAAGTCATGTACGTCCGCCGCCCGCTCTTCCGTTTGCCGCAGCGTCGCGGCTTCACCCTGATCGAACTTCTGGTCGTGATCTCGATCATCGCCACCCTGGCCGCGCTGGTTCTGCCCGCGATCCAGAACGCCCGCGAAACCGCTCGCCGCACCCAGTGCCAGAGCAACCTGCGTAACGTGGGCGTGGCCGTGCAGTCGTACTCGACGGCCCATCGTGGTCAGGTGCCTTATCTTGTCACTGATCCGAAGAATCTGACTTCTCCCGTAGTAGAAGATCCAACGACCGCCAAGTTCAACATCAACTACGGAACCATTGCAGCTCCTGTGTACTATGCCACGCCGTGGTCGGTACAGCTTCTACCCTACATGGAACAATCAACGCTCTTCGATCGCCTGCGATTGACAGCAAATGACCCTTCGATTGCGGTCGCCAATCAGACAGACAGTCTGCTCGGCAACATTTCAATCGAAGCCTTTAACTGCCCCAGCGATTTGAACAACGGCAACGGGGCGATGTCATACGCGGCCAATGCGGGTTACATTTCGTCCACAATTTGGGGCATCGGGAACGACGTTTCTCACACCCTCAGTGGCTACGATTACCAGTTTGACGGTACTGCATTCGGTGCCGACGATCGCCAGGTGACCGCTGCGACCGGCGTGTTTTGGCGTGAGAAGGGGAGTGCGGGTTACGCGTCCAATTTGGATCAAATCAGTGCCGCCGACGGAACTTCCCAAACGGTTCTTCTTGCAGAGAATTCCAACATCGCACGTTATGCCGGAAATGGCGTAGGCGGTTGGGCGTCTGCTTTCACCGCAAACGTCGCGATCGGGACATATCTGCCCACATCAGCCACTGGGCTGGTGACGACTTCTGCAGGTGTCAACGGAGTTGGCGGAACTGGTAAAGTGAACGCTCTGCAATTGACCGGTTCAGACCAACTTGATGATCGTTGCAAGATCAACAACAACTTGAATGGTGCGACAGACGGGGCGACTCCTCGTCCATCCGCTTTGCACCCCGGTGTGGTCAACATGGCCTTTGCCGATGGTTCTTGCAAAGTTATCAGCCAGGGTATCGACGAAAGCGTCTATGCTCGCCTGCTGACCCCCATGGGTGGTCGATTCGGTCAGAATGTTCTGAGCGAAAACGACTTCTAATCAGCCTGATCTCAATCTGAGTAAACACACCGCAGCTGGTCCTCGTGGCCAGCTGCGGTTTTTGCTTTTTGAGGGGTGGTCTTGTCTCGACAACTCTCCACAGCATCCGGGTATCACGCCCATCTGAGTCGCCAGACTCGTCAGTGCGGGGAGGTCCAAGCTGGCGATTCTTCGAGTGAATCCCTGAGGCGTAGGCGCTGACGGTTTCTACTAAACGCGGTTCGGAATGACGCATTCGAGTGACCCAGATGTGAGCAGCCAGGCCGCTCGCTGAAGTCTCATTCCTTGCCGACCAAGGCCTAGCCCGCTGCGCCAGCCAGGGCCGCGTGCCGGAAACCCATCGCTCTGGCTGGAGGGTTGTGTGCTGACCATGATCGCCATACGCTTCTCGAATCAGCGTCCCTTTTCAGAGAAAAGAGCGTCTCTTTGGGGCGACCAGCTGACTGTGCAAGAACAGTTTTATGGCACGCGGCCCTCGCTGGCGCGGCGGGCTAGACGAATCCGGCAGCGTGACCCCGGGAGTTTCATCCTCCGTGCGATTTCCTAACCGAAATGTACCTCGTGTTACGCAGCCCCGGAGCTTTGCAGGATCGGCACCAGCAGAGCCACGAACACGAACAGCACGACCACTGCCATCAACAGCAGCAGCACTGGCTCCAACAGCCGCACCACCATTTGCAGCTCGCGGTCGCTGCGTCGTTCGAGGTTATCCGAGATCCCAATCAGCACGTTTTCGAGGTTGTTCGCCTCTTCGGCCACAGCCACCATCTCGACCACTTCGATCGGGAATTCACCGCTGGCTCCCAGCGGACGGGCCAGCGACTTTCCAGCTGTGATGTTTTCGGTCGCCTTATCGATGGCATCGGCCAGGACCCTGTTCCCCGTGGCATCCTTCGCAATCTTCAGCGACTGCAATAGCGGAACGCCGTTCTGCATCAGGGTGCCCAACACACGACAGAAGCGGGCGATCGCCAAGCTGCGGACGACGCGGCCCAGACCGGGCGCCCGCAGCTGGAACCGGCTCCAAAACGCCTGGCCATCCTCGGTCTGGAGCCACTGTGACAGTCCGAAAATTGCTCCGGCTATCCCGATCAATCCATAGACCCAATACCCTTGCACGGCCTCGCTAATCCCCATGAGCGCGGTCGTCGCCCACGGCAGCTCGCCGCGTTCTTCCATCCTCTCGAACGTCCCGGCAAACTTCGGGACAAAGAACACGATCAGGACCGAGACCACGGTCGTGCCGACGACCACCAGAAACATCGGGTAGACCAGCGCCCCGATGACGCTCGATTTCATTTCTTCCTGGTGTTCAGTGATCGTCGCGATGCGTTTGAGAACGTCTTCTAGGAAGCCGCCCTCCTCGCCCGCCCGAATCATGCTGCACACCAATTCGCTGAACGCTTTGGGGTGGACCCGCATCGAGTCATACAGCCGCGACCCATCCGCCACCGATGCTCGCACGTCGCTCAGCACTGCCTTCAGAGCTGGTTGCCGGGTCTGCCCTTCGAGCAACTCCAGCGATCGCAACAGCGGGACGCCCGACTTCAGCAGGTCGGCCAGCTGAGAGTAGAAGTTTGCCAGATGCTTGGCCGGAACCCGGCGGGAGACCTGTTTCTGCTGGGTCTTGGCCGTTTCGGCGAGTTCGATCTTGAGTGGATAGATCTGACGAGCGGAGAGCTGAGCGAGCGCATCCTGGGGCGAGGTGGCGTCGATCAGGCCGCTGACCGCAGCTCCGGTGGCATTCCGCGCGGTGTATTCGAAGTCGGGCATCTCTGACTGGCCAATTTCCGGGAGAACGACAATCCGCGCGATGAGGAATTGAGTCTACCAGTTCGCCCGGACGCTTGGGGAGAGCCGGAACCAGATTTCGTGAGTCGTGGGGGGAATCGAAAAAGAGGCAGGTATTCACCACGGAGACACGGAGGCACGGAGAAGGAGAGAAATGCTGTGTTTCTTGTCATGAATACGCCTGAGTGTCTGGCCTTCCAGGGTCACAGATGGACAGGCGGAATCCCTGTTGGTCGTGCGAATTCGAGATCGTTGAGACTTCAATCATCGGTCGGCAATACAAATCTTCTCCGTGCCTCGGTGGTCACTTTCTGATTACTGCCTCTGTTTCTGACCCACACACATCGAGAGGAGAACAACTCAAGCGTCAATGAACGCGAGTTCTCCTTCGCAGCGGGTTCCCGCTACCTCGCGTCCG
This sequence comes from Planctomycetota bacterium, assembly GCA_043777375.1. GTDB lineage: Bacteria > Planctomycetota > Planctomycetia > Planctomycetales > Planctomycetaceae > TH-plancto1. The sequence continues at coordinate 11,400 of JAYWHX010000168.1, read as the reverse complement.
ACGTATACAAATCCATCCGCGCCCGAGCTCCGGCCCAGTTCAGGGAATCGTTGCCGATCTCCCGAATGTCGACCCCCTGTACATCGCGAACGTGGACTTTGTGATTCGCGTGGTAGGCACTGGTCCCGTAAACCAGCGACATGCGGCTGTTGCGGTTTTCGAAGATCGGGCGGTCCTCGGGGATCTGGCCGATGGGGTAGATAAAGGCTCCCAGGATTTCGGTCTGAGCGTTGTCCTCGGCCAGGAACTTCTGGCTCTCGTATTCGGTCTTGAAGCCCAGTGACCAGATCGTCGCGCCGCGACTCTGCACACATGGACCTGTTTCGTGACTCTCCGGATTCCACTGCCGCACCCACACTGCTTGCGGGTGATCGAAATGCCAATCGGCCCCCGCGATATCCTCCGCAAAGAGTTTGCCCCCAGCTGCCCCGGTGGTGTAGCGGTTCGGGGTGCTGCTGCGAAGCACAAGCGTCGCGGGCGAGGAGTGTTGCAGGTGGACCACACTCAGTCGATCAAGCACCACCACGCGGCTGGCATCCGGTTCGTCGAAGATCAACAGCGGCGGGGCAGCTCCCTCGGTCTCGGTCTGATTCCGTGGACGGTCTCCCTTCCAAACGTTTCCGTTCCAGTTGAGATTGCCACCCAAGCCGACTAGTCGTTCGACCGCCCCATGTAGACGCACCGGGGTCGAGAAGGAATACGCCTCCGTCCGAGGCAGATAGATGACCTTCGCCCCGCTATCGATCGCCGCCTGCAGCGCCGGCCCCCAGTCATCACCAATGCATTGGTCACGAAAACTTGCGACGCTGACCCACTCACTCACCGGCGGGACAGGCGGTTCCGGAGTCTCTTCAATCGGCAGCTGGAGTGCTGACTGGGAAGTCCCGTGCCCGGTAACGATGGTGTCGCCGACGTATTCGGTGAGGTCCGGTCCTGGGACAATCGAGTCCTTCCAAACGGACGGGTTTTGACTGACCAGCTGCTGCTTTTCGATCGCGCATTTGTATCCAGCGGTCTGCACGCGCAAGGCATACAGGCCGCCGTCGCTGTGGATCGCAGGTTGATCGGAACTGCCGCCGGTCAACTCGGAATCCAGCAGCGTGACCATCGAGTTCGGTCCTTCGGCGATGATGGCCGGGACCGTGTTCTCCGACATTAACTTGCGAATCGCGAGGATATTTCCTTTGTTTCGAATCCCGACAACACGCTGATTGCGAAGCACTAAATGCTCGAACGTCATCGAGTAATCTTGGTAATGAATCTGTGTCCCGGTGTCGAAGCCCTCGATCGTGACATGCTTGACGAGAGCGGGGCCGACATCGTGATGGGTCAAATCGAGCCCCATCACGCCCGCGCCATCGCCACTGCGCAAGACCACATTCTCCAGCCGACCGAAGTTATTGGAGTGGTACTCCAACGCCTTCGCTCCGGGATTATTTTTCCCGGTGTCGATCGTCACTCCATCGAGGTAGATCGAGATACTGCTGCCGTTGACCCAGTCATCTGAACCGGGTGCCCCGGTAGTGCTGCTCATCCGCAAAACCGGCTGGGGATGCTGAGGATCGGTGAATGTCCCATCCTTCAGCTTGATGATCGTCCGGCCCGGCCCCGCCCCTTTCACATCGATAAACCGCGAGCAGTAGAGCATCCCGCTGACGAGGTACTCGCCCGGTGGGATCACCAGCGTGTTGTAGGCCAGCGGCACGCGGCTGGTCAGCTGATCAAACGCCGTGTTGAGCGCAGCTGTGTCGTCGGTCTTTCCGTCGCCGACTGCGCCGAAATGTTCTTTGGCGTCGAGGCACCCGGCATCGCGGGGGACGATGGTCTGGTTCGAAACGAAGGAGACGTTCTCGATCGAGTCGGCTCGTGCCCGCAGGAACGTTGTGGGACCTTGCGCCCCACGCACAATGCGGACTTCGTCGATCAAGCCACTCATGCCCCACTGATCGGTCCGCCCGCCGATGAGAAATGGCCCGTTGTCCCACTCCAGTGGGGACTCGATCGGCACAGTGCGCGACAAGTGATAGTCGAGCCAGCACGTGGCGGTCTTCGCCTGCACATCGTAGACCATTGCCATGTGCCGCCAGCGCGCGTTGTTCTCGCCCAGACGAGTCGTCGACGAGTAATGCCCGACTGCGAAGCGATTCGGATTGCCATTGGGACCGGCGACAGCCGCTCCATGAAACGTCGAGTTGGCATTGTGAAAGCGGTGCCATTCCAGAGAGAGTTCCGCACCAGCGGGCGAGGTTCGGCTTTTTCCGAACAGCCAGGCATCGAGTCCCGCCTCGGGTGCGGGCTTCAGGAATCCTTCGATCGTGACGCTCTCACCCGCGAGTTGGAGTGCTTTGAAACTCGTGACCGCCTGCACCGCATCGCTCTTCGATTCGCCGCCAGTGAACACCGCACTGGCAGTGTTGGGTCGACTCTTCTGCGAGAGCGGGTCATAGAGAAACGCTCCTGGCACATCGTCACTATACGCAGCCTTCGCTCCCCCAACTCGCTTCGAACCAATCTTCGCCCCCTGCACTGCTGAGTCAGCTGCCTCCGATTTCTCGAATGACCAGCGGGCCACTTCTTGAGCGGGAAGAGTTGTGGCGAAACAGAGTGAGCAGACGTGAATCCACAGAGGCAAACGCATGATCAATCCGTAGAGGGGAGTTGTCTTGGCAGGCGAGCCGACGGCGGCAGCTGTCGACGTTTTGAAAAAAGAGCCGCATTCGGTGAAGTCGTTTCCCCGTGGGGCACGTTTTTTACGTGACCGTCGCCAATGCTCAGACTCAGGAATGAGCCAAGCACGCCCGGGAGGGCGAAGCTCCTGCTGAGCCGCGGGTGCGAGAACACTTTGCCCGTGTCTCGCGGCTCGGCACGAGCCTCGCCCTCCCGACTGATTGCCCCGCGACCCCGGTTGTCGGCGTTGCACAGTCCTAACGACCGGGGACGCTGAAGAACCCGCCACCAGCGGGTGGCGTGGGAGGAGCCGGTGGAGTTGGTGGCACCACGGGCAGGGGCTTGCCAGCGGCTTTTCGCCGATCGGCCAGCTGGATGGCTCCGGCGATGAACTCCTCAATCTTCTTGTGTGAATCGAGTGTCACCCGGATGGCGAGACTGTCCCCGAAGGAGGTGACACTCGCGAGGCTCGTCTCGTTCATGAGGCCTTCGTCGATACTTCGAGCGTAGGATTCCACGGCTTGTGCCAGATTCTCGATCGCGACATCTTCATCGTCCCCCGAGAGGTCATAAAATCGGAGTTCGGATCTGTGTGTCATGCTTTCGGATGTGGTGACGTTGATGCCACCTCGGTCGACATAGTAGTCGAGTTGGACTCCACCCACGTCTTCCAACAGCAAGGACAGGGAATCACGAAGTGGGAGCCCTTGAGTAATGATGACGATCCGTGATTCCAGGGAGATACCAGCGTCCTCAAGAGTTTGCGTATCAAGGCGAATGCGGATGTCGTGATTCTCTCGCAAGAAATCGGACACCTCTTGCAGGGTGTTGTCAGGAAACTCCAATGAAGTCTCACTCTCCAGTGTCTCATAGACTTTCACGTCCTGGGGAGAGAGTTGCCGAAAGGAGGCCACGAGCGGGCCCTTGCGAGCGACGTGCTCATCGCCCTCTTCAGCAGACTCGTCCTCGGCGGAACTCATCTCTTCCTGGGCTGGGTCATCCTGCTCCTTCGTCATCGCCGGTGCGTCGTCATTCTTCTCATCGGCCTCCGGAGCCTGCGTCTCATCGGCCTCAGCGGAAGAGTCTTCTTTCTCCTCGGCAGCAGGAGCCGGGTCATCGTTGGGCTCTTCCTTGCCCTCTTCCTTCATGGGTGCGTCGTCGTCTTTCTCCTCACTCTTGGGAGCCTGCGTCTCCTCCGGTTCGCCCGCTGCGTCTTCCTTCTCGGTCATCTCGGAAGCAGCATCGTCGCTCTCTTCCGACTGATCGGGTGCGTCTTCTTTTGCACCAGAGGCAGCGGGTTGATCGTCGTCATCCGACGGCTCAGCTGCGTCTGCCTTCTCTTCTGCTCCCGGCACCTTGTCGCCGTCGTTTTGAACGAGCAGCATCGGCTCTGGTTCAAAACCGGCGGCGTCACTCGCTCCCGGTTCCTCGGTCGCTACGACCGTGACCAGATCCCCTGACCCGGCTCTCTGGCCCGAGCCCGAAGTCCCGTCGACCATTGCTCCGAGTAGTATGGCCCCGCCGACGGTCAACGTTCCCGTGACCCCCACGACTAACGCTGTGACTTTGCTGGCAGCTGACATAGCGGCGAGCTCCTTTCCTGCGAGTTGAATGGCTGTCGAGGTGCTAGCTGCCAGCGATGTGCCGACAGCTGCGCCCGTCGCAGCCAGGGAAATGGTGGATGACACAAGGGCAGCGGGCGGAGCAGCCGAAGCCACCGACGCCCCCCACCCGACGGCGGCAATCGCCACCGAGAGAGTGATTCCGCGACGCACCAAACGCACTCGCAGCTCCTGCCTGGCCCGCTTCAACCGGCTTTCGACGGCCGAGACGGTGATCCCCAGCAGCTGAGAGATTTCCAGATGCGACCGCTCCTCCAGATAGTGCAACACGAGCGGCGCTCGGTAGATCTCCGGCAGTTGCAGGAGTTCGTCATCGAGCAGCTGGCGTTCGTGGGACCGGACCAGTTCTTGAAACGGATCGTCTTCGATCGACGTGACCATCTCAACTCCTGTTCCGATCCCGGACCGCGTCGCATGTTTCCGGGCGATGGCCTTCCGCCCGATGTTACGAGCGGTGCCGTGTAACCATGCGGCCAGCGAGGCTGACCGCTGAATCTTGCGAGCCGACTGCGCCAGCACGAGGAATGTCGCCTGGAACACATCGTCCGCCAAAGAGCGATCGCTGACCGTGCGATGCGCCACCTGGTAGACCATCGAGCCATGCCGCTCCACGATCCTGGCCAGGGCCTTCTGCGCCGCTGCGGTCCCCAGTTTCGTCGCGATGAAATCCCGCAACAACTCGGTATCCGGTTCAAACACCGGTGCAGAGATTGCTTCCGGAGTTGTTGCAGTCAGCGCGTTCGGCACCCGCGATTGATCCGCGAGGCTGTCCTCCACCGGAGGGCGACTCGCATCAATCCAAAGTGGTCGAGTTGTGGGAATGGGAACCGACATACCGCCACGTCCCGCGATCAAATGGGCTTCGTGGAACTGGCCCGTGTCGTGTGAACCATCGCTCGCGAAGTTCGAGAGAGCCGCCAGATCACGGCGAACCTTCTCACTCGAAAGCCAACGGACCACGCGGGGACAGTCGTGAAGGGTCAAACCGCAGAAGCTTGCCCCTCGACATCTTAGTCCAACGAGGGGACGAAACCGGTCATGAATTCTGAGAAGAATTTTGTCAGGAAGGGCGAGTATTGACGAGTTCTGGTCGATGGCCAGGATTGTCACGCGGGCCAGTCGATGTGGGTGGCGGGGTCAGCAGGCTTTGCGAATGGCCCCGGCTCGACAGGACGCGAGAATTGTGACGCAAAGCGACGATCCTACTTCGCGGCTGGGGCGGAGAAATCCGCAAATCCTCCTGATCTCGCCACCCTGCCGAATTCTCGTTTTACGACGGCTCCCGCGACTGTAACTTTCCCCAGCGATTTTTGAGTTGCAAGCAGGAGCTTTCCACCAACGCCCAGCTGATCGCCGCGAGGCTTAACGTAGTGGTCCAATACGTGATGAATCGCCAACCGGGATGCAAGACGTTGAAATCGTTCACTCCAATGGCAGACCATTCCAGAAACCAGGTCACCAGGTGCGGAGTGAAATTGTGAATCAAATATATCCCATAGCTGATTTTTCCGATCCCTGTCAGTAACGAATGTGACAGCAGCCAACCGACTGGCCCGCGATATCCGGTGGCAGCCTGCGACACGATTCGCGAAAAGGCCACAACCATCGTCGTCTTACGGACCGACTCGGCCACGCTGGGCCACCCAGAACCCGAGAAGAACACATGGCTTTGCAGCAACAGAAAGATCGGCAAGCACGCCAGAATCTGCACTCGCGACAGCGACGTTTGCCACTCCTTACGCATCTCAGCCAGCACCAGCAGTGCTCCCACTCCCAAGGCATCCGCCGCACAGGGCATTAACATTGTGGGCTCCGTTTCCGGCCAATGGATTTGCAGGATGGCCTGCAAGACCGGCGTCGCAATGATCATCGCAATCACAATTCGCAGCAACGTTCGCGGTGAACTCCACAACATCACCCATGGCCAGATCAGATAAAACTGTTCCTCCACAGCCAGTGACCAGAAATGCGAGAGCGGGTTAAATGATCGATTCCACCAAAGACAGAGATTCGTGGTATAGGTCGCGTGCCACACGATCGTCGCCCGCGCATCACTGAAATCCGACAGCCACGCCAGCACCAGCACCATGTAGTACGCCGGAAAAATCCGCAGTGCCCGCCGAATGTAGAACTGCTTCAGCACTGGCCCCCGAGACTCACCCGGTTTCGGTTTGACCCTCAGCAGGATCCCCGTGATCAAATAGCCACTCAGCACAAAGAACAGCTGCACTCCGAAATGCCCCCACGGCAGCCCCGCAGTGTACTGCGGCATCCAGTGCGACCACACGACCGCAAACACTGCAATCGCCCGCAGACCATCCAGCTGAGGCATGTAACGGGCAGGAGTAGGCGAAGAGTCGGACATCGAGATTGAATCTCAGAAAGTGAGCTTGTGAGACATGGAGTCGCCAGTGCGCGAATGTCATAAGACATCTTTGTCTCGCTGGTTCATCCTGTCAGGCCTTTCGAATCAGAGTCGTTGATGCGACAAGCTGCCGCGAGAGTCATTGTGAACTTGATTCATGAAACCTGAACTTCGAATTGTCGATAGTTGACCTGATGAGGTCATGTGATTTTTCCGGATCAATGGAGAATGGGAATCCAGCCAGCTTTCTGATCTGGCAGTGTATCCAAAACTCGCAGGAGAGCGGCCATGAAAAATATGGGACGATTTGTGATTGTGTTGGCACTGTGCTCACAGGCCAGTGCCCAAGAGAAGGCAGTACTCGGAAAGGCGAGGGTTGTGCCCTTCTCAGAACGTCGTTTGACTGAAGATCCTCCCGTCGTCGAATCAGCGACATTGCAGCTCAGCAATGCTGTGCAGGAGATCGATGCGAAATCCCCGGAAGTAGAAGCCACGTTGAATGTGCAATTTGCCAAGGAAGGACTGCCTTCGCAGATGATGATTCATGCAGGGGCGAAACGGTCGCTGCTGCGTGATGATGGAGATCTCGGTGATGCCAAGTCCGCAGACGGCACATTCACCGGACCAATCACGATCAATCTGGCCCAGCTGCGAGAGTTGGCAGCTCGGCAGGCTCAGGCGAAGGAGATTCCACTCTTCGAAGGCCGCAGTCTGGTGAAACGGCGTGAACCATTCACACCGTTGGATATCGAGGGACTGCTCCAGGGAAAGCCCATCAAGATTCCGGTGCCGTTTCCGGGGATCACAGCCACCCCAGTGGATCCAGCGCGGTCACTCATGATTACGGATTTGTCAGTGGTGGAAGACCCGACTCGCACATTCAACCCCTGTAGCAATGTGGGAACCCCGATGGGGAAATGGACCTTCGGGTACTTGATGACGCAAATGGCCAACGAGTCGCAGTCCGGGATCGATCCGTCGACGTTCGTACGGCGCTGGCTGAAGAAGTGGGAGTTTGACCAGAACGTGAATGATTGGTCGGTGAAGGAGCGTAAGGACATGATCCGAACGAAGATCATCGAGCCTTGGCAGGCCAAGAGTGGCGCTGGAATGCCGCTCGATCTTTCAAAGGCTCCGTTCCGGCTGTTGGCCATTGTGAATCGCATCGACTTGCGAGACAACGTGACGTACGGCGGTGGCAGCGGAGGTGAGGCGAGGTTTGTGTTCTGCGCCCTGGATGAGAATTGCAATCCGCTTCAATTCACCGTCATCTTCGAGTACGGCATTCAAGTCAAGAACTGTAATGACCTCAAAGCGTGGGGGCAGCAGTGGGCCAACTTGACCAGCCTGCCCTTGGGATCTCCAGGCTTCAATCCGGCACTGGAAGCGATCACAGAGCAGTTTGCAAAAGCGGGAGCCAACCCTTCTCAACCGAACGGGAGTGCCTTGAATCAATTGCGGGCCAATGAATTCGCGCTCAATTTGCCCTGGGAACTACGGGAGTTTAAGCTCTTTGATAATGACTCTGATGCGGGACACTTGCGAGAGGTCACAGTGAAGCAGACCCCAGACCTCAGTCTGAATGGAACTCAGCTGTTGGCTGATTTCATCAATTCGAATGAGTCAGCTGTACTATTGGAGAAGCATCAAGTGCCCCTCGACTTCCCGGCGGGTGGAGACCACTTTGTGGGTGGCTCGGCATTGACGGACCCAGGCATGATCTGGAACGCGGCGGGGATTGCGAACCCAAAGGCGCGGCATAAGTTCTCTCTGAACACGTGCAATGGCTGTCATGCCGGCGAAACGAATACGTTCTTCACGCATGTGAAGCCTGGTCCGTTTGGATCACCAGTGGGACTCTCCGGCTTCCTCACGGGAGTTGACGCGACTAGCATGGGGATGCCCCCTTTTATCTTCGTCGCGGATCCCACGATGACAGGAAACCCACCCGAGAAGTTCAACGACTTGGAACGTCGTCGGATCAGCCTCGAAACACTCCTCAGCACGCCGTGCTTCTTCGAGATGTTCCGCCAGCCGCTGCGAGCGACTCACTGAGTCGCATGTGGTGACCCCGCATTTAAGCGTATCGTCCCCTCTCCTCCCACAAAGGCGAGGGGATTTGCTTTTGTCACTCCGCGCCAGCATTCCTCTCAACGTTTGCGTATAGTAAGAATACGAATCGTCGACCTGGAATCGCCGCGCGATCCCCGACTCGTTCCCCGCACTCGTGAACTGTTCCCCTCAGCCCGGATGGCAGGCAGTCATGTCGGTTCCCCAACTCACTTCACTGCTCCCCAACGATCTACTCGCCCGGCTCGAGCGGCTGCGGATCAACCCCCGGCGGCGAAAAACGAACCGCGCCCATGGCGAGCATCTCTCCGGCAAGGGCGGCACCAGCATCGACTTCTCCGACTACCGCGACTACGTCGCGGGGGACGATCTGCGGTACGTCGACTGGAATATCTTCTCCCGACTCAATCAACCCTACTTGAAGCTCTACGCCCACGAAGAGGAGATGCAGGTTCCCATCCTGCTCGATGCCTCAACCTCCATGAACTTCGAGGGCAAGTTCGAACTCGCCAAACAAATCGCAGCTGCCTTCGGCATGGCCGCGCTGACGAGTGTGGAGAAGGTCAGCGTCTACAGTTGTGCCCAAGCGGGGAAACCACCGGCGATCTTTCCGGCCACACGCGGGCGGGCAGCTGTGCGGCGGTTTCTCTCATTTATCGAGGAGCTGGCGCCAGGTGGAACGTTCCCGGTCGAGCAGGCCATTGAGGAGGTCCTTCAGCGTCGGCGTGGGCGAGGAGTGGTGGTAGTGATCTCCGATTTCCTGACGTTCGGGGACGTGGGCCGCGCGTTCAACCTGCTGCACGGTTCCGGGCTGGAGATCTTCGCGATTCAGATCCTGGCTCCTTCAGAACGGAATCCAGAACTCACGGGAGATTTCCGGTTCGTGGATTCGGAATCAGGAGGGACACTCGATATCTCGTCAGTCGGCGAGCTGCTGGGTCTCTACCAATCCCACCGCCAAGCCCTCGAAGACCACCTGGCGTCCGAGTGCCAAAAACGAGATGGCCGCTTCATGAGCCTGACAAGTAATCAACCCATCCAAAGCGTGGTGTTTGATGAGTTAGTCCGTAAAGGATGGATCAAGTAAAGCGGACTGCAAGAAGAGATCACTGAAGAGTCGGATCTCACCGTTCCCGCCAACGGCAACCAATACGCAATCCCCCACGCCGACAAGCCCACCCCGCCGGCCAGCACAATCCCCAAGTACAACAGTCGCCGAACCCCCAGTATCGTCATGATCTCAAAACCCGTCACTAAAAAGGGTGGCACGTCCCTGAGTCCTCGAAGGGCGTGGTCTTCTCCAGGCTCTACCCACCCCCACCACCCAGCATCGGCAGCTCGTCCATCTCTAACCACACCGGACGCTGCCCCGCGTACCACCGCGCACTCGACCATTCCCGATCGACAGTGCGTTCTACCAGTCCACGACTGACCGGGTTCTGGTGCAGGTATTGAATCATCGCTTCCAGCGTCCCGGCCTGTTCGATATTCCGGTCATAACCCCCACCCGGTTGCCAGAATCGATGACGTGTTTTGGTCCCCTCGACCACAGTGATTCGCGAGAGCCACTCGGGCGAATTCTCCTTCAACCACACCACAGCTCGTCGCGACACAGCTTCTTTCACCTTCCCCACGAATCTTCCTATGGAGATTCCGGGCACACGCGGAGACACGATCAGATGCACATGCTCGGGCATAATCACCCACGCCCACAGATCGATCGGCCACTTCAATCGCTCGGCCTGCAACGCCTCGACAAACCACAGTCGAGTGCGATCGCGATCCAGAAACTTGAAGCGGTGATAGCACGAAAACGTCAAAGCATGCGGCCTGCGTTCGCCTTCAAATCGACGCCGACGCTTGCTGAAGTATGACTTGCCTGAAGACTCGTCGTGGATTCGCATGGCAGACCTCAAGCAGGAAACAGCCTCAGTGCAATTCATCATATCGACGCCAAACCCCAGCTCGCCATACCACTCCCAGAATCACAAGTCAATAATCGAGGGTGGCACGTCCCTGAGTCCTCGAAGGGCGTGGTGATCCACCCCAGAACGTGCAAAATCTACCAGTCAGAAACTCCCACGCCCTTTCGCAAAGCCTCCAGGGACGTGCCACCCAAATCACTCGTATTCAGTGGGAATCGCCTCATTCGGGCGTGCCACCCGACCGAGAACGTCACGAAGTGTGCGTACAAAGCGTCATCGACAATTCGGCGTTTGGAGTGCATCGGGGCATTATGCAAAACGTCACACGGCGAGGCAACCTCTTCAGTAATCGCCGTGTCCGAGACAGAACCGTTAGCGCCCGGAGACCCCCGGTCACCAGGACGTGGGCAGCTTGACGCTTGGGATTCGAGGTGAGAATTTCAGGCAGATGTCACTCAGGCAGAGAGGACTCCTGGGGACCAAACGGACTCACAACCTCTTCTGGCTGCGCCACACCGGTAGGGTCCAAAGCGACCCAACCGGTGCCACCCCGCCAGCCAATGCTCGTCGCAATGTCGCGCGGGCCATCGCCTCGACCCTGTGGAGCCTCTGGAAAACCGGACACGCGTACGACCCCGAGCGAGTGATCCCCAAGTGTGCCTGAACCATTGAAGAGCTGAGGTGATCTGAACCGCGCGGCGGAGTTCCCAGGGTGGCACTGGATTTCTGTTCTGCTTCACCGCAGAGTGGA
>JAYWHX010000167.1:0-7960 GCA_043777375.1 Planctomycetota bacterium | reverse complement strand
GCGAGGAGAACCTCCACCCACCGGGCCGGACCGGATTTTCTGCATCCACCCGGCTTGACAATCCGTTCTTCATAGATGGCCCAGACATCGCTTTGGATTTCTGGGTGACGCAGGCACAGGATCGGGAGGATGAAGCTTGAGATTCATTGCCAACGCCCCTCTGTCATACCTCTTGTCGCTTCGCAACCCAGACGCTCAAAGCAGCGTCTGGGCCACCCCGTCACCCCGTCAAGCTCTGGAAGGCGTTTCCTCAACATGCGGTGGCACTCCACGTGAAGTCACGTTCCTATGTTTGATGAGGTCGGGTTGCTTGGTAGATTGCTCGTCGTCAGATTGAACTGTACCACTTGCCCCTTCACTCACCATTCACATGCTCGACAACTCCCCGGCCCTGCTTGGCGGCACACCGGTTCGACCGGGCGGGCCACCGGTCTGGCCTCGACGAACCGGTGAGACAGATGATGTGTTGAACCGGCTTCGTGATTCCGGCGACTGGGGACGCTACCACGGGCCACACTCTGCACAGCTGATCTCTGTCCTCTCGCAGTCTCTGCAACTCCCACATGTTCAGCTCTGCGCGAGTGGGACCGCTGCGGTCGAATTGGCATTGCGAGGCTGCCCAGTGCGACCCGGAGACGAGGTGATCCTCTCGGCGTATGACTTCAAGGCGAACTTCACGAATGTCTTATTGCTAGGTGCCATCCCCGTTCTCGTCGATTGCCGGGCTGACAATGCCCAGCTGGATGTCAGGCGGGTCGAAGGAGCGATCACTGACAAGACGAGGGCGATTATCGCTTCGCACTTGCAGGGGGCTCTGGTCGATATGCCCGCCCTGCGGGAGATTGCGGATCGACGAGGGATCGCGGTGATTGAGGACGCGTGTCAGGCTCCCGGTGCGATTGTCTCGGGTCGTCCCGCTGGGAATTGGGGCGATGTCGCAACGCTCAGCTTTGGTGGTTCAAAGCTGGTGACTGCCGGGCGCGGGGGGGCGGTGCTCACCTCGCGGCCCGAGATCGCACAACGAATTCGGCTGTACACACAGCGGGGGAATGAGGCGTACCCGTTGTCGGAGATGCAGTCGGCGTTGCTGCTGCCGCAATGGAACAGTCTCGACGCAGACAACGCTGCGCGATCCCAAGTGGTCGCCGATCTGCGAGACCTGCCGGGATTGGTTCCGCTGTCTGTCGCCATTTTCTCCGAAACAGGACGTCCTGTTTCGGAGAAAATGGCGACGAACCATCCCGCGTATTACAAGCTCGGGTTCTGGTACGACCCTGCCGTATTTGGCGGACTCCCGCGCGAGCGTTTCTGCCAGGCGATGCGAGCCGAGGGGATCTCTATCGATCCGGGCTTTGCGGGGCTCCATCAAATCCACGCTCGTAGCCGCTTCCGTGCCTCGGGTGAACTCACTCAAGCGTCCCGAGCCTGCACTGGCGTTGTCATGCTTCATCACCCGCTACTGCTCGAAGGCTTATCGGCCCCTCGCGAATTCCGAGCTGCACTTGATAAGATCAAACTACACGCTCAACTGCTGCGCGATGCCCCCCTGCCCCACGCTTCGACCGAGGATTGACTCCCGATGGATTTCGCTGCCAAGTTCGCTGAGGGATTGTCATACACCGCCTTCCTGGAAAAGTACGGTACCTCCGATCAGCGTCGTCGCTGGAATGATTTCTTCGAGTGCGTTTCGCTCACCGATTCTCAGAGAGCCTTACTCGGCAGCTTCACTCGACAAATGAAGGTGATTGTCCTTGCTGGCACTTGGTGCGGCGACTGCGTCAACCAATGCCCGATGTTCGAACACTTCGCGAAAGCCTGCCCGCAGCTCGACATTCGCTACTTCGACCGCGATGCCAATCCTGATTTAGCATCCGCGATGTCGACCTGTGGTGGAGCTCGCGTGCCATCGCTCGTGTTCCTGAGCGAGGACGGCCACGTCTGCGGACGCTACGGTGACCGCACGCTCTCGAAGTACCGGAGCGTCATGTCGACCGTGTCGGGAGCGGCCTGCTCGACCGGGATTGCGATTGGCGACGATTTGACCCTGTCGGTCATGCAAGACTGGCTCGATGAGTTCGAACGTATTCAATGGATGCTGCGAACCTCCAGCCGCCTGCGGACGCTGCACGGCGATTGATCGTGGGAGTCCAGCCTTCGGGCTGCTCCTCGCTCGCACAAGACAGGCTCAAGCCTGAACTCCAACGAATTCACTGACATGCCCTCCCCTCCCGTAATCATCATCGGTGGCGGTCTGGCTGGCCTCGCCGCAGCTGTGGGGCTGGCGTCACAGGGTGTCGCTTGTCGCATCTTGGAGTCCCGCCAACAACTCGGTGGCCGAGCCTCGTCGTTCATCGATTCTGCGACAGGCGAACTGGTCGATAACTGCCAGCACGTCAGCATGGGCTGCTGCACGAATCTCACTCATTTCTGCAAAACCATTGGAGCCAGCGACAACTTCCGGCGAGAAAAGTCGTTGACGTTCATGGGCCCCACGGGACGATCGACCGTGATGCAGGCGGCCCCACTTCCGGCCCCGCTGCACCTGCTCCCCTCGCTGGCGTCGTTGCATTGGCTGACTTGGAAAGAGCGACTCCGGCTCTTGCTGGGGCTCTCGTCTTTGCTGCGAACTCCGAGTGCAAAACTGCGTGGAGTGCGGCTTTCAGACTGGCTGGCACAACACAAACAGTCGGAGCGGATTTGTAGCGGCTTCTGGCATCTGGTTCTGGTCAGTGCCTTGAGCGAATCGCTGGACCGCATCGATGCCAGCTATGCGAGGAAGGTCTTACTCGATGGGTTCGCCAGGAATCGCACGGGGTGGGAGGTTCTGGTCCCCACCACTTCATTGACCGATCTTTCGGACAAGTTCGCCGCGAGCTGGCTGACCCGCCATGGAGTGCAGATCGACCGCTCAGCCGGGGTTGAGGCGATCCACGGGGGGCCCGATCGAGTGACGCATCTCACCACTCGAACGGGCGAGACGATCCCGATCGAGGAGGTCATCGTGACGGTACCGCCGTATCGTCTGCTGCCGATGCTAGAGACCTGTCTGAATGTCGCCTTTTTCTCCGAAAAAGGACGTCCTGTTTCGGAGAAAAAGGCGACAGACATGGGCTGGCCCGTGCTGGCTGCCATCGAAACCGCGCCGATTGCCAGTGTGCATCTGTGGTTCGATCGACCACTCACGAATCTGCCCAACGCGGTGCTGGTCGATCGCCTGAGCCAGTGGATGTTCAATCGCTCGATCGAGAATCACAAACCTGGCGAGCCGTGGTATTGCCAAGTCGTGATCAGCGCGAGCCGCGATGTCGAAGCCTTGGGCAGCGACGCGACTCTCACCCAGGTGGCCAACGAGCTACGCGAGATTTGGCCCGCAACCCGAGACGCCCAGCTGTTACGTGGGCGTCTGGTTGTCGAGCGCCGCGCCGTCTTCTCGGTGACGCCGGGGATCGACGCGATCCGTCCCGCTCAGCAAAGCCCAACTCCGAATCTGCAACTTGCGGGCGATTGGACGCAGACCGGCTGGCCGTCGACGATGGAGTCCGCTGTCCGCAGTGGATATCTGGCAGCCGAGAATGTTCTCCGGAGACGAGGGCAGCCCGCGACATTGCTGCAATCCGATTTGCCGAGTGTGTGGTTATCGCGGGTTGCGTTTCCGCAGTAACACGCCAGCAGTACGCTGGCGTGTCACGAAATCGGCTACGAAGTCTTTGGCATGCGTCCCTTGCTGGCGCGGCGGGCTACGACCCTATCGAACCGCCCGACCATCAGCCCGAGGTTCGCGCTGGGTCTCTAGCGCCGTGGGAAGCAGTGATTTCGTCGATGGCTTCACCCGCACAGAGCGGGCGATCCGTGTCTCCACCGGCACCACCGGCGTCTGGCGAGTCAACGGGGCTGACTCGGCCTCGTCACCCGAGACTTCACCCGCCACAAACTGCAAGAACTTCCGACTCGGCTTGTGAATCAAGATCACCTTGTCGCCCTTACTGCCAGCGGAGCGGCTGCGGATCACGACTACCACCTCGGCGTCATCCGCTGCGATTTCTTCAGCTGCGAGTCCGCCGCCACCCGCAAGGTCAGAGGACCGAGCGGGTTCTTCCGGGCCAGTTGTCGGGATTGCGGGGGCGTCAGTTGAATCCTCTGCACCCGGCCATGTCGGTGTTTCGTCACTCGTATTCGAATCGGCGACAGCTGTCTCCTCCACCGCAGTGGGGATCAAGTGTGCCATCTCGTACTTCGTCAACAGTTCGTAGATCGGCTTCAGACCACAGTAGACGCCCCGCTTGCCCGATTCGTCGGCCGCAAAGCAGACTCCGACGAGCGAACCCAACTCATCGAACAGCCCGCCGCCCGAGCGCCCCTGCACCGGAATGCCCGTGCAGACCAGAGTGTCAGGTCCCTTGTAACGATTCACGTCCGTCACGCGCAGCTGTTCGCGGGACGGAGCTTCCCCGCCGCCGCAGCCGATACTCACCACTTTCGCCCCCACTGCCGGAGTTCCGGACAGTACGGCAATCGGTCGTGCTGGGAACAGATCGGCTGTCGGAATCGTGATGATTCCGATATCAGCAGTGGAGTCGGAGCCCACGATGGTCCCGACAAAGGTCACCGGCTGACCGTCACGGAACAGGTCGACCTCGACCTTGGTGTCATCCGTCGCACCGCGGCTGATGTGACTGCATGTCAGGATGGTTGTCCGCCCGGGTTGACTCTCAATGATCGTCCCTGATCCGCGAACCAGCTTGTTCCCGGTCATCACCCGCAGACGCACACTGGCGTCGAGTGGAGTGGTCGAAGTGACACTCGCCCCCGGCATCGGCTCGGGATTCTCACCCCGCAAGACCGAGGGAGCTGACGGCTTCGGCGTCTTCTTGAAAGGCCAGAGTCCCTTGGGACTTTCAGCGATCGGATCGGACTCGAGCTTCTTACCAGGACGAGGTTCCGATTGGTCGGGTATCTGTGGTCGCGGCAGCGGAGCCGACTGCCCTAAATCAACTGCGAGGAGGTCACTGCCCGCCCCACGTTCCCTGCCCTGGCCTGGCACCTTCGCGAGCAGCTGCCGAATGCGCCCCTCGGGCTGCGATCCGCTAAATCGGTCGACTTCCTGCTCGTCCACGATCAGGATAAAGGTCGGGATGGAGGTGACCTGGTACTGCTCTGCCAGTGCCCGTTCTTCCTCGACATCCACGCTGCGGATCGGCAGGCCTTCCCGTTCCAGCTTGGAGACGATCGGGGCCATCTGCTGGCACGGCCCGCAGGTCTTGGAGCTGAATTCGAGAACGTATCCGCGTGGGCCAACACCCAAGGCGGTCATCGTCAACAAGCAAAATGCGGCGACATTCATAGACACCCGGCCTCCGTGCCGAACTGCAACTTGTTCAATCCATCTGTGCATGGATTGTAAAAACTGCACGCTGCGACCTCTTCCCAATCGAACGCTCGATCGGGCAGACACGTCGCAACTCGTTGTCTGGCGACACATCCAGCTGGCTGGCATTGGCGATCATCGCCGCAGCTGCCCCGCCAAATCACTCAGACAACACTTCAGGAGGTTGAGAATGCACAGCGCGTGCCAGAGACTCAATCACTTCTGCCAGACGGAATCAGTGCCAACTGTTAATCTGGCCGCCTGTCCCCGTTCGCATCGATCGTCTTCAAATGCACTTCGACATACGGACGTTCAAACGCCTCTCAGTCGACGAGAGCGTACGAGGCCCACATCCGCAGGCCGGTCGCGTCGTACACGACATTCTCGAAATTTCCACCTTTGATCGGGATGCGGTTCGCCAGTTCGATCAGCATTTCTGCGGAGAGCTTTCCGCGCCCAGCCTGGGCCTGATCATGCGGCAACTGATCGGAAGTGGCAAACCGAGGGGCTTCGCCGCTCTGACCGGGCTGCTGTGCGCTGTCCAAGTTGTCTTCCAGTCGCTCCTGAAGCTCCGGACTGGTCAGGGACGCCTCTCACCCCGAAATCATCTCCCCCGGCATTCGCTCTGCCATGGGATGAGTTCCGCCAATCACTACGGAAACACAGCATCTTCAACAGGCTGAAGTGAAATTCAGCTCATACCCATCCCCACAAAACGCCACCCCCTTTAATTCCGCTCCGCAATCTCGTTCGAGGGCAACAGAAACAGGCAGCCGAAAGGATTGTGCATGGGGCTTCCTGCGGGGTACTCACTCTCGGCTTTTGAGACCACATGCAGCGGCTGCCCACTTTCCAGGACCAGCAAGTGATCTTTCTCGACGGGCTTGTCGCTTTGGCACATGTATCGCAAGACATCGATGATCATGTCACCGGTCGGCTCAATATCGGCTCGCCGCATCTTGATCTCGGGCAGTCCCAACACGTGCATGCCCATCGTATATGCCTCTGTTTTGCCACGGACCACGCTGACAAATGCAAAGCTCAGCGCATCAGGGCTGCCGTCATCCGAAAAATCGAGCCACATCTCTCCCCCATGGGCCAGCGCGCTGTTATCGATAAACACCCCCGCCCCGCCCGCCTGCACAATCGCAGCTGCGGCCTCCATCATGGTGCGGGCGGCATCGAGCGAGCCGCCCGGCCCCATCAATCCGATGTTCACCGAGTAACGGTTCACTCGCTCCAGTTCATCGTCCGTCGCGGGTCGGCGACACGACGAAGCAAAGATCTTGGCAAATTGTTTGTCCGGCTGCATCGGAGCAATCTCGACCCGCTGCCCATCCGGCAGGATCAACCCGTTTGGCGACAATTGATACCCCGGTGGCATCCGCTCGACGAGTTCGCCGGGATGCGCCCAAGTGCCGGGAATACGGAACGCAATCTCGATGGCAGCGGTAGGTGGATTCATCTCATGACCTGTTATGGGCCTCAGACAGTTGGCTGAGGGGCTGGGTGGCGGAATCTCACTCAGGTTACGCAGCACCAGCGCTGTTGGCAATTCCACTGGCGACAGCGGCGGCGTCCTCTTCCTCCTCTACAGATTGGCGTACGCTCGTCCCAATCAGACCCAGTAGATTGATTGAAAAATGTGGACGAATCAACTCCTTCATTAATGAACCTTCTGAGCCATGGCCATCACTGTTCAATGTGTCAAATGTGACCGGACTCTGAAGGTCAAACCGGATCTCGCGGGCCGAACGATTCGCTACCCCGGCTGTCAGTCACCTCTGAAGGTGCCAGCTGCTGAGGACGAGTTCGGAGAGATCGAAGAGGATGACGAGGAGATTGAGGACCGTCGATCGCCCAAGCAGAGGCGAAGATCGACTTCCAACGATCCATCCATACTGCAAAAAGCCGGTCCCTACTGGTTTCTGGGAATCCCAGTCATTTCAGCGATCGTCGCCCTGTTGAGCCCCATGCTCGGAGCGGGAATCGGGCTGCTGACATTGGTTGCGGGAGTCTTGCTCGCGGCTTATGGCTCCCTGTTCGCTGTCATGGTCGACCCGGTTTACGCCTTGTCGCCGATCGCTCGGATGACGCGATCTGATGCGGAGCGGAAACGAATTGGAAAGCAGATGGCTCCCTACTTCCGCAGCTTTGGGAAAGGTCTGCTGATCACGGCACTGGGCTGTCTTGCGGTCTGGATCAGCTTCGAAATACAAAATCGAGGCCAGAGAAGTGCCGCGATGAGCCGCATCGCGCGAACGTGAAGACCAGCGCATCCCACCTGCCGGAGTATGCGTCGAAGTTTCCCAAGTCAGATCCCATCTGGCAGGTGCGGTTCTACTCATTCGAGATCTACACGACAGCCAAGTTCGAGGAGAAGCTGAGTCCCGTGCGGGCGGGCCTAGTGGAGACGCCGACGCAGTGGCGATGGAGTTCGGCGAGATGGTATCTTGAGGGCCGAACGGTGGGGATTCCGATCCAGTGGGTGGACTGATGCGATGCAACGAGCCAATGCCTCTTATTCCTGCGTCACCCAGGTAGCCCAAAGCGGCAACCTGGGCCACTCCCGCGGAGGCCCTGCCCCCTGCCCCC
>JAYWHX010000166.1:0-7998 GCA_043777375.1 Planctomycetota bacterium | reverse complement strand
GTGGAGACCGTGCGTGGGATTGGATATCGTTGTAAACCGATGAAGGCCTAACAGCCCGTTGAAGAAGCCCTGTAATTGAAGTCGGTGGCGCGTCTCATCTCAGCGCGTAGCGATTGTCGGGGGAGTGATGATATCGGTGTGGGGGCGTTCCAGGCACGTCCGGAGCTTCAGGAACGCCCGGATGAGAATCTGGGCAGCGCACAGCAGCCCGAAAAGGGCGGCGAAGCAGAGACTCTATGCCACGGCAGGGATCCCACAGAATTGGCTGGTGAACCTCCCGGATTCGCAGGTGGAAGTGTACGAACAGCCAGACAATGCCTCTGGAACGTACGCCCAAAACACGGTCTACGGGGCAGGCCAAACGATCTCGTGGGTCATGTCGCCGACGCAGTGTCTGGATATCCGCGTGACCGATCTCGTGCGATAACCGTTCTGCCACGACGCTGCGAGAGCGGCACGGCGTCAGCCTGCCGTGATGCGGTGCGCCAAGATGCGCAGGTTCGACAGCGGGAGCCTCGACAAGCTCACTCCCGCCGTTCTTCCGTGGCGGCTTGGCTATCTAAGGTTCCTACATGGAGCGTTCTCCCTGTTCGAACTTCTCCTTCCGCTGGCACACCGGTAGACCCTAAGCGGGCCAACCGGTGCTGGCCGGGCAACCAGAGGATTGACAGGTGATCGTCGGCTGCGAGCATCAGGCTTCATTCGACCCTCTTGTTCCTGCGTCACTCAGACATCTCAAGCGATGTCTGAGCCACCGTGCCGGAGTTTGGTCACGATAATGCAAAAGGCTGAATGCAATCCTTGGAAATCAGGCCATCAAGGCCTCGGGCGCAGGGCGGTACTCCGGGAGCAATAACCGGTTTGAGGTTCATTTCCCGCTCGGCGACTCGCTTATTAAGCTCGAAAAGGAATTCCAATGGATCAGCTTTGCGTGACATCCCGTACGCGGCACTCACTGCGGCGTCCAGGCTCGCGTGGAGCGACTTCAACTGACTCTCACCCGGCATGTCCATCACTCTGTACAAGTCACGAAGCGTCATTTTATGCTGTATCATTGCCCCTTCTCTGTATCGCCGCAGCTTGATCGCAGCTCCCGCAATTGCTTTTACCTGAGCAACCTTTGGCGACTGGGGCCACGGAAATGAATCAAAAACCGTTTCTGAAGTGTACCGCGGTCGCTCAGTAAGCGTTGAGCATCGCTCAGTGAACCAAGACCAATGAATCCGTGACTGCAAAATCCCAAATGAGTAGTCGTCATCGAAAGTAAAGACCTGCAGTGAGTCGTTCGGATGAATCTTGCTGTCGACAAAAACGAAGATAGGCCGTTTTGTAACTCGACTACACACGATATATCGCGTCATCTTCGCGAGTTTCGATTTCAAGCTGCCACGCGGATATGAAAGCAGCCACCATCGGCGAAGGAAATTTGCATGATGCTTATTTACCCTTCCGTCTGGATCTTCAGCGATAGCTTCTGCGTTTCTCATCGCTTCCAATGCGGCCTTACGTTCTCGATCCTTCAGCACTTTGTTTTTGATAAGGGAAAAGGGTTGCGTGAAAGTCTGAGCAGCTAGAATCTCTCGAGGGTGAAAGTCGATAACGTAACGCTGCGGTGCCGGCGGGTTACTCCCCAGAAAGTCATCACCGATAAGGAATGGAAAGATCACCATTTTGTTGTCTGCCGACGCTTTGAACATCACCTTCGCTTCGTCCGGCGCTAGCAGAAAACCTGCGTGCCCCTGCGTTTGACCTTGGTTGCAAGTGTCGGAATCCTGATTGATCCGCAGCTCCGCCGCTTTTGTCACATCGAAACGACCGGAGAGTGCAGCGCCGATCCGGTCAAGTGTGAAACGCTCCCACGGACTGTCGGCCCGCTCGCCGAGTTGCCGTCTCAAAATCTTCTTGCCTCCTAGTTCTCCCTTAATCCAGTTGACGATAGAGACCTGCACCGCTGCGTCACCCGACCAATACTGGGAAGAGACGGCGTCGCAGATCACTCCGCCATTATCGACGATATGATCCAGTCCTCCCTCGCGAGAGTTGTTTTGACGAATCGTATTGGTGCCAACTAATCCGGCGCGCGCTCCATCGCTGAGCTCGTCGTGTGCGCGTCGGAACCAGTAAACACAATAGTCCGCCTTGCCCGGAATATCGGGATAACGAACCTTTAAGCGGTTCAGATAAGCCCGCCCGTATTCGACTTGCATCTTGTTTTTTGATTGGTACGGCGGATTTCCAATAATGACGTCCGCCTGCGGCCAATCCTCAAACAATGCGTCACACTGCCGAATGTTCTTGTCTAAATTGTCAAGCGGTAGCGGCTCTTCAAATTTGTAGGGCAACTCTAGCTTCGACGCCGCGATGCTTTGCCGTGCCGACGCCACAGCAATCCGCTTTCCGAGCATCAGGGTAACCTTCGCTAGCTCGACCGCAAACGGATCAATATCCATACCGAAAAATTGAGTTGTGCTTATCATCGTCGCCGTACCCACCTGGCGACGGGCGCGAACTCCGTATTTTTCGTGGATGGTGGAGAGAATCTCCATTTCGAGACTCACCAGTTCACGATAGGCAATGTATAGGAAGTTACCGCTACCACAGGCCGGATCGAGTACGCGAAATTTTAGCAGATCCTTGCTCAGTTTCACCAGTTCTGCCAATGTTGACGCTCCCGTGATTCGCTCGCGCCATGGACGGATGATGCTCGGGAGAATGACGCTTTGGATATCTGCTTCACTTGTGAAGTGTGCGCCAAGCGAATGCCGTATTTCATCCTTCATGCTGTTCTGAAAGAGCGTTCCGAAGATTGGCGGCGATACCTTTGACCATTTCTTCGATGATGCGTCACAAAGTTGTTTCGCTTCCTCTTTCGTCAACTCCACGGGGTCGACGATTTTGAATAGACCACCGTTGAAATAGTCAACATCCTTGAATCGCCCCGCCCTTGAGCGCCGCGGCGAGTTCATCTGGTTGAACAACGCACCTAGCAGATCGTACGAACTATCGCCGTTTGCGCACTGACCAAGAAGCTCTGTGAACATGCCTTGCGGAAGTAGATCGAAGTCTTCGGAAAACATTCCAACGACGCACTGGAGTATAAACCGCTGGGCGCGATTCCGGTCCTCGCCACGATCAACCAAGGTTTTGAACACTGAAGCCACGTCTTTCGCGACTTGCTCGGTAACCTCCACCCGGTCATTGTCAAACATTGGCTTCCTATTATCCTGAAACATAAAATTCAGGGCTGTGTAGCGGTCAGCCAATTCAGAGAGCTTCACTTTGTCGAGAGGCTCGTCGAGCTGACGATTGAAGTCATAAATCCAAAACTCGTCGAAGTTACATAATACGACATACGTCGGTCGATCAGGAACGAGCTCGATCCAGTATTCGAATGCTTGCCGATAATGCTTCTGCAGCCTTTCTCCTCGACTTTTCATCTCAAGAAGTACGCGAGGGCGCCAAAGTAGATCGGCGTATCTCGTCTGCACGCCCTTTCGCTTCACGCGGAACTCAAGGGTCGCTCCGGCCTCCTTATATCCGGCATGCCCGAATGCTTGGAAGAGCCGGTCGCAGAAGACTTGAGCCTCGCCCTTTTCATCGCCAGTAAGCGACCGGCGATATTCAACCAACGCAGTAATCTTGTCCAGCGTCAGCGACATCGGAGTGACTCATCAAGGTGTGCGGATGATTGTCGGAAGACGATGAACCCAACGGTACGAAATACGTTGGCACATCTCCATGCTGTCCATCTGTAGTAATATCAGTTTACCTCGAAGGTCTTCGTACAGCCAGAGACGATGATTCGGCGGGGTAGCCCCGGTTGAGCTGCTTTGGACTCTACCGGGGTGGCTTGGCCACAGGAGGTGCTTGTTGCGAGAAATCACTCCGGGCGAACAGCTCATGCCTCTAGCACACCGCTAGGCCCCAGAGTGGGCCAACCAGTGCTACCCCGCTTGGTATCAATTCCAAGCTACTTATTCGGCAACTGAATCACCCCGTTCCAACCCGGCGGAGGGTTGCGGTTGTGCTGGGCGATGCGGAGGGTCAGGAAGTCCTGGGCTTGGTCGGTAGGGGGCATGTCGTGCAGGCAGCGGTAGGCTTCGCCCCAGCGACCGGCGGTGAAGTGGTCGACCCCTTGCTCATAGCGGGTGATGTGCTCGTTGGTCAGTTCGGGGAACTCGGCGAGCGGGGGGAGTAGCTCGCTCACTTGCAGCGTGGTCTCCATCCCGTACGGCTGGACTGTGCCGAGGCGGCGGGTGCGGCCCTCCTCGCGCGAAAACCGCGTGCGGGCCAGATGGGCGGTGGCTTCATCCAGCAGGATTGGCACGCGCAGCTGTTTTGTCATCGTTTCGAGGCGGGCGGCGAGATTCACGACGGGGCCGAAGACGGTGACGGTGACACGGTCGCTGGTCCCGATCTTGCCAGCGACGGCACGCCCGTGCGCGATGCCGATCCCCATCTCGAAGTCGTTGAGCGGGTGTCCCGGAGTCTCGCGGGCCTTTTGAAAGGCTCTGCGGATCGCCAGCGCGGCGCGGCACGCATTCAGTGGAGCTTCCTCACTCGCGAAGGGCCAGCCCCAGAAGCCGAGCGACGCATCGCCGAGGAAATCGCCAGTCACTCCGCCGTGCTTCAAGATACTCTGCGTCATGATTTCCAGTGCGCCGCTGACACGACCGAGCAACCCGAGCAGGTCGCCCGAGGATTGCTCCGACCGCTGGCTAAAGCCTCGCAAGTCGCAGAACAACACGGTGACATCGCACTCTCGCGGCTCTAGATCGGTGGCCATCGATTCGCGATCGCCGGCCCGTTCCAGTGCGGTCAGAATCGGCGGCGAGAGGAACTGCCGCAACACCGACAAGTCCCCCTCCAAACGGTTCTGGCGATCGACCGACCCGATCAACTCGGCGAGGAGTTCGATAAACTTGATGTCGGCTTGCAGCACCTGCCGCCCAGTCGTTCCCGTATGCACCGGCGACTGCCCCGCGACATACACGCCCCAGCGATGACCGCGACTGCCGCGAACCGGCGTACAGAAGGCCCAATCGAATTCTGCGGAGACGGTGTAATCGGTGGCCGCATCGGGGTTGATCGTACTGGGGTCCCACAGGTGCAGTGTCGTCTGCTTTCGACCCAGCGAATCGGTCACCAACCGGCGGCTCGGACGGAACGCCCCCGCTGTTTCGCGGCGACGTTCCCAGCTGCGCAAACGCATGGTGCCATCGTCGTCGAGAGCGATAATCGCAGCAGCCTCGGCGGAGCGCACGCCGGTGAGGATCAGATTGACCAGGCGGCTGTCGCGCTCCATCTCTCCGTGGGCACTGCCGAACACTTCGGAGAGTTTGGCCAGCACATCAATGCGGCGATCCGGGTCTTCGTATCGGACGTTCTGCAGCTGTTGCCGAGTGACCACGACCTCTTCGATCGGGCTGTCGGAACTGCTGGAGTCGTCGGTGTCGGCATGGGCCACGATGAACCGCGTGTGCCCGATTACGAAACTTTCGGAGCCGGTCAACCGCGCGGTTTGAATCGCAGTGCCGCGATGAAAAACCGGGTTCTTGGCCTGCGTTGAGACTTCCAGTTCGATCTCGCCGTGGTGAGCCCGGATCAGGCAATGGACCCGCGAAATCGCCGGTTCCCACGGCACCGGCAGCTCGACATCACCCGAGCGCCCGAGCCGATATTCCCGGTCCGACGCCAACGCCTGCCGCCAGCGCTGCCGAGGTTCCGGGCCTTCCGCGATGAGTTGCAGCATGAGGGGGTATGATCGGAATAAAGAGTGGGCCACTTCTCGTGCCCAAGCTCCGGCTTGGACACGCCTATCCTAGAAGCTCCGCTACGCCGCGCCAGCCAGGACTTCTGCTCAGCATGTCGGAACGTGATTCAGAAGTGAAGTCCGAGGCCGTTTTGCGAGAGAGGGCGGACTGGCATCTCCCCGAAGCAGAGCTTCGGGGAGATGCCGTTCCAAGCCGGGAGCTTGGGACCTTGAGGAGCGGATAACACAGTTGATCAACGCACCAGCATACTGGCCAATGCCCCGGCGAACCTCTCGGCGGCTCCCGGCGATTTACTGAGGTACAGCGCGGGCTCGACCAGCTCGACTTCCATCAGTGCAAACCCGTTGTTGTGGCGGATCAGATCCACACGGCCGTAAAGCGGCGGCGTGGGGAGGGCGGCCAGCACTCGATCCCCATGACTTCGCAGCTGGGCGTCGGGAGTGATCTGGGTCAGTCGCGAGCCGAACTCTTCCTGCGAGCGAAAGTCTCCGGGCTTTGGCGTTTTGAGAATGGCATGGCTCAGCTGGCCTTCGAGATAGACCAGCGAATACTCGCCCTCATCGGCAATGGCCCGCAGGAATGGCTGGGCGAGGTACTCCGAGGCGTTGTGGTCAGCGACTGCGGCCTGCTCGGCGGCTCCGGTCCATGGGAATCGCAGCCGGTGCGTTCGATTGGCCCCCGCTCCGACAATGGGCTTGATGACGATCTCTGAGGTGCCCAGTTCCGTGGGCAGACTGCGCAGTCGATCAGCTGTTAAATCGCTCGCACGTATCGTCGGCACGATGGGCACACCGCGTGACTGGAGATCCATGAGGTACGACTTGTGCAGGTTCCACTCCATGAGCGCCAGCGGGTTCCACAGCTGGGTTCCACTGCGATCAATCGTGCGCAATACCTCGATGAACTCGTGAAAGCGAGACTGATAGTCCCACGGAGAGCGGACGACCACGGCGTCGAATTGCCGCCAATCGGTGGGCTCTCGCCAGGGAATCGAAGCGACCTCGATCCCACGCTGTCGCAGAGGTTCAAGAGTCAATTCATCATCGCACTCAAAACCATCCAGAGAGTGCATCGTCAGAAACGCGAGCGTGGGCATGGGCAGTGTTGACCGGCAAGGAAAGCAGCTGTGGGGTGCAGCGTGAGAGGGAGGTCGCCAGATTAGCCCGGAGAAGCGGCACGACGCAAGAACCCAGCGGGCAGCGGACGTGAGTCTGTCGAGGAACAATATCGACGGACTGAGAAGCCAATGCACAGCGGCCCCAGAGGCGTTGATCAATTCTGGTCGCCACAGATAAACGCGGGTGATTCCACCCCGCAGTCGAGTCGTCCAGGCCGACTCACGGAACTCCCGAGGGGGCGAACTCGTGCCAACCCGCTCAAACTCGGAGCGAGCCCCGGAACGCTCGGGCACCATAATAGGACTGAGCCCCATTGTGATACACGAAGACTTGCCCATACCGATAATCGGCAAACAGAGCCCCACCGAGCGATCGAATCCCCGCTGGAGTCTGGATCCAGCTCGATGTCTTGGCGTCGAATACCCCGAGTCCCTGTAACTCTCGATACTGCTCTTCCGTCAGAATCTCGATGCCCATCGCAGCTGCCAGATCAATGGCACTGTTCTCTGGCCGATGTTCTTTCCGGGACTCCAGCCCTTCCCGGTCGTAACACACACTTCGCCGACCGATCGGGCTTTCCGCCGAGCAGTCGTAGAACACGTATTCACCGGTCTTCTTGTCATGCTTCACAACATCGGGTTCACCGCCCGTTCTTTCCATTTCGGCGAGCGACCGTACCTTCCCCACATCCGCCTCCAACTTCAGTTGGATTTTTGACCAGACCAGACCCGTGTGGCGGTGCATTTGTGTCTCAAAACGGTCCTTAAGCATCCTCATCAATTCGTTACGTTGTTTTGCATTCATGTGTGTTCGCCGTGTGAATATCAGCTGGGAAGGTCAGGATTCGCCAGAGCTCTCAGGCAAAGCTTGACAGACATCACTATGTCACCGAGAGTTGACTCATCGCCTAGTAACCATTCACACCCCGATCGTGTGACGGGTTACTGGGCGGGTAGCAGTGAGGGGCTTGGTGTGTGGTGGTTTTGGGCTTCGAGGGCGGTGGTCAGGAAGTCGAGGAGGTCGCGTTGTTGTTGGCGGCAGGTTTCGATGATGGTCAGCAGGGTTTCGACGAAGCGGCTGCCGGCGGCGCTCTGGGTGCCGAAGGA
>JAYWHX010000165.1:0-30468 GCA_043777375.1 Planctomycetota bacterium | reverse complement strand
ACACTCACCACGCAATCCTTCACGCGGACCACCCTCATCTACCTGACAACCCCAATCCCGGACAGTGCAGGCCGCCGTTTTTGATGCGTACCACCTGGTAATCTGTGTCACTGAGCGATGTCGTGAACTCCGGCGATTCTGCGCGATTGACGATTTGAATATGCGAATCAGGTGTGGTGGCGATCATCCACCCTCTGGCTTTCATCAATTCGAATGTTCCCCCAGGGCTTCGCAGCTGCTTCAGCTGGGCCTCGCACTGGGGACAATCGTCACGAACAATGATCAACACCCGCTGGCGACGTGACTGAGGCGAATCGGCCAGCGCGATTCGATCGTTCGCGATGCAAGCTGGGTACAGATCTGCGACAGAAACAAGCAGGGTCGCGCACAGATACAGCAGGAATCTCATGGGACGATCAGTCGGTTTGATGCGCGCTCGACGCTCGATCTCCTCCTCTGATCCGCGTCAAATCAAGATCATTCACAGAGTCGGGCCAGGTTGAACTGTGCCTGCCGCTCGCCCAGCCAACTCCGAAACGGGGCACTCCGTTCACCCAAGATTCGGTATCAGCAATTCGCTTGCCGAACCAAATGAGTGGGTCGTGTGTCGATAGGATTTTGAAGAGCGACGGGCCCGCTCCCCGACCGTTCGATGTGGGGAGTAGAAGCCCGACCTTGTTCCCACGACATGTTCCCACCTCAAATGATCAACAACTCCTGTTCCCCGATCGCGACTTCGTGCAGAGGTGTGGGCCTCTCGTTACGATACATAATGCAGTGAGCACAATGACGCTGTGTCGCGATGTCCATCGAGTAAAAGCATGAACGACTTGCCCCCTTGCCCCCAGTGCCAATACGAGTACACCTACGAAGTGGGTGGCCAGTTCGCCTGCCCAGAATGTCGCCACGAGTGGAGTGGCAAAGCAGTGGCGGCCCTCGATGAAACGCGATCCTGGAAGGACGCTTTCGGCAACGAGTTGCAGAACGGAGACTCGGTGTTGGTGATTAAGGACCTCAAAGTCAAAGGCTCATCTTCAGTTGTGAAGGCCGGCACAAAGGTGAAGAATATCCGTTTGACCGAAGGCGACCATGACATCGACTGCAAAATCGACGGATTCGGCTCCATGCAGTTGAAGTCCGAATTTGTGAAAAAGTCCTGAGAGATTCTGGTCGAGCCGCAACGATCTGGCACAATTCGGAGGACTCCGAATTGTGCCAGAGATCAGACGGTTTTGTCGAGAAAGCGAGTATTCTCGAAGCCAGCCAGAAAACCCCCTGGCTGAACCCCTGTAGATCAAATGAATACATTCTCGGGGCCGCGATCAATGCGATCCCGATGTTCTTCGCAGCTATGAGTCTTCCCGTGAATCGGGACCGGTTTCAATCCAGATCCAACTCAATCGAAAAATGAGATTGACCGAGGCGGGACTCGAAACAGTCTCCGCAACTGCATTACCACATAACGACTTACGGAATGCGGGAATCGAGCTACTACCACAATCCATACCACCGGGCGTAATTCTCCCCCCGGATGTCTGGGGTCGACTCCCAGAAAGTCTGCGGGCGTCACTGATGGCGAGCATCCGCGAATCAGAGCGGGGTGACGCCATGTGACCCGGCCCCAGTGACCCGCGTAACCGATGCCCATGAATCGCAGTTCACCAACAATTCAACAACGGCGGATGCGTCTGCCGAGACCAAGGGATACACGAAAATGAAGACGACAGCGATCAGCATTCAGAACACTGGGGCAACCCTCACGATGGCCGATGAGCCAAACGCCTCTTGGCGGGAGGACAAGGGACAGCACTGCGTCAGGATCACACTGCCGGACGGGCGGGAGTTTCGATACGTCGACAACTCGGGAGCGGTGTTTGAGGACATCGTTGAACTCTCTGAACGCGATGGCGTGTGGGACGCCCGATTCGGATTCATCCCCGTCGATGGCTCCGACAAAACCGGACGCGACCACTACGAGGAGGAAATGGAGTTCGCCAGCCGAGACTTGGCTCTGTCCTACGGATTGGAGCGAGCCAGAGAACTGGGAGTCCCGCTCATTGAAAAGACGTGGCCCGGAGAGATCGGCGACGCCCCGGTTTACGTCTGCCTGTTCCAACCGACTCAAGTGATTGTCGCGGACCGACTGGGAGAAGTGACGTTCACGGCCCGCAATGGGCGTCTCGTGCCGGACTGTGACGCCTTTTCGGATGAGTGTTCTGCGGTGGGAGAGATCATCTTCAGCGATGGCATTGACCCGAAGGTGCTTGCCGGGCTGGTCTCTGAGGCGTGGGCTGCTCCATGTGCCGTGACGGTGCGTCGGATGCCTGTCTTGAATTCTGAAGTGAAGGGGGTGCCTCATGTCGAGTAACCAAACCGACGTGGTCCACTCCGAAGAGTTCGGGGAGTTCGTTCCCGAGCCATCGTCGACACTCGCAATCACTGACCGTGAGGCCGTGTCGATGGCGGAACAAGTTGTCGCCGGGTTGTGGGAAATCCCTCCTGATGTCTTCAAGGAACTCCCGGAAAAGTTGTACGAGATCGCAATGAGCGGCACACGGTTGTCGGTCAAGGCGGCGGGTGTCCTCTTGGATATGAACCAGCAGAACGACAGCCAGCGGGCGGTCGAGTCAGTCGGCGGCGATGTGGTGATCTACATCCCCGACAACGGGCGGGGGGTGACTCCATGAATGAGCATCCCGTCGAACTGTTGTCAGTGACGCAGGTCTCCCGAACGCTGAACATCTCGGACGAAACAGTCCGTCGCATGTGTCGCTCTGGCCAGTTGCTTTTCACGATGGTCGGGACGATGTACCGGGTGAGTAGCGTCAGTGTGGATGCGATCTTGGCAGGGTGTAATCCCGTCCCGCCGGTCAAGACCAAGCGAACGTTTCCGAAGCCATTTAATCACATGGGCAGGTAGTCGAGAAGCCCGGCCCGCGTGTCGCTGGTCGGAGACGTATACAAACACACGGAGAAGAGAAGATGAATTTCCAACAGACATTGACTGATCGTCAGGCTGAAAAGTCCGCACAGCGTGACGCCGAATGGCCCGCGTTCGTTATCAAATTGGCCGGGGCGAAAACCGCTCCCGACAGTGACTCACTGCTGGCGAGTCTCGACCGCTTCGGGAGGACACCGGACGAACTCCAGGCAGCACTCGACAGGTTGCGGGAACGGCGGCGGCTGGCTGGTCTGGTGGCGGACATCCCCCGTCATCGAGAGGAGTACACGAAGCATCAAGCGTCGCTGACCGAGGAGCTGGGACAGTTCGCTCCAGTTCTGGCGGCTCATCAGCAACGTGCGAGAGAGTTGCAATCGCTGAGGGACAGCGCGAAGTCAGGTGAGCGGGACGGCGGTGGGGCTGAGGGACAACTGCGGGAGACCTGCCCCCCGACGTTACGGGCTGCGATTCAGTCGACAGCGGATCGACTCACCAAACTCGATGACGCGATCCAGCGTAACGGGTGGGACACATCGGACTGCGAATCTGGAATCGCCCGGAAGTCAGACCACTCGAACTGCTCGTATGACGAGATCGACGAACGGCAACAGGCGGTCGAGAGACTGACGATAGAACTCGGCAAGCTGAAGGCCGAACGAGATCGGATGGAGGCACAGCGGCCCCCACTGGTTGATGAACTCGCCAAACTTCGGGAACAATCACTGTCGGCTGAATCGATCTAGGTAGTGTCGTGTGTCCGTCCCCGGCGTCAGGTCGCTTGTCGTGGCTTGGCGTCGGGGCGGTTTTATCGTTGAATCACAAATTGGAGAGTGTTGAATGGCAATTACGATTACGGCAAACCTTGATGCCAGCGGTGTCAAGACGGGTGCGAGTCAGGCGGCGGGGGCGATAGACGGACTAGCGAGCAAGGCTGAGAACTCGAACGACAGTCTGGACCAGCTTGCCAAGGAGATGGCAACCGAGTTCGACGGACTGAAGGCCAAGACGGAAGCTCTGAAGGCCTCACTCGCCGACATGGGCAACACCGGAGAGGCGGCTCTCGACGGCATTGGTGACGGTGCTGATCGGGCTGGCAAGTCGATGGACGGCATCGCTCCGAAGTCCAGCATGGCGGGCAAGATTACTGCGGTTGCGACAAGCTTCAATGCGGTTGTTGTGGGCATCAAGGGTGCTTTCGAAGCTGCCAAGAAGTTTGAAGAAGCTGTCGACTTCCTCGCTGAAAACGGCGTCGAGGGTGCGAAGAAACTCGGTGGTGCGATTGACGAAATCAAGGAGAAGCTGTTCGATTTGGCGGATGATCCACTCAATGACCACATCTTCGATTTCCTGACCGGAGCTATTGAAAAGTCTACGACATTGGCGGGGGTGTATAACTCGCTTCGGACGGATGCCGTCAGTCGTCTATCGGCTGCGTTCGCGGACCTTGGCGAGGTTACTGGTCAGTGGTCGCAGGGGACGGTCGCGGCGCTACGCGAGTTGGAAGAGTCGCAGCAAAAGCACCGGGAGAGTGCCGAAGAACGCAAGGCGGACTTGGCAGCGGCGGCGGCGGAATCCGAAGCTGCCCTCAAGCGGGAAGCGGCGGCGGTGGAAGCTGTGGCGGACATCGAGAAGACTTTGGCGGGGATTGAAGAAGCCCGGCACAAGACGGCATTCCAGGGTGTACTCGACCTGATCGACTCTGAGGAGCAGTTGCGGAAGGCGATTGAGCAAGAGACGGAAGCCATCAAGGAGCGAGCCAAAGAGGGCAAGCTGTCCGATGAAGAACGCAAGCGGTCGCTGTCGAAGATCGAAGCGGCGGAAGCTCGAATCAACACGATCCGTAAGACTCATGCAGCGGCTGAGAAAGACGCGGCGGAAGCAGTCACTCAGGCGGCGGAACAACAGGCCGCTAAACGCGAGCAACTGGCTCAAGATGAGTTCGCCAATAAGGCACGTATTGAAGCGGAGTTTGCGGCCCTGAAGGACAAGCATGCGGCGGATGAAGTGGCCCGGCAAGGCAAGGCACATCAAGCGGCCATCGACCTTGAACGCAAGGCGATTGATGACCGCAAGCGGCTGTTGGGTGGCAAGGATGTTGGCGGTGCGGAACAACTGATCGGCGACCAGAACCGGGACCAAGTGCGGAAGGCGTTCGCAGAGCGGCAAGCCAAGCTCGCAACACAACAGACCGTGGCCGAAAACGGTACCGAGTACAACGCAGCCGATCCCGCCAAGCAGAAGCGAATGGAGGCGGAACTCTCCAGGCAGCGGCGGCAAGCTCTCGCCAATGCTCAACGTCAGTTCGACCGAGGGCAGGCCGATCCAATGGCTATTCGAGAGGCACAAGGCGAGCTGGCAAACGCGGCGGTTGATGGTGCCAAGGCGAGCGGCCAGTTGTCCAATGAGACAGCACAAGCTCTCCGGGAGAGTGTCGGCGAACTGGTCCGGACAGCGAACGAAGTCGAGCAACTCCGAGGAGAGGTCAACAACGTGCGGCGGCTGATCGGTGCGACTGAGGCACAAGGGCAGCGGCGGCGTGGACAGAACGCGGGGGCACGGCAGTGAATCGAATAGTGTGACGCGGTAGCACAGTGGCACGTGAATTGAATGTGGTGGAACACTCCCCCTCCCTCGCCGGTCGATTGGCCCAAAAGGGAGGGGTTTCGTCGTACCGTGAGGTCGATGTGACTACGCAGATGAGGGTTGAAAATCGAGAAGATGACACGACCGCATCAAGCCTTAACAAGGATTTAACAATCGTCAAAAAAATAGCCCACAGATCGTTAGTGAGACACGGCGAAAGACTTGCGTCGATATACCACCAGATGTCGAACGCTTTGGCATGTGGTGGAAAAAGTGCGAATTTCTCCACAAGACATTTAGCCTTAATGGGATGCAACTATTTTCACTCCGCAAAATTCTTTCTCGAATCGGTTCAATTTCGGCTCTCTCTGTGGGGGGCAAGGAAATGCCCGATCATCAAGTGCCGCCAGTGTGGCTAGCACGGCAATTCCTCCCCACACAACCGGAGACTGAGGTATGAGCGATGAAACGCAGATGCTCGATATCAAGGGCGTGGCACTGAGGCTGGCGTGTTCAGAACGGCAGGTCCGCAGGTTGATGAACTCCGGAGAGATTCCCGCCCCCGTGCGGCTTGGCGGAAATGTCCGATGGACACAGCGTCAACTTGCTGAGTGGGTGGCGACTGGCTGCCCAAAGAAACCACAAACCGTGAACGCTTAGTCCACACACTCTCACCGAAGGAGAACGCATTGAAGAGTTTCACACGAAAGACCCGCTTGAATGCCATCGCGACCAAGCGGAAAGGACCGTCATCGAATGCCTCGAAACTGGCGATGTTCATCAGGACGCAGATGGCAGCGGGCGTCTCTCATGAGCGGGCGTGGGCATCGGCCCGGAAGTTGAACGTCTGTAACATCAATGACGAGTGATCCAATACCGCCCCAGCCACAGCAGACATGGCAATTCCAAACCTGAAGGTAACAGAGAATGCACGCGAGCCATGTGATTCGCATTTTGAACGTCGTCCTCAAGCGGATTGACCCTGCCATCCAATTGCCCAGCGACACTGATGAGAGCCAGATTGAACCGAATATCAACTCGATGCTCTCGCTGTACGACAAGCTGGCACGGATCAACGGTAGAGACACACGACACGATCCAGACAATCCCCCCCATTTCGAGTTGCGTCTTGCGAAACTCCAGGGGCGAAAGCCCGCATCTGGTGCCAAGGTGAAGGGCTTCGTCTCGGCTCTGACCGCTTGCGGGGTGCCACTGCAAGCGGCATTCGATCAGGCATGCCGATTGAACGTGGGAGGTGGAACCAATGACCGATAACGAACCCGACACTCCACAAGACCCATTCCCGGTGGACTGTCTCCCCGGCCCGCTGGCGTCGTTCGTGGCGACCGTGGCGGCGTCCCTTGCCTGCGATCCGTCGTTCGTGGCGTTGCCAGTTCTGACGGTCTGCGGCGCTGCCGTAGGTAATACCGCACGGCTGCGATTGAAGCCCGGATACGACGTTCCCCCGATTGTCTGGAGCGTCATCATCGGCGAGAGTGGAAGCGGCAAGACTCCGGCATTCGATGCGGCCATGCGGCCATTGGTCGCGATGCAGAACCGATCATTGCGGGAGCATGCGGCGGCGATGGACCTTCACCGATCCCGGATGAGGGTCTACAAGCGTGAACTCTCCAAATGGGAGAAGGTAGACAGTATCGGCCAGCCGCCAGCAGAACCGAAGGAACCAACAGCAAAGCGGTACTACGTTTCAGACACGACCATCCAGGCACTCGCGAAGTTGTTGAGCGAGAATCCACGTGGTCTGCTGTTGGCACTTGAGGAACTCCCCCAGTGGTTTGGATCGTTCGACAAGTTCACTAAAGGGGCTGGATCAGATGCAGCGGCGTGGCTGCAACTCTATGGTGCTGGAACATTGACGGTCGACCGCAAGAACGATGGAGTGTTGAGCATTCCGCGTGCTGCCGTTTGCGTCACGGGAGGGATTCAACCGGGCATTCTGAATGAGAGTCTAACTCCCAGTCATCGGGAGTCTGGAATGTCTCCCCGTCTGCTTAAGACATATCCCCCGCGTCATCGGCGGCAATGGTCTGATACTGGCGTCAACCCTGAGACTGAGGCCGGATACGCCGAACTGGTGGAAGGGATACACGCTCTCGGCTTCGACGGGGTTGATTCGGACGGATTGCCCAAACCGAATGTTGTCGAGTTGTCATCGGAAGCGAGGGCGGTCTATGTCAAATTCGTCGATAAGAACGGTGAGGAGCAATCCACATTAACCGGCGAACTCGCTTCGACACTGGACAAGATCGAACAGTACGCGGCCCGGTTCGCTCTGATCTTCCATTACGTCAGAGCGGTGTCCTGCGATGCGACACTGACCGACCAGAGGTTCGTAGACGGCGAGACAATGCGTCAGGCTGTCCGACTGGCTGAGTGGCTCAAGCGCGAGTCGTTGTGGGTACACGAGATTTTGTCACCGTCACGGAAATCCAAGTCGCCAGAGCAGGAGGTGATTGACTTCATCCGAAGCCGGGGAGACAGGGCAACCGTTAGGGAAATCCAGAAAGCCAAGCCTCACCTTGGAACTGCGGATGAGATACGCGAACTACTCAACACACAGGCTAACTCTGGACGCGGATCATGGGAGAATGTTGGTCGAACTGTCGAGTTCGTTCTGTCGGCATGAACTGTCGAACTGTCGAACTGTCGAACTGTCGAACTGTCGAACTGTCGAACTGTCGAACTGTCGAACTGTCGAACTGATTACGAGAGAGAGAAGAAGTGATTGAATAATAATCTCTCATCGACACATCGACACATCGACACCACAGAAGCTACCGAACCCCATCCCCCCGACGTAAACAACTTTCGTCGGCCCAATGAGCAACCTGCCACAGAGTCGCCAGCGTGACAAGATAACCGACTCCCGTGACCCGGAAGACGTTCGACACATTGGAGGCCGGTAAACGGCAAGCAGTGCGATTCTGAGAGAAGCGGTCACAGGCGACACCACCACACAGGAACTGAGGACACACGATGTCGAGTCTCACCACTGACAAGAGCGGAAATCGAAACATCCGGTTCGCCGATCCCAACGGGGCAAGGCGGTGCATCTATCTCGGCAAGATGCCGTTGAAGGCATGCCAGCGAATCCAAGGTCACATCGAGCGGCTGGCGTCCAGTGCGATCAGCGGCGAACCCGTGGCGGATGAGACGGCCCGATGGCTGTCGAAGCTCGATGACGTTCTTCGCGGCAAGCTGGTGCGTGTGGGGCTGGTCAAGGCTCGGGAGTCGGTAGGGCTGGCTGACTTCATCGGCAGCTACATCGACGGGCGACACGATGCCAAGGAGTCGACACGGGTGAACTGGCGGAAGGTGCGGCGGATGCTCACGGAATACTTCGACGGATCACGTTCACTGCGGAGCATCACGCCATCTGAGGCGAAAGACTTCAGACAGCATCTGATTGCCAGCGAGTACGCCGACAACACCACCAGAAAGGTTTGCAGCGTCGTTCGGCAGTTCTTCACGGACGCTGTGGAACGCGGGCTGATTGAGTCGAACCCCTTCGATCAGAAGTGCATCCCGACCAGCACTGGGGGCAACCCGGCTCGGCAAGCCTATGTGAGCATCGAGACAGCGGAAGCCGTCCTGAACGCATGCCCCGACTCCGAGTGGCGTCTCCTGTTCGCCTTGTCTCGGTTCGCGGGGCTGCGAACTCCGAGAGAGCCTCTTGCTTTGCGATGGGGCGATGTGAACTGGGAGACAAAGAGGATGCTCGTCCACTCCTGCAAGACGGCTCGCTACGAAGGGAAGTCGACGCGAATAGTGCCGATCTTCACGCGGTTACGGCCCTACTTGGAGGCGGCGTTCGATGAGGCAGAACCGGGAACCGAGTACGTCATCAATGGGCGTGGCAGAGACACGGGCGTCAATCTGAGAAAGCGGATGATGCAGATCATCGGACAGGCTGGGGTTGCTGTTTGGCCGAAATTGTTCAACAATCTTCGATCATCAGCGGTGACTGATCTCCTCAAGGAACATCCCCTCAAGACCGTTTGCGAGTGGATGGGACACTCCCCGAAGATCGCACTGCAACACTACGCACAGTCGCGTGAAGTTGACTTTGAAGAGGCCACGAAGTTGCTACCACAATCCATACCAGTCAGTGACGGAAACCCACGGCCAACAGCGGACACCGTTTCCGCTCGGCATGGAAAAACGCTAGAACCTAGGGTTTTACCTAGGCAAATGATGACCGAGGCGGGACTCGAACCCGCACGACCCTTTCGAGTCTCGGGATTTTAAGTCCCGTGCGTCTGCCATTTCGCCACTCGGCCGAGTGAGGTTTTCACCTCACGTATTGTCTTTCCTTGTTCCTTGCGGTATGGTTGCGACAACCACGACGACAACCAGACTGCAAGTCACAAGGGGCAAGTATGCCACCAGTCTCTGTGAAGAAACCGACGAAACCCTATGCCGAGTTTCCACTTACAGCACACGCCAATCGGCAGTGGTGCAAGAAGATCAGAGGCAAGGTGCATTTCTTCGGCGTCTGGGCTGATCCTGACGCGGCACTCGCTAAGTATCTGGACGAACGCGACGATCTGCAAGCCGGTCGCATCCCCCGGCGGTTGTCGGCGACAACCCTGACCGTTGGTGACACGGTGAATCTGTGGCTCAAGCGGTGCGATGATCTTCGGGTGGCTGGGGAACTGGAGTCTGTCACGCTCAACGAGTACATCCGAATCGGGCGGCAAATCGTCGACCACTTCGGCAGGAATACCGACCCGGAACAATTGAGGCCGACAGACTTCGCATCGTTTCGGCTGGCTGTCGCTGCGAAGTATTCCCAGTCTCGACTCTCCAAAATGGTCATTATCTGTCGGATGATCTTCAAATGGGCTTTCGAGTCGGAACACCTAGAGCGTATGCCGCGATTCGGTCCAGACTTCTCGGTCGCGACCAATCGAGCCAAACGTATCGAGCGAGCCAGCAAGGGCAAGAAGCTGTTTTCGTTGAACGAGATCAAGGCCCTACTGGCGGTCGCTGATCCGATGTGGCGGGCACTGGTGTTGCTGGCCATCAATGGAGGTCAGGGAAACTCCGATGTGTCTCGACTGACCCTGGACCAAGTGGGCGGTGAGTGGCTCGATAGTCCACGCGGGAAGACCGGGATCGGACGCAAGATTCCGCTCTGGCCAGAGACTCAATCGGCGATTGCCGCGTACCTGAAGGAACGCAGCATTCCCAAAGCAGGCATGGAATTGTTGCTGTTTCTCTCGGGACACGGTGGGTCCATGTTGGCCGTCAGTGAGAGCGGGGCACGCGGAGACCTGATCGGCTCCGGGTTCAAGCGGTTGGCTATCGCTGCCGGAATCCACAAGACCGGTATGGGGTACTATTGGATCAGGCACAGTTTTCAGACCGTGGCCGATGGAGTGAAAGACCCCGTGGCGGTGTCTGCAATCATGGGCCATGTCGATGGCTCAATGGCTGGCCAATACCGTGAGGGTATTGAGGACGCCCGACTTCGCGCCGTGACTGACCATGTTCACCATTGGCTGTTCGGCGAGTAGAATAGAGTCACAGCTGGCCTAGGATCGGGGGTTGCTCCTTGACCGAACGATGGAACCTGAAACCATTTGGCCAGCTGTTCTTTCCACTTTCGGGGCAGTCGACTTTCAGGAGTCGAGAAATCGTGGGTGATAAGACTGAACTGCGGATCATACCGCAGCTAAACCAAGGTGTCCGCTGGTCCATCGGCGATGACGGAGAAGTGATTCAGGCGATAAACGCCGGTTCAATTGATCTCACGAATGGACAGGGAAAAAGTGGTAGGCGATATCCACCATCGAATGAAGAGAAGATCGACACTCCATACAAAATGAAGGCCGCGTTCGGCAACATGCTGACTGCCCTCTCTTGGCTCGAAGAGATCATTCGTGAACCCGGATGGAGAAAGCATGATCCTGAGTTGTGTGCCGTTGGAGCTGTCGCTGGCTGGCTGATGCTCGCCAAAAGAATCGCACAACAGAATCTCGCAGCATTGAGGAAGGCAAGGCTTCGATTGAGTGGCTCCGTATGTCTGGATGATGCCACTTCGGGCAGTTCGTTTAGCGAGCTGGCAGTGTCCGAGACGAGTGTCAGACTGGATGGCGTGATGCAGATGTTCAAGCCGTCAGCAGCAATCCTACGCTCGCCGAAAGTGACGCAGTTGGCGTTCTACTCAGAGTCACTTCGGGGGATCGATGGGAAAATAGAATGGCCATACCCAGAGATTCAATGCGAACGACTTTATAGACATGTGGAAATCGAACTGGAGAATTTGGCGGACTCGACAACGATTCTCCCATCGGATCTACGGACTGCAATTCATTTTCTCACCACTGTGCTCGATGACCTACTGTGCTGGTCTGTGCATCCTGATCCACAACCACTGAGTGAGGCTTGGCTCACGTCTGTTAAGTCGGGACTCGTCGACAAAACGGATTCGGCGATTCGGTCTGCTGAGCATGCTGGAGACGCGGCACTGGTCACGAAAATCAAACGAGCAAGAAAGCTGGGCTTTGAGTTCGCCACGCTACTCTGCGACCGACCTGTACTCTCCACCGTTCCGGTTGAGCAATGGACTGTCCCCAAACATCGCAGGCTGTTCGATGATCTTGACTCGCTCAATGCCGAGTTCCACCAGTTGGCAGAGCTGACGCCAGATCTCATTGTCGGTGAACTGGATGGTAGGCCGAAGACCGATGGTTCTGCGAGACCCAAGACGCGGGTACGCCGAACCGGTGATGCAGGCTTTAAGCCGGAACAGCTGGAGGCTGTCCGGAACATCATTCGACTCAACCCGAACATGAAGACAAAGGATATTAAATCCAAGCTGGAGGAGGCGGGAGGGACTGGTATCGGAAACGATCGTTTGCAAAAAGTGCTGGACTATATCCGCGTAACATATCCCGGCGAGTACTCAGTCCCCATCAGAAGGCGTCGCAAAGATGCTTAATCCGCTTGTTCCTGACAGGAACAACGCCTCCTGACCGTTGTGTCACCCGGCCTTACAACCTCTCTGTGCGGCAATTAACGGGAATTGCTGGCAAGGTGATACAGAGAGGGGCAGTCAATGAAATCGTTCACAGTTGAGCAGATCGCAGAGATGGAAGCGGTCCACGCAGAAACGGTATTGCAGTGGATCCGCGCGGGAGAACTTCCAGCACACAATGCCAGTGCGAGCCGGATATCGAAGAAGCCACGCTGGCGTGTCACCGACGCTGATCTGGCCGCGTTCAGGTTGTCACGCCAGAGCGGAGCCTCGGTCCCGGCAACACCTCGGCGGAAACGGAAATCAGAGACGATCACTCAGTACGTTTAATGATCTATGTCAGCACAAAAGGCGAGCCGACTTGTGCCGACTCGCCTGATGCGATTTCTTCCACGGGTCAGCTGTGACTTTTGCGGGTTCAGCTGAACTCCATGCTTCTGGTGCATCATGATAACGAGTCGCCCTACCGTGGGCCATGCGGGGGCGCAGGCTTCTCGCAGGAAACGCAGCCCATCTATCGCACTCCTGATTCCACGTGCGTCAAATCCCCGAGATGATCGGGAGGCCCTCGCTCTGGAGTATTTGTATGAGCGAACCTTGTACTCCGGTGAATTCCAGAAGGGGTTCTGGATATCGATCCATGCCAGTCTCTGGGAGCAGGTCCTGGGGCGAGACTACACGAAGACTCTGGCCGCATTGAGTAAGCGAGGAGTGATCGACATCAATCCTCGCTACTCGAAGGGGCGATTCCCCAAGAGCTATCGACTGAGTGACGCATTTCGCAGGCATCGTACAGAACCCTATGAGCTGCTGCGAAACCGGCAGCTGCGGTCTTCGGTTCGGCTTGATGCTGACGATCGAATCGGGATCGCACTGGCGGAGATGTTCCACTCGATTCAGATCTCAACCGAGAGCGGGATCAGAGGCTGGAATCAGCAGATCGTTCATCGCATCCGTAGTGGTCGGTTCTACGCCACTCGCTGCGAGTATGGGAGATTTCATTCGTCCTTTACGGGTCTCAGCCGTGAGGTCCGCCAGCGACTCACGACGATAGACGGTGAGCCACTGATCGAGATCGACGTGAGCTGCTGTCAGCCGCTCCTCGTGGGAGTCATGGCTACCCAACAGCCAGAATCGGACTCGCTCGGTGTCGACCTCTCTCAAACGGCGCTGCCAATCGTCCCACTGGGACAGCCTCAAGGGAACCACAACACCACACCCCCCGTACCCTATTCCATATGTTCCGCACTTTCTGCCAACCTCATGGAGTATCTACGTCTCTGCCAGAGTGGCCAGTTGTACGATCGGTTGACGGAGCTGTGCGCGGGAAAAACGATCGCCGACTTCATTCCGCACGACAAGTGGCACCCGTTCGCCAAGGACCGGAAGATTCAAC
Source organism: Planctomycetota bacterium (assembly GCA_043777375.1). Lineage (GTDB taxonomy): Bacteria > Planctomycetota > Planctomycetia > Planctomycetales > Planctomycetaceae > TH-plancto1. The sequence goes on along the minus strand of JAYWHX010000165.1, from coordinate 16,545 downwards.
GACGTGATACCAAACAGGCATTCCTTGTGATGCTCTTCGCGGACGTGCCGACGATGCAGCGACTGCCGATGTATCAGATCATGCAGGACCACTTTCCGGATGTCGCCGCTTTTTTGGTCCGCGCCAAACAGGAGTGCTATCAAGATCTGGCGAGAAACAGCCAGCGTCTGGAATCTCAACTGATGGTCGACGGAGCCGCTGCGGAACTGGTCCACCGTCACCCTGATGCCGTGTTCGTCACGATTCACGATGCGATTCTGATTCCGCGTCGATTCATTGACGTTGCCGCTGACTGCATTCGCGAACAGTTTGAACGCTCTGGGGTCCAGCCGCATCTGAAGTTCGGGCTGTGAGCGAACTGATGTCCAGCTGGCCTGAATGGCACCCGTGCCAACACGTTCCTAGAATCGCCCGGACATCGATTGCTGATCTCTTGATTGATCGACCCCTGCGCATGGCCGAAACGAATCTTTCCTCCTTCATCTGGTCCGTCGCCGATCTGTTGCGAGGCGACTACAAGCAATCCGAATACGGCAAGGTGATTCTGCCGTTCACAGTCCTGCGTCGACTCGACTGCGTGCTGGAGGAGACCAAGGCCGCCGTTCTGGTGGAACTCGACAAGCGTAGCAAGGCGGGGGTGAATCCCGAGCCGTTTCTGCTGCGGAAGTCGGGCCAGCTGTTCTTCAATACCTCGACGCTGAATCTCAAGTCTCTGTTCGGGGATCAGGACCACATTGGCGAGAATCTCCGCGCCTACATGCAGGCGTTCTCCCCGGCGGTGCGAGACATCTTCGAGCGGTTCGAATTCCACACGCAGATCGATCGTCTCGACAAGTCCGGACTGTTGTATCTGGTGACTGAGAAGTTCTCGAACATCGACCTGCATCCCGAGACCGTCAGCAATTCCCAGATGGGGCTGGTGTTCGAAGAACTGATTCGCAAGTTCGCCGAAATCTCCAATGAGACCGCCGGGGAACACTTCACCCCCCGTGAAGTCATCCGGCTGATGGTCAACCTGTTGTTCGTGGAAGACGACGACGCCCTGACCAAGCCGGGCGTGGTGCGATCGATGTACGACCCCACGGCGGGCACGGGCGGTATGCTGTCGGTGGCGGGCGAACATCTGGCAGAACTGAACCCCGATGCGCGGCTGGTGATGCATGGGCAGGAGTTGAACGCCGAATCATACGCCATCTGCAAAGCCGACATGCTCATCAAGGGGCAGGACATCGGCAACATCATCTTCGGCAACACCCTATCAGCGGACGGGTTGCCGGGACAACACTTCGATTACATGCTGTCCAATCCGCCATTTGGCGTGGAGTGGAAGAAGATCGAGAAGGAAATCCGCAAGGAAGCCGAGCAGCAAGGATTCAACGGGCGGTTCGGTCCCGGCCTGCCGCGCGTCAGCGATGGCTCGCTGCTGTTCCTGATGCATTTGCTCTCAAAAATGCGACCTGCCAAAGACGGCGGCAGCCGCTTCGGTATCGTCCTCAATGGCTCACCGCTGTTCACCGGCGGTGCAGGTTCCGGCGAGAGCGAGATCCGCCGGTACGTGCTGGAGAACGATCTGGTCGAGGCGATCATCGGCCTGCCCACCGACATGTTCTACAACACCGGCATCAGCACGTATGTCTGGATCATCAGCAACCGCAAACCCAAAAATCGCAAGGGCAAGCTCCAGCTGATCGACGCCAGCAGCTTCTGGCAGAAGATGCGCAAGAGTCTGGGCAGCAAGCGGAAGGAACTCGCTCCCGAGCACATTGACCAGATCACTCAGCTGTTCGGCCAGTTCAAGGAAGCCTGGCTGGTCGATGGCAAACTGAAGACCGGCAAGGCTCCCGCCGCCGGTGCATCCGCCACGCCTCCCACGCCCATCAGCCGCATCTTCCCGAACGAGGAGTTCGGCTACCGCACGATCACCGTCGAGCGCCCGGAGCGTGACGACAAGGGCCAGATCGTGAAGGCCACGAAGGGCAAGCTGAAGGGCCAGCCCCAGCCCGATACCAGCCTGCGTGATACCGAGAACGTCCCGTTGAGTGAGGACGTGCAGACCTACTTCCAGCGGGAAGTCCTCCCCCATGCCGCCGATGCGTGGATCGATCCCGAGAAGACCAAGGTCGGGTACGAGATCCCGTTCAACCGGCACTTCTATGTCTTCCAGCCGCCGCGTTCGCTGGACGTGATCGACGCCGAACTGAGGACCGTTACCGACCGCATCCTGACGATGATCGGGGGGCTGTCGAAGTGAACCAGAACGAGTTGATATTGGCCCGCCTGCGACATGAGCCGCAGGGCGCTAGCCCCCGGTTCCGGTCCCCGTGGCTGGTGAAGAAGCCGTGGCCGCTGTTCATCGCACCCACCGGGGAACCGGCGGCTAGCGCCGTGCCGCTCACATACGTGGTTTTTCCGAGATACACGAAGTACAAGCCCAGCGGCGTGGAATGGTTGGGGGACGTGCCAGAGCATTGGGTGCGAACCAGTGAGCCGCAAGGCGCTAGCCGCGGGTTCCGGTCCCCGTGGCTGGTGAAGAAGCCGTGGCCGCTGTTCATCGCAACTGCAGGGGAACCGGCGGCTAGCGCCGTGCCGCTCACGCAGGTGACGCCATGAGTTTCCCGAGATACCCGAAGTACAAGCCTAGCGGCGTGGAGTGGCTGGGGGACGTGCCGGAGCATTGGAATGTTCGTCGCCTTGCATACTTCTTTCTCGAACGCCGAGAGAAGGTCAGTGACAAGGATTTCGAGCCACTTTCAGTGACCATGCAAGGAATCGTTCCTCGCATCGACACAGCCGCGAAAACTGATGACGGCGATAATCGCAAGAAGGTCTGCGTCGGTGACTTCGTAATCAATAGTCGTTCTGACCGAAAGGGATCGGCAGGCGTCTCCCCATTGAATGGGTCCGTGTCACTCATCAGCACCGTGCTTGAACCAAAACCGGAGGTGATCGGTGCCTATATTCATCACTTACTTCGGAGCGTTGACTTCCAAGAAGAGTATTACCGGTACGGCAAAGGGATCGTCGCGGACTTGTGGAGTACGACTTATTCGGAGATGCGAAATATTTCGCTGGCGATGCCGCCGAAGTCCGAGCAAACTGCGATCGCTTCCTTCCTGGACCGGGAGACGGAGAAGATTGATGGGTTGGTGGGGGAGCAGCGGCGGCTGATTGAGCTGTTGAAAGAAAAGCGGCAGGCCGTCATCTCCCACGCCGTCACCCAAGGCCTGAACCCCCACGCCCCCCGCAAACCCTCCGGCATCGAATGGCTTGGCGACGTGCCAGAGCATTGGACCATTCCGCCACTCTATGTTCGTTACAACCAAGTGCTCGGAAAGATGCTCGACCAAGGAAAGATGACTGGCGAACATCCCACGCCGTATCTGCGAAACCTTGATGTGCGATGGGACTACGTCAACGTCGAAGACTTGCCAATCATGGATATCGCTCCCCACGAACGCGAGCGGTTCACGGTCAGGAAAGGTGACTTGCTGATGGTTGAGGGCCGAGAACTTGGTCGGTGTGCAATCTGGCAGGGCGACGACGGCGTGATCGCCTTTCAAAAGGCACTTCATCGACTGCGGCCACTCGACAGTTCGGAGCACGTCCGCTTCTTTTATTACTTGATGATCTTCGTGAACGGCACTGGCGCGTTCGTCGCGAATCAGTCACCAAACGAAATCCCCCATCTCACTGGCGAAGAACTGCGAAAGTATCGGTTTCCGAAACCGCCGCACGACGAGCAACTCGCGATCGCTGATTATCTCGATGACATGACCGCGAAGTTAGACGCCCCGACCGCCGAAGCGGAGCGTGGGATCGAACTGCTGCAAGAACGCCGAACCGCCCTGATCTCCGCCGCCGTCACCGGCCAGATCGACGTACGCGGCACGTGAGCGGCAGGGCGCTAGCCCCCGGTTCTTCTCCAGTCGAGCATCAGGCAGAACCGGCGGCTAGCGCCGTGCCGCTCACGGAATATGGCCCTGACCGCCGAAGCGGAGCGTGGGATTGAACTGCTGCAAGAACGCCGAACCGCCCTGATCTCCGCCGCCGTCACCGGCCAAATCGACGTGCGCGGCACGTGAGCGGCAGGGCGCTAGCCCCCGGTTCTTCTCCAGTCGAGCATCAGGCAGAACCGGCGGCTAGCGCCGTGCCGCTCACGGACCATGGCCTTGACCGCCGAAGCGGAACGTGGGATCGAACTGCTGCAAGAACGCCGAACCGCCCTGATCTCCGCCGCCGTCACCGGCCAAATCGACATGCGCGGCACGTGAGCGGCAGGGCGCTAGCCCCCGGTTCTGGTGACCGTTGCAGGTCAGGGAACCAATGTCCTTCGATGGACTCCGCGTTGGGGAACCGGCGGCTAGCGCCGTGCCGCTCATGCGGTGTCGTCGCGATGCTTGCGAACGGTATGGCGCTAGCCCCCGGTTTTGGCAACCGTTATTGTTCAGGGATGTTGCCACAGGGCACGTTGAGGGGAACCGGCGGCTAGCGCCGTGCCGCTCACGGAACGGGGACGCGATGAACGATCCTTTGACGTATTTCATCACCTGGACGACTTACGGAACTTGGCTGCCGGGGGATGCTCGCGGGTGGAGAAAGAAGAGTCAGGGAACCCAGCTGCCACAGCCCTTGTTGGAGCAGTGGTGTCGTCGTCAGATGAATGAAGCCCCGGTGCTGCTGGATGACCTGCAACGTCAGAAGGTGGAGGCGGTTTGCCGTCAGCACTGTACGATTCGCGGCTGGGTTCTGCATGCGATCAGTGTGCGAACGAATCATGTGCATGTAGTTGTGACAGCCGACAAACCTCCGAAAACTGTGCGGGATCAATTGAAGGCGAATGCGACTCGGGTTTTGCGATCAGAACCCCGCGCGGTCGTTAGCGAGTCGATCTGGACTCGTGGAGGAGACAGCGAAATCGTCGATGGTGAAGGTGATCTGGAACGGGTTGTCTTCTATGTCAACGACGCCCAAGATCGTAAGGATCGTGATACGTGAGCGGCAGGGCGCTAGCCCCCGGTTCTGAGGGCCGTTATTGTGCAGGCTCGGTGAGATGCTGACTGACGAAGGGAAAACAGAACCAGCGGCTAGCGCCGTGCCGCTCACAGAGGGGGATCATGTCGCCGTACGTTCCGGAAACACTGCCGATCACCACTCTCGATTTTGGTCGATTGTTCCGCCACATCGGACCGGCGAACGCTGCGCTGGCGCGATATGACGGACTGCTGCAAAGTGTCATCAATCCATCGGTGATGCTGTCGCCGCTGACGAATCAGGAAGCGGTGCTGTCATCGAAGATCGAGGGGACACAGGCGACCGTCGATGAAGTCCTGGAATACGAGGCCGGGATCGAATTCGATCCGGAAAAGGTCAACGACATTCAGGAGATCGTCAACTACCGGACCGCGCTGACGCTGGCCAAGGAGACGCTGACACAGCGCCCGCTGAGTCTGGGACTGCTTCGGCAGATGCACGGGACGCTGATGAACAGCGTGCGTGGTGAGGAGAAGACTCCCGGCAAGTTCCGCGTCCACCAGAACTGGATCGGATGGGCGGGTAGCAAGATTGGGGAAGCGACGTTCGTCCCGCCGTCGCCGCTGCAATTGCAGGATCATCTGGAAGCGTTTGAGCGATATCTGGCCAGCGATGATGTCGATCCGCTGGTACAGGTGGCGATGGTGCATGCGCAGTTCGAACTGTTGCACCCGTTCAACGACGGCAACGGTCGGATCGGTCGGCTGCTGATCCCTCTGTTCCTGTTTCAGAAGCGGGCACTGGCGACCCCGATGTTCTACCTGAGCGAATACCTGGAAGCCCACCGGTCTGAGTATTACGCGGGGTTGCGAGGGATCAGCCTGCAAAGGGATTGGACCGGCTGGGTAGAGTTCTTTCTGACGGCGATTCACCATCAGGCGCAGACAAACACGGATCGCGTCAGGAGCATTCTCAATCTGTATGAGCGGATGAAACAACAGATCAGTGATCTGACACGTTCACAGTACGCATTGAAAGTTCTGGATACGCTGTTCGACCGTCCAGTCTTTCGATCGAGTGATTTCATTGAACGGTCAGGGATTCCCAAGAATACGGCCATGCCATTCCTGAGAGATCTTCGCGGCGCGGGTATCCTGGCCACCCTTCGGGAACAGAAGGGGAGCCGATCCGCTGTTTTGGCGTTTTCTGAGCTGTTGAACTGTGCAGAAGGGCGGAAAATCCTGTGAACAGCTTGTGTGTGGCCGGGCACAACCAAAAGATTTTGTTTGTGTTAAAACCAAAGTTTAGCACACACAAATCATCTTGTGTGTGTCCGAACATTGCCAAAACCTTATGTGTGTCTTTAAGTGGAACATTAGCACACACAACGTGTTTTGTGTGTGCTGGGACAGACACGAGACCGTCGATGCGTTCGATTTCGACGCGTCTGAAATGTCGCAAGTCGCACTTTGGAAATGTGTTGCGGAGTTCTACGCATGAGTCTGCACAAAGAGATCAGCTTCGAAAACGAGGTCTGCGAACACCTCGCCGCGAACGGCTGGCTGTACTCGCCGAATGGGGAGGGATACGACCGGGCACGGGCACTGTTCTCCGCAGACGTGCTGGAATGGGTCCAGACGACGCAACCGCAGGCGTGGGAGGCCTTGGTCAAGAACCACGGAGCCAAGGCCGGGGAGACGCTGCTGGATCGCCTGCGTGACCAGCTGGACCAGCGGGGAACTCTGGATGTTTTACGGCACGGGATCGAGCTGCTGGGGTTGCGGCAACCGCTGAAGCTGGCGGAGTTCAAACCGGCACTGGCGATCAACCCGGAGATCCTGGCTCGCTACGCTGCGAACCGCCTGCGTGTGGTGCAGCAAGTGCATTACTCGCTGCACCACGAGAACAGCATCGATCTGGTGCTGTTCCTGAACGGGCTGGCGATGGCGACAGTGGAGCTGAAGACCGACTTCACGCAAAGCATCACTGACGCCGTGGATCAGTACCGGAACGATCGTCTGCCACAGCTGAAGGGGCAGGCCGCTGAGCCGCTGCTGAGCTTCCCTCAAGGGGCACTGGTCCACTTTGCCGTGAGCAACCGCGAAGTGCAGATGACGACCCGGCTGGCCGGTCCCTCGACCGACTTCCTGCCGTTCAATCAGGGGAACGACGGCGGCAGCGGCAACCCGCCAAACCCAAAGGGACACCCGACCGCGTACCTCTGGGAACAGATCTGGAAGCCGGAGAGCTGGCTGGAGATTCTCGGACGCTACATGGTCAACCAGCGTGATGAGAAGAAGCAGATCACGCGGACGATCTTCCCCCGCTATCACCAGCTGGACGCGACCCGCAAGCTGCTGGCCGCCGTGCTGTCAGATGGGCCGGGGACCAAGTATCTGATCCAGCACTCTGCCGGATCGGGGAAGACGAACTCGATCGCCTGGACCGCGCACTTCCTGGCCGAGCTGCACGATGCGAATCACAAAAAGGTGTTCGACTCGGTGCTGGTGGTGTCTGACCGGAATGTGATCGATTCCCAGCTGCGTGACTCGCTGTTTGACTTCCAGCGAAAGACGGGCGTGGTCGCCTCGATCAGTGGCAACGACGGGAGCAAAAGCAGCGAGCTGGCGGAAGCCCTGTCCGGAGACAAGAAGATCGTGGTCTGCACGATCCAGACGTTCCCATTCGCTTTGGAGGCTGTGCGGAAGCTGTCGGCGACGCAGGGGAAGCGGTTCGCCGTGATCGCCGACGAAGCGCACAGTTCACAGACCGGGGAGGCCGCCTCGAAGCTGAAGGCCCTGCTGACCGCAGAAGAGATGGCTGAGCTAAACGACGGCGGAGAGGTCGGGACAGAAGACATTCTGGCGTTGCAGATGTCGAGTCGTGCCGATGATGGCGAGATCACGTTCGTGGCGTTCACGGCGACCCCGAAGAACAAAACGATGGAGCTGTTCGGAACGTGTCCCGACCCGACGCGGAAGCCTGCCAAGGACAATCTCCCGCAGCCGTTTCACATCTACTCGATGCGGCAGGCCATCGAAGAAGGTTTCATTCTCGATGTGTTGCAGAACTACACGCCCTACAAGCTGGCGTTCCGGCTGGCTCACGATGGCAAGGACATTGACGACAAGAGTGTGATCCGCAGTGATGCGATGAAGGGGATCATGGGCTGGGTGCGGTTGCATCCCTACAACATCGCGAAGAAGGTCCAGATTGTCGTCGAACACTTTCGGCAGTACGTGGCTCCGCTGCTGGGTGGCAAAGCCAAGGCGATGGTGGTGACATCCAGCCGCCTGGAAGCTGTCCGCTGGCAACTGGCGATTCAGAAATACATTCGAGAGAAGGGATACCCAATCAGTACGATCGTGGCGTTCTCGGGTGAGGTCAAGGATCTGGAGTCCGGACCTGACGCATTCAAGGAGAACGGCAAGGAACTGAATCCGACTCTGAAGGGGCGGGATATTCGCGAGGCGTTCAAAGGGGACGAGTTCCAGATCATGCTGGTGGCGAACAAGTTTCAGACCGGCTTCGATCAGCCGCTGTTGTGCGGAATGTATGTCGACAAGCGGCTGGCCGGAGTGCAGGCGGTGCAGACATTGTCCCGCCTGAACCGGGCGCATCCCGGCAAGGACAAGACTTTCGTGGTCGATTTTGTGAACGATCCCGCCGAAGTGCTGGCTGCGTTCAAGACCTATCACTCGACGGCAGAGCTGGCGGATACGACCGACCCGAACCTGGTGTTCAACCTGCGTACGAAGCTCGATCAGGCCGGTCACTATGACTCGTTCGAAGTCGATCGAGTGGTGGAAGTTGACCTGAACTCGAAGTCGGCTCAGAAGGCCCGACAGAGCGAAATGGTCGCTGCATTGTCTCCCATCGTCGATCGTGTCCAGAAGCGTTACAAGGCTGCGCAGGAAGTCCTGAATGTCGCTCGCGATGCCAAGGACGACAAGGCGATGAAGGCCGCTGAGAACACGCTCAACTCGCTGATCCTGTTCAAGAGCGACATGGGAGCGTTCCAGCGTCTGTATACGTTCCTGTCTCAGATTTACGATTATGGGAATACCGATATCGAGAAGCGGTCGATCTTCTACAAGTATCTGCTCCCGCTGCTGGAGTTCGGACGCGAGCGGGAAGGGATCGATCTCTCGAAGGTGGTCCTGACGCATCATCGATTGCAAGATCAGGGGAAACGCAATTTGCCGTTGAGTGTGGGTGAAGCTACGAAGCTGGAGCCGATGACGGAGACCGGCAGCGGCAGTGTGCAGGAAAAGGAACGCGCCCTGCTGGCGGAAATCATCGAGAAGCTGAACAACCTGTTTGGCGGAGAGACGACCGATCAGGACCAGTTGGTGTACGTCAACAACGTGATCTTTGGAAAGCTGCTGGAGTCTCAAACTCTCCGGCGACAGGCGACGAGCAACACGAAGGAACAGTTCGCGAATTCGCCAGATCTCATCAAGGAGATCGTGAACGCCATCATGGACGCCTTAGACGCTCACAACTCCATGAGCACACAGGCACTGAACTCACCGACGATTCAAGGCGGCATCAAGGATATTCTCTTGAACTACTCCAAACTCTATGAAGCACTCCGCACGAATACCGCCCTCTGAAACGGGGATGACGAGTACGATCGTAAAGCATGAGACCACTTTCCATGAGGTGTAGCCTGTGCTACATTTATGGGCAGCATGACCGATCGGGTCGTGGGTCCTTCCGGGTCGACATCCCACGGATACCACACACACAGCCAGCGGTGTCCCACATTGTTTTGTTTGCTCCCGTGGTGAATGCCATGTTTGGGGTCCGGGGGCGGTCTGCCAATGGGGCCGCATAGTCAAGGTACTCCGCACAGGCCGGGTGGCGCTCGGGTGTCATGACTGGCGGTCATTTCGTCACTGGCGAGTTTCCCGAGGGGGGCATACAACGTCCGGTCGCGACAATCCCAAAGGGAGGGGGGAAACTCCGGACCGAGGCACCACAAGGCGGCAGACAGGGCAATGAGGCAGGCTGTACCCCCGCCCTAGTCAGGTACTGTCAGCCACCCCCGGCACCCCATTCGGTGCTTGGCATCGCGGACTTTTTGTCATTGAGGAAAATTCATGCCCCCCCCTACGCCTACCCTGAAGTCGTCGGCGTCATCGCAGGCGGCTGTAGCAGAGTTTCTGGGGATAGCAAATATTGCATGCCCGTGTCTGCACGCTATCGAGGCAGCGAAAAAAGCGTCGTTCGCCTGTCCCTCGTGCGGTGGGTTCATTCGCGAAGCTGACGGCGGGCGATGAATAAACAGTCCGTACTGGTCCACCGTGGCCAGCAAGTCGAGAACGGTACGGTTGTCGCGACAACCCGGAAGGATGATTTCGGGTGGTTTTAGGCGTTATTTACGATCGTTCAGAAGCGACGGAACACAGTGTTTTAGGCTGTGGAACTCGAATTTCTGGCAGGCGGGTTCTGTTTTTTAAGTCCCGTGTGTCTGCCATTCCACCACTCGGTCAGTGGGCCCCCAGGGGCCGGGTGAGAGAGAAGAGGGGGGAGAATAGAGCCAGCGGAAGGCGGTCGCTCGCAGGCGAATCCCCTCTGGCTCTTCTCCTCAGCTCTCTGGTTCTCTCAGTTTGCTTCACGCATCATCCAGCACATCGACAGCGGCGAACCGCTTGCCTTCCAGCATCTCCAGGCTGGCCCCGCCACCGGTGCTGACGTGGCTCACCTTGTCCGCGAAGCCGAGTTGCTGGACAGCTGCGGCGCTATCGCCGCCGCCGATGATACTGATCGATTTGGAGTTCGCGATCGCTTCGGCGACGATCCGAGTGCCAGCGTCGAACGGGGACATCTCGAACACTCCCATCGGGCCGTTCCAGACGATCGTCTGGGCTCCGGCGATGATCGCGGCGTACTGCTTCGCCGTCTCGGGACCAATGTCGAAGCCTTCGAAGTTGTCCGGAATCTCGCCGGCCTTCACGACGATCTTGTTGCAGGTCGACTTGAAGTCATCGCCGCAGTGGGTGTCAACCGGCAGCACGAGCTTGTCGCCGCCCGACTTCAGCAGTTCCTTAGCGAGTTCGACCTTGTCCTTCTCGACCAGGCTCCTGCCGGTCTTCCCGCCCAAGGCCAGGGAGAAGGTGTAGGCCATGGCCCCGCCGATCAGCACCTTGTCGCAGACGTTCAGTAAATTCTTGATCACCAGGATCTTGTCGGAGACCTTCTTGCCGCCGATGATCGCCACGAACGGACGCTGCGGTGCGGAGATCGCATCGGTGAGGTACTTGATCTCTTTCTCGACCAAGGCCCCGCAGACGCACGGCTTGTCCCCCATCAGCAACGGGGTGAAGAACATCGAGACGTCTTTGCGATGGCAAGTGCCGTACGCTTCGTTGCAGTAGATGTCGGCGAATGACGCCAACTTGGCCGCGTAGAGCCGCACCGCCTTCGAGTTCTCGGGGAGTTCGGCCTCCGAGCCGGGCTCGACCTTCTGGAACCGGACGTTTTCCAGCAACAGGACTTCGCCGTTTTTCAGAGCCCCGACCTTGCTTGTCGCATCCGCACCGACGGTGTCCTTGGCAAAGGCCACCTCCTTCCCGAGGATCTCGCTCAGCTTGGCGGCACACGGAGCCAGCGTGAACTTCTCGTCGCCAGCCTTCCCCTTGGGACGGCCCAAGTGGCTCATCAGCACCAGTTGGCCGCCGCGATCGATGACGGAGCGAATGGACGGGAGGGCCTCACGGATTCGCCGATCATCCGTAATCTTGCCGGAGTCATCCTGCGGGACGTTGAAGTCGACCCGCATTAGAACCCGCTTGCCTGCCACATCCACTTGAGAAATTGTTCGCTTGGCCATGCCGCTCTTCATCTGACTTCAAAACTGGTTGATCTGCACTGAACACATCGGGAATCGTACGGGAGTCGGGGCGGGCTGCCAAGGAAGCCGTCAAGCACAATAGCGGTGGGTGTGCGGATCAGCCGAGTCGGCAGTCATTCACAGTGGAGACATGGAACTGGCCATTCCGTAGGTTGACTGACGCGACGAAGCCTCATGAGGCAGAAAGCGAGGACAGAGCGCACAGGATCAAACACCATGCCCAGGCGCGACGAGAGTCCCAGAACTCATCCAATTGATCCTGCCGAATCCACAGAAGAAGAGTCACCCTGACTGGACACCGAAAGTCCGGTGACCTCCGTGGCTAAGTGGGTCAATTCCCAGTTGCGGCTTTGGCTGTTTTGGTGCAACTTGGACAGTGGTGGTAGTCGATGCTTGGAAACCGTGCTCTGAAAATGACTTCCGTTGCAAGTGGTGTCAGACTCCGGAAGGATCAATTGCGGTTTGCATGATTCCAGCTCTGTCGAGCAAAACAGTCCATCTCGATCAACGAATTTGTCGGAAGTGCTTCGCTGAGTGCCAGATCGAATCGGGAATTGCCTCACGTCCTCGAATCACGCCGGAGTATTTCTCTTTTCCTCATCGTCGCTTCATGATCGCAGCCTATATTTCCTTCTGTGTTCAAGAAATCTGTAGATTCGAAGTTCAGCGGGCGTTCTTCATCTCAGGTGCGCGGATGATTCAGTGGCCTCGCTGCTCGAAGCGAGTGAATGTGAGTGAGGTGGCAATCATGGATTCGTTTTCTCTCTTGGCCTATTTTGACCCCGGTTCTGGCAGCCTTGTGTTGCAAGCGATTGTCGGCGGATCTGCGGGGATGCTGGTGTTCTGTCGCTACCTGATTTCGAATTTCGGGCATCGACTGCGGTCGCCCCGTGTGGCGGAGCGGGCTGAGTAACGCCCATGCTCAGTCCAGAGCCGGGATCTTTCCGCGACCGAGATGGTCGTGTCTTTTATGACGATCACGGTCGTGTGCTGCGAGGGCTGTCGGCGAACGCTTGGCGGCAATGGCAGACTCTTCAGAAGTCGATCGGTTTTTCTCGCTTCATGGCGGAAGGCCGCGTCATTGGTACGGAGCCGTTTAACGACATCCGCGTGGACGATACCGCATGGGCCGGGGTGCTGCTGCACGAGCGAATCCCCTTCGTGTCTTACCCGTTTGAGTGGTCTTTCGGGATGCTCAAAGATGCAGCTCTGCTACACTTGAATCTGCTTACTGAGGGGCTGGCTGAGAATCTGACTCTGAAAGATGGTACTGCGTATAACGTGCAATTCCGCGGTGCCCGCCCCGTCTTCATCGATGTCGCTTCTTTTGAATCCCTGGTCGCAGATCGTCCGTGGTCAGGATATCGCCAGTTCTGTCAGACGATGCTTTACCCACTGATTCTGCAAGCTTACAAGAACGTTCCCTTCCACCCTTGGCTGCGCGGTCGACTCGATGGAATCACTCCTCAAGAGTGTTGGAACCTCATGTCGTTTCGCGACTTCTTTCGCCGGGGAGTTCGCAGTCATGTCTGGCTGCATGCGTGGCTTCAGGGCTCAAAGTCGATTGAACAAAATCACACGGCGCAGTCGCTTGGGCAGTCGGGATTTCAAAAGGAAATGCTCGCTGCCAATTTCCAGAATCTCACTCGTGTCATCAGCGGACTTGAGTGGGCCGACGCGCGGTCAAACTGGTCCGATTATGACCAGAACCACAGCTACACCGCTGAGGATCGACAGCACAAAGAAGCGTTTGTTCGCCGATGTGTCGCCACCCAAGCCTGGACCCTGTCGTGGGATATTGGCTGCAACACGGGGACATTTAGTCGCATCGCTGCCGAGAACTCGCAGCAAGTCGTCGCGCTCGATGCGGACCACCTGTGCATTGAGCGGCTGTACCAGTCACTGAAATCCGAACCGCTCAGGCAAGGAGGAGAGATTCTGCCATTGGTTTCCAATCTCGCCGATCAAGTGGCCGGTCTGGGCTGGCGCGGTCGCGAGCGATCAAGTCTGACCCAGCGCGGGCAGCCGGATCTTGTGCTGTCTCTCGCCCTGATTCACCATCTCGTGATCGGATGTGGGATTCCTCTCGCCGAGTGGCTCGAATGGCTTGCTGACTTGCGGTCGCATTTGGTGATTGAATTTGTGACTCCTGAAGACCCAATGGCCAGTCAATTGCTGCGTCGACGGAGCGGGGACTGCCCCGACTACACGGTCGCGAATTTTGAGTCGGAACTGCACCGACTGTTCGAGGTCACCGACTCGCTGCCGCTTTCCAGCGGAACGCGGACGCTCTACTTTGCCCACTCGCGAGTCTCGCGATGAGCCATGACATCCAGTCGACTGGATCTGCGAGTGGTGACACGACAAGTCACGTGCCTCGGAGACGATTCGCCGGGGATGCACTGCACGTTTTCAGTCTGACGAGCCTGGTGATCGCTCAGAACTTCTACGACCGGCTGGCTCATCAAGCGGAATATCTTGTCGATCCTGAGGTCACGCCGACTGCGATTGTCTGGGTCGTCGTAGTGATCTCTGTGGTCTTGCCATCGCTGATCGTCGGCATCGAAGGCATCGCTGGCTTGTTCTCTCGAACACTCCGAGAATCCACTCACTTCATCGTCGTTCTGATCTTGTCGACGTTGCTTTCACATCAAGTCCTCCAGCGGGCTCCCTATATGCCGGGCTGGGTGTTCGTTGCCTGCGCACTGACCCTCGCGTGCCTGCTGACCTGGAGCTACGACCGGTTTGCGGGTCTCCGGTCCGTGGTCACGCTGGCATCTCCCGGAGTCGCGATTTTTCCGGCCATCCTTTGGATGAGGCTGACCGCAGCTGATGCGAGCATCGCTCATCGGGCGATTCATGATGCGTCGCGCGAGGCGGTCCCCGTCGTGTTCGTCGTCTTGGATGAATTTTGCGGAGGGTCTCTCCAAACGCCTGGGCGGGAAATTGACGAGACTCGTTTTCCAAACTTCGCTGCACTCCAGCAATGCTCGACCTGGTATCGCAGTGCAGCCAGTGTTTCCCCAACAACCGTCCGCGCTTTGCCAGCAATTCTGACAGGCAATTACACCACGAAAGAATACACCCAGCCTCCCCAGAAACTCCCGCAGAATCTGTTCTCTCTAGTCTCTGCAGCTTCAGGCCACGAGGTCGTGGCATTCGAGCCAATTTCAGTCCTGGCACCCCACCGCCGCAGTCAACAGGCCGCCGGACTCGTCGATACCTGGAAGCGAGCCGGAGCGATCCTCAATGTTCTCGGCAAGGTCTGCCTCTATGACGTCTGCCCCATCGACTTCCAAGCTCAGTTACCGCAGGTTCCCACAGTGTGGTTTGGGCTTCACGATTCTCGACAAGTGGACCACTTAGCATTGAAGGGAACATTTCGCTACGGCTGGACGAATCGGCGAGATGAACAGTTCGATCATTTCCTGCGGTGCATTGATGGCACGCTGCCTCCCACGTTGTTCTTCGGGCATTTTTTGATCCCTCATGCTCCATGGTGTTACTTCCCGACAGGCACCCGCTATGCCGAAGATCGAGATAGCCAAGACCGCATGTGCCTGGAATCCGACGGGGCCTCACTGGCTGACGAACTGGGTGTCGTTCAAAATCATCAGCGACATTTGTTACAAGTGATGTATGTCGACCAGCAGTTGGGCCGACTGATGCTGCGACTGAAAGAGGTCGGCCTGTGGGATCGCTGTTTACTGATCGTCACTGCGGATCATGGAGTCTCATTTCGTCTGGGCGAAGACCGGCGGGAATACAGCGGCGGCAATTCCGCAGACATCCTTTCGATCCCCCTGTTTATCAAATACCCAAGTCAACAGGTGGGCGAGACCAATGACCTGCTGGTCCAGTCGACAGACCTGTTGCCAACGGTCATGGATGTTCTCGGCATCCAGCCAGCAGCGCCCACTGTGGGAATCTCTGCCCGGGATCCACGGATTGCTGGTCGTCAAAATGTGGTGGTTCAAGATCCGCTCAATCACCACACATTTCCTCCCGAGATCATCCGCCAGTCGTCCGTTCCCGCGCTGATCCGGGAACGATTCGGCCAAGGATCCGACCGCTGGAATTTGTTTCGCATTGGGCCGCATTCCGACTGGCTCGGCCTGCCTGTCGACAGCCTGTCGTCCAGAGCCAGCCCCCCTGTCACGATGGAATGCCTGCTGCCGCTCGTGTCTCCCACGACTGGCGAGAGGACTATGCTGCCCTATTACATCGAGGGACGGATGACCGCGAATGCCAGCCCCGATGAGTCCGTCGAACTGGTCGCAGCTGTGGACGGAATCATTTGCGGGACGACACGCACATACCGGCAGTTCGGGTTTCAGGATCGCTGGTCCGTGATGCTGCCAGAATGGAGTTACTCAGCGGGAGCAAAAGTCCCCGAGTTCTTCGCGGTCAATCAGGACGGATCACTGACTCCCTGCCAGGTTCAGTGGGTGGAGTCGTTTGGGGAATCGAGTGAGACGTCCGCTGAGCGATGATATGACTCTCGTGTGAGTGAGACTCAAACCTGTGGACGCTGTGTCCAGGCATTCAGAACCTGCAACATCCCGACACAGAAGTCAGGCAAGTCATCCGGCTTGCGGCTGCTGACAAAATGCCGATCCACGACGACCGATGTGTCCGACCAGATCGCACCCGAGTTGATCAGATCATCCTTGATCCCCGGTGATCCGGTGACCTGCACGCCTCGATACACATTC
>JAYWHX010000164.1:0-8128 GCA_043777375.1 Planctomycetota bacterium | reverse complement strand
CACAGTCCGCTTCCATGCTCGACCATGTTCCGCACGATCCGCAACGTGTCGAGAACACGAAGACCACGGTCGACCAGATCGCCAACGAAGACTGCCTTCCGGCCAGCGGGGTGGATGAAGACCGGCGACTGTTTGCCGGTGGAGCAGACATTCCTGTCTGCTTCTGCTTCTGTGCCTTTGTCAGACTCAAATGCAGGCAAAGACACAGACAGGGATGTCTGTGCTACTTGAGGGATGTACCCCAGCTGATCAAGCAGCTCTTCCAACTCATCCGCACAGCCATGCACGTCACCGATAATGTCGAACGGACCATGCTCGTAACTCCGGTCGTTCCACAGCGGCACCCGCTCGATGACAGCGGCCTCGACTTCAGCGAGGCTGTTCATCACGAAGACGTGCCTGAACCCCTCCCGCTTCAACCCGTGGAGTGCTCGCCGCAGCTGCGTCCGCTGCTGCCGAATGACATGCGGGCCGAACGCTCGATCCTGCCGATCTCGGTTCCGCTCGTGACAGAGATCCTCGGGAAGGTTCAGGACGATGGCGACCGGCAAGCAGTGATACTTGCGGGCCAGAGCCACCAGCGGGGCACGGGCCTCCGGCTGAACATTGGTCGCATCCACAACAGTCAGCCGTCCACGAGCCAGCCGCTTGGCCGCCACGAAGTGCAGCACGTCGAACGCATCATTCGTCGCCGCCTGATCGTTCTCATTGTCGCTGACCAACCCCCGGCAATAGTCCGACGACAGCACCTCGCTGGGCAGGAAGTGCCGACGGGCAAACGTACTCTTCCCCGACCCGCTGGGGCCGATGAGTACGACGAGGGAGAGTTTGGGGATGGAGATGTTCATTGAGATCACGATTCAATTCGACTTCAAACGCACCCGGACCAGCAAATCATTCAACGCCGCCGCCGCAGTCGGTGCCTCCGGCAGGCGGCTCTCCTCGAAGGCTGTCTGTAAGACCGACCGCAGACGATCGTACTCGGCCAGATGGAAAGTCAGGTCCGCTGCCTCCAGTCTCCCCTTCTCCGGGCCGCCGGTTTTGCGGGCGATCAGGTCTGGGATGTAGGGCAGCTGGGCGTCTTCGTTCAAGCGGACCAGATTGGCTTCGATCTGCCCGGTCCGCATCAGGTGAATCCCGGTGAGCAGCACCCGATAGACATAGAGAAGCGGTTTAACGTGCGGTGGATCGGCCTTCAGGAACAGCTTCCACTGCGTCTCGGCGAATCCGAAGTAGTGATGGGCATGATGCCGGGTGATGCAGCCAGCGGCGATTGCCTTCAGCTCTTCATGCTCCGGAGTGGTCTGGACGACCAGCGGAGAGAGCAGCTGTTCCAGCACGTAGCCGTTCTTCTTGAGCATCAGCGCAAAGAACTTCTTGGCATCGTGCGTGACCAGATCAATCTCCAGCCCGTCATGCATGCCAGACTTCTCAACCGTCTCTTCGGCGTCCGTCATCCCCACCACATCTCGCAGCGGCAGCAAATGAACGCCTCGCAAGTCGAAGTCGGAATCAGGCGACGGGAACCCGTACAGGTGGGCACCGCTGATCGTGGCGAACAACAGTGGATAGGGATGGGAGGCGATCTGTTGGTGAAGTCGTGGGTCAATGATCATGGAAGATCTCGTGTGCCAAGGGTGGCACAGACATTCCTGTCTGTGTTTCTTCAAGGTGAGTTATGGAGGAATGATTGGCAGGGAGTGGCAGACAGGAATGTCTGCCCTACTGTTGATGTCCCTCAACAGTAGTCCTTCTCCATGTGCCAATAGGGATACTCCTCGATGACTTTGGCCAATCCGGCCTTCACCGGGTTGTCGGCCATGTACTGCAGCTTTTCCTCGAACTCGGCTGCATCACGCACGATCCGGTCCCAGGACTCGTCCTGCCAGACCGTTCCAGTCAGACCTCGTAGCTGATTGATCTGGCGGGCACTGACCCCCTTGATCCCCTTCATGATTCGGGACAGGGCGAACTCTGGTTTTGGCTTGAGCAGCAAATGCACGTGGTCTGGCATCACCACAATTGCTGCCAAGGTGTAGAACTTGCCATGTCCTGCTCGGATGTGGTCAAAGACCAGTTGTTGTTCGGAGGTCGCGAGCGCACCGCTGGCCAGTCGGAACGTGATGAAGTAGGTGCTTCCCTCCAACCTCCAGTGGGGCAGATTGCGGCGATGGATTTGAAGGTATGGCTCAGTCATGTGGGACTCCTGCATCCAGGGTTCACTGTGGTGGGACAGACATTCCTGTCTGTCATGCATGCCATTAGATTTTGGAGATGTTGAGAGTTGACTGGCATTCTGCACAGCCAGGAATGTCTGTGCCACCTGCCTTACGGCAGTTCATCATGCAGTGCAGTACGCCTCGCTTTGATCAGAAACGCATTCGCCCACTCATAGTCTGGTCGCTCCGGCAGCTTCGACTCCGACAACGCCCTGTCGAAATCCGTGTGCAGGGCGAGTCGCCACTTCTCGGTCTCGGCCCACGGCAGTTCGCTCCGCTTGATGGCCAGCAGCTGGTCTCGATGTTCCTCGACCCGCACCGGCACGAAGCCGTGACGCAGGACGCTGATGCCGGAGATCAGCAGCCGGATCAGGTGCATGACGTGCTTCCACTTCACCTCTCCCTGATTGCGAAGGTCAGCCTGCATCTTCTTGAACTGCGACATCACGTACCCGTTGTAGGTCTGGTAGACCAGCCGGGACAGAAACACCGACCGCATTTGCAGCAGCTCATCCGCCAGCGGTGTCGTCTTCTCGATGAGGGGCGTGTAGAGACATTCCAACACATTCGGATTCGCCTTGAGGGCCAGAACCAGAAACCGCTGCAACTCCCAATAGTGCTCCTGAGTCTCATAACACTCGATGTGCTCCGGGACGCCGTTCAACGACCAGTGCATTTCGGCAGTGGGGAGATAGATCCCCCGGTAGTCGGTGTCGGACTGGTCATCATCGAGGCCATACGCCCGAGAGCCGATGATGCAGCGAAAGATCACCCGGTCATAGAGGTCGCTCCGGGCAGCTGAGTCCTGTGCATCGCCGATCTCCCCTTCCTTGTAGTGGGCCAGCATCACCACGTCATCTCGACGCAATGCCTCTTCCACACCATCCGGGAAACGCACCCGGTACGAATGTTCGAGATCCCCCGGCGACTTGATGATCACACCCACAGCCCCCCGAGGATGGATCGTTCGCCCACTCTGGTTGACGATCTCCCGCAGAGACACAACTTGCGTCCCCACGGAATAGATCAGGTTCGGGTTCTGGTGGACTTGGTGTGTCACGAATGGAAACTCAGGTGCGTGTGAAAAGTTTTCGGAACAGACTGTACACCAGTGATCCAATGACTGCCGAAAACAAGAGAACACATCCGGGATCTATGATCGGTGGAATCCACCAGATTGTGCGTATTGTTGGAGACGGTGAGAGCAGGCACCCAATTGTGCCAATCAGTCCGCCGAAGAGAGGGGCCATCGAGTAACCTGAACACTCGGGATTCTCTTTCTTTCGTCGAGATACGGCCGCAATTGCCATCCACTGAGAAACGCCGATGAAGAGTCCCAAGGCGATCATGAGTGAAGAGATAGTCCAGAGAACCATGCTCATTGTTCAATCACTCCTCCACGGCCTCAAAAGTCCGAACGCGTGGTCTTCAACGGCTCCGTCCAGACACCACAACCCATCCAAGGTTCGAATTGCTGCAACCGGCATTCAGGCGACACGGTCCGCAGTCTTGCTCGCGCCTATGCACGATAACTCATCCCGGAGGGATGCCAGAGATTAGCCGGTGGTTGAGCGCAGCGACACCACCGGACCCGGTCGACCACAGGCTCACGCATCCCGGAGGGATGCCAGAGGGCATGGATTCGGATACGGTAGCCTGCAGTTCAATTCGTATCGCGGATGCCCGATCATGGCTTCGACCTTTCTCAGCCTCCACTACCACATCGTGTTCAGCACGAAGGACCGCGTTCCTTCGATCATTCCGGAATGGCGCGCCCGACTCCACCAATATCTCGGAGGGCAGGTCAAAGGGCTGGGTGGTATCCCGCAAGCCGTGGGCGGAGTCGGAGATCACGTACACCTTCTCATCGGCCTTAAAGCAACGCATTGCTTGGCAGACTTCATGCGAGAGTTGAAGAAGCAGGCGTCTGTTTGGGTTCACACGGAAATCGGTGCGAAGGGGTTTGCTTGGCAGGAGGGTTACGCGGCCTTCACCGTGAGTCCGAATTCTCAGAAGGGCGTTCGTGGGTATATCGAGAATCAAGAAGAACATCACCGGCAGAAATCGTTTCATGAGGAACTGATCGAGTTGTTGCAACGAGCCGGTCTGGGGTACGACGAGCGGTATCTGGACTGACGACCTCTGGCATCCCTGCCGGGATGCGTGTCAATGTGAGGATCATCAACCGGTGGTGTCGCTGCGCTCAACCACCGGCTAATTTCTGGCATCCCTCCGGGATGGGGAGCCTCATTCGCAGTTCATCCTTCCACCTTCATCCTTTCAAACACTCCCATCTGCGTCGGCGAACCCACCGCCTCATCCACCGGCCCGACCGGCACGAATCGCACGGTGTACCCATGCTGACCCGCCACTCGATTGGCCCAGTCCTGAAACTGTGGCCGAGTCCACTCGAAACGGTGATCGGCATGGCGGTACTGTCCGGCGGGGAGTGACTCCCACATGATGTTGTATTCGCTGTTGGGCGTTGTCACCACGATGGTCTGGGGACGAGCAAACTCGAACACCACACGTTCGAAGGCTGACAGTCTTGGTGGATCGAGATGTTCGATCACTTCGACAACGGCTGCGGCATCGAAGTTCGCCAACCGCTGGTCTCGGTAGATCAGCGAGCCGTGAATCAGCTTGAGCCGCTCCGCTTGCCGATCAGACATCCGATCAACTCGCAGTCGCTTTTGGGCGATCTCCAGCGACCGGATCGACACATCCATGCCGACGATTCGTTCGAACTGTTTGTCAGCCAGCAACTCTCGCAGCAGCTTCCCTTCCCCACAGCCCAGATCGATCACACTGTGTGCCCCGCAGCCTCGCAAGGCGGCGAGGACCGTGCCGTGTCGCTGTTCGTTTAAGGATGAAGGTGGAAGGATGAAGGATGAGTCAGAGTTTGCATCGGCATCGTCCTCTTCTTCATTCATCCTTCCCCCTTCATCCTTCAGCCTTTCGAGCGCTTCGCTCGTGAGGTTCGACCGGTGCCGCAAGTATCGACGAGTGATCAGCTCCTTCTCCGGATGAGCTGCCAACCATCCGGCCCCCTTCTCCAGCAGCTTCTCCATCTCGTCGTCGCCGACGAAGTAGTGCTTCTGGTTGTCGAAGACCGGGATCAGGACATACAGGTGCGTCAGCAGCTGGGAGAGCGTGGTCGTCCCGCTGATCGTGACCGAGAAGTACGGACTCTCCCCCCACTCGGGGAACATCTCGTCGAGGGGCTGCCGGACCGCTTCCACGGTGTACCCCAGCGGCTCGAACATCCGCTGCACCAGTCCCTCATCACCCCGCACTGGCAGCACATCGATCCGGGCCGTCAGCGGAATCGGCAGCTGGGCCAGCTCCGGTCGATCCTTGCAACGCCCCGACATGGCCGAGCCGAAGATCTGCGAGATGGCTACACTCAGGAACGACGACGCCACATAGGGGCGGTCGTTCACATACTGCCCCAGCAGAAAACTCTGCTCCCGATTCTTACCCCGGACCATTCCCACGGGGTCCACATCCAGCAGCAACGCCGCCGAGGTCCGTTGCTCCGAGACTTCCGGATAGAAGACGTGAGCCTGCCCAAAGCTCATGTCAAAACTCTGACACCGCTCCGGATGCTTGTGCAGCAGGTAGCCCAGATCGGTCGCTGGGGTGTGGGTGGTGGAGAGGGTCAGGAGCATGGGGCAAGAGTCCGTTTCTTCGGATCGCATTTCAGATAGGATTCTGGTGCGACTTCTATGATGTTATCCAGACTATCGTTGAAAGTCGGCCAAATGAAATCACCGTGTGAGGCACCCATCATTTAACTCCGATCACCTGTTCCTGACACGTTTCTCCATCCACGTTTCTCAATCGTTCGAACATTGGCAACTCCGATCAACGTCTTCAGGAAATGACTCAGACGTTTCAACTCGTCATCAGCAGGATCACCATAGAACGGGGGAATGTAGATTGCATTCCCGAAATCTCGCTCCACTTTCTGCGACGTGTCATCAACGATCAAGATTCGATTGAGATCAAATCCCATTCTCTTCACTTTCTTCAGGTCTTTGACGAAGTATGGCTCCAATCTCTCTGGATCGTACCGTTGCACGCACCGGGAGCGGTCCCACACGAAGGCTAATGAATGCCCCAATGGAAGTATGTTTGCCACTACGGCACTCAAGTAGCCAGCCCCCGATGATGACCAAATGGCAACCTGAAAACTCATCTGGCAGAAATCCAGAAATTCATTCAAGCCAGGGCGTCGATAGACGAAGTATGGCCCAACGCCAAAGTCCGGCTCTCGGCTGAGTGGCTTTTCGCTGGCGTAGATCAACGTCTCATCGACATCAAGGATCAGGAGTATCCGATTCGGCTCAGTGATGGCAGTTGCTCCTTATGGGTTAGTCTGAGTTGTGTCTCGAAGAGACAGGAGTGACTCCACGAACACGCTGTACTCATCCTTCATCGGCAAATCAAAGTCCCGTTTGATTCGCCGTCGCCGAGCTGTCACCGACTCGCCGGTAATCGGGTTAAGTGACGGCTTGTCGAATTCCTCCCAGTACAAGCCGATGCCTCGCTTCTGCCAGCCGGGGAGGTCATTGAAGTTGATCCCCTGCTCAAACAATAGCTCGTTCTTCTCGCTCACCGACAGCCCGAAGAGTTTCTCAGTCGCTGCCCGAACATCCAAGCCCAGCTTGCGATGAGTCCAATAGCAATAGGCACTCAACGCATTCCGGGCTGCGTCCTCGTTCCTCCAGCGAAAGTAGTCCACGACCAGATTGGCAGTGGGCAGTTGAGAGATCCGGCAGTCGAAGGTCGCCACCTGACCCAGCAGCAGCGAGAACTTTGCACTTGCCTCTCCGGCCAATGTCGAGTTGTACTTCCGCAGCTTCCGTCCGAACAGCTTTTCCTCTCGGTCGAAGAGCAGTGAGATCTCATCGCTTTCCGTGTAGGCGTAGCTCACTCGGAAGCCGCAGGTCATGAGGCTCTCGGCGGTTTCCACCATCAGGTCACGGAACCGCTCGTCGAATGGTGCTTCAAACTTGCAGACCTCCTTGGTCAGGCGAGTGAAGCTGCGGCCATCGAGTCGAGCGACCATGAATATGCCCGGCAGCACGCAGTAATCTGCGGCTGTCTCGTAGACTCTCATGGTCTGGTCCAGGTCATCGAACTTCATCTTGCCACTCCTCAACCACAAATCGCTGATCCTCCATGCGCACGTAGAACAACCGGTCAAAGCCCTCGTCCCATCTGGGGAGTTCGAGCTTCTTGGCAGTCGACAGGATCGCCACATCGGGGACACGATCGGATTCCGCTCGTTCGCTGTTCCGCCGCAGGCAGTCCGCGACCTTCGATTGGAAGTAGAGCCCGATCACCTCGTAACGGTTCGCCTTGACAGCTGTGATGTACCTCTGCCGCTCTTCCCGAGTCGGATTCGTGTTGTCGATGACAAACCGCTGTTCGCTTCTCAGGCAGGCATCGAGAAACGCCTGCTCACGAAAACGGGTCTTCAGCAGATCCAGACTGATCCGGACGTGCGTCGAGAAGAACCGTTCCTTGAAGAAGGACGATTTCCCCGACCCCTGAATCCCGGTAAAGATCACGCCTTCCATCATGCCCCCAGCAGTGCAAAAGCCCATGGGTTACAACCCGTGGGCGTTCACGACTAAGTCCCTCGAGCAGATTCAGAGTTGGTCTTCAGGAAAGGCAGACAGGAATGTCTGCCCCACTGATGGAGTGGCACAGACATTCCTGTCTGTGCAAACTGAAGACGAACTCTGAAACCGCTCTAATGCGTGCGGCAGGCAGGATTGCCTACCGTACACACTCGTTCACTCTCTGAAAAAAGTCGTGCCGGTTCACACCATCAAAAGCAGCCTCGGGAGAGACAACACTTCTTGAATCGCTGGCCCGACCCACACGGGCACAGATCA
>JAYWHX010000163.1:0-8229 GCA_043777375.1 Planctomycetota bacterium | reverse complement strand
ACCGGAATCGGTCTCCACGACCTTCACTTCGACCTTTGGGTCCTGCTGCAACTTCTTCAGAATGTCGAGACCGCGGCGCCCGCGAGTTCGACGGACCTTGTCATGGCTGTCAGCGATGTCCTGGATTTCTTGCAGGATGTATTGCGGGACGACCAGCTGGGCATCAATCACGTGTGTTTCAATGATGTCGGAAATTCGACCATCAATCAGAGCACTGCTATCGAGGACCATTGGCCGGCCCCCTTTGAGCTCGCGCTGGAATTCCACATAGGGAATCACAAACCGGAATTGGTCCTTGGTTTGCATCATGAAGGTAATGCACAGGTACGGTAGAATCAGCAGCGTCAGCATCGTGATGCCCGACTGAAAGTTCTTACCCTCAGATCCCAAACTCGTAAACATGGGGCCTAGCGCCAAGTTCAACAAGTGGGCCAGCAAGATGCCGATCAGTAGGCCGAAGTAGATCACCGAAATCACTTCCACACGCTTCTTGGGCAGCAGCATGTCAATCAACAGAATCGACAAGGCGATCAGCGTGATGACAAAGAAGGCTGGAACCTGATGCGCCACCACAATTTGCGGAGCAGCTGTGTTCTCGCTGAAGCAAAAGGCTGCAGTGGCTCCAATACACACAAAGGCGTAGAGCAGTCGGATGATCAACAGCGCCATGAGGCACCTTTCTTAAATCCCGGTTGCGATCCCACTCAAGGCCCGAGCAGAGACTCACGGGAGTGACGTGTCAAAATCCTAAGCCAATGGCGTCCAGATTTCTACCTTGCGGCAATAGACAGACCCCGCTTTCCCAAGATTCGTTCGCTACAACAGCTAGGGAGGTAACAAATTGGGAAGAATCGAACTTCTAGAGTCCGGTTCTCGGAATTGCATCAACTTTGACTGATTCTCCCGAGTTCGGCGTCAACCGCCCCGGATCTTTGATGTACATCAGCAGTACGGCCAAGTCCGCCGGAGTAATTCCGCTGATGCGGCCCGCCTGCCCGAGATCGCGCGGGCGGATCTGTTGAAACTTCTGTCGGGCTTCGTGACGCAGTTGTGGCGCTGCACGGAAGTCGAACGTCTCGGGGATTCGCACGGCTTGAATTTTGACTTGACGGCTGACATCCAACTGCTGGCGAGCGATGTACCCTGCGTACTTGACTTCGATCTCCAGCTGCTGCTTCGCACGGGGGGAGAGCGTCAACTCGCTCATTTCGGTCGAGAAACGAATGACGGGTTCAATTGTCATCTCAGGGCGTCGAAGCCACTCTTCCAGGGTGTACCCTTCGTGCCGGGTTTTCCTGAGCAGCGCCAAACCGCGCCCGAGTTCCGCCTCATAGTCCGCGTGCAAGCGGCAACGCTCGGCACTCGCCAAGCCGACTCGCTCGCCAATCGGAGTCAGACGCCGATCCGCATTGTCATGCCGCAGCAGCAGTCGGTACTCGGCTCGCGAGGTAAACATCCGATACGGTTCGTCGACCCCCTTCGTGACTAGGTCATCCATCAGCACGCCGAGGTACGCCTGGCTGCGATCGAGAATCAGCGGCTCCTCCCCCTTGATCTTGAGGGCGGCGTTAATGCCCGCCAGTAAGCCTTGCCCGGCAGCTTCTTCATACCCGGTGGTCCCATTGATCTGCCCCGCAAAGTACAGCCCCGCAACTCGCTTGGTTTCGAGTGTCGGGTACAGCTGGGTCGGCGGGGCGAAGTCGTACTCGACGGCGTACCCATAGCGCATGATCTCGGCGCGTTCGAGGCCCTTGATGGAGCGCACCATCTGGTCTTGAACATCCCGGGGCAGGCTGGTCGAGATGCCGTTGCAGTAGAACTCGTGTGTATTGCGGCCTTCGGGCTCAAGAAAAATCTGGTGCGAAGTTTTGTCCGCGAACCGCACGACTTTGTCTTCAATGCTCGGGCAGTAGCGCGGTCCAGTCGACTGAATCTGCCCACTGTACATCGGAGCGCGATGCAGGTTTTGACGGATCAGTTCATGCATCTCGTGATTCGTCTCTGTCAGCCAGCATGGCATTTGCGGACTGGGCAGCGATGTGGTTAGAAACGAAAACGGGACCGGATTCTCATCACCAGCCTGTTCTTCCAAGGCGCTGAAATCAATCGTCCGTCCGTTGATGCGGCAAGGTGTCCCGGTCTTAAACCGTTGCAGCTCAAACCCCAATCTCCGGAGATCGTCCGATAGAGTTCCCGTCGTCCCCTCACCCGCTCGTCCGCCCGCAGACTTCGCCTCACCGGTATGCATAATCGCTTGTAGGAAGGTGCCCGTCGTCACGATGACCGCCTGGGCACGATACAGGGCTCCACCGCGCACGCGAACGGAGAGGAGTGGCCTAGGGCCTAGGGCCGATGTAGGCACCTCTACCACCTCTAACCCCTCCACCACTTCCTGCCGCAGCGACAGACCGAGCGTCTCCTCGACGACCCGCTTCATCTGGAACTGGTAGGCTTTCTTGTCCGCTTGAGCGCGGGGGCTGTGCATCGCAGCTCCTTTGCCCATATTCAGCATGCGGAACTGGATGCCGGTGGCATCGATGCAGCGGCCCATTTCACCGCCCAGGGCGTCGATCTCGCGAACGATCTGCCCTTTGGCCACTCCGCCAATCGCCGGGTTACAGCTCATAGCGCCGACCATATCGACGCTCATAGTGAGGAGTGCCGTCCGGCATCCCATACGAGCCGCCGCCAGCGCCGCCTCAATCCCGGCGTGTCCGGCCCCAATGACAACCACGTCATAGTCATAGGTGGAAGTAGGGGCAGACATCAATCAATGATCCGTGGATGGGAGAGGCTCGGAAGCCGCCGGGCTGGCGTGAGGTCTCGTATTCTACCGTGTGAACCTCTCCCGGCGAATACACACCAACCCGACGCGTCAGCGAGGGCGAACGTCCCAACACGCTCTCTCGCAAATCCCCCCCGTCGAAGCCCCGGAGCGAACGCCCTCGGGATACTCTTCGCGACGCTAGGCCCTTGGTGGCGCAGCGGGCTAGTGATTCCGGCGATCACGCCCCTGTCAGCCCGATGCGGCAGAATTTCCGCTTCCCGACCCAGACCAGCAAGCCCTCGGTCACATCGATCAGCTGATCGTACTTCTCGATCTTAGTCCGGGCCTCTGTCAGCGCCGCAGCCCCTTGCTCAATCTGTCGACGAGCATCCGTTGAGGACGGACACAGGCCCAGCTGCTTCAGCAAGATCGAGGCCGGGAGCTGGCCGTTCGTCAACAACGAGGCTGCGATACTGACGACCGGGATATCGGTCGGCAGCGCGCCTTCGCTAATCTCCCGCTGCCAGCGGTCCGCAGCTGCGGTGGCTGCCTCAGCAGTGTGGTATTCGCCGATGATGGTCTTCGCGAGGGCGATCTTGGCCGCCTTCGGATGTCCTGCCAACAGCTGTTCCACCTCAGCGATGGACAGGCTCGTCAGCAACTCGAAATACATCTTCAAACAGGCATCCGGAACCTGCATGAACTTCTTCATCATGTCGTACGCAGGTTCGGAAATCCCGATGTAATTCCCCAGGCTCTTCCCCATCCGGCGGACGCCATCGAGGCCGACCAGAATCGGCGACATCACACCGATCTGCTGCGACAGACCCTGATCGCGTTGCAGGTCACGAGCCAGCATAAAACTGTACAGCTGCTCGGTGCCGCCGAGTTCGATGTCGGACTTGATCATCACCGAGTCCCAGGCCTGCATGATCGGATACAGGCACTCGTGCAGGTAAATCGGAGTCTCGGCGGCGAAGCGTTTCGAGAAATCGTCTCGGGTCAGCATCTGCGCGACAGTGACTTTGCTGGTCAGCTCCAGTATCCCCGAGAACGACATCTTGCCGAACCAATCCCCGTTGCGGTGAACCTCGGCCTGTGACAGGTCGATCACTTTGCCGACCTGTTCGAGGTACGTCTTCGAGTTCGCCTCGACCATCTCGGCGGTCAACCGGGCGCGCGTCTGATCGCGACCGCTGGGATCACCGACCAGAGCGGTGTAGTTCCCGATGATGATGACCGCTTTGTGCCCCAGTTCCTGGAACTGCTGCATCTTCCGCATCGGGACCGTGTGCCCCAGATGCAGATCGATCCCGGTCGGGTCGATGCCGTATTTGATCCGCAGCGGCACGCCGGTGTCGCGGCTCTTCTGCAACATCGCAGCGAGTTCGGCTTCGGGGACGATCTTCTCGACACCGCGACGGATCAGGGCCAGCTGGTCGGCAACAGGGGGAAACGGCATGGGTGGGTCGATGTGCAAGGACAAGTGCTGAGTGAACTCGGGATTCTATCGAAAACCATCCCCCGTCCCGCAACCCTGCGAGATGGTGTCGTCTCCGGCAATCTCGTTCAGCACGGTCGAGCCCCAATAACTCGCCCGACGCGTCAGAGAAGGAGAACGTCCCTGATAGCCCATCAAAATATCGGCATGCAGAAGTCGCCCCGATGCAGAGCCTCCCTCGCGACGCTCGGCACTCGCTGACACAGTGAACGCGTGCCCTGTCAACGCTGAAGATTGGGTTGAGCCAGATACGACCGGGAGGGCGAAGCGTCTGCTGAGCCGCGAGCCAGGGAACACGTCGGCTCGCGGCAGCGGCTCGGCAGGAGCCTCGCCCTCCCGGGGGAAGCAAACCCCCAAATCAAGCATTGACGCAGCACTCGTGATGCAAGGGACTACGATCCGCGTTCCGCGAATTCACTTGATCACTTCCTTCGGCACTTGCCCATCGAGATAACGCCAGTTCTTGATGAACGAAATCACATCGGCCAGTTGAGCCACGCTCAGCTGTTTTTCGAATCCAACGGGCATCAGCGAGACGCCGTTGGGTTTGAGCTGTTCGATGTCGGAGCGCAGGACGGTGATCGTCTTCCCCTCGGGTTGCTTCATCGTCACGCTGCTGCTGGTCTCCGATGAGATGATCCCTGTTGAGACCTTGCCACTAGTGTCGACCAGCGTGTAGCTGAAGTAGTTGTTATCGATCGCCCGGTTGGGGTCGAGGATGTCGACGAGCAATTGCTCGTGCGTCTTGACCCGCGAGTCGGAGATATTGGGAGCCACATCCACACCCAGGTCGCCGATCTTGTGACAGATCGCGCAGTTCTTCGCAAACAACTCCCGGCCCCGCAGCGGGTCGTGGTTGTGAGTCAGCGCTGCCTGATACTTTTCCAACACCTTAGACCGGTCCGCCGGAGCATTGTCCACGATCAGCTTCTGCAGCCGGGCCTGAATCTCCGGGTTCTTGACCTGCTGCAAACTGGCGAGACGCGTCTGGCCGATTTCGAGCAAGGAGACCTGGTTCGATTCGACGAGGTCGAGGAGCTTGGTGATGCGATGGTCTGTTACCAACAGACCATCGATGACGGAACTACGGATCGCGGGCGTCCGTTGTGAGAGGTTGTGAAGCATCAAATCGACTGCTGTAGCGTCTGGTAACTTGGACGCGGTCTCTAAAGCGGCGATGTAAACATCAGGTGTTGTCTGACTGTCGAGTACGCGGCGCAACACGGGTTCGACTTGATCAACCGCAGCAAATCTCAAACATTGAATCCGAGGAATTAGCCATTCGCTGGAGTATCGGGGCGGGATGATCGAGTGCCCTTGATATCGAAATGTGTTGAAGTCATCCGGATGTTCCGGTGGTTCTTTGGTGGAGTCATTTACTGTCTCGATGACATTCTCAATGAATGCAATCCATTCGCCCTGCCTCTGTGGGGTTTTGTCCACAAGCGAGTGAATGGTTATGCCACGAGTACTCAGTGTCTGAGCCATCAAAAGAATGCGTCGTGCATCACGCACCTCAACAAGATCGCTAAATATCTCGGCGAGTTCTTCACTGCTGGCAGTACGAGTGACCGCAGTCAGCACAGAAAAAGAAATCCCCATCGCAGGGATCTCTTTCAAGATCAGTGGAAGGAAGGGTTTTTCACCGAGAGCAATGCACATTGAAAGATGATCTTCCGTTCTTTCTAAGGAGTATGTAGCCGCTGCGCCAGATGATCCATACTGGTGCCGAATCGGCTGCATGTGCTTGATCGCGAGGGCGACCCGTTTCTCGCGTTCGTCCTCTCCCAATTGCCCCAGAGTCAGATGCAGCCTACTCAGAAACGCTTCAGTGTCATCTCGGCTTCCCAGTTCCAAGAGCTTCGCAGTCAGATCTGCGTCCTCGGCCACGTAGCGTTCGGAAAGACCGACGACCTCGTTCACGAGCATGAAGTCTTCGCCTGCGACAGCATCCCCTTCGCCATGGGGTCTGGCATCGCGATCAAGTACTTTGCATTGAATGATGTCCATCAAGTCACTTGCTTTCAGAAGCCCCAAACCACTCAACGTTCTGAGTGCCACGGTCGATCCTTGTTGGGCGTCCGGTCGATGTATCAACAGTCGAAGTGATTCTTCAGCGTCCTGTGCCTGTCGCTCGACCAGTAATCGGTGAGCTAAATCTCGATGCCAGCCGCTCGAATGATCGAGCAGTTTCACGATCCCGTGGAGTTCCGACGGAATTGGAGGCGGGAGACGGCTCTCTTCCGATTCGCCGTTTCCTTGACTGACAATTCGCCAGATACGACCTCGCTCGCTGCCAATGGACAGGTCGGACCTCGTCTTCAGCTCGGTTGGCATGTAATCCGGGTGTTCGATGACAGCTCGATACATGTCGACAATGTAGAGCGATCCGTCTGGTCCCATCGCAGTGTTCACGGGGCGAAACCAAGTTTCATCGCTGGCGAGAAACTCAGATTGTGATCGCCGAGTGAATGGCCAGTTCATCGCACTAAGCGGCCAAGGGATCGAGGAATTTGAGGAACCAGGAATCTCTTGCTGATGCCAATAGTCGCAATGAACGAGATTCCCAGTCGGATCACAGGTGAAATTCTCGCCATAGAAGCCCTTCGGCAGCGAGGTCCCACGATAGATAATCAACCCGCACGCCGCCGAGAACTGGCCCGCGTGCAGGTTGGAAGTGGTCCAGGCCCGGCTGATCGGGTAGAGCTTCGACTGCTCACCCGCCGGCGACACATCTTCGTACACGCTCGGCACGGCCAGGTTCGGGTTCAGCTTCAGTTGCCGTTCCTCGATGGTCACCTTCATGCACGGGTTGCGGTTGCTGCAGACGTAGCGGTTCCCCTCATCGTCGAAGGTCAGGCCGAACTGGCCGTACCCGCTGACAGCTTCGCACTCGCCGGTGAAGGGGTGGAACCGGAAATCGCGGCCCGCGATGTCGACCGGTTCGCCGATCTTGGCTCCCTCGGGAGCGGGCTGCGGCCACTTCGGACGGACGGCTTTCACCTTTCCATTCCGCAGCCCGTTCGCCACATAGATCCAGTTGTCCGGACCGAACGTCGGGTGGTTGCAGCGCAGCTGGGGGTTCTCGGTGGCGAAACCTTCGAACCAGACTTCACGGAGGTCGGACTTGCCATCCCCGTCGGTGTCCTTGAAGTAGATCAGCTTCCCGTCCGTTGTGACCAGCACGCCGCCGTCCCAGTGCATGAGCGAGTTCGCAAACAGCAACTGGTCAACGAACACGGTCGGGTTCGAATACTTCCCGTCGCCGTCCTCATCGGTCAGGACGCGAATCCGCGACTTCCCCGGTTCGCCCGGAGCGGGACCGTTGGGGTAATCGTGCATCTCCACGACCCACAGCTGCCCCTTCTCGTCGAAGGCGATTGACACCGGGGCACTGACATCGGGTTCAGCGGCCACCAGTTCTATCCGGCAATCGGGGTCGATTTGGAATCGCTTCTGGGACTCCTCGGGCGAAAGCGGGCTCGCCGGAGCGGGCTTAGCAATGGACTCAGCCGTTGGAGCAGGATCAGCTGCGATCGCTGGCCCGAGTTCGAGGAACGCGACCAAGGCCAACGCAGAACACCACAGGGGCCAACGGCTCATCCTAACACTCCCGGACTGCGACCCAGAGGGCACGAAGACACATTTCAGCATCTGTTGATAAGATGCCTTAGGGATTCTAGCAACCCGGTGGGAAAGTCCCACGGATTGAGTCTGAGGCAGTTGGGCGAAAATTGTTTCCACGCCACCCCGCTAGTCGGGTGGTTCCCCGCGCTTGTGTCCTACCAATAGCGCACAAGCGCGGGAACCACGGGGACGAGCCCCAGTGGCGGGAAGGATATTTCTATCTGCCTGCCTAAAGTCGCGATGAGGTGCGTCCTTCGGGAGGGCGAAGCTCCTGCTGAGCCGCGAGAGACGGGCAGAGTGTTCTCGCATGCGCGGCTCAGCAGGAGCTTCGCCC
>JAYWHX010000162.1:0-31222 GCA_043777375.1 Planctomycetota bacterium | reverse complement strand
AAGACGGCCATCTCCTGAGTGAGCCCGTCTTCCCGTTTCGTTGCGAAACACAAAAACCGCACTGCATGGCGAACGCCTGCAGGGCGGTTTTTTCGTTGTCACTCTTACGAATTCAATCAGCGACGCAGAAGTGCCTTCGGGAAATCTGTGACTTCGATCGGCGAACAAAGTAATCCAGCGTGCGGATCCATTTCGCTTAGGACAGCGATTGTCTCGATCTCTGAAACCTTGCTTGGTCCGCCGAACAGAAAAAGTCTTCTGATTCAAAAGGCTAGGTAATTTGCTTGTGCCGAAGTGTGGCCGAAACCCGCCGTCACAAAACCCCCAGATTCTTGGCAAGAATTCTTTGACCCGATCGGAACCTGACGTAGGTTTGTTTGTTCCGCCAGCGACGCCCCGAACCAACGGACAACCGGACGCGAAACGAAACCTTGTTCACCCCGAAACGAGTGAACTCGACACCATGGGAATCGGGATTGTGAGACGTTGAGGGATGTACCTCTTCGGTTGCGATCCAGTGGCAAAGGTGCGTGAGAGACACCCGAGCCGTCATCAGAGGACTGAATAATGTTGAACAGCATCAAGAACTTCCTGAAGAGCGAAGATGGCCCAACCGCAGTTGAATACGCGGTCATGCTCGCCCTGATCGTCATCGTCTGCCTGACCGCCATCCGTGCGGTTGGTACGAACGCCAATGCCAAGTTCGACGCGGTCAAGACCGCTTTGTCCTAAGTATTGTCGGACCAAGCTGGTCCGAACGACTCAAAACCGTCTCGTGGAGCTTCGGCTCTGCGGGGCGGTTTTTTTGTTTTTGTTGCGGGTCAAATTCCGGGATGCATGACAAGTTCCGAGTGTGAGGATTACTCCCGAAGAGCCGTGGGTCGCGAACAAACACATCTCAATGACTTGGCAATCTACGGGCGAAAGGTGACGCCCAGACGCCCCCGGACATATTCCCCAGATTCTCGGGAAGATTGTTTTGACCTCTGCGGCCCCTGACATAGGGTTGAATACTTCGTGGGCGTCGATCTGATCTCATCGATCAACGGCGGCCACACGGAGCATTAGTCAACTGGAGCACTCATGATCCCCTTCTGGCTTCCTGTTGAACTGACTCCACTTCTGGGAGCGGCATCCATGGCAGCTGCGAGCCTTCTGTGGTTCCTGGCTGGTGGTGTTCGTTCTTAACCCCTCTTGAGATGCCCGAGTGGCATCCGGACTCCGTCACGATCGATTCGCAAGCAGGATGCTTCGCCAGATCTGACGGATAGATTTCCCCCTCATCTGAAAGGCCGGCACCCATGGATTGGCACAACATTCTTGTCGACAATTGGCACGTCAAAGTCGTCTCCGCAGTCATGATCTGGGCTGCCTGGATCGATGGCAAAGAGCTGCGAGTGCCCAACTGGCTCACCTTCCCGATGGTCCTGACGGGCCTGATTTACGGGACCTGCGTCGGTGGCTGGCAAGGTCTGGGATATGCCCTGCTTGGCATGTGCATGGGTCTGCTGACAATGCTGCCCATCTACTCAGTGGGTGGTATGGGTGCGGGCGATGTGAAACTCATG
This sequence comes from Planctomycetota bacterium, assembly GCA_043777375.1. Taxonomy (GTDB): domain Bacteria; phylum Planctomycetota; class Planctomycetia; order Planctomycetales; family Planctomycetaceae; genus TH-plancto1. The sequence continues at coordinate 29,654 of JAYWHX010000162.1, read as the reverse complement.
GCCGGGTTGGGAGCCTGGCTGGGCTACGAGGTCGCGTTCAACGCCTTCCTGTGGACCGTGATCGTCGGGGCCATTATGGCACTGATCATGGTGGCCTACACCGGAGAGTGGAAGAAGCACTATGGAAACTTCCTGATCATCATGACCGAGTTCATGACGATCCGAGATCCGAAGAAGCTGAGCGAACTGGCCGCTGCCCGGAAGCCCACGATGTTTCTGCTGCCCTACGGCATTCCGATGACGATCGCCTCGATCGCCTACTTCTTCTACGCTGGCATGCTCTAGTCGAAACTGAACCGAAGCGAATGCTTCGGCCAAAAATGCCGATCCCCGCGTCATGTCGTCATGACGCGGGGTTTCTGAGTGTATTGGTCGGAAACTCAAGCCATCAGGCAAAGTCGTTCCGATCAATTGAATCGTCACAACCCTCATAATGTGAAGTGAGAGACCTATAGGTGCCGATGTTGTTCATGGGTCGAATTGTCATTCGGCTCCGGGAACGACTTGCACACAGGTCTCACTCCCGGAGTGAATTGCCATGAAACCCAAGGCACTGATGTTGTTGGCTGTCGCCATCGGGTGCGGTCTGGTTGCGATGCTGGGAGTCCAGCAGGCGATGCAGGGCAGCGTTCAGGTGGAAAAGCCGATCGAGACACGCAAGATGCTCATGGCCATCAAGGACATCCGTCCTGGTGAGCCACTGACCATGGAGAACGTGGCCTTGCAGGATGTCCCGTTGACGAGCCTGGAGGCTCTCAAAGGCGACGCCGTTCTGGCGGTCGAGGAGTATGCAGAACGAGCACTCATGATTTCCGTGGTGAGTGGAGACCCGATTCGCAAGTCCAAATTGAGTGAGAAAGGGGCGTACAGCGCCTCCTCGCAGATTCCCAAGGGAATGCGGATCTTCACTTTCTCGGCGACTGACACACACACACACGCAGGGATGCTACGTCCGGGAGACAAGGTCGACGTGACAGTGGCCTTCACCAATCGCAAGGGCCTCATGGAAAACAAGGTGCTCCTGGAGTGCATCGAGATTTTTGCGTGTGAGAACAAAACGATTCACAGTGAAGACGGGAAAAACGAGCAACGGGCTCGTAACGTCTCCTTACTCGTGAACCCCGAACAGGATGGATTCGTCAAGATTGCACAGTCTCGGGGCCAGCTGGCTCTGTCCCTGAGGAACCCAGATGATGACGAAGTGGTCAACATCGGTGGAGTCAATTCACAGGCGTTGGATGACCTGAAACAGTCGATCGGGAACGACGACATGCCGGGTTACGACCGCCAGCGATATGCGAGCGAAGATGGTTCAACTTCGGCACCGGCCGAGGTGGTTTCAGCTCCGGTCGAAGCGCTGGTGGCGTCGACTCCGGCAGTTCCGGATAACGTCCAGGGATTCCTGCAAGGTGGAGCAGTGGCGAACGCCGCCGCCGCTCCAGCTTCCGACGGGAAAAAGTGGAACATGAGAATCTATCAAGGCAATGACCCGTTCAATGTCGAGATGGATGATGTCAAAGAGGAAGTTCCAGCTGCCTCCACGGGCGGCGGAGTTCCTGGTCTGTTGAAGAGTTTGTGGTCGTCCGGTCAGAAATGATCTTTGGCCACTCCCGGCAATCGAAGGATCGATTGCCTCACGTTTAACAAGAGATGTTCATGGGCCCGGACTGAATGGGAATGGAACGACCTCACCGCCGAACCATTTCCAGCGTCCGTATCATGACATTCCTTTAGAGGTGCAAGGATGTCAACCTCCAAGCATTGGGGCTGGAGATTCGGTTTACGCAGCGTCTGCTCTTGGGCAGCGCTGCTGGCCGCTGGTGCATTGCCAGTCGTCGCCCAAACCTCTCCAACTCCGCCTGCCGCTATTCCTGCTCAAAAGAGCGCTGTGGACGAACCCCGGGATTCCGTTCCGGTATTTCATGTCGTCTCTGCACATAGCGAATTATCGCTTATTCATCTGCAATCAAGGGTGATCGAGTTCTCCAAGCGAATCGAAGTCGTCGACGGATTCAACCCGGAAATCCTGAATGTCGCCCCGGTCTCCCCGACGCAGATCCGCATTCGAGCAGAGAATACGGGTGTGACGGCGATGACCGTCAAAGATGAGACCGGTGCTCATTATACCCTGGAAATCTTTGTCGAAGGGGATGTCCGCGAGCTTAAGGCACATCTCCGGCGACTCTTCCCAGGGGCAGCTCTGGATGTGTCATCCCTGAAGGACAGTGTCGTCGTGCGAGGCTGGGTCACCGAGCCTGAAGCGATCCCCCAGATTATGGCGGTCGCCAAGCAGATGTATCCGACCGTGCATAATCAAATGCGAGTGGGTGGTGTCCCCGGCGTTCAGATGCATGTCAAGATTCTGGAAGTTCAGAGATCCAAGCTGCAACAGCTGGGTGTGAACTTCGTCGTCTCGGGTCAGCGGTATGCCATCTCGAATACAATCGGCGGGGTTGCAAATCTCTCCGGATTAACAGCTCCCTTTGGAGCACCTCCGGTTCCGACAGTCACAGCCACAGGCATCCCCTTGCAGTTCGCTGTGACGGGAAGCACAGATCGCTTTCAGGGATTCATTGATGCTCTGACAACTGAGTCCTTGGCGAAGACCTTGGCGGAACCTACGTTGCTGACAACCAGTGGACGTCCTGCGTCACTGCTGTCGGGGGGTGAGTTTCCCATTCTGGTCCCCAGTGGTTTGGGAACGACATCGATTCAGTATAAAGAGTTCGGCGTTCGGATGGAGGCGATCCCCACTGTCCTCGGAAACGGTCGCTTGCGGTTGGATATCGCTCCTGAAGTCAGCGAACGAGATTTCAGCAGTTCGGTCAACGTCAACGGATTTGTAGTGCCCGGAGTCAACACTCGCCGTGTCAATACACAGGTGGAGATGAGTTTTGGCGAAACCGTGATGATCGGCGGACTGATCTCCCAGAGACGAGTCGTCAATTCGACCAAGATCCCGATCCTCGGAGAGTTGCCCATCATCGGAGCAGCCTTCAGTAAGAAATCGAAGGAAATGAGTGAGACGGAACTCCTCATCATGGTGACGCCTGAGATGGCTGCCGCGATGCGACGAGATCAGGTTCCTCATGATGTTCCAGGCTGGTTGCAGGATGAGCCGACTGCGAAAGAGCTCTTTCTGGATGGCATGCTCGAAGTGCCCAGCTACGGTCCGGAATGCCCCGGTTGTGAAAACGGCATGCCAGGAGGAATGGCATCTCATCAAGGAATGCCAGGCCCGGTGTACGGTGGTAACACCAACTGTGCTCCTCCAGAGAACGGACCTCCCTCGAATTCCATCGAACTGGCTCCGCCTCAAGACACCGAGATGGTCCCGACCGAGTTACCAGCCGGTGACATTCAGACGATGAGCGGTCGCACGGAGAAGCAGCGAGTCATCCAAGCTGGTGGAGATCCGTTCCGCGTTCCCACTCGCCGAGACGTTCCCTCTGCAACCAGTCGAGCCAAAGTCTCTGAAAACACGGACTCCAGTTCCGAACCTGCTGAGACGCGGTCACTGCCTGGGCTGTCTGGGTCGCAGCGGCCCAGCACGGCTCGCCCGGCGAGTCGTGTGAAATCGAATGCTCCTCGTCCCGAGAGCGTTCGCGGAGTCGATCCGTAGGCGAAACACATCGAGAGTTCGGACTTCCTGCACTCTAATGCGGGTCGTCTCACATCGACCTGACCCATTCCACAGATCGAGGGGAACTCTTCCTCTCGGACTGCACGTTCGAAGGATGTCATCATGAGCAGCGTCGTTCGACTCGCCATTGTCGACCCGCACGACGGCTCGCGCGGATCTATCAAAAATCTCCTGTTGGGCATTGATAGCGTCTGGCTGGAAGCCGAGTGTTCGCGTTATGAATTCTTCGCGGACCTCGTCGCTCAAACCAAACCTGACATCGCACTTGTCAGTCTCGATTCTGATCAGTCGAAAGGACTCGCACTCATCGTCCAGGTTAGTCAGCTCGTACCGGGCTGCCATATCCTGGTTCTCAGCAAGTCGACGGAAGGCAGCCTGATTCTTCAGGCCATGCGAAACGGAGCCCGAGAATTTCTCAATGCCCCGCTGCGCCTCGACGACTTCATGGCCGCGCTCGATCGCTTGCAACTGATGGGGGGAGGTCGCAAGGGGGGAAAATCGGGTGGATGCAAGGTCGTGACGATCGTCGGGGCGAGCGGCGGCGTGGGCTGCACCTCGCTGGCCATTAACCTCGCCTGCATTGAGGCTCGCAACAAAGAGAACACCGTCGGAATCATCGACCTCGACATGGGGCTGGGCGACGCCGATGTCTGGCTCGACATCATCCCTGACTACACCATTCAAGACGTGGCTGACAACATCACCCGTCTCGATTATTCACTGCTCAAGCGATCGCTGACACAACACTCCAGCGGTGCGTTTCTGCTCCCACGCCCGATCCAGATGGATGACCATCCGCCGATCACACCCGATCAGCTGCAACGTGTGGTCTCCCTGCTCAAGGCAACATTCTCTCACTTGATCATCGATGTCAGTAAGAGCTTCTGCCCGCTCGATATCGCTGCCATGCAAGTCTCGGACATCGTCCTGCTGGTGACCCAGCTGGATTTGCCCTGCTTGCGAAATGTCGTACGAATCACTCAGTTTCTGGAGGAGCGCGACCTCGCCAGTAAGGTGAAGGTTCTCGTCAACCGCATTGGACTGGAAGACAGTCAGATCAGCTTGAATAAGGCACTCGATACGATCGGCCGCGAGGTCTACTGGCAGATCCCCAACGATTATGCGGCGATGATTGAGTCGAGGAACAACGGCGTGCCCCTCATCGAGCAAGCTCCGAAGTCGAAGGCCACAAAGGCTATCGAGATGCTCGCGCAGCAAATCGACGCTGGTGAGCAGTTACCGGGTGGTGCGATTGATCCACAGGCCCCAGCTATCCTGGAAAAGCCGAAGCGTCGGTTGTTTAGCTTCCTGGGGAAATAGAGTCGTTCTCCACGGCGAAGATCGAATCGCGATTTTTGTCTTCCATCGCGGACAGGCACTCGAATCGCTTGCGGCCAGACAGCGTAGCGCGGACACTCAACTCCAGAACTGAACGCTGGAGGAGAATCCATGCCTGATCCTGCCCCGCCTCTCGATCCACGGGCACTGCTCGCTGAGAATCAGCAATTGCGATCTCGACTTCATGCAGCTGAGATCCAGCTGAGCGAGCATCAAGCGGAGCAGGCACTGCTCGAAGCGCTCATGGAGACGATCCCGGACGATATCTATTTTAAGGATCGTGACGGTCGGTTCTTGCGCATCAATCGCGCGAAGGCCCTGCGGTCGGGGCTGTCTGATCCTCGATCTGCGAAGGGGATGACCGATGCGGATTTTTTCCAAGTCGAACATGCTGATGCCTCGCTGACTCAGGAGCAGGAGATCATGGATCTCGGGACTCCCCTCGTCGACGAGGTGGAACGGCTCGTCTGGCCCGATGGTCATATCTCGTGGGTCTCCGCGACCAAGGTGCCACTTCGAGATCATGCGGGGCAGATCATCGGCACCGTCGGAATCTCGCGAGACATCACGGTGCATCACGAGATGGAAGAGGCTCTGCATGTCGAGCGAGATCGCCTGCGGACCTTAATCGACAACCTGCCTGACCATATCTTCATCAAGGACCGCCAGTCTCGCTTTGTCACGGTGAACACGACTCATGCGGCCAGCCTGGGCAAGCAGTCCGAAGCGGAACTCGTCGGGCTCTCGAACCGGGATATTTGTGAGCCCGCTCTGGCCGAAGTCTACGAGGCCGACGATGAGCGAGTCATGTCCACCGGCTCGACACTGTTCAATCGCGAAGAGGAGTTCGTTACGTTCGAGGGTTTCCGTCGGACGATTCTCACGACCAAAGTTCCACTGCGAACCAAGTCCGGTGAGATCATCGGTCTCGTGGGGATTTGCCGCGATATTACCGAGCGAAAACTTGCGGAGGAAGAGCTGCACCGTGCCAAGGACGCCGCCGAGGTGGCCAGCCGCGCCAAGAGCGATTTCCTGGCAAACATGAGCCACGAGATCCGGACACCGATGAATGCAGTCATCGGGATGACTGAATTACTCTTGGACACCTCACTGCAGCCCGAGCAGCGCGACTATCTCGAAACGATCCGCGACTCAGCTGACTCCCTGCTGGAAATCATCAATGACATTCTCGATTTCTCCAAGATCGAGTCCGGCAAGGTGGAGTTAGAGAGCTATCCAATTCAGGTCCGGGAATGGCTCGGAGATGCGGTCCGTACCCTGGCAATACGTGCTCATGCCAAACGCATCGAGCTGGCCTTTGAGATCGAGGAGAGTGTCCCCCAGTTTGTATTGGGTGACGGGTTGCGTCTCCGGCAGATCATCCTCAATCTGGTGGGCAACGCGATCAAGTTCACTGAACAGGGAGAGGTTGTCGTTTCCGTGCGAGTCGAATCGCACACCGACGATCACGTCCAACTGCATTTCGCGGTGCGAGACACCGGGATCGGCATCAGTCCTGAACAGCAGGCCCGTGTGTTTGATGCGTTCGAGCAGGCCGACACTTCGATGACTCGGCGATTCGGTGGGACTGGACTGGGATTGTCGATTTCTTCGCGGCTCGTTTCGCTGATGAATGGACGCATCTGGGTACAGAGTCAACTCGATGTCGGCAGCACGTTCCATTTCCTGGTCAACTTCAAGAAGTCCACCGACTCGATGGCCGCCGCAGTGACAGTCTCGGCAGATGCCCACTTGCTGACAGGGCTGCGAGTCCTGATTGTCGACGACAATGACACGAACCGCCGCATCCTGCTTCGCATGTGCCAGAACTGGCAGATGAATCCGATTGCGGTGGCCGATGCGCCTTCGGCCCTCGATCAGCTCAGGCGTGCGAGCGAAGCCGGACCGCCGTTCGATTTGGTGCTCACGGATGCCAGTATGCCTGATGTCGATGGGTTCACTCTCGCATCACATATTCGGCAGGACCGCAAGATCTCCAGCGTGGTCGTGATGATGCTCACCTCGCTGGATCAGACGCATGGAGCCCAGGAACTGGCCCAACTGGGCATCAAGTCCTTCCTCGTCAAGCCGGTCAAGCAGTCTGATCTGCTCGATGCCATCATGCTCTCCATGGATGGCAGACGCAGTGAACGCCCCGTTCCCGCCGAACAACAAAAGCCCGTCTTGCAGTTGCCGCCCCTCCAGATCCTGCTGGCTGAGGACAGCCTTGCAAATCAGAAGCTGGCCATTGGTCTGTTGAGACGCTGGGGGCACTTCATCTCGGTGGCGAACAACGGGCGTCAAGCAGTCGACCTGGCCTCGCAGGGGAAGTACGACTTGATCTTGATGGATATCCAGATGCCCGAATTGGACGGCATGGAGGCGACGGCCTTGATTCGCGAGGAGCAGGCCAGGACTGGCCAGCGAATTCCAATCATTGCCATGACAGCACACGCGATGAAGGGCGATAAAGAACGCTGCCTGGCAGCCGGCATGGACGCATACGTCTCGAAACCAGTTCGCCCGAATGACCTGTTGGCCGCGATGCTCTTGTTCTTTACTCCTGTTCGCATCACAGCATTGACCCCCGTCTCTTCAATTCCAGCTGCGACTGTTTCACCTGTCGCCGCCGATGTTCCCGCCGATGCCCTCGTCGATTGGACCTCAGCCCGCGCGATAGTGCTGGAGGATGAAGACCTGTTGAGAGAGATTGTCGACGCCTTTTTGTCGGAGGCCGAATCGCTCGTGGCCGGTCTGAACAAGGCCCTCACCTCTGCCGATCATCGCACGGTCGCACGATTGGCGCACACGCTGAAAAGTAATTTGCGGACCTTCGGCGTGCCGTGTGCCGACGATCTGCAAACGATTGAACTCTCTGCCAAAGCGGGCCATCTGGATCCCGTTAAATCGCTGTGGCCCACTGTTCAACCATTCATCGCTTTGGTCGTGGAGCAAATGCGTGCCTTCTTAAAAGCATGATGGATCGCCTAATCGCTCGACACTGAAACCTCGATCGAACACACTCGAACTCCCTGCTCGTCACTCACCGCCCTGGACTGTGTCACACTGCCATGCCGAAACTTGCCGCCTTCCCCAAAGCCTACATGGATGATCTGGTTGTTCATGGCACGATGACCCTGCGCCAATGGATCGACTTGGCCGCCACGCTCGATATCGATGGGCTGGAGTTCTACACCGGGCTGCTCGATTTGCAGGATCGCAAGCGCTGGCCCGAAGCCCGCAAGGCCACCGAAGATCACGGGATGACGATCCCGATGATGTGTGCCTCGCCCGACTTCACGCACCCCGATCCCAAGTTTCGCCAGGAGCAGGTCGACAAGCAGAAATTCTGGATCGAGATGACTGCTGCTCTCGGTGGGACGTACTGCCGCGTACTCTCCGGCCAGCGACGGCCCGAGGTGAGCCGCGCGGAGGGCATCGAGTTCGCCGCCCAGTGCATCGAGAACTGTGCCCCGTTCGCGGCTCAGCACGGCGTCACGCTGATCATTGAGAACCACTACAAGGACAACTACTGGACCTACCCCGAGTTCGCCCAGAAGATGGATGTCTTTTGTGATCTCGTCGAGCGGATCAAGGTGCCGAACTTCGGCGTCAACTACGACCCCAGCAACACGATCTTGGCCGGAGAAGACCCGCTCGAACTGCTCCAGCGGGTCAAGCACCGCGTCGTCACCATGCACGCCAGCGACCGCACGCTGATTTCTGGCACGATTGCAGATCTCCAGAAAGAGGAGGACAGCATCGGCTACGCCAAACGCCTCAAGCACGGCGAAATCGGCCAGGGGATGAACGACTACGACGCCATCTTCTCAACCCTCAAGTCAGTCGGTTTCGACAGCTGGATTAGCATCGAGGACGGCGTCGACGGCTTCGAGCAGCTCAAGGGCAGCGTCGCATTCCTCCGCCGCAAGATGGCCCAGCACTGGGGCACGCAATACGCCACCTCAGGCCGAAAAATCTAGCTTACAAAGTACATGACATTGACGTTTCTGGAATCCGCAAGGTCGAGTGATGACCGTGCCCCGGCGATTTCATCGGAGCGACCTGCTCGCCTGACAAGACCACCCTCATGTATTCGAATGAGCCCGAATACATGGGGCGGGGAACAGACAGCTGGATGTCGAGCTACTTCGCCAGATCGACGCAGATCAATTCTTTGTCGTTACGCACATACATCCGCTTGTTTGCGAACGCCGGTGCACACCACACGACATCTCGCCCAAAGGCCGTATTTGTCGCGTCGATCACGTGCATGCGTGACAGTTCGGTGAAGCCCTGGGGAGTCAGCTGGCCGATGATCAGGTCGCCAGTCTCGGCGAACATCCAGAACTTGTCGGTGTCACCACTTCGCACCAGGAACACGGACCCGCTTCCCAGTTTGCGCTTGCCAAGCGGTTCCGTCGTGGACCAGTCGATGTCACCGCTGGGGATACTGATGCAACGCAGTTCGCCGCTCTGATCCAGACCGTAGATTTTGTCTCCCATCAGGAATGGCTGGACGTTGACGGGGGACATGGCATGCTTCTCGACATCGCGCCACAGCTTCTTGGCCCCCGGCTTGTCGGTGGACAGCTCCAGCATCAGATTCTTGTTGTCATACCCGGCAATGAACAGATGATTGCCGTGATGAATGGGGGTCATGATGATCGAGCCGTTGGACCCTTCGTATTCTTCCGACCAGAGCAGCTTGCCGGTCTCGGGTTCGACAGCGTAGACGGCTTCGGGGCTGCACAGCACCAGTTGGCGGACGCCAGCCTGCTGGATGATGACTGGGGGTGAGTAACCCTGCTCGCGGGCGGTGCCAGCACGCCAGACCTCTTCGCCCGTGTCTTTATTGAGTGCCACACAATGTGAACCGGCTCCTCCAGCGAGCACGATAAGATTCTGGCCGTCGATCAGCGGCTGGCTGGCGTACCCCCACAGTGCGGCTTTTGTGTTGTAGGTGTCCTTCAGACTCTTCGCCCACAGGACATTTCCGGACGTCGCGTCAAGACACGCGAGTTGCCCCTCGGCTCCCTGGGCATAGACCTTGCCGTCATGCACGAGTGGCGTGCTGCGCGGTCCCGCTGGATACGAGATCGAATACGCCTCTGGATGATCTTGCGACCACAGCTGCTTGCCGGTCTTTTCATCGAGGCAGAGGATGCGTTCGGTGCCAGTAAACTCCTTGCGGCCGAAGTTATCGACTTTGACATTCTCAGCTGTCACGTAATCGGTGACGTAGACCTTGCCTCCCACCACAGCCGGTCCGGAGTACCCACCCGCGACGGGGGCCTTCCAAGCGATCTTGGGCTGCGCGGGCAGTGTGTCGACCAGTCCAGTTTCGCGCCAGACGTTATCCCGCTGCGGCCCCATCCATTGCGGCCAATCGTCGGCGCGGGCCACGGTGGAACAAGCGAGCATAGCTAGACACAGCCATGTACGAAGCATGATGCGATCCTGAGGAGGAGAGGGGAACTCACTCCCGGATATTAGTCATCTTCGACCGAAGTACAAAGCGGGTGCTGACACCGGCGAAGCGGGGACTGCACAGCTCAAGAGACCCGCTCTCGATCTTTGCGGCTCATCTCATCCAGGATCACCGGATGCCACTTGGTGTCACGTTGCAGGGGCGGCAGATAATGTGTCCTCGCCCATGTTCGCAGCTGCATTTCTTCGACGGGATCAATCGATCCGGCGGATTGACGATTCGAGTACATTTCCATGATTGGATTCTCCCACTGGTCGGGGACGAAGCCCCTGCTTGTTCGCGGTTGAGTGACGCGAAGCTTCCTCGAATACGGTCCCACATCCGGGGCCGCTGACTGGCCTGAGAACCTCTGCAATGCGGGTGAATCCCGTTGTGGAATCAATAAGCGTGTCACGCAGTGAAGTGCTGCGGAGAGTCCCTTCTCGACCGGGGAATCCATTCACCCCATACGCTATCCAGGGCAAATTGATTTCTCAAGAGAAATATCGGTAAATCACTGAGACCACTCTCAAGGGACGAATCGTCATTGCTCATCTCGGAGCAACGGGGATCTGTCCCTGTTGACCGATCCGACCCTTCCGGCGAGAACTGACATTCTCGCGACGAGTCATTGTGATGTATCCTGATGTGTGGAGTCGATTTGCGACTTCGAACATGCCTTTCAGCGGATATGACCATGAAACTGCCCGGATTGTCTGGGATTCCGAAAGCCGCAGGGCCGCTGGGGACCGTGCTGCTGATTGTGATCGGGTTCTTCACGCGTGAGCATTGGGGACAGCCGTTACAACAATGGGTCCGCTCGACGATTGAGAGTCAGCGCGACACCTCTCTCCCGGCGGGTCACGAACACGGGGATGCGGATCACGCGGGCCACGATCATGCGGAAGCAGCGACGCCGAATCGACTCGATCTCTCGGACCAAGCACGAGCCAGCATGGGCTTGACCGGGGAGTTTCTGCAACTGGTGCGACTCCAGAACTACCGCCGGTCGATCCAGGTCCCTGGAGTCATTGTCGAGCGTCCGGGCCGCACACGGGTCGAGATCTCGACCCCCATGGCCGGGGTCATTACGCATGTCCATGCGGTTCAGGGCGAAGCCGTGCCGCCCGGGACGATGTTGTTTCAGATTCGAATTACCGGAGAAGAGCTGGTCTCGACACAGACAGAGTTACTCAAAACGGTCGGGGAACTGGATGTCGAGAATCGCGAGATCATCCGCCTGTCGAAAGTCACCCAAGGAGCTGTGCCACCGAAGGCCCTGCTCGAGCACCAATACGCGGTGGAGCGTCTGGAAGTTCTGCTCGCCACACAGCGAGAAGCCCTGCGGCTGCATGGGCTCTCGGAGCGGCAGATCGATGAGATTGCCAAAGATCGCCGTCTACTGCGCGATCTCCAAATCCTCGCCCCGAGCCGTGACAGTCATGCCGAGGATGAACTCCAACTGACACGTGGTGACCTGACCCCGATCGTCTACCAGGCAGAAAAGACGGCACACGATCATGCGGACGACCATGCCGATGCACCCCATTCCTCGCAGCCGCTGATCCTGCAAGATGTGCAAGTTCATAAAGGCGAGTCGGTCCCCGCTGGGACCACGCTGGCAGTGCTGACCGACCTGTCTGAGCTGTACATCGAGGGCCGGGCGTTCGAGCAGGATCTCGACTTGTTGACCGAGGCCGCCCGGCAGAATTGGACATTGACAGCAGTCTTCGAAGGGGCGGGCAGCAAGCCTCAACTGGTTGATCATCTGGCGATGGTCTACTCATCGAGTACGATCGACCTCGAATCTCGCACGCTCCGGTTTTACGTCCTGCTCCCCAACGAAATTGTCCGCGAGGCTCCGTCCCAGAACGGTCAGAAGTTTATCGACTGGAAATACCGTCCCGGTCGTCGTCTCCAACTGCGCGTGCCTGTCGAAGAGTGGCCGGATCAGATCGTGGTGCCTGTCGATGCGATCGCCCGCGAAGGAGCAGAGTCGTATGTCTTTCAGCAGAACGGAAATCACTTTGTACGCAAAGCAGTGCAGGTCAAGTACCGCGACTCGCTGAATGCGGTGATTGCCAATGACGGTTCCATATTCATCGGTGGGATCATCGCCACGCGGGGGGCACACCAGATGCAGATCGCCCTGAAGAATAAATCGGGCGGTGGTGTCGATCCGCATGCCGGACATAATCACTGAACGAGAGCGATCAACGATCAGGTTTCAGTCAATCCATTCACCTCTCACGCCGATCGCGCACTGCCCCCTCAGGCTGACGGCTGACCGCTTCCCATCGAGTTTCCGTCCCATGCTGAACGCTGTCATTCGGTTTGCTCTGAAGCAACGCCTGCTCGTGCTGGCTCTGGCCCTGTTTCTGACGGGGTACGGAAGCTACCTGGCACTGCAGATGCCGGTCGATGTCTTTCCGGATCTGAATCGACCGCGGGTCGTCGTGATGGTCGAGGCTCCCGGACTCGCCCCGGAAGAGGTCGAAGCGCTTATCACTTTTCCCATCGAGACAGCACTGAACGGTGCGAGCGGCGTCGAGGCTGTGCGCAGCTCCTCCGGGGTTGGCATCTCGATCATCTACGTCGAGTTCGACTATGGAACCGACATCTTCAACGACCGCCAAGTTGTGAATGAACGTCTCCAGTTGGTGCAAGATCGGCTGCCGGTCGGCGTACGGCCTCAGCTGGCTCCGATCTCTTCGATCATGGGGCAGATTGAGATGCTGGGGATGTGGAGCGACGGGAACCAGACTGGTCCACTGGAGCTGCGCACGATGGCCGACTGGGTGGTGCGTCAACGCTTGTTGACCATTCCCGGTGTGGCTCAAGTCTTCACGATGGGGGGAGGTCGGAAGCAGTTTCAAGTGTTAGTCGACCCCGATTCGTTGTTGCGTTACGGGGTCACACTGGGACAGGTGAAGGAGTCACTGGCACGCAGTAATGAGAATGCCACGGGCGGCTACCTCGATCAGCAGGGACCGAACGAACTCCTCGTCCGCTCGCTGGGACGAATTCAGTCGATCGAAGACCTGCAACGGGTCGTGGTCACGATCCGTCAGGGACGCCCCGTCACACTCGCTCAAGTCGCCACTGTTGCCATCGGTCCGCAAGTGAAACGTGGAGACAGTGCTGCGCATCTGAAGGATTCCCAGACCGGCGCGTGGTCCGGTGGTCCAGGCGTCGTGCTGACGATCAACAAACAGCCAGGTGCCGATACGCGGAAGGTCACGGAGGGCATCCAGGCTGCCCTCGCCGACATCGGCCCTTCGCTCCCTACAGACATTCGCTTCGCATCGCTCTACTCTCAGAAGGCGTTCATCGATCGCGCGATTCAAAACGTTGTCGAGGCCCTGCGTGACGGGGTCCTGCTTGTCATCGTCGTACTGCTACTGTTCCTGATGAACCTGCGGACAACTCTCGTCACCCTGACGGCCATCCCGCTGTCGCTTGTGATAACTGCTGTCGTATTTGCAGCGTTCGGACTTTCGATCAATACGATGACCCTGGGTGGGCTGGCTGTCGCTCTGGGCGAGTTAGTCGATGATGCGATCGTGGATGTCGAGAATATCTTCCGGCGGTTGCGGGAGAATCGCCTATTGGCTCAGCCCCGCTCGGCTTTGAAAGTGGTCTACGAAGCCAGTACTGAAGTCCGCAATTCCATCGTGTTCAGCACCATCATCGTGTGCATCGTATTCATCCCGCTGTTCGCCTTGGGCGGTATGGAGGGGCGTCTCTTCGCTCCGCTGGGAATCGCGTACATCGTCTCAATCATGGCATCCCTGCTGGTCTCGCTGACGGTCACGCCGGTGCTGTCCTACTGGCTCCTCAGTGGGAAAGCACTCGATGGACACGAGGACGATGGCTTTCTGCTGCGGGTTTTGAAACAACTCGCCGAGAAGGTGATTCAGTTCAGTCTCACGTTTCCGAGACTGAATCTCGCGGTCGTGGCCGCAGCTGTGGGGGTGGCCGGGCTGTTCGTGGTGAATCTCGATCGGGATTTTCTGCCTCCGTTCAACGAGGGGGCTGTCCAGCTCAATGTGTTGTTGCCACCTGGGACTTCTCTGGCCCAGTCGAGCGCGATCGTCGCTCGCTGTGAAGACCGACTGAAACAAGTCACCGATGTGATCAAGATCGGACGGCGGACTGGCCGCGCGGAACTCGATGAACATGCGGAAGGGGTGAATGTGAGCGAGCTGATCATCGAGCTTGATCCACTCTCTCACCGCACTCGCGAAGTTCAGATCGACGACATTCGTGAAGCAATGGCCGATATCCCGGGCGTCGTGTCGTCAGTCGAGCAGCCGATCTCGCACCTGATCTCCCACATGCTCTCGGGGGTCAAGGCTCAGATCGGAATCAAGCTCTACGGAGATGATCTGGATCTGCTCCGCCAGACTGCGGAGACGATGGAACAAACGATCAAGTCGGTTCCCGGTGTGACCGACTTGATTCTCGAACCCCAGGTCTTGATCCCTCAGCTTCGAATTGAGCTAAAGCGAGATCAGCTGGAAATCAATGGGTTAACCGCGCGGGATGTGAATGAGTTCATCGAGACCGCGCTCAACGGAGTGGTGGTCTCGGAAGTGCTGGAGGGACAGCGGACATTCGATCTTGTCGTACGTTTTAACAATGCCTCGCGAGAGAACCTGGAAGCGTTGCGGCGGTTATCGATTGAACTCCCCGAGGGCGGTACGGTTCCGCTGGAGTCGGTGGCGACGATCTTCGAATCGGGGGGGCCGAATACCATCAACCGCGAGAACGTCCGTCGCCGGGTCGTGCTGCAATGCAATGTCAGCCAGCGAGGTGTCGTCGAAGTCGTCAACGACATCCGCAGTCGTCTGGCTCCAATCACCGAATCGCTCCCGCCGGGGTACTTCGTCGAGTACGGTGGCCAGTTTGAAAGCCAGCAATCGGCCACTCGTGTTCTGGGCAGCCTGTCGATTCTGGCCCTCCTCGCAGTCTTCTTCACGCTCTATACGATGTTCCAGTCGGTGAATCTCAGCCTCCAGGTGATGGCCGCTCTGCCCATGGCTTTTATTGGCTCGGT
The DNA here is from genome assembly GCA_043777375.1 of Planctomycetota bacterium. Taxonomy (GTDB): domain Bacteria; phylum Planctomycetota; class Planctomycetia; order Planctomycetales; family Planctomycetaceae; genus TH-plancto1. The sequence goes on along the minus strand of JAYWHX010000162.1, from coordinate 14,144 downwards.
GATCGCGTTGGTCTGGACGGGGCAGACACTGACAATTGCCGCCTTGGTGGGATTCATTTCGCTTGCCGGGATCGCGTCGCGAAACGGCATTCTCCTCCTGAATCACTATCTACATCTCGTGAAGTATGAGGGGGAATCCTGGACGCACGCGATGATCATTCGAGCAGGCAAGGAACGCCTCGCCCCCGTGTTGATGACGGCGCTCACCGCTGGCATTGGGCTGGTGCCACTGGTACTGGCAGCGGGTGAGCCGGGGAAAGAAATCCTCTATCCGGTGGCGACCGTGATCCTCGGCGGAGTCATCAGCTCGACCCTGCTCGACTTCTTTGTACACCCCGCACTGTTCTGGCTGTTCGGATTGCGGGCTGCCCAGAGCGTGGTGTTGGAATCGTCGAGAGATGAGGAACTTGTTTCGTCGTAGAGTTCCTCAGAATTCCGCTACGGCTTCGGCTGGTTCTCGGGTCGTAAGTAGACGAAGTTTTTTCCCAGTCGACCTCCGTAGTTCCCAGCGGAAATCTTGACAAGGCCGGGGGTGTTTCGGGAGGCTTCAATTGCCGCTTGAGTCGCCCGTGCCACCGTCTCCAAGTCGTACCCGTTGATGATGATCTCGCTGATCGAGGTCACTCCAGCTGGCACTCGGGACGTTTCGCCGAGTTTGTCTTTCAGCGTGGGGCAGAACGGATGATTCGTACTGGCGATCAAGAAAGAGTAAGCGCTGCCCGCCTTCGATCCACTCGAGGCGACTCCACCCGGAAAGGGCAGGATCACCCCCGGAACTTGATTCGCTCCCACGACCGAACGCTCAGCTGCCTCAATCGCAGCATCGACTGATTCGCTGAGGAACCACAAGTTGCCACCCATGAGGCCATCGCGAAAGCCGAACCGGCGATCGATCACGAACTCGCCCATCATGATGGGCAGCACCCAGACCTTGCGACCGAATCGCACAGCTCGGAACTGATGCCCATCCCCAAACAACGAAATCTTTCGTCCGAGTTTGAAATAGCTGTCGGTCGCTTGCAGGCTGAAGCACGCTGTTGTCGGGCAGGTCAGAACATTCTGACTTAACCGAGCCAGCAGCACCCGCTCCAGCACGGCCTCACGGTCCTTCTTGAAGCGTGGGACATGAAATTGCAGAATCGCTCCCGGTCGACCATCCGGAGTTGCGAACGACTCATCTCCCCCGGGACCGACGTAGCGGTCGAGACCCGCCTCACAGTCGCACAAGATCGAGCTGCTGGCATGTCCCGTCGCTGCCTGGATCGCATGGTCCAGCCATGTGCGATCCCGGGCGGTGATCAGCACCTCGGCATAGATGCTGCGGAACGCTTCGGCGTAGGTGTCTTCAATCTCAGCTGTCGGCACGGTCAGGAGTCTTGTCAGAGAGAGGCCAAGTGGTCTGCGACGGCAGTCGCCATCTTATGGAAACATAGCGAGTCCATCAGCTGCCGTCAGCCATCAAAGGCTGATCGTCGAGGCTCGGACTGAAAAACACCAAGTGCCTCTTCCTCCACGGAGAGACGCGTCACGAAAACGAGTACCCAGCCAGCCGTTCCAGCGCAAACAGAAAAAGCTTGGCGTTTCCCATCCCGCCATACTCAAAGCCAAACTTCCCCTTCCTGCTGAACCAGCGGGCTTCTCTGGTATGAATCGTAAAGGAGCCATCGGCGAGCGAAAGCGTCTTGATGTCCTCGGGGGTGAGCCGGGTCGTCTGACCTCCGAAGTTGAATTCCAGAAATCCTTGGCCGACGCGAACCGTGTCTTTTTTCTTGACGCGGAAGTCCAGGTAGCCCTGCGACTCGTAGTCCTTGACCATCTTCTCAAACGCGAACTCGTTCCAGTGCCCCTCAGCCGATGTCGCAAACCAGAGGGGATTGCCCGCCTTGGGATTGCCCTTTTCGGAGTGGTAGGTTCCCTTGAGCGTGAACAGCTCGCGTCCCTCGCTGTCTCGCCAGATGTTCTTGTACTCAGTTCCTGAGTAGATCCCGTTGACATATTTGCGGGTCTGCCAGGTGGTAATGTCCTGGCAGTCCTCAAACAGCAGCATCTTCTCCCGAGGAGTTCTTTCCCGATTGCCGGAGAGCGAATACTGGGCAATTCCCAATTTCCCGACGTAGTCACATGTCTGTGTGAAGCGAGTGAAAAGAATCGTCGTAATCACGGTGATCACGGCAGCGACTGCCCCCATGATATAGCCGAGGAGCTGTGCTTCGGGCCCTTGCGTCAGCGAGCGAATCGCCACGGCAACGCCGAAGAAAAAGGCACCTGAAAGGCCCACGACCAGCATGAGTCGCACGAGTGTTGACAGCGGATGTTTGGATTCGATGAGCGAGGTATGTGCCGTCACGATCTCGCCAAGTTCGGCGGGCGGGGCATGGAAAAAGTCTGCGTCCACGGGGATCATCTCCCCGTTGTGCAAGCGGACCTCGGGGCCAGGCGTCCAGAGACTTCCAGCTTCATCGTCATCGAACGCATCATCGACGTCAGACATCGCGCGGTCTCCACGGGGCACGACTGATTTTCAAAAATCGTAACGTCCAGCGATTCGTAATCCAATCCGTCGATCGACAGCTTGGCGAGGGGCTTCCAGAGTCTGGTCAGCTACCAGCTCTGAATCGCGGATTCGAGCTCCTTGGGCACATGCGCCGACAAGACTTCGCAGCCGTCCTTCGTGACCAGAATATCGTCTTCGATTCGCACGCCGCCCCACCCGGCCAGGTAGATTCCGGGCTCCACGGTCACAATCATACCCGGCTTGAGCAGCGTGTCGTTTCCTGGTGCAAATCGCGGTTGTTCATGGATGTTGAGTCCAATCCCGTGCCCCAGGCCGTGGCCGAAGTGTTTGCCGAAACCCTGATCGGCGATGTAACCTCGCGCCGCGGCATCGACATCACCGCACTTGGCCCCCGGACGAATCAAAGCGATGGCCCGCTTCTGCGCTTCGAGGACAGTGTTGTAGACCTTCGCAAACTTGGCCGAGGGTTTGCCGAACACCAGCATGCGGGTCAGGTCGGATTTGTACCGCGAGGGCGGCTGGGCGCCCCAGTCGATCAGCAGCATTTCGGAGTCCCCCACTTTTCGATCGCCGGGTCGATAGTGCGGCAGAGCGGCGCGATCTCCTGAACCAATAATCGGGGGAAAGGCGACGCTCTCCGCCCCGATCTTGCGCATCGCATGTTCCAACTCGTAGGCGACATCGCGCTCGGTCTGATCCGGTCGAATGGTCGCCCGCAGGAAGTCCAATCCCCGCCCGGCGATGGTCACCGCCAACCGGGTTTCGGCGATCTCCTCGGCGTCCTTGATGGAGCGCAGATCGTTCTCAATCCGCATCGAGACTGGCACCAGCTCGGCACTCGCCAGGCACGTGGCCAGCGCATCGCGCGTCTCTACCGTGACCACATGCCCCTCGATACCCAGACGCTTGGCCTTCAGCGAGTTCACCTGATCACAGCTGACCTGCGAGATCTTTTCGTCGGTCCGGCGGATGAACATCTCCAGCCCCGGACACTCCTCGGCGATCTGCGTTTGATACCGGCTGTCACTCACCAGAATGCACTTCTTCCCCGAGATCAACAGCCAGCTGCTGTCTCCGGTGAACCCGGTGAGCCATGAGACGTTCGTCTCGTTCGTGACCAGAAACGCGTCGACTCCCGTGTCTTTGAGGAGCTTCCAGAAGCGATCACGCCGAGCGGAGAAGCGATTGGACATCATGAGCTTTCGGGGGGTGAGGATGTCGTGCGAAGGTGGCGTGGACGGTAGCACATGGGGCAGATGCTGTCAGCCGAACTGTCTTCGATCTTCGATCCTCATATTATGGCTGGAAATCGCCTCATCTCGAAGTAATGACTTCATCCCTCTTTATGTCAGGCTTGTTGACATCATGTCGAGTAGACTGGAGACTGCCTGTCGAAGTCGCTGCACTCCGTAAAGAAAGCTACTTCTCTGAATACCATCGTCTGATTTGGTGATTTTGACCTTGTTCTGCAATGAGAGACACGATGGCTTCTCGTACACCCATCATCCACCAGATATCAAGTCTTGGAATGATGCCCCTGATCATCACGATGGTGAGTGCGATCATGATTGGACGATCGATTCATCCTCGTTACGGAGACATCGCTGGGCTGTGCACAGTATTTTTGCTTCAATTTGTGCTCCGAGCGATCCCCCGTGATCATCGATCAGGAATCGCCCAAGTGAGAAAACTACATTTCACAGAGGCGACCTCAAGCTTTCAACGCAGTCTGCAGTTCTTTGATCGCCACCCTTGGCTAGATGAGTATCGTTCCGTTTTCCTTCTGTCACCGTCAGCGATCAGCTACCGAGAGATGGCCTTAGCAAATCTGGGCTTCAGTTATGCCCAACTCAAGGATGGAGCCAATGCCAGGAAATGGTACTCGGTCTGCATTGAACGGTATCCAGAGAGCGGCATCGCCCTGAGTGCCCTGAACATGATGGATTGCGTCGAAGTAAGACCGCAGGAGTGAGATGTTCGTGAAGTAAATCTGGCGTAAAGGACAGGGATCTCGACTTCACTGGTTGTGGGGTAGCCCACAAGCGCGGGGACCACTGGGGCGAGCCCAGTGACGGGCAGCCACTGGGACCGGGTTGGGCAATCCGCAAAGTCGGACGGCAACGATTAGCTCGGCGGAATGCTGTCGGATTCTGTTGAGGTTCTGTTTGGGGACTCAAGTGGGAGCGAAGGGCAGCCGATGGCGCTCGCAGGTCGTCGCCTGCGCTCAACAAGAACGCTCTTGTGCGGAGCAAAAGGCGACTCTCGCACGTCCTTCACGAATCCCTCGATGTCTCAAACCCGGCAGATGTTGGTCTCGCTGATCTGCGCACTGCTGTGCGTCGGGTTGCTAATGGTTTATAGCGCCAGCATGACATCGCGGCCTTCGCATGCGGAAGAGTTATACCTGTCCAAGCATGCTGTGATTTTGGTGTTCGGGTTGTGTCTTGGGGGGGTGGCCTCTGTGATGCCGTCGCGGTTCTGGAAGCAGGCTGCGCCGTGGATCTTTGGGTTCGGATTGTGTCTGCTGATTCTGGTGTTGATTCCGGGCATCGGCACGCAGGTCAAAGGCTCGCGGCGCTGGTTGCGGATGTCGGGGTTTTCGCTCCAACCCTCAGAGTTCATGAAGGTCGCGACCACGCTGCTGCTCAGCTGGGGCATGGAGCGATACTGGGATCGGCGGCAGGAGTTCGTCCGTGGCACGCTGGTTCTGCTGGCCCCGGTGGCTATTGCGGTGTTCTTCGTGATGGTCGAGCCTGATCTGGGGGCATCGGTTTTTCTGTCGATGACAGTCCTGTTGGCGATGTTCATTCGCGGTTGGCCGCTCGGGCGGCTCTTGGCCGTGGGAGCCGTGCTGGCCCCGCTCGCTTCCGTCTGGCTCGTCCTGAAACCGTACCAGTTGCGGAGACTGAAAGGGTTTCTGGCAACGTGGACGGATTTTGAACAGGCCCCGTACCAAGTGCAGCAATCGTTGACGACGCTGGGGGTCGGCGGATTGTCCGGCACGGGCTTGGGCGAGGGGACTCAAAAGCTCAGCTTCTTGCCCGAGGCGAACACCGACTTCGTATTCTCGGTGGTCGGCGAGGAGCTGGGCCTGGTGGGCACGCTGGGTCTCTCGCTGCTTTGGCTCTCGGTGTTGTGGGTGGGCTTTCGAGTCATTCGCCCACTGCGGCGTGATTCGTTTGAATACACCGTGGGGTTTGTCCTGCTTTGCCAATTGGTGGCTCAAGCCGCTACCAACGTGGCCGTGACGACCGCGATGCTGCCTCCCAAAGGGATTGCTCACCCGCTGATCAGTTACGGCGGAAGCTCTCTCTGGGCATCACTGCTCTCCATTGGAATCCTACTGAGCGTCTCACGAAGTCCCGACGAAGGGGTGCGATTGGGCAGTGATCCATTTGAGAGACGCTCTCAAGCTCAATGAAGACTGGTTCTCCGCAGTTGTTAGCCGAAGCAATCTGGGATTGTGTGCTTTTCGAATCGATGGAAACGCCAAGCATTGCCTCCAGAATTCTTACGAACTCTGCGACAGCCCCAACCACTAGTCGAACTCAGGGCGGCGGCGACCGAGCTGATCTTTGAGCCGAGCGACGATGCTGCTGTGCATCTGGCTCACACGGGATTCGGACAGGCCCAAGGTTTGGCCGATGTCCTTCATGGTCAGTTCCTCGTAATAGTAGAGGATGATGATGAGTCGTTCGTTGCGATTCAGTCCCTTGGTCACGAGCTTCATGACATCCTTTTTCTGGATGCCGGTCGTGGGGTCTTCGCCCTTCGAATCTTCGATGACGTCGATTTCGCGAACGTCTTTGTAGCTGTCGGTTTCGTACCACTTCTTGTTCAGACTGACGAGAGAGACGGCACTCGCCTCCGTCTTCATCTTGTCGAACTCTTCCAGAGTGATCTGGAGCTTGCTGGCGAGCTCGATCTCGGTCGGCTGTCGACCGGTTTGAGCTTCGATCTCCTTGCGGGCCGCTTCGAGCTTACTGGCCTTGCTGCGGACCAGACGAGGCACCCAGTCCATCGTCCGCAGTTCGTCGAGCATGGCTCCACGAATACGTGGAACGCAGTAGGTCTCGAACTTCACGCCACGGTCCAGGTCGAACGCGTCGATGGCATCCATCAGACCGAAAACACCGGCGGAAATCAGATCGTTCAGATCGACTCCATCCGGAAGCTTCTGCCAAACTCGTTCGGCATTGAACTTCACGAGTTGGAAGTAGTTTTCGATGAGACGATTCCGCAGCTCTTCAGTCGGCTGGGCCCGATAATCGAGCCAGTACTGCTGGACGTCTTCAGCGGTGGCCTTGATGCTCATGGACTTCTCCGTGGTCGCTCAGACCGGACATCGTGTCCGGCGTTGCCTCGGCAGCTTCGACGGGTTGAATGTGGGTTCCGAGAACCCATGAGGCAACCTGCGTCGACACAACCGGCTATCTCTGGAATCGGCATCTCGCGGTCGGAGCTTCGGCAGAAATCCGAGAATCGTTGCAATCATCGCATTTTTACAAATGCGGGAATCGCTGGGTTCTTGAAGCTTCTGAACTCGGCCTCGTTGGAGATGTCGAACGGTATGGGGAACGGGAATCTGGGTCATTCAATTCGCTGAGCCCCTCGCGGAATTCAGCATTTCGATGACTCATACTCCCACGGTGTCCTGAATCGCAGTTTGACACTCCACTTCGCCTGCGATCACAAGTTCCGTGTCGCGGGTCATCTCGGCCTGACTCAGGACGGCCAGATGAGGTGTGGAGTATTGAGTGAGTTGTTTCAGCAGTGGTCGCAGTTCGGCCCGGCAGACGATCACGCCCGGCAATCCCCGATCTCGGAGTTGTCCCACGGCCAGATCGATGGCATTCATCGCCGCTTGCCGCTGACGTGATGGCCAGGCTGACACGGGATCAGCAGGGGACAGTCGCAGCAGTGAAGCGAGTTCATCTTCCAGCTCTCGGGAGAGAGTCAGAGCGACCAGGCGGCGGTCCGTGGTGCGGAACTGTTGACAGATCGTGCGAGCGAGTGACCGCCGCACCTTCTCGACGAGGTCGCCAAGATCGCGTGTGCTGTCCGCGTGATCGCCGAGAGCTTCGATGATTGTTTCCAGATCGCGGATCGGCACCTGCTCGCGGAGCAAGAGCGTCAGCACGCGGTGCATCTTGGCGACAGGAACCAGCGGCAGAACTTCCTCGACCAGTTGCGGAGCCCTCTGTTGCAGGTTCTCAACCAGTGCATGGACCTGTTGCCGAGTCAGCAGCTCTTCCGAGTGCCGTTGAACGACAGCTGCGAGGTGGTTGGCGATGGCTTGTTGTGGTTCGATGACATGGAATCCGAGTGACTTGGCACGGGCGATTTCCTCGCCGGTGATCCACCATGCCAATCGATCGGTGAGTGGTTCACTGGTGGGTTCGCCGTCGAGTTGGCCGATGGAGTCGCTCGTCTCGACCGCCAAAACTGCATCGGGGTCGATGACGCCGCGAGCGACGCACGCCTCTCGCAGACGAATCTGATACTGGAACGGTTCGAGGTGCAGGTTGTCTTGGATTCGAACCTTCGGCAGGATGAATCCCAGTTGCTCGGAAATTCGCATCCGCAGCTGAGTGACTCGGACCAGCAGGTCGCCGCCGACTTCGGAGTCGGCGAGCCGGACCAGACCGACTCCCAGATCGAGTTGGAGTGGCTCGACATGCAATTGCGATTTGGGATCGCTGGCTGTGATGGCAGCTGAGTGAGCGGGTGAGGTCGAGACTTGGACGGAGGTGTGTGGTTGCGGGCGAGCGGTCGACGTCGAGTGATGTGCGGTGCGAGTGACCACCGGGTTCTCGTCGATCATCCAGCCGAGGCAGGCACAGCCGATGGCAAACGTCATCATCGGGAGCAGTGGTAATCCGGTGAAGGCGAGGATCGCAAGGGCGACCGCAGTCACATACAGCACTCGCGAGTGCTGGAAAATCTGTGTGACGGTTTCTTGCGGCAGGTCGCTATCGACCGAGGTGCGGGTGACGATCAGACCCGCTGCGAGCGCCACCAAGAATGCGGGCAGCTGGGCGACCAGACCGTCGCCGATGGTCAGTGTCGTGAAGACAGTGAATGCTTCCGCAGCAGACATGCCGTGCTCGAAAACTCCGAGCAGTAGTCCGACTCCGATGTTGATCACGGTGATCAGCAGGCCAGCGACGGCGTCTCCGCGGACGAACTTACTGGCTCCGTCCATGGCTCCGTAGAAGTCGGCTTGCCGGACCAGAGTTTGGCGGCGGTGGATCGCTTCTTCTCGCGAGATCAGTCCCGCATGGAGGTCGGAGTCGATCGCTGCCTGACGACCGGGCATTCCGTCGAGTGCGAACCGGGCTCCCACTTCGCTGATGCGTGTCGCTCCCGAGGTAATTACCAGGAACTGAATCGCGACCAGAATCACAAAGATCGTGATCCCCACGGCGGGCGATCCGGCGGTGACAAACTGGCCGAAGGCGTGAATCACATCGCCTGCGGCATGGCTGCCCTCGGTCGCTCCTTGTGTCAGGATCAAACGAGTCGAAGCGACGTTCAGCACCAGCCGGATGAGGGCGGTTCCCAGCAAAATCGAGGGGAACGTGCTGAACTGAAGCGGGTTCCGAATCTGGATCGCGGTCAGCAGCACGATCAACGAGACCGTGAGATTTGCAGCCAGGAGAACGTCCATCACCATCGCTGGCAGCGGAGCAATCAGAACGAGAATCGCTCCCACGATCAGCACTGGCATGGCCAGGCTGAAGCGGCTTGAGACCACATCGCGGATGACGTGCGGCTGCGACGGCATGCGAAGGTTCCAGGGGAGTGAAAGGATCGTCAGGGACCGATCCAACCGGTCCGCAGCAGGGCGGGCAGGTCGTTCGGGGAGGCGTTTGATACTGGAACCTTTCCGAAACTGTCCAGCGAGGGTCTGAGGAACTGGCTGAACTCGACCGCCAACAGGTCAGTTCTGCCGGTTGAGTCTGCCGAGCGGTGCGGCATCAGGCTCGTGAAGCGTTAAGAGAAAGCACTCGCTTCCGGCATGAGAACGCCGGAAGACCCGGAGGTCTGTCGCGACTCCGCTCGCCATCCAGACTCACACGGTGGGCGTTGGAGAAGAATCGGCAGTTCTTGCTGACTCGCTGAAACGCAGGCTGTCGTGGTAGGGTACACCCAAGGTTGTCAGGCGTTCATGCATTGGCAGCCCTCGCGGAACCCCGCACTGATCGCCGAAAGTCACTCATCATGACCCACTCGTCTCGTTTTTCCTGGCTGCTGGTAGCGTGCCTTGCTCTGGAGGCTTTCTGCGGGCATTCTCCGGCCTTCGCACAAACCGAGGTACCAGCGACGCAGGCCACCAAACCAGTGGCTTCCAAAGAGAAGCCGATTCCCGAGGGCCCTCAGCTGCCGATCCTGATTGTGAATTTCGCTGGGATCGATCGGGTGTTGACCGATCTCGATTACATGTTTCAGACGGCTGACCGCCCGGACATGATGAATCTGGTGACGGGATTCATGGCCAATACGATCGGCGATCTGAAAGGGATGAACCGTCAGAAACCGTTCGGAGTGATGCTGTTTCTCGCTCCCGGATTGCCCCCGACCCCGACGCCGGTCGTCTATGTCCCCGTGGACGGGATAGACGATCTGATTAAGGTCATCGAAGCAGGACCAGTCAAGCCCCGTAAGGTGGACGGCAAGGAAGGACACTATGAACTTCCCACACAGGGGCAGAAAACCTACTGCGTTTTGAAGAATGGATTCGCCTACCTGACCAACGAATCCAACAAGCACATGCTCGAAGCGGAGCTGCCGGAACCCGCAGCCTACGCCGAGCCGCTGGCTGCCAAGTATGACTTCGGCGTCTCTGTTCAGATCAAAAATATTCCGTTGACGATTCGGACGGTGTTGCTGGCCTTCTTCCGTAAAAGCACTGAAGCTCAACTACAACAGCGGGATACCGAATCTGACGCCGGGTACAAAATGCGGAGAGCCAATGGGATCAGTACGGTGGAATTCATCGAGCAGGTGATGACCCAGGTCGAACAGTTCCAATTCGGCATTGACGCCTCGCGAGATCGCAAGAATGTCGAGATCGAACTGCTGATGGATGCCACGCCCGATAGCGAACTGGCCAAGCTCTCGAAGGATCTTGCCGGGCGTAAATCGTACTTCTCTCCACTCTTCAACGACGGGCAACCGCTGACCGTTTCGGCCAGTTGGAAAATGGACAAGCGCGAACGCAAGGCTGCAGCTGCGATGCTCGATGCCCTTAAGTTGGGTCTTGCCAAGGAACTGCCCGAAGGAGCTGCGCCAAGTGTCGATCCGCTGTTTGACTCCTTAAAAGCCACCGCCGAACAGGGCGAAATGGATTTCTGTGTTCAGTTCCAACCCGTCGAGGGGAAGCAGTTCGTGTTTCTCGGGGGGTTGCGGATCGTCGGCGGCGAATCATTCGGCAAGGGTCTCGAGCAGCTGCTGACCGCTGTGCAGGGCCGCGAGGAACTCGACAAGGTGGAGCTGAACGCGGACAGCCACCAGGGGATCGTGTTTCATCGCCTCGCCGCGAAGAACATCCCGCAGCGGGAACAACGAACCTACGGGGGAGTACCCGGCGTCTACTTGGGCACTAGCAGTCAAACGTTGTGGTTTGCGGTAGGAGCCGATCAGGCGATGCCGAGCCTGAAAACGGCGATCGATCAGATTCAGACTGGCAATACCGTCCAACCGGGTGGCGGATCGGCGTACCCATTCCAAATGATCCTGCATACCGCCCCGTGGCTGAATCTTCCCGCGACCGATGACAAGGAAGCCTCGCGGATGGAATTTGCCAAACAGGCCCTGCGTAACGACAGCGATTCACTCCGCATTTCAGTCCAGCCCACCGAAACCGGCACGCGGTCCCGTGCTGTGTTTGACGAGGGATTCATCAAGCTGCTGGGAATGGTCTTGGGGCGGGAATACGACAAAAGCCAGCTGTAGATTTTTTGGCGAGCGTCCAGCATGAGCCGGATGGTGCTTGAATTGTCGCCTTTTTCTACGAAAAAGGCGACAGACTACGACTACTTTTTCCAAGACTCACTTCGTCCGGTTCCAGTAGACCTTGAGGTTATGCGTCGACCGTCCCCCGGCGATCACCTCGGGATATCCGTCCCCGTTCAAATCGCCAGTGACGAGATCTTCCGACGCCATGCCACCGAGGTCGAGCGGGTGACGGTCCCACTTGGTCCCGGCATCGTTGGAGGCGCGGTAGTAATAGACAGCGACTTTGCCATCAGTGTTCGGCTCGCGATGACCGGCCACGATCTCATCCACTCCGTCATGGTCGAAGTCTGCACAGCCGAGGGCGTGCCCCTGCTTGAAGCTGTCGTCGATCACTTGCCGGTCGGCGAGTTGCCCTTCGGGAAGTGGCATCGGACCCATGTAGACGACGACGCTGTGACCATGCATTGGCTCCACAGTGGCGAGATAGAATTTCCCATCGCCCAAACGGCCGAGCTTCACCTCGCCTGCTCCGGTTTCTTCGGGTTTGGTGCCGCTGGCTCCGGTGCCGATCTGCCGCTTCATGATCTTGCCGCTGCCATCGTTCCAGATCAGGAACACTCCTTCTTGGCTGGCGGTCAGCGTTCCATCGACGCCGTCGCCGTTGAGGTCGAGGTGCCAGTGATTGTGGACCCGGTGCAGTGACTCGTCGATCACAGTCAGCGGCCAGCGATCGGTCATGGGGGCCTTGGGAATCTCAAACGCCATCAGCCGTACACCGGGGGCTTCGCTCGGGTTGAGCGGCGAGACGACGAGCTGGGGCCGGTCCTTGCCGAGAACGTTCCCGAACCGCATGCGATGCGTCGAGACTTCTTTGCCAATCGGGAACACCTGCCACTTCTCATCGAGCGAGGCCCCGCGCTTCAACCAGTAGATCGTCCCGAGCTTGGTCCACCCTGCTCCCAGTGCGAAGTCGATCTGCCCGTCGCCATCGATGTCATGTGGGGCAATACAGACATGATCTCGTTCGACTTGATCCTCAATGATGACCCGCGGCTTCCAACTCGGGTTCTCGTACCACAACACCCGGTTCTCCGTCACCGCCACAATGTCCGGCTTCCCGTCCGTGTTCACATCCGCGATCGTCACCGCGTAACAGGCCACCTTCGCCACCTCCGGATCAAGCTCTTGAGCCTCGAACTTGATCTCAGCTGCGGTGAGGGTGGGGGCGAGGAGCAGCAGGCAGAGGAGTGAGCGCATGGGGTACCTCGGGGGGAGAACAAAGATGCAGCCAGCCTACACCAGCCGGCCCTTCATGCACCAGCCCGCTCCTGTTCCCCAGCCCGCAGCGCGAGCAAGGGCCGCGTGCCAGAAACCGACATGATCCGTCCTCAGCGTCAGCAAGGGCGTATTGGCACGCGGCCCTTGCTGGCGCAGCGGGCTGGGCCGTCGTCCACTCACCGAAATGTTCTCCACCGTTCTGGCGGCCAGTAGGTGTGTGTGACGACACCGACAATTTCCGACTCGGGGACGGCATAAGGGGGATGGCCGGGAAACCCTTCTTGCCATAAACGCGCGTCCCTTGACCGTGCGGTGAAGTCGCCGAGCATGAAGTACTCACCATCGCCCAGCACAGCGGGAGACTCTACGGTCCCAGAGAGTGTCATGCGCACGTCCGGAATCACATCGAAATACCGGAGTCCCTGCAATTCATCGGGTGGAGTCAGTTTCACCCCATTCGCCCAGGCGAAACCGTCCTTGATGACAATGGTCTCACCCGGTAATCCGACGAGGCGTTTCACATAGAGGATGGAGGGGTCATCCGGATATCGGAACACGACCATGTCCCAGCGTTGGGGGCGGAGATACTTGGAAACAATAATCCGATCGGAAGGAATCACTTTTCGATCGGGTTCGGCCACCTCGTGAATGTGGAAGGCATCGCAGATCATCAGTTCGACCTCCTGCACTCGAAAACGATCATTCGGATCGTCCGGTGAGCGATAGCAAGGCTTTCCACAAGTCGGACACACGCTCGCCCAATGCCGCCCCAACAAAATTGGTGCCATCGAGTTCGCGGGCGTTGTGAACGCCTCCAGCACATAGGGCCTTACGACCAGTACCAAGATGGCAGCGTAGGCCGACATGGGGATCAAAGTCAGCAGCCAAGCTCGAAACGCTTGCCCAAATGTCGCGTCAAAAACTCTCGCGATCAACAGGCTAGTCGCCACGACGACTGCGATCAGGTGCCAGAACTCCATAGCCAACGATTGATCGACAGACCAGAACTGTCTGGACACGACCATGATCACAATTTGAAGGACCAACCAGATCAATGTTGCGACCACGAGCTGCTTCGTCGAGACAGGAGCCACCTTCGCCCAGCGCAGTCCCCAGCGCAGAGACAATCCCCACAGGAACAGCTGGCTGACAGTGAGTAAGAACAAGACGCCAGCATTGATAATGGTAGTCACGATGCGGGGGTTCCTTCGTGTTTCCGGTCGTCAAAGTCGCAAATGTACATGATGGATCAGTCTCCGTGTACATTCACACGCCCCAGGCCGTCTCATGTCGGGTGTAGGAACGGATTTCGGTTGTGTGGAATTCATGTGGTTTTCCAGTAGTGGTCCCACTGGTGGCTGTCGGCCAGGCTGCACAGGCCGGCCATGCG
>JAYWHX010000161.1:0-31323 GCA_043777375.1 Planctomycetota bacterium | reverse complement strand
ATCTGATCCAGTGACATGCACCAGATGTCGCCGATTTCGAGATTCTCGGAAAGACCAGTTTCAAACGGTCATGCAGCCGGGGTGTGAATGGTTACGTGGGGCACGTTGTCTAGGTGCCCTTCGCGTGGGTCACGTGCAAGCGGGAAGCATGCATTCTGTTTGAATCCCTACGGAACGGAATGGCCGCAAGAAACTCAAAAAACACAAAAGGGCGGGACTCTTTATTTACGTTCTTTGAGTGTTTGGCGGCCACCACTCTTCGACAACTCCGACAGAAAATGCACCGCCTCGCAGTCCTGCGTTGTTTCACAGCGCGATCTGCTGAGGACGGGCACGTCGGAAACGTGCCCCACGGGGATTGGGTGCATGTTTACTTGACTGGGGCGGGGTTGCAGGCGAGCTGTCGACGTGGGGCGACGCGTCCTCATGCTCGCGGCTCAGCAGGAGCTTCGCCCTCCCGGGAAAGCTTGGCACACTCCCAAACTCCGCGTTGACGCAGCTCTAGCACCAGAGCTTCACGCGCTCGCGCAGATGTTCGGGCAGGCGTTTCTCGACGGCGGATTGGACCTGGCGATCGTGGTAGCGCGTGCTGAAATGGCCGAGGATGATCAGCTCGTTTTGAAACTTGTCGGCACGTTCCAGCAGGTCGTCCAGATGCGTATGTCCGAATTTGTGGATCTTTTCCCGGCGATGTTCAGGGCGGAAAAAAGTCATCTCGGTGATCAGGATCTTGGACTGATAAATCGCCGGATCCGCATCGAGCCCCTCGGGAGCTGTGTCGCCGCAGTAGCAGACGATCGGAGTGCGGAACTCTCCGCTGACATCGATGCCGCTGTACCGCAGATCGCGAATCTGGTCGCCGCTCATCCCGACATATTCGGGCTTCAACTTGCGCCGCCGCTCCCAGATGATGTAACCCCGCGAAGGGACCGTATGTTTGGTGTCAAAGGCTGTCACGATGTGTTCGCGTGACAGTTCGAACTCGTCGCCCGGTTTGACACCGATCAGCTGGCACAACATCCGGCCGCGATCGAGTCGCTGCCACGATTTGAGCATGCGGTCGACGAACTCGACGATCTCTTCGGGGACATAAATGATCGGCGGTTCCATCTTCATCATCTTCCTCCGCGCCACAAAGGCGGGCAGGGCGGCCAGATGATCGAGATGGGCATGCGTGATGAAGAACGTCTGCGTCCCCATGAACGACCACGGGCTGCCCCCCATGTCGAACCCGATCTTGAGTTCCGGGATGCGCCAATACGTCTGCACAGCCGCACGCGACCAGCCCTCGATGGTGAGGCCGCCGTGAGTGTGCGTGTGCAGGGGGAGGTTGTCGACCATAAGAGCTGTCAGCTTTCAGCGATCAGCAGTCAGCCAGAAGGCAAGGAATGGAATCGCGGTATGCGAGAAGAATACGGAAGCTCAGTCGCAGTGAGACCGAGTGAGGATGCAGGCTGGAAGCTGACGGCTGACCGCTGAAAGCTCGCCTACAAGAAAACCCAGGGACACTCCACGCGGGTGTCCCTGGGCTGTTCTCTCTGGCTGACTGCTGAAGGCTGATCGCTGTCAGCTTGCTTACGCCTTGGCCTTTTCGGCCTTTTCCTTGCGGCGGCGTTCGACGACTTCTTCCTGGATGCTCTTGGGCACCTTTTGGTACATCGCGAATTCCATGCTGAATCCGCCCTTGCCCTGGGTCATTGACCGCAGTTCATTGGCGTAATCGAACATGTTGGCCAGCGGCACTTCGGCATTAATGACAGCCACGCCCAGGTTGGTCCCGGTCTGACCGATCACGCCGCGCTTACTGGACAAGTGGCCGGTGACCGGTCCTTGATACTCCTCGGGAACTTCGATCTCAAGCTTCATGATCGGCTCGAGCAACGCCATGTCCGCGATCTGCAAGCTGTCACGCATGACGTGCCAGCCACAGGTTTCGAACGACCGTTCCGAGGAGTCGACGTCGTGGTAGCTCCCGTCAACGATTTCGGCACCGACGCGAACCACTTCGCACTCGCAGAGTGGGCCCTTCACCAAGGCCCGCTGGAAGCCATCATCGACGGGCGGAACGAACTGCCCGGGAATCTTGCCCTGCGTAATCTTGTTGAAGAACTCGTAGTTCTTGGTGTTGTCTTCGGGCAGTGGGAAAATCTTGCCGACGATGTGGGCGTATTGTCCCGAACCCCCGGTCTGCTTCTTGTGCTTGTAATTGAACTCGACGACCTTCGTCGGGGTCTCTTTGTAAGCGACCTTCGGCTGACCGACCTTCGTGTCGCACTTGTACTCGCGCTTGATGCGTTCAACATAGATTTCGAGGTGCAGCTGGCCCATCCCCGCGATGAGGGTTTCGCCCGTTTCCGGGTCGCTCATCACATGGAAGGTGGGGTCTTCACGACGGAATCGTTCGAGTGCCTTGCTCAGGTTGCTGGCGTTATCGCGGTTGGTCGGTTCAATCGACAACCGGATAACGGGCTCAGCTGCGAAGATCTTTTCGAGCGACATCGACTCGAGACCGGGTCCAACGAAGGTATCCCCTGTCGCACAATCGACACCGACGATGGCGATGATGTCGCCCCCTTCGGCGGAGTCAATGTCCTGGCGTTCATCCGCGTGCAAGCGAACCAGACGACCAAACCGTACCGCTTTACCCGTACGGGTGTTGGTGTAGGTTTCGCCCTTCTTAAAGGTTCCCTGGTACATGCGGGTGTAGGTCAGCTGACCAAACTGCTCGACGACCGTTTTGAAGGCCATGCCGATGGCAGGCTTGGTCGGGTCGGGAGTCAGGTTGATGCGGACGAATTCGTCAGCTGCGATTTCGCCCTTCTTGCGAGCGGACTCGGTCTTGTCGTTATCGATCGCGGTCACAACACGGTCAAGCGGGCTGGGCAGGTAGGCGGCGACCGCGTCGAGCAGGGTCTGAACGCCCTTGTCCTTGAAGGCCGATCCGCACATCATCGGAGTGATTTCGTGCGAGAGTGTCGCCTTGCGAATGATGGGGACGAGCTTCTCAGAGGGGAATTCGGTCTCTTCGAGGATCGAATTCATGAGTTCGTCGTCGTACATCGACAGAGCCTCAAGCATCGCTGCGCGGTGCGTCTGGGCTTCTTCCAAGTAATCTTCAGGAATGGCCGTGTAGACCACATCCATCCCCTTCTTGCCTTCATAATGGATTGCCCGCATCTGAATGAGGTCGATGACCCCTTCGAAGCTGGGGCCAGATCCGATCGGAATCTGCAGAACCACCGGCGTGACGTGCAGCTTTTCCTTCACTTGTTTGACGACGCTGAAAAAGTTCGCTCCGGTGCGGTCCATTTTATTGACGAACCCGATCCGAGGCACCTTGTAGCGCTTCATCTGGCGGTCCACGGTCAGTGACTGGCTCTGCACGCCGCCCACCGAGCACAGCACCAGAATGGCACCGTCAAGCACGCGGAGCGAACGCTCCACTTCGACGGTGAAGTCCACGTGGCCGGGGGTGTCGATCAGATTGACTGTGTAGTCTTCTTTCGAGCCATCGATTTTCGTCGCGCCCCAAGTCACCTGCGTTGCGGCGCTGGTGATCGTGATCCCGCGTTCCTTTTCCAAATCCATGAAGTCCATGGTGGCGCCGTCGCCGTCCCCCTTCACTTCTTCGATCTTGTGGATACGACCGGAGTAAAACAGGATACGCTCGCTCAGCGTTGTTTTGCCGGAGTCGATGTGGGCCGAAATGCCCAGATTGCGGATGTGCTCAAGGTCCATTGGTCTGCTACTGAACTGCGGGAGAAAGGACAGCTGTTTTGCTGGTTCGGAAAACACTCTGTCCATGGACGGAAACGATACATTCCTCACCACTCGGTGAGGAACTGCGATTCATCTGCCGGAACTTGCGGCGAATCATCACCTTCGGGCAAAAGCCACGAAGAAAAACGGCGGGCGAAACGGCCTGCTGCCTCGAACACGAGAACAGCCGGCATGGGGCACGCAGCGTACGACTGGCCGCCGTTAGGCCATTCGCCGCTGCGATGGCTCGGTCTGCTCAGTCATTGGTGTGACCCTCTCCAGAACATTTGGCTTCGAACTCTGAACAGGAGCCGCCAGCACCCTTCAGAGACATCATTTTTCGCTGATCAAAGGCGGCATCGGACAATAGATCAACGATTCCTCTCGCAAGAGGACGGCGTATCCTATCGGCGGGTTCGGTCTCGGGAAAGAGACAAGCTCGAAGTTTCATCACCGAGACCGCCCCGGCAGGTTGGAACCTCTGACCAGTTCCGCGTACGATCTCTCCACTCTTCACACATCAGCGAAAACCACTGGAATTCTTCCCATGCGCCTCACGATTCGGCTTTTCGCCCTGATCCTCGCCTGCTCCGGGCAGGTGATTGCAGAGGATTCACCTGATAAGTCAGCTCCCCGACGCCCCAATTTCGTCGTCATCCTCGCCGATGATCTTGGTTACTCCGACATCGGCTGTTACGGCAGCGAAATTCAGACGCCGAATCTGGATGCCTTGGCAGCTGGGGGGCTGCGGTACACCGATTATTACAACACAGCCCGCTGCTGGCCCACGCGGGCTGCGCTGTTAACCGGTTACTACGCCCAACAGGTCGGACGTGACGCAATTCCTGGCATCAAAGGCGGAGGCACCCAAGGCACCCGGCCTGCGTGGGCTCCACTGCTTCCCGTGGCCCTCAAGCAGCAGGGATACCGCAGCTATCACTCTGGAAAATGGCACGTCGATGGCCAGCCGATCGCAGCTGGGTTTGACCGCTCTTACTGGTTGGAGGACGGCGGTCGGAACTTCCATCCGAAAGCCCATTACTCCGATGATGTTAAGCTGCCTGCGGTCGAGCCTGGAACAGGATATTACTCGACGACCGCCATCGCAGAGCAGGCGGTCGGCCACTTAAAGGACCATGCCCGCAGCCAGGCTGACTCGCCATTCTTCCAATATGTCGCCTTCGTGGCTCCACATTTCCCGCTGCATGCCTTGCCCGAGGATATCGCGAAGTACAAGGACACCTACCGGGCTGGATGGGATGTGATTCGCGCCACCCGTTGGAAGAAAATGCGAGATATCGGTCTCGTGGCGGGGGAGCTGTCGGCAGTGGAGCGCGAGGTCGGTCCACCTTATCCATTCCCGAAGGCCCTTGAAACGTACGGCCCGTTGGAGGTCAACCGCCCGATCCCGTGGGAGGAACTCACCCCGGAGCAGCAGAGTTTCCAAGCCACCAAGATGGCGATCCACGCTGCGATGATCGACCGCATCGATCAGGAGATTGGTCGTTTACTCCAGCAGATCCGAGACATGGGGCAGTGGGACAACACCGTGATCATGTTCCTGTCCGACAACGGAGCCTCTGCCGAGATGATGGTCCGCGATGACGGGCACGATCCGAATGCCGCTCCGGGATCAGCGGCGACGCATTTGTGTCTGGGCCCGGGCTGGTCGAACGTGTCGAACACCCCGTTCCGGCGGCATAAGACCTGGGTTCACGAGGGCGGGATTGCGACTCCGCTGATCGTGCATGGTCCGAGCGCGATCTCGTCGAAGGGGGAGCTGCGTCATCAACCGGGCCACGTGATCGACCTGTGGCCCACCCTGACGGAACTGGCTGGAATCGGCGAGGTGCCAAATCTGGTCGGTTCCCCGCCGCGTCCCGGAATCGGCCTAAATTTTGGCCCGCTAAAAACCACGGCAGAGCGAGAACTTTGGTGGGCTCACGAAGGACACCGCGCCATCCGCATCGGCGACTGGAAACTCGTCGCCGCGAAGGGCACGCCGTGGGAGCTGTATGATCTGAAAACCGATCGCGCGGAGCAGCAGAACCTCGCCGCGACACATCCCGAGAAGCTCGAGGAGTTGACCACTCGCTGGGAGCAACTCCGAGACGAGTTCATCGAGGACGCCGAAACACCGTAGGACGGGCACATTTGCCCGTCCCGCATGCCCGAAGACACACTGGCAAGCCTCGCCGCCTCAATCCCAATGGTGCTTTCTTAAACAAACTGATGCGTCAGCGAGGGAGAGCGAAAGCGACTTTTCGCCTGTCTCCCTGGCTCACGCGCCGGGCGAGTGATCTCAAGGCAGTATCGCTGGCTCAAGCCGCCTTCTCGCCCACGTTCGTCACGCACTGCTGAATCAACTCGCCGACCTGGACGTTCTCAGCTTGACCGTCGTAGTTCAGTAGCGTGCGGTGCTTGAGGACTTCATCGGCGAAGTACCGGATGTCGTCGAACGAGATATGCGCTCGCCCCTGGCTGAGCGCTCGCACGCGGGCGGCGCGGATCAACGCCTGGGCGGCACGCGGGCTGGCTCCCCAGCGGACAAACCGCTTCACACCTTCCGGAGCTTCCGCCGATTGCGGATGCGTTGCCAGGACCAAACGGCAGGCAAAATCTCGCATCGAGTCGGCCACCACCACCTTGTTCAACACGTCGCGCAGCTGCATGATCCGCTCGGAATTCAGCAGTTTTTTGAGGGAGACTTGTTGCTTCAGAATCGTGCGGTTCACGATTTCGTTCAACTCGCCCAGCGTGACGAACGGCACGTTGATCTTAAACAGGAAGCGATCCAGCTGGGCTTCGGGCAGTGGGTAGGTGCCCTCTTGTTCGAGAGGGTTCTGCGTGGCCATCACGAAGAACGGCTGCTTCAGGCGGTGGATCGTGCCCGCAGTGGTGACGGTTCCTTCCTGCATCGTTTCGAGGAGTGCGGACTGCGTCTTGGGCGTCGCGCGATTGATTTCGTCGGCCAGCAGTAGCTGGGTGAAGATCGGACCGGGACGGAACTCGAACTGGTAGCGGCCCTTCTCGTCGGTCTGCATGACGTTTGTGCCGACGATGTCTGCGGGCATCAAGTCGGGAGTAAACTGAATGCGTTTGAAGTCGAGGTCGAGGACCTGCGACATCGCCTTGATGAGTTCCGTCTTGCCGAGCCCCGGCACCCCTTCCAGCAAGACGTTGCCGCCGCAGAAGAGAGCGGTGAGCGCTGCCTCGACGACGCGGGTCTGCCCCACGATCAGTCGGCCAATCTCCGCGCGAACCGCCTCGAAGGTGGCTGCGAAATCCTGGGCCTCAGCCTTCATGGCGCTCATATCGGGAGTTGTGTCGGGTGTGTTCATGGGTGTGACCGTTGAGGGTGAAAGATGATCAGCGAGCGGGGAACGTGAGTCCCCCGTGTGCGGGGAGCGTCGAACAGAGAACAACCGATGACCGACTCAAACGTCATGCTGGCACGGGGGAATCACGTCCCCCGATCGCTGTCGTTGGGTCGATTATTTCTCCTCATCCTGCTGTCTCTTCCGTTTGAGATCGAGCAACCGGCTGGTGGTGGAGGTGTCTTCGATCGGTTGCTTGGAGGCGGCAGCTTTGGGACGAGTGGAGACAGGAGCTGACGTGCGATCGGCGGCTGGTCCTGGCTTGTTGAGGAACGCGGGGGCCCCGGTGGGAGTGGTCGACATCGGACGAGTCTCGGTGCGTTGACCCTTCAGCTGGCTGCTGACCTCGAGCTTCTTGGCCAGCAGTGTTCCCATCGTGCCTGTCGAGGCCTGCACCTTGCCAAATCCGAGGCTGGCGAGAATCATTTTCCAGTCGAGTTGGATACGCCGAATGCCGACATCCAGCGGAACCAAAAAGCACAACGCGATCAAGAACCAGTCGAAAACCGGTTGCGAGGTTGTCTTCGTCTGGCGTCGGTTGAAGATCTGCTGCGAGTCCTCTTCGGCCTGGCCGGTATCGGTCAGAATCTGGCCTCCGGTTTGCTCCTGAATCTGCCGCAGGATGTTCCAGTTGCTCGTGAATTTCAGATACTCGGGCGAGTAGCTGACGATGAAGCCGCCCGTCGCGCGGTCCTCGCGCTGTCCAGCCTTGCCGAGTAGAGTGACTTGATAGCGCCCCGCTCCCCACTGTGGGAACTGGGCTTGATAGCGACGCGGGGCCACTTGTTTGAGAGTGATCATCTCGCGACGGTCATTCGGGCCAGAGACCTGCGCCGCCACTTCCAGAAACATCTCCTCCGGGTGGAAGTCCTCGGCCATCACGACCCCTTCCGCCCCCGTCGAGTACGCCCACATCCGCAGATGACCCGGCTGGCGAACACGCGAGATCCGAATCATCAACTGCTTGACGAATGGGTCGAATTTGTCCCAGTTGACCCAGTTCGCACCGAGAAAGCTGGCGAAGTCCGAGGTGTAAGCTGCGGTGGTCCCGAGGCCATACCGCCACACGGAGAGAATCGGATCGTCGATGTCTCCGTCACCTTCGGGGCGCGTGAACAGAATGTTCTCCGGAAGCCCGGTTTCCTTCAGCGAGGTCAGCACGTACCCGCCCAGATGCGGGATGGTGTCGATCCCACGCATCACCGGGGACGCGAACCCCTGCTCAACCGTCACGTCCCCCTTGAACACCATGTTCCGTTTCAGTGTCCGGGCTTCTTTGAAAAAGATAGTCGGCAGCTTGTTCGGGTCGTCGGGAAAGTAGTACCGTCCGCCCGTCAGGTCAGCGATTGAGCGCATGACAGCGACCTCCTGCCCACCGTGCGGGAAGATCGACACGGTGGAGATCGTGATCCCTTCAGCTGTAAAGGACTTCAAGAGTTCCTGCGGGGGCGGAACCGGGTCACCGTCCGAGATGATGATCATGTGCTTCGAGGCGGCGTCACTGGCCTTCAGAGCCTTGAGTCCCAGGCTCATCGTCGGTGCAAAGGCGGGCATGTCTCCCGGCTCGGCGGCGTTGATCTTGGTCGCCATCGTCTCGTAGTCGCCGACATCGCCGAGTTTCACGACCCACTGTTCGCCGCCTTCGTAATCGATCACGCCAATCTCATCGCGGGCGCTGAGAACTTTGACAGCCTCTTTCGTGATTCGCTTGGCCCACGTGTTCCCCTCGGGGAATTCGCAGGTATGTAGAATGATGGCCAGCGCCCCCTTGGGCAGCACCTTTTTATTGGTCACATCCATACTGACCGGCAGGGCGTCTTCGATCACCGTTTTGTGGTAGCCGCCGGGGCCAAAGCTGCGGGCTCCGCCGACCATCAGGAAGCCGGTTCCCTCGTTGAAGACGGCATCGTGGATGGCCTGCATCTGCGATTCGTCGAGGGCGAACCGCTCGACGTTGCACAGGATGATGCAGTCGTATGGCAGCAGCGACAGTGCATCGCGTGGCACGTTCACGGCCGGAAGGACTTCGACCTCGCGCTCTGCATGGGCGAGCGAAGTGCGGAGTGCTTTCCACTCCTCCTCGGTGCCTGACGGGTCGGTGACCAGCAGGACCTTGCCCTTGCCTTCGATGTACAGATAACCATCGGCGCGGTTGTTCTGGGGTAACCAGTCCGGCTTCACTCCCGGATGTGCGGGGTCATCTGCTGGCTCGATCGTCGCCTGGTACTCCAGATAACCGGGCGTCTTCAGCTCCATCGGAATGTCGTAGCGGTTCTTCCCCGGCTTGTAGTCAATCGGCAAGTCGGCAATCAGCTGGCCGTTCTCCGTCAGCTTCAGCCGTCCCTTGCCCGCTTGCAGCGACGAGACCACGACCGATGCATCGTAGCGCTCGCTCAACTGGACGCGCTGGGGCAGTTCGAGCCGCTCGATCCAGACTTCTTTGTCGTAGGTGTAGGTGATCGGCAGGACGTCGACCGCGATGCCACGGCTCTTCAGGTTGTCGAGGACCGGCTTCAGGTTCCCAGCTGTCTCGGCTCCATCGCTGATCAGGACGATGCGTCCGCGGGTGTCCTCCGGCAGCATCGCTGCTGCGAGGGACAGACTCTGCTCGATATTGGTTGCATCCGGGCTGATGCGCGAGTTCAGGATGATGCTGCCGCCTTCGAGTGGAAACGACTCGCGCGGGGGCAATTCGACAGCTGCGTTGGCGGCGAATGTCACCAGCCCGGCTTCGTCCTCATCGGGTTTCTGACTGACGACCTTGGCGATGTACTCCGCCCCCTTTTCAGAGGCATCCCGCCCGATGGAGTCAGAGCTATCGAGGGCGAACACCACCGACAGTCGGTCGGTCGACCGCACCGAGCGGGGCTCCGCCAGCAGTCCCAAAAACAGTCCGAGCAGCAACAGTCGCACGACAATGGCTGCGTTCGCTCGCCCCCGTGCCAACCCGTGATACCCGTTGCGATGCATCCACCAGACCCAGATCGCAATGGGAGTCAGCGCGAACGCCCACGGACGCAGAAACTGCATCACATGATTTCTCTGGAGCAGCCACATTGCGAACAGATAGGCTACGATGGTCAGTGTAATGCCAACGCCATCGAGACCCTTCAGCGGTGTGCGCGGAGCGGGGAACAGACTCTTCATCCAGCGACGCAGAGTGTTCACAGCCGTCCTCCTGGCAACGTCAATTGCACGATCCGGCGGTTCCCGGTGTCCGCGATGAATAGCCGGTTGTCCTCGGACACCGCCAGCGCCCACGGCGTCCACAACTCGTGATGGCCGCGTCCCTCATGGCCGAACTGCGCGACGAGTTTGCCAGCTGGGTTCGCCACACTCACGCGACACGCTCCATACTCGACGAAGAAGAATTGGCCATGCGGACTGAGAGCAATGTCGTAAGGGTAATAAAGCCCCCCCTGATCTGCCCAGTCGAGAACGTCCAGCGGTTGGCCCTGGTCGCTGAAAACTTGAACGCGGCTGTTGATGGCGTCGGCCACGTAAATCTTGGAATCGAGCCAGACCATCCCGCTGGGTCGCTGGAACTTTCCGATCTCTGTTCCGAGCCCGCCAAACTCCAACACGAACTTTCCATCGGGAGCGAATTTCTGAATGCGGTCGCTACCGCCGTACTCGGCCACATACAAGAAGCCTTGCGGGTCCTGCAGCAGGTCGACCGGGTAGGTGAACTCGCCGGGCTTTTCGCCTTGGGTGCCGAACATGCTGAGCAGCTCGCCCTGTTTCGAGAAGAACACTACGCGATGATAATGCGTATCCGCGATGGCGACCCGCCCGTCTTGCAGGACGCGGATGCCCTCGGGCTTGCCGACGCTCGACTCCGGCATGCTCCATTGCCGGATCAGCTTGTTCTCGACGTCATAAACCAGAATTCGCCCCGAATCATCCAGCACATACAGCTCGCGATCCTTCGAGACCGTGAGGGCGCGAGGAGCAGGCATCCGCTTGCCATCGACCGGAATGCGAATGATCGTCGACGAAACAACCGACATCTCTGCAGCCCCAGAGCTGCCGAGACAACCCGATTGCCACAGGCACAACGCACACGTAAACAGCGTGGCCAAAATTCGGAATGAGACACGCTGCCCGGCGGCGAGCAACGGTCGCGGCGGCCGGTGGTAGACTCGCTGCGAGATGCCCGTTGCGATCTGCACGAGGTCGACCTCTGAGAGACTGCCGCTGAACCGCTCGGACTGAACGCAGTACGGACCCGCTTCGTCCGGGACTACTTGTAACCGTTCGGGACGCACTGGCCTGACCGAGATCTCCGATAAAGAAGATTCACCACGGAGACACGGAGGCACGGAGAGGAGAGGAGAGTGGGTGGCTGGCGTGACTGCAGTAGTTCGCGAATTAGAATCTCCTAAATCATCGCTGATCTTCAATTCTTTTTCTCCGTGCCTCCGTGCCTCCGTAGTGAGTCCTTCTTTCTGATCTGCCAAGCCAGGCACCCAGTTGCACGGGCCGAGAAACCTCGCGATCTCCGGCGTTGCGGGCCGCTCGTACAGCTCCCCCACCGGACCGGACCAGACCAGCTGTCCGGCCTCCAGGCACAGACACCAGTCGGCCTCGGAGAGTACCCGGTCCGGTGCGTGTGTCGAGAACACCAAGCTGGCACCCGTCCCTGCGCACTCCTCACGCAACACTCGCCAGCACTGGTCTCTCAGCTGGGTATCCACGTGCTCCAGCGGCTCATCGAGGACCAGACACCTCGGCTGGGCTGCCAGTGCCCGAGCGACTGAAAGGCGTGAGCACTCGCCCTGCGAGAGGCTCGACGGGTAGGCCGCTGACAATGCATCGAGTCCGAAGCCTGTCATCAGCCGAGCGACACGCCCCGCACCGGCGGCGGGCGAGACAGCTGTCAAGTGTTCGATCACGGTCAAGTGGGGCCACAATCCAAAGTCGGGAGGGGACCAGAAGAGGGAGTGTTGAGGGTTGATTGATGAGCGTTGAGGGAGCGAAGGAAGCGACTCGTCACTGCCGGTGTCTCTCAACGCGAACCCCTCAACCTTCAACGTTCCCTCATCCGCGTGCTCAAACCCGACGAGCAGATTCAACAGCGAGGTCTTGCCGGAACCACTCGCCCCGACGATAGCAACTCGTCCCGTTGGGATCTCAACGGAGACTCGATCCAGCCGTGGGCGACCACGACCGAAGAGCGTCACGTTGTTCAGGGTCCAGAGCATAAGGGGAGGGCAATTGTTGAGAGGTGAGTGAGGTGCAGCCGTCAGAGAAGTGCGTGAATTGAATGTCCTGTCGGGCGAGGCCATCGGCTTGGGTCGCAGGGCGACTCCCCGGGAGCCAAGTCGAGCCGAGTGGGGCGGCGCTTCTCAACCCTCATCGCTCAACGATCCCTTCGTCGAGAAACCTTCAATCATGATCCACAGGCCCCTTCCCACCAGCATGACTCCGACCGGCACAGCCAACACCACGACCAACATCGCAGCCAATCCGGGGATGTGGCCGTAATGCAGAAAGTTGTACAGCCGCAGCGGAGCTGGGGCCATCCCGGCTGGTCGCAGCAGTGATGGCAACGTCAGTTCCAGGTACGACCACCAGAATAGCAATGCGAGTGTCCAGAATCGCCCCGCATCACGAATTCGCCACAAGATCGCCTGCCCGAATCTTCCCCGATGCCCCGGCTTCCGGGCCAGTTCTTCCGCCAGGAACACACCAGCCTGCCGCTCGTTCCGCCGCAGCATCGCTTGCAGCGCCAG
This sequence comes from Planctomycetota bacterium, assembly GCA_043777375.1. GTDB lineage: Bacteria > Planctomycetota > Planctomycetia > Planctomycetales > Planctomycetaceae > TH-plancto1. Next base: position 18,452 of record JAYWHX010000161.1, on the reverse strand, counting down.
CGCCCTGGGAAGCAAGAACAACACCATCCCCGCTACGAGTGGCAAAGGAGAGTACGACGGCTGGACCCTCATTCGTTGGCAGATTTCATAAATTGTGAGTCCCAACGCCAAAGAGCCCAGCAGACCAGGAATGAGAATCAGCAGAGTGGCGATGCGAGCCGCATACCACGCCACGGGAGGGCGAAGCTCCTGCTGAGCCTGGCGCAAGAGTTCACGCCGCCCCTCACCGAATGACGCTCCCCTCTTCTCCCCAGTGGAGTCTTCAGAGTCGGATGCGATCATCGCGGGGGAGAAGGAGCTGAATCGGGAGAACTGACACCAAGTTCCTCCCTCGTTCGCGGCTCGGCGGGAGCCTCGCCTTCGTAGTTGCTCGACGCCCCACAAAACCAGCCACAGCCCGACTGTGACCGTCACGCCCAGCACGAGCGAGTCTCCGATTTCTTGCCAAATGGCCGACCGGAATTGGATCACTCCGTGTCCCCAAAACGCTCCAATCACCAAGCTTGTCACCGGCCAGATCACTGTAAGCAGCCACGAGACGGCTACGACCAGCCATGTCCCCAGGCGAGCCCGTGGAAGTGAGCCCCCGGTCCAGTCGCGTGGTCCTGCCTGGGGGCTGACCCCCACTGGCTCGCTGGAACGATTGGCGTGTTGCGACATCCAATACGCTAGCAGCGGCACTGTCAGGCACAGCCCATACCCCAGCGGCCCAATCAAAAACGGCCAGACTTCGACCAGCTCCACCCCCCCCGCCTGCTTCGTAAAAATCCACTCCGCCCACCCGCGTGCCTGCATCAACGTCGCGACTTCCACCTCTTGAAAACACAACAACGCCGCGATGGCTCCAGCTGTGAGTTGTCGAGGGAGTTCGCCCGCGAGTAGGATCCGCAGGCGTTCACCAACCCTTGCTGATCTCCCCGACAGCGTGGTGAGTTTCAACAGGAACGCACCCGTCTGCCCCAGCGTAGCAGCGGGCAACCACTCCAGTGCCAGCAACGCGATGGGAGTCAGCTGGGCGACCACAATCGCCAGGTACAACAGCTCATTGAGAAGTGGCGTATGGACCAGAGACAGCGACGCATTGCGATACGCATACCCGACCACCAAACCCGGCACAAAGAACGGGACGATCAACAGCGCCCACCCCAGCTCGACGCGCCAGCCAGGGCCGCCGGTGAGTGGTTCGACCACAGGGACACGGTGGCCCTTCACAGAAGAGGATGGTTGAGAGTTGAGAGTTGAGAGTTGATGAGGCTGGCTCACTGGTTGCAACCGATGGGCTTCTTCTGGCTGACCGCTGACTGCTGATCGCTGGCCACTGCTCCTCCGTGCCTCCGTGCCTCCGTGGTGAAAGCTCCCCACTTTCCATCTCAACAGCACCCGCGCGAATCCCCAGCACAACACCCCGCCCAGCAGGCTGCGAAGAATCGACCAGGCGACAGCGTGTTCGTAACTCATCGGGTGTATTCCGACTTAAGCCATTGGAGGCATTCGTCGGCCACATCCGCCGCATCAGCGACGTTCCACGACTCACTGGCCCATTCCGACAATCGTTGAACCTCTGCCGGGATCTTGTCAGGATTAATTGTCCCCAAAGGAATCTGGCGTGCTGTTTTCGCAAGTTGCAGTTCGACCGACTCAGACAGTAAGTATTCGAGAAGCTGTTTCGCCTCTTCCGGCCGATCAGAGCTTTTGAAGATCGACACCGTATTCGGAATACAGAGGGTTTTTCCGTCAATCTGAATCGGAATCATTTCCATGAGGTGCCCCGCATCCAGAGCCACGAAAACATCATCGGTGTCGGTCATGCCGAGGTCACAGCTGCCCCCCGCGACCAGGTCACGAACCATGGCGTTTCCCGCCACAAAACGGCACTGACGATCCACCAGAGACCGGTGTTCGGCCTTCGCGGCCTCTGCTCCGTGAAGCTTCCAGAGCATGGCGAATTGAGAGAACGTGGTCCCATACAGCGGCTTGGCAATCGCGAGTCGGCTGAGGTCCGAATCCTGAAACCTCGATTGAACTTCCATGCCCGTGGATTCGGCCGGGAAGATCCACACCCGCATTCTCCCGGCGAACCCATGCCAGTACCCCTCGCGGTCTCGGAACCGCTCTGGAATCCGTTGTGAGGCCGGTCCAGTGTACGCTGCGAGCAGCCCCTGTTGCTGGAGCCGAATGGTGCCGAGCACTTCGTTATTCCAAAACAGGTCGCAAGGAGACTGGTCCCCTTCGCGGATCAGACGCTCGACCAGCCCCAGCGATTTCGTGGCTTCGGTGTCTCCGACGATCGTGACTTTGATTCCCGTCTGCCGCGTGAATTCCTCGATCACCGGCTCCGCATAGACCAGATCATGCGTGCAGTAGACCACGAGCGAATCCCCCGCCCTGCGCGTAATTATGTACCACGCGAGCAGCAGGATCACCCCTAACGCGATCGGGACGAGCAGTTTAAAACGCTGGAGAGTCAAGGAGTCCTCCTGCACGTGGGACGGAAGGGGAGTATCTCACACAAAGGCACAAAGGCACCAAGGGGGGAGTCGCGAACAACGAACACACCACGACCTCTTCTTCGTGCCTTGGTGCCTTCGTGTGAGCCCCTTTGACTCCACTCAATTGGCAACACGTTTGATCCCATGCTTCATGACCTCTTCTCCAAAATTGAGGAGCATCCCCAGCCGACATTCAGTCAACTTAAGATAAGTGAGTAGCTGTTTGGCGTGTACGGGTGCCAGTATCTCGACGGACTTCAATTCGACAATGAAGCATCCATTGATGAGCAAGTCTGCTCGAAATCCTAATTCAAAGTGGATTCCCTCATAGATGACTGGGATCGGCTTCTCACGCTCCACGAAATACCCACGTTCCCTCAGCTTCTTCTCCATGATCACCGTATAGACTGACTCCAGTAAACCGGGGCCGAGTGCCATGTGAAGTTTGACCGCAGCATCCACAACATCAGTTGCGATTCGCTCTAACTGTTCGTTCATCGACGTTCTCCTGATATCTAGGAAGGGGCAAACAGGCTCACACCAAGGCACGGAGGCACCAAGGGGGGGGCGAGACGAGCAACGAACTATTGTGCCATCCGCTTTCTTCTTCGTGCCTTCGTGTGAGCCCCTCTTGGCTTACTCCTGAATCGTCAACGTCAGCTCCAGCGGCTTGCCGGCGCGCTGGATCTTGACCTTGATCTGGTCGCCGGGGAAGTGCTGAGTGACCCCGTACGCGAGCAAGTCCGATTCCCGGAGGAGATCCGTTCGGCCATCGAACTCCACGACGATGTCCCCTTTGAGTAACCCCGCACGCTGGGCGGCATCGTGCGGGGCATACTGCCCCACATGCTCGATCTGAAGAGCCATGCCAGTCGCGGAAAGCCCGTTGGCTTTCCGCGCTTCAGCACTCAATTCCTGACTGAAGAATCCCCCCGTCGCCATCCGCCGTAGACCCCATGAACTCGCGCGCCAGGCAATATTGTCTTGCCGCCGCCAGCCCGCTGGGAGTTTCAATTCGAGTCTGACCGTTTTATCGCCACGTAGAACCTGAGCCGGAATCGTCGCTCCCGCAGCATCGGCGTGATGGAGTACCCACTGGACATCGGCCATGGAGAGGAGCGGCTGTCCGGCGAGCGTTTCGATGCGGTCACCTGCCTGGAATCCCGACTGCGCCGCCCATGAGCCCTCTGCCACCTCCACCACGCTGGCTCGCTCTGTGGGATCAAGAACGAGTCCGATCGCCTTTGGATGCGGGTGCGGAAACAGTACAGCTTCCGGCATTGGCTTGCGCTGAGCGCGAATGTGGTCGCGCTGGGCATCCCCGATCTGGTGACAGTGGATGCAACTCTGCACTACGTTGCCCTCATAATTAAGCGTTGAGGTGTACTTCTCTCTGAGTCCCGGCATTACTTCCGGCGAGCCAAACTCGGGCTGTGGTCCGCGTTTGCCAGACAACGAGGCCTTGTTCGACGGATAGTCTTTGTGCAGTTCCAGTGCCCCCTCCAGAGCCCGAGACATTCCGGCCAGTGATACATCGCCAACCCACTCGGTCTGGTGAGACCGTGTTCCGAACCGCCCATAGATGGTTCCGTCTGCGTTTAATAAGAACGCGGTGAACGACTGATCTGTGTCAAACTGAAAGAGGGACAAGTCGAGCCCGTTGGTGCCGACGACCCGCACACGTACAAATTGGTCCAGTAATGGCCGCAGCTCCGGGTCATTGTCCATCAACTCGTCATCCAGCTTGACGCACTCGACACACGGCAGACAGCGTAGGATCACCAGAATCGGCTTCCCGGTTTGCTGGGCCTCGGCGTACCCCTTCGCCAGATCCTGGTAGATCCAATACCCGGTCGCCTCCACCTTCACTCGGTCTTCGCGGACTAGCTGTTCGCGAGTTTTCTTCGGCTCCGCAGCTGAGGCGGGCAGTAGTAGGGAGAGCACAATGAGGAGTGCGAAGCAGTGTCTCATGGCAGAGATCTCATGGGGATTTGAACACAGGCCGTCCGCGGAGTGACGCGGCTCCTAGCCTGTCGCTGACGCCGCGTGGCGTCAAGCGAACCTCGTCTCACCGCCCTCGTCTCACCAGGACCAGCCCGCCGATGATTAAGGTTCCTCCGATCATCTGATTCAATGTGACGGGTTCACTCCGCGCGAACCAGGCGCTCGCAATGGCGACGATCGGCACGAGATTCTGGAAGACCGCCGCTTGAGCAGCACCCGAGTGACGGACGCCGTAACTCCACATGGGTAGCGCCAGTCCAGTTGAGAGCACTCCTGCGTATATCAGCGGGATCCAGACGTTTGCCTCTCGTAAATGCGGGACAATGGTCGAGAGGGTGTTTGTGGCCAGTCCAAAATGCACCGGCAACATCAACACAGCTGAGATGGCGGAGAGCCTCATCGGCGAGACGTACGGTAAGACCTTGCGGCTTTGAACCGTGCCCCACGCCCACATCAGCGCTGCCAGGAGCATGAAGAGATTCCCAGTCAGCAGCGTTCGATCTCCACTGACCCCTTTCTCCAAGGCCACAATCATGGTTCCCGAAAACGCGATGACCAGTCCCAGTTTCGCCATGGATCGGAGAGTTTCGCCGAGCAGGACTCGCGCCAGAATCGCTGTCCACATGGGCACAGTGGCCATGATCAGCGATCCGTTCCCGGACGCCGTGCGCGAGATGCCCAGCAGGAACGTCCACTGATAGAGACCGCTCGCGATCACCGAGTACAGCAGAATCTGCTTCCATAACCCGGACGGCTGTTTCGCAACTGGACCACGTTCACGCAATGCCAGCAGTACGAGAATAACAGCTGACAACAGCAGCCGCAGTGCGTTGAACGCGAACGGATCAATGCCCGTCAGCCCAATCTTCATGACTGGGATGTTGACACCCCAGATTACTGCCACGCCGATTAACGACAGATCGGGCCACACCGACCGAGTCGGCGGCTCGGCATTTTCAGGCGGAGTGATGGAAGAATTCGAATCGATCGACACAGAGAAGTCCCGCAGCATGGCACATCGAATCAACACTTCGGAGCCAAGCAGTCATGCGGTGCGTAGCACATCCGAGGGTGGGTTATACCGGCCATGCGCTGGGGCGAGAACTCCACCCCTTGCCGTGTGCGGGTCAGATCCAGACACTGCGCTCACAGAAAGACCTCCATGCACCCCGCTGAACTCCCGATCCCCGATCTGCTGAAGCAGTGCGATGTCTTGCGCACGAAGCGTTCTGGTCCCGGGGGACAACATCGCAACAAGGTCGAGACAGCGATCGTGCTGACGCACCGCCCCACGGGTCTCAAAGCCGAAGCCAGCGAGCGGCGCAGCCAAGCCCAAAACCTGGAGGTCGCAGCTGACCGGATGCGGCGGACGCTGGCCGTGGGCTTGCGAAATTATCGCCCGCCCGAATCTTCGCCGAGCGAACTGTGGAGGTTCCGAATGAAGGGGGCTCGGATCCAGATCAGCGGAGAACACACGGACTACCCGGCCCTGCTGGCCGAGTCGATCGATCTGCTGGCTCAAGCCGATTGGAACGTGCCGGAACTCGCTCCTCAACTGGGGACGACGCTCAGCCAACTCGTGAAGTTCTGGAAAAAGGAGCCAGCTGCCTTGTTGCGAGTCAACGCGGAACGCGCCCGGCGCGGGCTTGGTCGATTGGAGTAACGGTCCCCGAAGATTACGGGTAGAAAATCTGGTCAACACCACCGCCACCAAGAATCGTATCGACGCCACCCCCACCGTGGAGGATGTTGTTGTTGACATCGCCGAGCAGGATGTCGTTGAACAGTGACCCGGTGATGTTCTCGAAGAGTTGGAAAGAGTCGTTGCCAGCTGACCCCGCTGAGGTCTTCGTGACTAAGCTCACATTCACGCCCGCTGTGGCGGTCGAGTAGCTGACCGTGTCGATCCCGATTCCCCCGCTGAGGCTATCGTTTCCGAGTCCGCCGATGATCAAGTCGTTGCCCGATCCGCCGATCAGCGAGTCGTTCATGTTTCCACCGATGATCGTGTCGGCACCACTGCCCCCCGTAATCGAAACAACCCATGTTGCTCCGGTCGCATCGAACGTGTTGTCATAGATCGAGGCTGTGGCACTCACGGTCTCGATCGCCGCAGTGACCAGATTCAGGACGATCGCTCCGGTGGCCGCGATCACATTCACTCGATCGATGCCGAGTCCACCGAGGATGCTGGTGTCTAGGTTGTCGATATTCAGGGTGTCGTTCCCGTCACCCCCAGACAGGGTGTCGAGGCCCAGTCCGCCTGTCAGCGTGTCTAGCCCTTGGCCGCCGCTTAGGGTGTCATTACCCGCTCCTCCAGAGAGCGAGTCGTTCAAGTTCCCGCCCGTGATCGTATCGTGACCTGTCCCTCCAGTAATCGAGACAGCCCACGTCGCTCCGGTTGCATCAAACGTATTGTCGAATGCAGAGGTCGTGGCACTCACTGTCTCAAACTGGGTCGCAACTAGAGACAAGCTGATCGCTGTGGTTGCTCCGTTGACGATGGCAGCGTCCGTTCCGATCCCACCGAGTAGGCTGGTGTCATAGTTGTCGAAGTACAGGTTGTCGTTCCCGTCGTTGCCTGCCAGTGTGTCGACACCCAAACCACCGACCAGCGTGTCGTTCCCGTTGTTCCCGAACAGACTGTCGTTGCCAGCCCCGCCACTCAGAGAATCGTTGAGATTTCCGCCAACGATCGTATCGTTCCCCGACCCACCGGTGATCGAAACCGCCCACGTCGAACCTGTTGCCGTGAACGTATTGTTGAACGTCGAAGTCGTCGCACTCACGGTTTCGATCTGCGTCGTGATCAGATTCAAACTGACCGCTGCTGTTGCTCCATCGACAACCGCCATGTCAGTCCCGATTCCTCCCAGCAGGCTGATATCGAAGTTGTCGAAGTTCAAGCGGTCGTTTCCGTCGTTACCTGCCAGCGTATCGGCACCCAACCCACCGGTCAGAGTGTCGTTCCCGCCGTTGCCAGTCAGTGTGTCGTTGCCTGCTCCACCGTTCAGTGTGTCGTTTAGATTGCTCCCGATGAGGGTGTCATTCCCACTGCCACCGGTGATTGAGACTGCTGAAGTGGACCCTGTAGCATCGAACGTGTTGTTGAAGGTTGATGTCGTCGCGCTTACTGACTCAACCTGATGAGACACCAGATTAAAGTTCACCGCAGCTGTCGCCGACCTGACATAAACAGTGTCGATTCCGCTGCCCCCCAGCACGCTGGTATCGAAGTTGTCGAAGTACAGCGTGTCGTTCCCGTTGTGTCCCAGCAAGACATCCGCACCCCGTCCGCCATTCAACACATCGTTCAGTGTGCCTCCAATCAGCGTATCGGCCCCGCTCCCCCCGGTGATCGTCACAGCCCAGATCGCGCCCGTCGCATCGAATGTATTGTTGAACGTCGATGCAGATGCGTTGACTGTTTCGATCTGCCTGGTCACCAGATTGAAGTTGATCGCCGTAGTCGCCCCGCTGACTGTGGCGGTGTCGGTCCCAATCCCGCCCAGAATGCTCGTGTCAAAGTTATCGAAGTTCAAGGAATCGTTCCCGTCGTTCCCCAGCAGAGAATCCGCACCCAGTCCGCCCGTCAGCGCGTCATTGCCCAGTCCGCCAGTCAGGCTGTCATTGCCGCCGCCACCGGAGAGCGCGTCATGCCCGTTACCACCAGTGATCGTGTCGTTTCCCGTCCCGCCTGTGATGGAGACGTTCCAGGTCGCCCCAGTCGCATTGAACGTGTTGTGAAATGTCGAGGCTGTCGCACTCACAGCTTCGATCTGGGTTGTGACCAGATTGAAGTTGATCGCTGTCGTCGCCCCATTCACCACCGCTGTGTCAATTCCGACTCCGCCGAGGATGACGGTGTCGAAATTGTCGAAATACAGGCCGTCATTCCCGTCGTTGCCCACCAGCGAGTCGGCTCCCAACCCACCGGTCAACGCATCATTCCCCCCATTCCCGGTGAGCTGATCATTCCCCGACCCTCCGGAGAGTGAATCGTTGAGGTTCCCACCGGTGATTATGTCGTTCCCTGTTCCCCCCGTGATCGAGACGGTCCAGGTCGCTCCCGTGGCGTCGAATGTGTTGTGGAACGTCGAGGTTGTCGCGCTGACGGTCTCGATCTGACTCGTCGTCAGGTTCAGAGTCACAGCTGCGGTCGCTGAGGTGACGATGGCTGTGTCGATGCCATTGCCACCGAAAACACGGATGTCGAAGTTGTCAAATCTCAGGGAGTCGGTCCCCTCTCCGCCGTCGAGTGAATCAGCTCCCAGCCCCCCGATGAGGGTGTCACTCCCCACGCCACCAGTGAGCACGTTGGCTCCAGTGTTGCCAGTGAGGGTGTCGTTGAAACCGGAACCGGTCAGGTTCTCGATGGCGAACAGAGTATCGCTGCCAGCTCCCACTGTGTTCTGGGCTGAGGTCAGAGCGAGACTCACATTCACTCCCACAGCGGCCTGCATGTAGCTCGCGGTATCTTGTCCCGCCTCTCCGTTGAGAGTGTCTGTACCCGAACCGCTGATCAGCACATCATCGCCGTCCCCACCCAGCAGAGTTCCGATGATGCCTGCACCCAGGGAGGAATCTAATCGCAGGGTGTCATTGCCGCCGTGGCCAAGAATCGTGATACGGGTGAGACTGGACGCCAGAATGCCAGTGTGGAACAGCGTCCCGCCATCGTTGATCACGATCAGGCCGCTGGTGCTCAGCACGTTCACGACATTGGTGTTGATGTTTCCGGTGACCGTCAAGATGCCTGCACTGACGGCGTATGTGACGTACGACGACTCCAGGGCCCCCATGTCCACGGTCCCGTGGATCTCCCGACCGAAGCCGGTGCTCCGCTGGTCGTTCGAAAGCGGTGCATTGCCGTTGATGGGATCGACAGCCAATGCATTCCGACCGTGATTGATGGCCGGGCTATTGGGCAGCAAGGCATGGGTGAATGTCGGACCACCATTGTTCTGAAGTAGACCGAGCAACGGGTTGATTGGGCTGGAGATCGAGCCGATGAAATTCCCATCGTTATCAGCGATAACGCCAATGGTCGCAGTGAGCCCGGACCCGGTATTGTCGCCGATCAAGCTGCTGGTGACAGCCAGAGTCGCGGTGAGTGACTCGGCCAAGTTGGGAGCTGTCCCATCGTCCGTATTTCCAGCGACAATACTGTTCTGAATGATGATCGGGGATGTCTCGCCATAGATCGCGCCGCCGATTCCCAGTATGGACCGGTTGCCGGTGAGCGTACTCTGACTGATGGCGATGGCTCCATCAGAGAGGACAAACACGCCCCCGCCGAAAGCATCACTGCCACCGGTGGAGTTCCCCGAGAGCGTCGTTTGGCTCAACGTGACCGCCTGGTCCACCGAGTAAATCGCTCCACCCCCAGAACCATCGCCCGTGGTCGAGTTGCCAGACAGGGTGCTTTGCCGGATGCTGACCACCCCGTCAATCGAGTGAATCGCTCCACCGCCTGCATCTGGCCCGGTGGTGGTGTTTCCGGAGAGCGTGCTGAGGTTCACGTTCACAGCGCCGAACGAGAAGATCGCCCCGCCGCCGGAATCATCGCTCGCCGTGGAATTTCCACTGAGAGTACTGTGGTTGATGGTCACCGCTCCGGCGCTCGAGGCAATCGCCCCGCCGCCTGCGCTGTGGTTGGCGGTGGAGTTCCCGGTGAGCGTGCTGAAGTTCACAGTGATCGCGCCGCTCAGAGCAGCAATCGCTCCGCCGCCCGCATTGTCGCCAGTTGTCGTGTTGCCCGTGAATGTGCTTTGATTGACGGTCACTGGTCCCAGGAAGCTATGAACCGCGCCGCCGTCGGAATCAATCCCGGTTGTGGAATTGCCAGTCAAGACGCTCTGGTTGACGGTCAGCATTCCCGCTGACAGCGACCTCACAGCTCCTCCGCCAGCACTGTTCAGAGTCGTCTTTCCACGTCTGAGCGTCAGCTTTTCGAGGGTCACGTTTCCAGCTGTGACATCGAAAATTCGCGAGTTCAATTGTGCATCGATGACACTGTTCGCGGCTCCGTTGCCTGTGATCGTCAAGCTTTCCGAGATGGCCATCTGGCCGAGTGTGAGGCTGAGTGTGCCATTCAAGCCACTCGCAAACGTGATTGTGTCGGCGGCGACGGTGGAATTCGCGGCGAGGATTGCCTCACGTAGCGTCGTGAACCCGTCACCGCCGGTGGTGTTGTCAGCCAGACTGTCGACGAGAATCGCTGCCAGCAGAGTGCGATCTTCGAGCGGGATGGCCTGGGATGCCAGATGCCGCGCCCGGCGTTGACGTCGTTGACTTCCACGGACCAATGCCGAGAACGATTGCTGCCAGAATTGTCCGAATCGTCCGCTGAAGAATTGGAGCATCGGGAGATCGCTGTCAGAGTGGCCGGGCGCTGCAAGAAAAGAACCATGAGCCAGTCTGGACTCATCGAACTGTACTACTACTCAATATGTTTCGCGTTTCTGTGGCTGGATTCCAGAACCCGGCGAATGCAGTGGACTTACTTGGGTTTGGAGGGCGGAGGGTCGGTTTGCAACGCTTCGGTGAACTGATCAGGACGGGGACTCTTGCCGGTGAGTGATTGTTGAGACGGTTGAGGTGTATCAAGATTGCGCATTTCGTGATGTTTTCCAATGTTTTCTGCAGTGACGGTTCCTCGTGAGACCTCAACTGACCGCCCGCTGGGGATGCCTTATGGGCTCACGATTTGAGTCGTCGTTGTCTAGTTTTTGCCTCCACCGCCCGATTATGCTCGTCGCCGAATCACCACATCATCGAGAATTGTCGCATGAACGAAACATCGCCTCCCACTGACACGGATGCCACACCTCATGAGGAGCAACCGCTTCGCAGTGTTCACACCAACACATTTCCCCAGTTGCTCGAAGAACTCGGGATCTCGTTATTGGTGACGACGTATCAGGCGGGCAAGCTAGTCGCCCTGCGGTCCGATAACGGCGTCCTCAACACCCACTTTCGCAGCTTCGCCAAGCCCATGGGGCTGGCCTTGCGCGGTCCACAACTCGCCATCGGGACGCAGCACGAAATCTGGGAGTATCACGCGAACGATGCCGTCGCCCCCCAGATGGAGCCGGTCGGAAAGTGCGATCGCTGCTTCCTGCCACGCGTCGGGCATGTCACCGGGAACATGCAGATTCACGAGATGGAGTGGGTCGGCGATGAGCTGTGGTTCGTCAATACGCTGTTCTCCTGCCTCGCTGTTCGCAGCGTGCAGTACAGCTTTCTCCCCCAGTGGCAGCCGCCGTTTATTACCGCCCTGGCTCCGGAAGACCGCTGCCACCTGAACGGCCTCGGCTTGCGAGATGGACAGATTCGCTACGTCACAGCGTTGGGGCATAGCGACCAGCCCGCAGGCTGGCGCGAAAGAAAGAAGGACGGCGGCATCGTGATGGATGTCACCACCAACGAGATCCTCGTCGAGGGGCTTGCCATGCCGCACTCCCCGCGCTGGCACAATGGCCAGCTGTGGGTCTTAGAGTCGGGTGCAGGGACGATTGGCCGCATCGATGTCAGTGCGAAGCGGTATCAGCCGGTCGCGGAAGTTCCGGGGTTCACACGCGGACTCGATTTCTGCGGAGACATCGCGTTCATCGGGCTCTCGCAAGTGCGCGAGTCAGCGGTCTTCAGTGGCATCCCGATCACAGAGCGAAAACAGGAGCGGACTTGTGGAGTGTGGGCTGTGGATCTGCGAACTGGACAGACGCTGGGCTGGGTGAAGTTCGAGGATGCCGTTCAGGAAATCTTTGCGGTCCGCGTCGTGCCGGGAGTGCAGTATCCGGATCTGGTCAACCACGACATGGAGCTGCTGGATGGCTCGTTTGTCCTGCCTGACGCGGATCTGAGACGAGTGCCGGATCACTATCGCATGGGCGGGGCTTCCTGAATCTCTCCGTTCTCGCTTCGCTTGTTGAGGCAGACGAATGGTCAACCATTAGCTCAGAATCTCGGTCAAGACCTCACCGCCCACATCGGTCAAACGGTAGTCCCGGCCGTTGAAGCGGTGGGTCAGCTTGGTGTGTTCCAAGCCCATCAGCTTGAGCAGCGTCGCGTGCAGGTCGTTGACATGCACCTTCTTCTCGACGGCCTTATAGCCAAACGGGTCGGTTGCGCCGTAGTGCAGGCCGCCCTTCACTCCCGCTCCAGCCAGCCAGATTGTGAAGCCGTTTGGGTTGTGATCGCGGCCTTTGGCTCCTTGCGAATCGGAGGTCCGACCAAACTCTCCGCCCCAGATGACGAGAGTCGAGTCGAGCAGCCCGCGTGCTTCCAGGTCTGCCAGCAATGCCGCTGCCGGTTGATCGGTATGCAGCCCGCACGAGCGGTGATTCGTCTGCACATCGGTGTGGCAGTCCCACGGAACGTCGTTGACGCTGCCATCCCCGCCGACTCCCTTGCCGGCGAAGACCTGGACGAACCGGACGCCGCGTTCCACCAGTCTTCGCGCCAGCAAGCACTGCCGCGAGAACGTCGCACACTCGGGATTCTCCATGCCATACAGCTTGTGGGTGGCCTCAGATTCTTGAGCCAGATCGAGGGCCTCGGGAGCGGCCATCTGCATGCGGTAAGCCAACTCGTACGAGTTGATTCGCGCGGCGAGGTCGGCCTGAGTGGGGCGCGTGACGGCATGTTCCTGATTGAGTTGACGTATGAGATCGAGCTGGGCGCGCTGCTGAGAGTCGGAGTGCTTGGCGTCCCGGGCGAGGTTGTCGATTGACTCCTTACGACGAGCGTCCAGGGCCAGCGCTTGATAGGTCTTGGGCAGAAACCCCGCTGACCAAATCTGGTCATCCCCTCGTGGTCGCGTGTCATGCAGCACCACGTATGACGGCAGGTTCTGGTTCTGCGACCCCAGCCCGTAGGTCATCCAAGCACCGAGCGCGGGCAGTCCTGGGCGGTTGGTCCCGCACATCAGTTCGATCGATGCCGGAGCATGATTATTCTGCTTCAAGTACATCGAATGCAGGAAGCACATTTTGTCCACATGCTGCGACAGATGTGGGAAGATGTCCGAGACCCAGCTGCCCGATTCGCCGTGCTGCTTCCACTCAAAGGGGGACTTCAGGCACTTGCCGCTGGTGTCGAAGAAGCCGGTCTTCGAGTCGGCTCCGGCCAGTTCTTGGCCATCACGGGCTTGCAGTTCGGGCTTGTAGTCCCAGGTGTCGACCTGGGACGGAGCCCCCGTCATGAACAGCCAGATGATCGACTTCACCTTGCCGGGGAAGTGCGGCTCTCGCAGTGCGAGGGGATCAGCAGCGGCTGGCGCAGCGGACGATTCGCCGTGCAGTAGGCTGGCGAGCGCGAGTGACCCAAAGCCGAGTCCGGCCTGTTGCAGGAAGCGACGACGGGCGGGTAGGGCGAGTTCCGAGGGCGAGTAGAAGTCGAACATAAAAGACTCCGCTGGGCGTTTGAGAGTGGGGGCAGGCAGTGTCGCCTTTCGCTCCGCGAAAGAGCGAGGCCGGAGGGGGGACTTCCGAAATGACGGTGAACGTCGAGTCACGATCGTCTCTCGCCCGGCGCTCTTTCGCGGAGCGAAAGGCGACACTCAGTCGATGTACACGAATTCATTCAGGCACAACAGCACTTGGCAGAACTCGATGAGCGCTTGGTCGGCGGACTCTGGAGAGTCGGGACCGCGAGCGACTCGTTGCTGCTCGATGAAAGTCAGCATCAGCGACCTTTCGGCCTCGGTCGGTAATCGGTTGTAGGCCAGCTGATACCCGCGCTCGATGGCCGAGGCGAGTGGAGCATCCGCAGGGGGCTTAATGCGAGCGAACAGCTTCTCGGCTTGTTGCCTGGCGAAGGGTGAGTTCATCAGCGCCAGAGCCTGCGTCGGGACGGTGGTCACGCTCCGTTCGCCGATACTTTGAGTTGGCTCGGGAGCATCAAACACCGTCATGACCGGCAGCAGCTCGCTGCGCTTTACTCGCAGATAAACACTGCGCCGCACCGAGTCTTCGAGCAAGCTGGGGCCGAACATCGCGGGGTCCAGATTGCCGCCGACCGCGAGCAGGGCATCGCGAATGGTCTCGGCCTCTAGGCGACGCGGCTGGAAGTGCGACAGATAGCGATTGGTCGGGTCGAGCCTCAGGTTTTCGGGGTTCACTTCGTGCGACTGCTGGTACGTTTCGCTGAGCAGCATCAATCGGTGCAGCGGCTTCAGCTTCCAACCGCCACGCACCAGTTCACTCGCCAGATACTCCAGAAGTTCGGGGTGTGACGGCGGGTCGCCTTGTGCGCCAAAGTCGTTAGGAGTGCCTACGATTCCCTCACCGAAGTGATGTTGCCAGAGTCGATTGACGATGACTCGTGCGAGTAGCGGACCGGCTCCACGCTCAGCATCAGTGATCCACTGGGCCATCGAGAGGCGGGGATCGACTGGCATTGGGGTGGCCGCGGGCTTGGCGGGTTCGCTGCTTCTCCACAGGACTTGCAGGAAGCCCGGCTCGGCCTTGTCTCCCTTCTTCTCGACTTCTCCTCGCTTGAGGTAGAAGACATCTTGCCCGCCTGCCACAGTGGTGTAGACCTCGGACAAATTCGGGCGAGGTTCCTTCGCGGCATGCTCGCGCACGGCTTGAACGAGCTTGGCGGATTCCACATCGAACGGAGCGAACCAACGAGCGAGCGACACTCGAACCGGCTCGGGAATCTCTGCCGGATTCGCAGCCACAATCGCTCGAATCTCGCCGACATGTTGCGGCATGACATCGCCCGCCCAGGTGGAAGGGTTCGGCTCGACGCTCAATGCCATTCGCAACCGGCCGATGCCGAGGTCGAGAAATTTCAGCTCGACAACCAATTCCGTACCGCCCACGAATCCGGCGAGGGGAGCTTCGAATTCGAGGATCGCCGCGTTGTCCTTCTTCGCGGTCTCGCGCACAACCCAAGCCGTCTCGGGTTTGTCATCGACCGCATGGGCAAGCGGTTGACTGGGGTCTTCAAAGGCAGCGAACACCGGCTTCAGCTTCAAGATCTGCTCGGGATCTTTCACAGCTGGGTCGAGCGGACGGGCTGTGACTTTGATGTTCGCGAGTTGGAAGCTGCCGTCGCCATTGAGTCCCGGTCCGCGCTGCGGGAGCGATTTGTCGGTGAGGGCATCGAGCCGCAACGATTGCACGTTCTTTTGGTGAGTTTGGAAGGTCAGCCGAAACTCGTCTTGGCCGCTGACGTTCCGTTTCTGGCCACGCTGGCGAGTGGGGGTGCCCGGTGTCAGCATCCCATCATTCACAACGAATCCGCCCGGCAGAGTCTTCAGGTAGGAGCGTTCCGCTTGAAGGGTGATCGGTTCGAGAGCCTGCCAGCGCGACAACTCGGGCTGGTTGTTGAGTTCCTTGGCCTTCCAATCGTTGAAGCGGGCGGGGAGGTCCGCTGTCGCAAACTTCTTTAGGGCAGCGACCAACGGCTCAAGCGCCGACTGGTGCTCCAACTGAGCCTTCTCCGTAGCCGCTGGGTCGACATCCATCGTTCTCGGCCCATGTGCAGTCCGAGCCAATGTCGCCGCCAGCGCGTAATAGTCCTCGTGCGGGATGGGGTCGTACTTGTGGGTATGGCACCGCACACAACCCAGCGTCAGCCCCAGCATCGAGCCACCGACCGTCATCATCATGTCATCGAGTTGGTCATAGCGAATCCGCTCGACCGTCTTGGCCGTGATCTGACCGGGATACGGCCCCGCCACCAGGAACCCCGTCGCAGCTGCGGCGTGGATGTCTTCTGGGGCCAGCAAGTCGGCGGCGAGTTGCAGGCGGACGAACTCGTCGTAAGGCATGTCACTATTGAGGGAGCGAATCACCCAGTCGCGATAGTGGTAGGCCCCGGGCCGAAAGCCATCGAACTCGTACCCGCCGCTTTCGGCGAAACGCGCGGTGTCGAGCCAGTGCCGGGCCCAGCGCTCCCCGTAAGCCGGGCTGGCGAGTAGTTCATCCACGACTTTCTCGTACGCCTGCGGCGACGCATTGGCCACAAAGGCAACCACCTGCTCCGGCGTCGGTGGCAGCCCGATCAGATCAAAGTACGCCCGGCGGATCAGCTTCTCCCGGCTGGCGGGTGGATTCGGTTTCAAGCCGTTTGCCGACTGGGCCAAGCGGATGAAGCCGTCGATCGGCTTCTGGGGATCTGGCAGGGTAACGGCAGGCAGTGGCTGAAACGACCACCACTGTTTGCCTTCTTCCAAATTAATCTCGCGTTTCGGTTTGGCGAGACTGTCTCCCTCGCGCGGGTCCGGGGCTCCCATGTCGATCCACTTTGCGAAGTCGGCGATCACCTCATCGGGCAGTTTACCAGTCGGAGGCATCTCCATGCCGTCGTACCGCAGAGCCTTCAGAAGCAGGCTCTTCGCTGAATTTCCTTTGATTAGTGCCGGACCAGTCTCACCACCCGCCAAGACTCGAGCAGCGGAGTCAAGATATAGTCCGCCTTGCAGTTTCTTAGATTCGTGAGCTGCCGCTGAGTGACACCCATAGCAGTGCTCGACGAGAACTGGACGGATTTTCTGCTCAAAAAACTGTACCCCATCATCTTCCGCCGCCACCAAATTGGTCAGGGAGAATGAGAGCGCAGCTGCAATCAGCGTGAGTGTCTTCATGGGCATGCAGTCAGTGGCGGGATCGGACTGAGAGTCCGACGCGAGTGGGATACATCAACATAGGCTCATTTGTGACAGTAGGCAATCGCTGAGTCATCGTACGGCGTTTTTGAGTGAGGCGCGGACAGCGGCTTCGAGATGCGGTCGGGCGAACTCTTCGCGGCGTGGCGAAGCCGAAAGAGGTTTTGACATCGAGAGATTTATCACGGAGAACCTCTCGTGCCAAGGCACACGGGTAGGCTCCAAAGCGAGCCAACCCGTGCCACCCTGCGATGTCTGGGCCACCCCGCGGCTTCGCTACAAATCCCAGAATGGTTCGATTGCACAGAACAACACTTGATAAAGCAGTATCTTCTCGTTGTTGAAGAGTATCTCTTCCTGCATCTCCTCCTTGGTCATATATTTAATTTCTTCTCTTCGCACTATATCCAGAACCTTACTTCCCAATTCATCGCAAGACAGTTCCGACTCAGGCAGAATCTTTCCATTAACGTCTCCGATGTACGCGTATTTTCCAATCAATGATATAAACAGGCATAGATTGCCTATTTTAGATGTTACAGAATAAACCGCCATGTAGTCGTTGTTGTAGTCCATCTCGTCGTTGATTTTCGCGAACTCGCGAATTTGAGATTCGACATTCCGATAAGGAATAGCTTCATGACGCTTACGCATTGAGAACCAGTTTGGGTGATTCAAATCACCATAGGTCTCTGTAAGTTCTGCCAGCATTTGTGTGTTCATCGCAAAAACGCCTTTCCAAATGGATACCCGTGAATCCGTCCGGTCTTGGTATTGACGGATACGCGCACGGTGAACTGAAACCCTCCACGAGCTCCCGTCCCGACGGGGAACGGGAATCGGTAGTCTACGTAGCCCGGTCTATTGGGTACTGGAGTGCCTTTTGAGAATGCGATCTTCGTGAGATCGTTGGCATAGTCCAGATTGAAAAAAGCTGACGTGTCAGGATTTGTCTTCAACCTGTTCAAGTATGCCTTTGAGCCTTGCACATGTTCCAGCTGCCTACTTACATCGAGGAGTGTCTCCGCACCATTTTTCACGCAGAAGAACTGATTTAGTTTAGCTAATCCCTTTTCACTTGCAACTGCCAGGGCACGGCCACTGGGGCCGAGTTTCTTGGCGAACGCAGCAGCTCCCGCTCCGAGCATCGCCCGACGGGGGTGTTGGCCAATTTCTGGAGGCTTGGGGGGACCGCAGGTGGTACGCATCAAAAACGGCGGCCTGCACTGTCCGGGATTGGGGTTGGCGGGGTGGCCCAGACGCTGCTTTGAGCGTCTGGGTAGCGCAGCGACAAGAGGATTGACAGGGGGGCGTAGCCGTGGAGAATCAAGTCTCAT
>JAYWHX010000160.1:0-31410 GCA_043777375.1 Planctomycetota bacterium | reverse complement strand
CGGGAAGTTGTCAAACATCCATCGTGCTTGACCACGTGACCAAAGTCACGAACGTTTCCCGGCTCGACCTCCACTGTTCTTCATAGGTTCACCCCGCCGAATGACCTGCTTAGAAAACCATCTGCACGAAGGATTGACCATGCTGTCGCGTCTCACCTTCGCGTTGTCATTGTTGCTGTTGTGCGGATGCCAAGAACCTACAGGCACAGTACAGCCAACGCTCAAAGCGAAATCCAAACCGATAACTCCCATCGAGTTTCGCGGTCCAGCGGAAGTTCTGCCCATCGGACAAATCACTGTCGATGTCATGGAGCTTGCATTTCCTGCTCGCCAAGTCGAACTGACGAATCGAATGCTTGCAGCGATTCGAAAGGATCCCAAATGGTTTGCCGAACAAGTCAAAATAAACTCTCCAGGGCAAGCACTCCCCTACGATCCTCGTTTAGAAGTCACGGAATCGGAATATGCCGAATTCTTGTCCTTGGCGACTCAAACGACAACGATGAAGACAGGAGAAACTCAGCTTTCGATCTCGAAGAGCAGCGAGAATGTCTACAGTCTTGACGGAGGAGAATCACTCAAAGACTTGACCGGTATTGAGTTCGACTTAAGTAAAGACCAGGTGGTCACTCCATTCGGAATCCTTGCTGAAAAATCGGACATCAACGCTACCGACTCAGCGCTTGGCGATTGGGATGGAGTTCAATGGAAGCTTGAAGACGTTGAGGACGAAGGAGTCGGGATGGTCACAAGAATGTCAGTCGGTCTCTTGAAGCCCTCTGGGCGGGGCGTGATCTACTACGATGTCAAAATCGTCAATACCGACAGCAAGTCGCGAATTACCCATGTTCTGTTTTATGACTTGCCTGAACCTTCAGTAAGAACACTCGTGCCCCTGCCCCAAAGTGCGGGGCCAGACCGGGGGACCGATTCAAAATGACATGTGACTGTCGACATCACAGCACCCTCTGTTGCGGAATTGGCAACTCGCCATATCTGTTCGTGCTTGTTGTGTACGTCTTGCTGACGCTGCTTTCAGTATCGTGTTCCTCAGCTGCTGACTTCAACGCTGATGTTCGACCCATCCTGGTGCAGCACTGCCTGAGTTGTCACGGGTCGCAAAAGCAGGAGGGCGGGTTGCGGCTGGATCAGCGGGCGGCGGCGATGCGGGGTGGGGATGGGTATGCTCCGGCGATCATGGCGAAGTCGAGCGACACGAGTCCGCTGTTTCAGTTTGTCAGTCGCGAGGACGCGGACCTGCAGATGCCGCCGAAGGGGCCGCGTCTTTCTGCGGCGGAGATACAGTTGCTGAAGGAATGGATTGACGCGGGGGCGGAGTGGCCGGACTCGCTGGCCGATATTGGACAGAAGAGTTCGCATTGGTCGTTTCAACCACTCGTGCGGCCCGAGGTGCCTGAGCGAGTTGTACCTTCAGGGCAGGGACAGACAGGATTGTCTGTCCTACAGCCGATTGATGCATTTGTTCAGGGGAAGCTCGCTGAGCAGAAGCTCACTCCGAATCCGCCCGCCGACAGACGCACGCTGATCCGGCGGTTGTCGTTCGATCTCCTCGGCATCCCTCCCAGCCCCGAAGAGGTCGCCGCCTTCGAGGCCGACGCCGATCCGCTGGCGTACGAGAAACTCGTCGACCGCTATCTCGCGTTACCGCAATTCGGCGAACGGGCCGCACGGTTCTGGCTCGATACTGTTCGGTTCGCCGAGAGCGACGGATTTGAGACGAATCAACCGCGTCCCAATGCCTGGCGATACCGCGATTACGTCATCAATGCTTTTAATAGTGATCTCCCGTATGACCAGTTCGTGAAGCAACAGCTGGCGGGTGATCAGCTGGGAGTGGGAGCCGCGACCGGGTTCATCGTTGGAGGTGCGTGGGACCGGGTGAAGAGTCCCGACCCGATCCTCACCGCGCAGCAGCGGGCCGATGAGCTGCATGACATGGTCAGTACGACGGGCTCGGTGTTTCTCGGTCTGACGGTGGGCTGCGCGCGATGCCACTCGCACAAGTTTGATCCGATTCCGCAGACCGACTACTACGCGATGAAGGCTGTGTTTGAAGGCGTGATGCATGGGGAGCGGGAGATTGAAGTCGGTCGACCTGCGGAGAGCCAACAGCGTGCCATCGAGTTGCAGGAGCAACTCGCCGTCATCGATTCACAGTTGCGGGAGTTTGAGCCGCTGGCCTCATTGCGAGAAACCGTCTTCGTGAATCCCACCGACATGGAGCGGACGGTTCACCTTCATGCCACACCCACACCGGCCATCGCGCGGGGGGCGCAGCGCGGGGCATCGCTTGATCCGGGTGAGGGAGCGCATTGGCCCAACTTGAGTGCGGGATATCTGTATTGGAAACTGCCGCCGCAGACAGATGCGTTTGGGTGGAAGCCGAAGCTCACGGGGACGTATCGGTTTTGGACCTCGTGGGGGTGCGGGCATGTGGCACACTCGACCGATGCGAGATATCTGCTCGATCGTGATGGAGACTTGAAGACCACCGATGACCAGCGCGAGATCCTGCGGGCGAATCACCAGCGGTTCGCGGATGCATCGGACCTGATCCCGGAACAGCCGCTGTGGAGCGGGCTGAAGGATGCGGGCGTCGTCGACCTTCTGCCCGAGAGTGTTTTGGTGGTGCGGCAGGGGGATCAGGATAAGTATGTGACCGTCGACGTGGCGGTGTTTCAATCGGTGCCGCCCGATGCCCCAGCTGAGGGCCGACCCGCTCTGCGGGTGCCGGTGACCCGTGACCTCAACGTGGATCGGTTTGCTCCGGTGTTGGCCAAGCACTTGCGGTTCACGGTGCGGGAGACGTCGGGTGCCGAACCGTGCATTGATGAACTGGAGGTGTTCGCGAGTGTGAAGCGGGAGGGCGAAGCTCCTGCTGAGCCGCTTTCACCGAGTGGCGATCTCCATCAGCCACGGCTCGGCGGGAGCCTCGCCCTCCCGAACATCGCCCTAGCCATCGCAGGGACCAAGTCCACAGCCTCCGGCACGTATCCCAACAGCGACATCCACAAGCTGGAGCATCTGAACGATGGTCTCTACGGCAACTCGAAGTCGTGGATCTCGAATGAGGCAGGTCGGGGGTGGGTTCAGTTGGAATTCACAGAGGCGAGAGAGATTTGCGAGGTCCGCTGGAGTCGCGACCGAGCTGTGCCACCGCAGTACGCCGACCGACTGGCAACCCAGTACACGATTGAGACCTCGCTGGACGGGCAGACCTGGAACACGGTGGCCACCAGCGTTGATCGGTTGCCCTATGGCATGACAGTCCCGGGAGGTCGATTGATTCGGGCGGAGGGGGCGGATGCCCAGCTGCGATTTGCGGAGTTGCAGACTCGACGGCAGACTGTTGCTGCGGAGCTGGCTCCACTGATTGAGAGGCCGCGCGCGTATGCCGGGCAGTTCGTGAACCCTCCGGTCCCGACATACCGGCTCAATCGCGGCGATGTGTCGCAGCCGAAGGAAGTGGTCGCCCCAGCGTCACTGTCGGAGTTAGGCACCCCGGTTCAATTACCGGCAGATGCGCAAGAGTCACAGCGGCGGATGGCCTTGGCGGAATGGATGGTCAGTCGAGACAACCCGCTCACGGCTCGCGTGATTGTGAATCGCTTGTGGCAGCAGCACTTCGGCGAGGGGATCGTTGAGACGCCTTCGGACTTGGGGGCGAACGGAGGGAAGCCGACTCATCCGGAGTTGCTCAACTGGTTGGCGTGTGAGCTGATGGAGCCGACCGTTGTCGCCTTTTTCTCAGAAAAAGAGCGTCCTTTTTCGGAGAAAAAGGCGACACAGCCCTGGAGCCTGAAGCACATTCACCGGCTGATTTGTCTCTCCGACACCTATCGCCAGTCGAGCGAGCCGCGTGAGGATGGCGTGGCGGTCGATGCGGGGAGTCGGCTGCTGTGGCGGTATCCTCCGCGCCGCATGGAAGCGGAAGCGATCCGCGATGCCATACTGACCGTCAGTGGACAGCTCGACCCGCGCGAAGGTGGTCCGGGGTTTGATCTATTTGAAGCGAACACCAACTATGTGAAGGTCTACAACTCGAAAAGAGACTTCGTCCGCGATGACTTCCGCCGCATGGTCTACCAGTCCAAGCCGCGCATGCAGCTGGAGGATACGTTCGGCACGTTCGATTGTCCCGATGCCGGGCAGGTGACTCCCAAGCGGACGAGCAGCACGACAGCTCTCCAGGCATTAAGCCTACTCAACAGCCCGTTCCTGTTGCAGCAGTCGCAGGCATTCGCGGTGCGGGTGGAGCAGACGGGAAGACGACAGGCTGGAAGCCTATCCCACGAAGAGCGAGTCGATCGGGCGTTTCAACTCGCCTTCGGACGATCGCCGACTGCCGAGGAGCGAGTGGCCGCCGTGAAGCTGGTCGACCAACACGGCCTGCCGATGCTCTGCCGGGCACTGTACAACACGCATGAGTTTGTGACGGTGCGGTAGTGGCCGTTGCAGGCGAGAGTTACCGAGTGTTGTCTTTGGATGAAATGAGTCGGGGCCAGATCAGTCGCACGAGACAGTCTTCGGGATAGCACTCCAACATGAATTCCAGCGATTCAGCTTCCCGTACAATCCAGAGATGTGTACCCCGTGGCTCTGCGGTCCGGACCAGCCACGATTCCAGGTCGCGCCGCTGGAGAGTGGTCTCGAACTCCGCCATCGGGCGACGAAGCTCCGGCATGGCTTCCCATAGTCGTTCGAATTCTGCTTCATATACCTGTGTGCAGCGGATCATCCACCAAGTTGTTGTCATGTCAGTCGGACTCCGCTCGTCTCTCAGGCGTACCAGCCAGTTATTGCGGAATCGGATACTTTGCTTTCAAACGATGCACCAAATCAGAGAGCATTCCCCCGTCTCCGGATGAGCGCGAGCGAGTCAGGACTTCGATGACTTCGGCGTCGGTCCAGCCCTCCTTGACGGTAGTTAAGTGTCTTCCCGATCGGTCGACAATCTCGACTGGCTCACGAGTTTCGGTGAGTAGACGCTGTTGTTCTTCGGTAAGAATCATCTGGATCATGGGGACGCCTTTCTTGAGAATTCATCGATTATACGACTGGAGATTGTCCACTGGGAATCCCAAATGGGTTGAGAGCATCGCTGTTGTTGCACGACAGCAGTCGATATCTACAGCAACTCCGCCGCCCACTCTTGCAACGTCTTGACCTGCGGCGCGGGGTTGGTGTCGAGGAACTCGATGGCGCGGACCATGGCCAAGCAGCCGGGGAGGGTGGTGACGCAGGGGACTCCGCTGGTGACGGCGGAGGCGCGAATCTTGCCTTCGTCGGTTCTCGCTCCCTTGCCGCTGGGGGTGTTGAAGATCAGGTGGACGTCACCGTTGGCCATGTAGTCCAGAAGGTTCGGGCGGCCCTCCTGCAGCTTGCGGACGGTCTCGACGGCGAGGCCAGCGGCTTGCAGGACGCGCGCCGTTCCCGACGTGGCGAGGATCTTAAAACCGAGTTCGATCAGTCGACGGGCAGGTTCCACGATCAGCTGTTTGTGGCCGTGAGCCATGCTGATGAAGACGTTGCCGCTGCTGGGGATGTTGGTCCCAGCTGCGATCTGGCTCTTGGCAAAGGCCGCTGGGAAATCGTTGGCGATCCCCATGACTTCGCCGGTCGATTTCATCTCGGGTCCGAGGATGATGTCGATGCCTTGGAACCGATTGAAGGGGAAGACGCTCTCTTTGACGGAGGTGTAATGCGGCCAGACTTCCTTGGTCATCCCCTGCTCTTTAAGGGAGACACCGGCCATGACCTTGGCGGCCATGCGAGCGAGGGGCAGGCCGGTGGCCTTTGATACGAACGGGGAGCTGCGCGAGGCGCGGGGGTTGACTTCGAGAACGTAGACCGTCGAGGTGCGAGTGTCAGGCTCGCCCATCGCGGGGAGATCGCCGTTCAATTTGACAGCGAACTGAATGTTCATCAGGCCGCGAACGCGCAGCGCCTTGGCCAGTGCGTAGGTGGCTTGCTTGATCTCCTCGATGACGGGAGCTTGCAACGAGAACGGGGGCAGGGCACAAGCGGAGTCGCCGCTGTGAACGCCCGCTTCTTCGATGTGTTCCATCACGCCGCCGACGAGGGTCGTTTCTCCGTCGGAGATTGCATCGACATCGACCTCGATGGCGTCTTCCAGGAACTTGTCGATCAGCACCGGATGGTCGGGCGAGATGTTGATCGCCTCCATCATGAACTTGACAAGCTGGGTGTCGTCGTAGCAGATTTCCATGCCGCGACCGCCGAGGACGAAGCTGGGACGGACGAGGACGGGGTAGCCGATCCGTTCGGCGGATTGGCGGGCTTCCTTGATGACGAAGGCGGTCCCGTTGGGCGGCTGTCGCAGGCCCAGATCATCCAGCAGGGTCGTGAACTTCTCGCGGTCTTCGGCCACGTCGATCATCTCAGGACTGGTGCCGATGATCGGGACGCCGGCTGCTTCCAGGCCCTTGGCGAGATTCAGTGGAGTCTGTCCGCCGAACTGGACGATGACGCCATCGGGCTGGAGCTTGTCGCAGATGTTGAGGACATCTTCGGTGGTCAGTGGCTCGAAGAACAGGATGTCGGACGTGTCGTAGTCGGTCGATACGGTTTCCGGGTTTGAGTTGACCATGATGCTCTGGATGCCGAGGTCGCGCATGGCGAACGAAGCGTGGCAGCAGCAGTAGTCGAACTCGATCCCCTGGCCGATGCGATTCGGTCCGCCACCGAGGATCATGACTCGCTTCTGTGCGAGCGACCCGGGTTGATGGTTAATCGCCGTGGCTTGCAGCGTCTCTTTGCCGCGAACGGGAGTCCCATCGTCTTCGAGTAAGCCGACTCCGCCGGGGGCAAATCGGCGGCGTGCGGGGGCTTCGTCTTCCTGCTCGTACGTCGAGTAGTAATACGGAGTGTAGGCAGGGAACTCGGCGGCGCAGGTGTCGACCTGTTTGAAGGTCGGGATGACTCCCAACGCTTTTCGCCGCGTCCGCACATCGATTTCGGTGGACGAGAGCCACGAGGCGAGCTGCTTGTCGGAGAAGCCTTGCCGCTTGTAGTACCGCATCTGCTCGGCGGTCATGCTCGACAACCGGCCGATCTGCTGAATCTCGACTTCGCTCTTCAGCAGGTCGCGAATGTGCCGCAGGAACCATGGGTCGATGTTGGTCAGCTGGACGATGTCCTCGACAGACATCCCCGCTTTCATGGCGTAGCGGATGGAGAAGATGCGTTCGGCGTTGGGGCGGGAGAGACCAGCCTGGATGTCGTCAATGGAGGGCTGCTTGTCAGTTCCCCACAGGTCTTTCTTGCCGCCACCGAGGCCAAAGTGGCCGATCTCCAAGCCGCGCAGGGCCTTTTGCAGGGATTCTTTGAAGGTGCGTCCGATGGCCATCGTCTCACCGACCGACTTCATCTGCACGGTCAGGTCCGAGTTCGCCTCGGGGAATTTCTCGAAGGCCCAGCGCGGGATCTTCGTCACTACATAGTCGATCGTCGGCTCGAAACAGGCCAGCGTTTCTCGCGTGATGTCGTTCTGGATTTCGTCAAGGCGGTAGCCCACTGCCAGCTTGGCGGCGATCTTGGCGATCGGGAAGCCAGTGGCCTTCGAGGCGAGGGCGCTGGAGCGCGAGACGCGGGGATTCATCTCAATCACGATCATTCGCCCGGTCTGCGGGTGGATCGCGAATTGCACGTTCGAGCCGCCAGTCTCGACACCGATCTCCCGCATGACGGAGATCGTGGCGTCGCGCATCCGCTGATATTCCTTGTCGGTCAGCGTCTGGATCGGAGCAACGGTAATCGAGTCGCCGGTGTGGACTCCCATCGGGTCGAAGTTCTCAATCGAGCAGATGATGACGACGTTGTCGGCCACGTCGCGCATGACCTCCATCTCGTATTCCTTCCACCCGATGACCGACTCTTCGAGCAGAATCTCATGGACGGGGGAGAGGTCGAGGCCGTTCTTGGCCTTCTCCTCGAACTCTTCCTTGTTATAGGCAATGCCGCCGCCAGTTCCGCCGAGCGTATAGCTGGCGCGGATGATAATCGGCAGCCCGAGTTCCTTCATCGCTTTGCGGGCATCATCCATGTTCAGGACTGTGCGCGACTTCAGCACATCTAGGCCGATCTTGATCATCGCCTGCTTAAATTCTTCGCGTCCCTCGGCCTTGGCGATGACATCCGGCTTTGCTCCGAGCATCTCGACTTTCAGCTGATCGAGAATCCCGCGGCGATGCAGGTCCATGCCGATGTTCAAACCGGTCTGTCCACCGAGAGTCGGGAGAATCGCGCAGGGGCGTTCCTTCTCCAGCACCTTCGCCACGTACTGCCAAGTCAGCGGCTCGACGTAGGTGCCGTCGGCGGTGCTCGGATCGGTCATGATTGTGGCGGGGTTGGAGTTCACGAGGATGACCTCGTACCCCTCTTCGCGCAGGGCCTTGCACGCCTGCGTCCCGGAATAGTCGAACTCACAGGCTTGGCCGATCACAATTGGACCGGAGCCGATGAGCAGAATTTTCTTGATGTCGTTACGTCGTGGCACGGTTTGGAGGGGGCTAAAGGCAGGTGCGAGGCAGGTGAATCAGCACAGTCAGCGCGAACCTTCAGCGTCCGTGATCGAGAGTCTTCGCAGACTCCCGAGCCTCAACAGGCCGGGACGGTGCCAGAACGCACGTTCCATGAGCGATTTCCGCGACTCCGCGCGGACTTTCACCCCAGACCGCAGCTGTGACCTCGACGAGGGAGCCGTGGGGGCAAAATCTCGACCACTTTACGAAGCGTGGAGGCGGATGCCAAGCGAAGGCCGAGACGATTCACAAAACCAGAGCGTTTCAAGCTCTAAT
The DNA here is from genome assembly GCA_043777375.1 of Planctomycetota bacterium. Taxonomy (GTDB): domain Bacteria; phylum Planctomycetota; class Planctomycetia; order Planctomycetales; family Planctomycetaceae; genus TH-plancto1. The sequence goes on along the minus strand of JAYWHX010000160.1, from coordinate 22,570 downwards.
CACTGCTCTCAAGGCGGAGAATCTCCTCGGTTCACGGTTGCAGATCGTTGTAAAGTTCGACAGAGTGGTGTTGTGGAGAACGAGCTGGCGACCATTGGCTCTCCCTGTGGGGGATGAGCGAGAGATGATGTTTGTGGTCCAGCACCTTAAAGATTGGATGACTCGCCGACGGCTGACAGCAAGTGTGCTGTTGGTCACGTCGCTGCTGATGGTGTTGCCAATCTCGATGCGAATTGCTGCCCCCGTGATGAGCGAGGACTCGAGCGGCAAAGACCTTTCTGCTCCGTTCCCGTGCCAAAGTCGCCGGTGTGGATGCAGGTCTGCGAAACAGTGCTGGAAGAAGTGCTGCTGCTTCACCGATACCCAGAAGGTCGCTTGGGCGAAGGCCAATCGCGTCACACTCCCGGCGTTTGTGGTGGCAGCTGCGAAACGAGAGGCACCCGTGGCCCAGGGGACTTGTCGGGCGGCAGAGGCGTGTTGCTCGAAGGATGTCCGCCGGGAGGGCAAGGCACCTGCCGAGCCGCGAGCCAAGGTTAGTGCCCAATCTCCAGAGCGGCTCGGCGGGAGCCTCGCCCTCCCGACCTCGACCCCGCGTGTGCAAATCGTTGTCGGGATCGAGGCCCTGCAATGTCAGGGCGTGGAGCAGACGATCACGGGAGTCTTGATCAGCCTTCAGCCGCCTGAATTGTTGACAGTTGTGTTTACGAATCTTGATACGGGCGAGGTCAGTCTGCTGGCTGACTTGCCGCTGGCTCCGTGTATGCGCAAGCCCCCCACACCGCCGCCGCGACTGGGCGTCGCTTAGCTGTTGTGGCTCGTTGCGCCCTTCGCCTCAAGGTGGGGGCGACGGCAGCGACGTTGTCGACCGGTGAAAGCCATGATGGAGTGGCTCACTCCAATGTTCGGCACCGGTTCTAGAGCAGATCCTAAATCGGTCTTCAGTTCGCACAGACAGGAATGTCTGTGCCACTGAGCAGTGGGGCAGACATTCCTGTCTGCCAGTCCTGCAAACCAATTCTCAATCTGCTCTAAGTCGTCCACGTTCTGGCGAATGTCGCGACCATTACGCAAACTGGGACAGCACGCTCACGGCCTGTGAATGGCTCGTTCTCCACAAGACGAGTGTCCGTTTGAAGTCGTGGGCGTGCCCTCCGGAACAGCTTCAGTCTGATTTCTTCCCCTGCATGTTCGTACCCAGCCAGTTTTACTGAAGACCTCAATTGGATTATTCCATGCCCACTCATCAAAAGATTACGAGTCGATCACGCGGTTTCACCCTCATCGAGTTGCTGGTCGTCATCGCCATTATTGCGGTGCTGATCGCTTTGCTGCTGCCCGCCGTGCAACAGGCTCGCGAGGCCGCCCGCCGGGCTCAGTGCAAGAACAACATCAAGCAGCTGGGTCTCGCACTGCATAACTATGAGAGTACGTTCACGGTCTTTCCGATGACGAACGCTCAGAACTACGTGCCCAATGTGCAGGGCTTCTCGGCACAGGCGCGGCTGTTGCCGTATCTTGATCAAGCCAACATGCAAGGCTTGCTCGATTACACTAAACCTGCTTTCACGGGGCCGTTTAACAACATTGTTCCCAATCCATTGTTTGTCTCGGCATTTGCGACTCCACTGCCGGTCATGCTCTGCCCCAGCGATCCGGCACCGAGTCAGAATCTCGGCAATGGCGGCTTCGTCTATGGGGGAAACAATTACATGCTCAGCTACGGGAGTGGCAAGGGCGTGAAGTACGATCTGCGCTGGCCCACCGATGGGATCGTGCACGAGAACTCCAAGGTCCGATTCGCGCACATTACCGACGGGGCCTCCAACACGGTCTTCATGAGTGAGTCCGTCCGCAGCTTGGGGGCCGACTTTACGTTAGCCGCTGGGACACTTCCGAAATTCCCTTATCAAGCGACACTCAATGGGTCGACCGGAGTCAGTTCAGCCCTTCAACCGACTCAAGGCATGCTCGCGAGCGGGCGAGCCTGGTCGGCTTACACGAATGGTTCTGGGCAAGTCTTCAACCCCAATCTCGCCACGGTCTGGCCCACGATGTCGAGTTGGCGCGGGGCGACCAGTAACGCCATGCGAGGAAGAGGGCTCTCATGGGCTCAAGCTTCCGCGTGTAACACGCTGACCAATGGCTACCTGACTCCGAATAGCCGCATCCCCGATTTGATTGTTCACTTTACGGGGTTCTTTGCGCCACGCAGCTTTCACGTGGGCGGTGCTCATGTGTTGCTGGGTGATGGGGCAGTGCGATTCTTGAGTGACAATATCGATTCAGAACTGCACAAGAATCTGCATAGCCGTGATGGGGGCGAAGTCGTGGGCGAGTTCTAGAGGAGTATCGCTGTCGATCGTGGCACCTTCCGGCTCTCTTCTCTCTCGGGTGATCGTAAAACGACTGTTTCATGAAAGCAGGCTCTGTGAGCATTTCAGATCCCGAAAGTGCGAGTCGCGACAAAGCGCCAAGGCAGTGGCCCGACTATCGGGCTGTTTGGCGGTGGCATTTCTATGCAGGTCTACTCACATTGCCGTTCGTAGTGATCCTTTCAATCAGCGGAGCGATCTATCTGTTCAAGCCCCAGATCGACGCATGGAACGACCGGGCGTATGACGACCTTGAGATCAGCACTCCCGCCAGTGTCACCGATCAGGTCCGCGCGGCACTGGCCTCCTTCCCCGATTCGGTCCCCACGGGATACGAATTACCGCAGACCTCGCGGTCCGCAGCCCGCGTCATCGTGCGGATGAACGATGACGCAATCCGCGTGTATGTGCATCCCCAGTCTTTGGCGATTCTCCACTCGATCTCCGAGAACGATCGTTTCATGCGAATCGTCCATCGGCTGCATGGGGAGCTGCTCATGGAGGACTGGGGTTCACATCTGGTCGAGTTGGCAGCCTCGTGGACGATCATCATGATCGTCACTGGGCTGTATCTGTGGTGGCCTCGCCAATCGACAAGCTGGGGCGGGATTGTCTATCCGCGACTGAGAATGGGGTCGCGGATTTTCTGGAAGGATATTCACAGCGTGATCGGCGTTTGGATCTCGACGCTGGCACTGTTTCTGCTGCTCACCGGTCTGCCCTGGGCCAAGTTCTGGGGCGAGTACTTTAAGACCATCCGCCGCATGACCGGCACAGCTGTCGTTCAACAGGACTGGGCCACAGGCAGTGAACGACCCGCAGGTGGGAAGCCACCCGAAGGCGGCGAACACGCGGGCCACGTTGGCCATGGGGGTGGGGTACGGCGAGGCGGCAACACCACGATGCCGAAGGATCTGACCGCGTTTGATCGCGTGGTGGCGACAGTCCGTCCCTTGGGCCTCGATCATCCGGTGGTCGTGGCCCCTCCCTCGCGCGGGTCTGAGGAGTGGTCGGCGAAGTCAACGACTCCCAATCGTCCGCGACGAGTCGACCTCAAGATCAATGGCATCACTGGAGAGATCATCAGCCGCGAAGACTTTGGTGATCGCCACCTGATTGATCGCATCGTGTCGACCGGTGTCGCCGCTCATGAGGGGCAGCTGTTTGGCTGGCCGAATCAATTGCTGGGACTGGCGACAGCGATGGGGTTGGTCCTGCTCAGTGTCAGCGGCGTCGTCATGTGGTGGCGGAGACGCGATCAAGGCGTGCTGGGGGCTCCCCGGGTTTTACTCAGTCCGCGCATCTCGTTCGGGCTCATCACGCTGGTGGTGTTGCTGGGGATTTACCTGCCACTGTTCGGAGCCTCACTGCTGCTCGTACTGCTGCTGGAGTGGACCGTACTGCGACGCATTCCAGCAGTCAGTCGCTGGCTGGGTTTGACCGTGGGATAGGCTTCCAGCCTGTCATATTCGGCGAACAGACAGGCTGGAAGCCTCTCCCACGTTCGCCGTTCTCAGCCCCGCTTCCTGTCTCGATCGATGTGCCATGTCACGACTCTTCTTCACCTTTGCAGTCATTCTGGCAGCCACATCGTCGGGTTGTGGCGGTCCCCAGCCGGTCACCGGTGGAACGCCCGGCACACTCCGTGTCGGCAGCGAACTGCTGAGTGATTTTCAGGTGACGATCCATCAAGTTGAGGGCACCACCACGGAGCCTGTCGGTTTCGGTCTCACCGGTGCAGACGGTTCGTTCCAGCTGATGACGAACGGAGCCCAAGGGCCGCTGTGGCTCTCCGCCGGCGATTACCGCTGCACGTTGGAGTCAGCCGGAGCGCCGCTGGTGATCCCCAAGCAGTACACTCAAGCAACAAGAACTCCCCTGAAAGTGACTTGGCCGACCGGTGACGAGCACTTAAATATCGAGGTCCCCGCCTTCAAGCTCGCTCGGTAACCCAGCGCGCTCCACCACCCGTCACCTTGACGAAGACAGTCTCTCAATGAACCAGAATTCGAATCCATCCGCCTCGCCGACTCCCGCCCCACTCCCCGCGAGTTCAAAACTTGGTCAGCGGATGTTTCTGGGCTTTCTCGGGTGCGTCGCGTGCCTGTATGCCGTGATCGTGGTCTATCACTTGATGACCATCAATCAGCCGAAGACCGTTCCGTTTGCGGGGGAGATGGGGTTCATGGAGGAGTGTCGGCAGGTCTGTTTGAAGTACGGATTGCTGACCACTGGACACGTAAAGAATGATGCGCGGGCGTACTTGCAGAAGGTGGGGATGAAGGACCTATCGGAGGGGCTCGTATCGATTCTGGCCGATCGAACTCTCACTCCTGAGCCGACCATGCAGCACCCGTTGCTGAATCAAGCGGCTCCTGAGTTCACACTTCTCAACGTGGAAGGGAAGCCCGAGAGCCTCTCAACGATTCGCGGATCAGGCCCGGCGATTGTCGTGTTTTACTACGGCTATGGATGCAGTCATTGCGTCGCCCAGCTGTTCGGATTGAATGACGATCTGAAACACTTCGCGGAACTGGGGGTCCCGATCGTGGCGATCTCAACCGACCTGCCAGAACACACAGCGGAGAAGTACCTGGAGTACGGGAAGTTCGATTTCCCAGTGCTATCCGACCCCAACAACACAGTCGCCCAGCTGTACGGAACTTTCACTCTCGCCACGAAGGAGAAAGGCGAGATCCAGCTACACGGGACATTCTTGATATCACCCGAGGGCCAAGTCCTGTGGGCGAATACCGGGAACCAACCGTTCCTGGATAACAAATCGCTGCTACTGCGTATGGCCGAAATCACGGGCAGCTGGAGTCCACCACAGGCGATCACGCAACAGACAAAGTGATAATCAAGCGAGTGTCCGGGAATCAGCGTTCCCTTCAGAGGCTCTGGCTGACGCACACACCGTCCCGCTCGGTGGATTGCAGCTTGCTTGCGGGTGGCCGAGTGAGTTCGTAATTTGGGTGTAAGGACAGAACGAGTTTACGCGAGAGACACCACACAGGCCGCTAGCGGCTGCAGGAACATCAATCGCCCATGAAAATCACCGGCATCGAAACCCTTGTCTGTCACGCTCGAATGCGGAATTGGGTGTTTGTCAAAGTGCTGACTGACCAGCCGGGGCTGTTCGGTTGGGGCGAAGCGACGCTGGAATGGCACACCCGCAGCATCGTGGGTGCCATAGAGGATTTGACCCATTTGCTGGTGGGTGAAGATCCCACACGAGTCGAACATCTGTGGCAGATGATGTGGCGGCAGCACTTTTGGCATGGCAGCGGAATCACACGATCGACCGCCATTTCCGGAATCGATCTGGCGCTGTGGGACATCATTGGCAAGATTCACGGAGTGCCGTGTCATCAGCTGTGGGGCGGTGCGGTGCGTGATTCGATCCGGTTGTATTGCCATCTGGGAGGTGGCAACTTGGAGAGCTTCTACGAGACGCCGGTGGACAACGCCAAGCAGTTCGGTGATCTGGCGCGACAGGCAGTCGCCGAGGGGTTCACGGCGTTCAAGTCGATGGCCGTTCCTCCCACAATGCCGATCGAAGGGCTCAAGCCGGTTAAGGCGGCGGAAGCGTGTGTGGCCGCGATGCGCGAGGCCGTCGGAGACCACATCGACATCATGGTCGACTGCCACGCGCGGCCGTCCCCGGCGATGGGGATGCAATTTGCCAAAGCTCTCGACCCGTACGGGCTCTATTTTCTGGAGGAGCCCTGCTGGCCCGAAAGCGAGGACCAGTTGGCGGCGATTAACGCCGCTGTCACAACACCGATCGCGACCGGCGAGCGTCTGACGAATCTGGCTGCGTTTCGTGATCTCTTCGCGGCGCGCGGCTGCGAGATTTGCCAGTTGGATATTACGCACTGCGGTGGCTTTACGGAGTCGCGCCGCGTGGCCGCTCTGGCGGATGCGTATCGCATCGCACTGGCACCGCACAATCCCCAAGGGCCAGTCAGTACGGCTGCGTCACTCGAGTTCGGTTTCTCGCAGCCCAGCTACATCATCTGTGAATCAGTGCATAACGATGTGCCGTGGCGGCTGGATGTGGTCAGCGAGGGCTTCACGGTGGATGAAGCGACTCGCACGGTGAAGGCCAATACGAGACCCGGTCTGGGGATCACGATTAACGAAGACGAAGTGCGGAAGCATCCGTTTCAACAAGAGATTCCGCAGCGAGTGTTCTATCGCGACGGTGCCGTGGGAGACTGGTAGATCATGCCGACGAACATGCATCCTCCGGACTTCCTGCAAGCCTCGTTTCATGGACGGATCGGGATCGCTCGCGCTGATATCACTCCGCCGGTGGGGATCTACTCGCGGAACTGGGGCGCGGCGAAGCACGATGTCGCCGCATCGATTCACCGCCCGTTGATGTTGTCGGTGATGACACTGGCTCCACTGTCGGGAGGTCCATCGCTGGTGTTCGTGGACGCCGATCTGGGCTGGTGGAAGACGCCGCAGACGTTTCGAACATTCCAAGCCCGCGTCTTGGAAACTCTTTCGCTTCAGCCTGAGCAGGTGATCTTTGCGTTGAGCCATACACATGCTGGTCCCCCGCTGATGGAGGCAGATGCCTCTCTGCCTGGCAGCGATCTGTTGCGAAGTTGGATGGGGCATCTGTTCCAATCCACGGTTCAAGCGGTACGCGACGCTTGGGCCTCTTCTGCGGAAGCGACACTCGACTGGCGTGTCGGTCGCTGCGGCTTAGCCACGATGCGTGATCTGCCTGATCCCGAGGGAAGCCGGAATCGAGTGATCTGTGGTTTTAATCCCGCCGGAAAACCCGACGACACATTACTGGTCGGACGCATCACGGACTTGGCGGGCCGGATTCAGGCGACGCTGACGAACTATGCGTGCCACCCGACGACGCTGGCGTGGGACAATACGGCGATCTCTCCCGACTATATCGGCGCGATGCGGGAGACGATGGAGCAAGTCACTCACGCCCCAGCATTGTTCATGCTCGGTGCCTGCGGAGATCTGGCCCCTCGCTATCAATACGTCGGCGACCCCGAGATCGCCGATGGGCATGGTCGGCAACTGGGCTATGCAGCACTCTCGACTTTACAGGACATGGAACCTCCCGGAACCCGGCTCGCTTTTGCAGGCACCGTCGAATCCGGTGCGCCACTGGCCGTTTGGAAGCGAGAGACGCGTGAGCTGTCTCAAGAGCTGCGGGCGACACAGACTGCGGTCGAGTTACCGTTGAAGAACTGGCCCTCCGCTGATGAACTCGAGCAGCAGCGGCTGGCTTGTACTGATCGAGCCTTGGAAGAACGACTCCGCCGCAAGCGGGACATCCGTCGCGGACTGGGAGATGGCAGGGCGTTCCAGCTACCCATCATGGTCTGGCGAATTGGTGATGCCGTGCTGGTGGGCAGTTGCTGCGAGCCGTACTCCGTGTTGCAGCTGGAACTGCGTCGGCGGTTTCCGAATCAGACGATCGTGTGTATGAATCTGATCAACGGTTCGCTGGGGTATCTTCCGCCGTCTGAGTTGTACAATGTTGATGTGTACCCGGTGTGGCAGACTCCGTTCGATCGTGGCAGTCTCGAACTCACCCTGGAAACCATGAGCGAGGCGATCCGCGATGCCCTCACCCCGTAGCGAACAGCTGCACGGAGTCTTGCCTGTCCTTCAGACGCCTTTCACAGAAGAGGGCGAGTTCGATGTTGTGACTTTACAGCGTGAAATCGACTGGGCGTTTGAAGTCGGCGCAGATGGCGTGGTGCTCGCGATGGTGAGCGAGATTCTGCGTCTCGGTGACACGGGTCGCCGGGAGCTGGCAACTCTTGTCAGTGAGGCGGTTCGGGGACGCGGGTTTACGGTCATCAGTGTGGGAGCGGAAAGCACTCGCGCAGCTGTCGAGTTTGCTCAGCATGCCGAGGCGCTAGGGGCCAGCGCTGTGATGGCGATCCCGCCAGTGGCCACCTCCCTGGGGAGTGCAGCGACTCGTGATTATTTCGCCGCGATCGCCAGCAGCATTTCCATTCCCCTGGTGGTGCAGGATGCCTCGGGCTATGTCGGAGCGGCCATCGACCTCAGCGTGTATCTCGGGTTGCTAGAAAAGTATGGGCCGGATCGAATCTTCTTTAAGCCGGAAGCCAGCCCGCTGGGGCCAAATCTGTCCAAGCTCCGCGATGCGACCGGCGGTCAGGCTCGCATTTTTGAAGGTTCGGGCGGAATCAACCTCGTCGACTGCTACCGACGTGGGATCGTCGGCACGATGCCAGGGGCGGATTTGCTCGATGGAATCGTGTCACTTTGGAGGGCCCTCAAGTCCGGGAACGAAGACCGGACTTACCAGCTCTCACTGCCGATCTGTGCGCTCGTAGCACTCCAGCTGCAGGGCGGGCTCGATGGGTTTCTGGCGATTGAAAAGTATCTGCTTCAGAAGCGTGGACTGTTCACCAACACGATTCAGCGGCAGCCGGTGGGCTGGCAGATGGATGCAGAAACGCAGGTGGAAGTTGACCGACTGTTTGCTCGACTCCTGGCGGTGATTTAAATTACCGGCCAACCCACGACTGTTCGCTATCGAGCACTGACTTGGCTCACTGCGGCCGCTGCGTTGTCCTATCTCTGCCGGAATGCGATTGGTGTCGCCGAGAGCACGATTCGCAAAGATCTGAACCTCACTCTGGAGCAATCCGGCTGGTTCATGGGAGCGTTCTTCTGGACCTATGCATTCTTTCAAGTGCCCAGTGGCTGGTTCGCGCAGCGGCTGGGGACTCGCGTGGCGCTCAGTTTGTTCGCACTGGGGTGGTCTCTCGCCACAATCGGGATTGCGGTCGCGCCGGGGTTCTGGCTGCTGATCGCTGCGCAGCTGATTATGGGGATTGCTCAGGCGGGGATCTTTCCGGCGGCGTGCCACTCAATCGGTGAATGGATGCCGCTGGCACGACGCTCATTGGCCTGTGGAATTCTGACGGCTGGCATGCAGGTCGGCGCGATCACGGCGAGCGGATTGACTCCCCGGTTGATGACTGCTTTCGGGTGGCGCTGGGTCTTCGTGGCCTTTGCACTCCCCGGGATCTTGTGGGCACTGGGATTCTGCCTGTGGTTTCGAGATCGCCCGTTGCAAGCTCCTTCGGTGAATGCGGACGAACTCGCTTTGATTCGCCTGGGTCGCGACAGTGAGGTGTTGACTCCCGCCGTGGAAGGCAGTGCCCTGACGGAGTTGCTGACTATCGCTCGTCGGCCCGTGATGTGGTGGCTGTGTGGTCAGCAGGTTTTTCGAGCAGCTGGGTACATGTTTTTTACGAGTTGGTTCCCCACGTTTTTGCAGCAGACTCGCGGCGTGTCGGTCGCCGCGTCTGGCTATCAGCAGGGATTGGTTCTCGTGGGGTCGTTGACGGGGAGTCTAGTTGGTGGATGGCTGACGGACTGGATCTGGCGGCGGACCGGGAACCTTCGCTTCAGCCGCAGCGGAGTCGGAGCATCGGCTTTAGGATTCTGCTCGCTGCTGATTCTGGGCGCTTGGTTTGTGCAGAACGCCACTCTGGCTGTGATCCTGTTGGCGTTCGGGGCATTCTTCGCCGCGATTGCCGGACCGTGTGGGTATTCCACTGCTATCGATATCGGGGGACGCCGTGTCCCGCAGGTGTTCGGGCTGATGAACATGTGCGGCAACCTCGCAGCCGCAGCTTGCCCCGTTCTGGTGGGGTGGTTGTTTCAACGGACCGCGAACTGGAATCTGGTGCTGCTGCTCTTCGCGGGCGTCTATCTGGCCGGGGCTCTTTGCTGGGTGTTTTCCAACCCACATCGTCGAGACTCAGGGGATTGATTGGACCCTATCAATGTCTGGGGCGCTGAAGGCAATGCCGTGTGATCGCCGCGCTACAGCCGCCCACTCCGCAGCACTCCGTAAATTAACCAAATTCCCAGCATGCCGGATAATGTAAATACCGGGACCGTAATCCACGGAGACGCTCCCGAGCCGCGAATAATTAACGAAGAAGACACCACCAGCGCCGCAACCACCAGTGCGACGACGATGCGGTTGCTCGATCGGTCGAACTCGGAAATCAATCGGTCCAGTGATCGATGCTCCAGCTGAATCTTGAGGTCATCCCGACTCAATTTATCGAGCGTTCGGGCCAGCGACACCGGCATGGAATGGAGTGTTCCGGCGAGCATCTTCAGGTCATCGGCCACTTTTTTGGCTACTCGTCGCGGGTCATACCGACGTTTGACTAAGCCTTCGACAAACGGGGCCAGTTCACCCGCCAGATTAAACTTAGGATCGAGCCCTCGACCGACTCCCTCCAGCGTCACGGTCGCCCGGATCAACAGCATCAGGTCTCCCGGACAGCGCAGCCCATGTGCTGACAGAATCTGCACAAAATCCTGCAACATCCGCCCCACTCGCAGCTGCTCCAACGAGATCCCGTAGTAGGTCTCCACGAAATCCTTAATATCGATCCGCAGCAGCGATTCATCCAGAGGCCGTGACGGCTGCCCCAGACTCTGCACCACCCGCACCGCCAGGGGCACATCACTCTTCGAGACGGCCACAATCAGGTCCACCAGCAGCTCTCGCTTGTCATCATCCAGGAAGCCCACCATCCCATAGTCGATCATGGAGATCGTCCCGTTGGACATGATCCGCATGTTTCCCGGATGCGGATCTCCATGGAAGATCCCGAGGTCGAACACCTGCTTCATGAACAGCCGCGCGCCAACGATCGCGACCTGGCAGGGGGCCAGCCCCATTTCCCGCACCTGATCCAAATCATTCGGGCGACACCCGTTTACGAACTCCATTGTTAGCACAGCTGAGGTACACAAGTCCTCGTAGACCCGGGGCACCATGAGGTCCGGGTCATTCCGGTAGAGCCGCCGAAACTGCTCCATCGTCCGGGCTTCCCGCAGGAAATTGACCTCGCGGCGAATCGTCCGTTGAAAATGCTGCACGAGCCCGATCGGATCAAACACCTGCGATTCGGGGATGTGCCTCTCGATCAGCAGGGCGATTTCCTGCATCAGCGACAGATCTCGCTCGATGTCCCGTTCGACATGCGGTCTGCGAATCTTGATCGCCAGCAGAGTCCCATCGAAATGCCGCGCACGATGCACCTGCCCCAGCGATCCCGCAGCCAGTGGTTGTGTCTCAAACTCAGCGAACAACAGTGCGATCGGGCGGTGCAGTTCGGCTTCGACCAGTCGTACCGCTTCTTCACCCGGAAAAGCGGGCACCCGCTCCTGCAAGTGAGACAATTCCTCGATCACATCCTCCGGCACCAGATCAGGCCGCGTGCTGATCACTTGTCCGAACTTGATGAACGTCGGCCCCAAATCTTCCAACGCCCGCCGAATCCGCTGCGGCGTCCCCAGTGATTCCGCAGCTGGGTCGGGCCGAAAGAACAGCCGCTTGCCCCACTGCAAATACCTCCGCAGCCCAATCCGCTCAATCAAATCATCAAACCCATGGCGCAGCAGCACCCCCACAATCTCGCGACTGCGAGCGAGGTTCCTTAGAAACCGAAAGGGAGAGTATTCGAATGACACGCGGTGAATCTTCAAAGGACGGTAGCGAGCAACCAAGATTCTATTGTGTCCACCATAGCGACGATCGTCTCGCCCAAACCAAAAAAAACTCCGCCTTGATCGATTTTGGAAAGGCCTAATTCGCCCAACACTCAATACTATAGGGTCAATTCCTTTATTCGGATTCTTTCGGAAGAACCCTGAGCAGGCCTCGCTTCAAGACGACCGGTTCTCCATATTCCTCTCGAAAGGCAGTCAACCAAGCCCCAGTTGGCAACAGTCGCACCTCATAGACGTACTCTCCGGGCGTATCCTTCGGACCGCAAATATATGTCCAATAAGTGAGTTTTTTCTCTTTGGAAACTGCTCCTATCGGGATGTAGGCAACGTGTCCCTTCGGGAGGTCAATGGATGTGAAACCGCATTCCGTCCAGAGAGCTGTTGGACTTCCGCGATTGACGGGACCGGGGTGATGAGTGGCGTGCAAGGGAGTCACGGGGTTGAAAATCGTGTCCTTCGCAGAGTTCTGGAGATCACGAGGCGAGATGGTGACCATCATCCCCCAATCGACACAGGGCACGACGTCCCTCTCGGCGAACTGCTGGGGAATTGAGTCTCGCGGCTCAAAATTGAAGTGAGCCACAAACCCGGAGTTCACGACGACTTCGATTTCGCTAGTGATTTCGACGGGACTCTGGCTTCTGTTGAGGCGAAGCATCGTGAAGCGAGTCAACAAGTCGTTCGGAGGAGCAGGCTCAATAAGTGCAAGTTCATGCGGGCCACAGCTCGCCACCATAACCAGCAGGAATGTCGAGAATAATCGGTTTATGTATTTCATGGGCACACTCAGAATCCAGTCGCCACTGATTCATGGCCGTTGATTGTTCCGATTGCACGCCAGACAGTCTCATCAATGTGATCACTCACAAAATGAACACTACCATCTAATAATAGCACATTGACTCCATCGACATGCTGACTGTTTGCGGGGATCAGGTAGTAATTATTGGTAAAGAAATCTTCAGGGCCATTGTAGCACCCCACTTCATTGGGAAGCATCAGGTGGTCATATCCCATGTGACTGTCTTGGTAAAACGACATCCCCGCCGCAGCATACTGGGGAAACGGCGATACCCGATTCTCACGGCATTCCTTCACGGCCAGCAAAGTCTGATCGACACCAGTATATCGAGCCCGCGTAAACCAGAGGTATCGCTTGGCATCCTGCTCCATATCAGAAATCGTGGCGTTAGGGATGACGACCAATCGCTCTGCCATCCCTGCCGTCTGAGATAGCCCATCCGTGATATCGCTCGGTCGCGTATCTCGCAGCATTTCCTGTCGATATCCATTCGTACGTCCGGCGTCTCGGAATTTCGTCCCGTCATTCATGAGGTAGTTCGAATTCCCGTTCGACCCGACGTGCCGGGTGTCGTTGGGGCATTTGAATATGGGAATGGAGCACTCGGGAAGGTGTTTCGCTGTCTCGGGATGCGCGAAAAACTGATTTAATTCCTCGCGGTGATTCGGAAAACCGAGGCTGGGCAGCAGTCGCCACATAGCACTCTCGTTGTTGATCGTTCCCGTCGGAAACACTCCATGGGACGCCTCGAAGTCAGAAATAGCTATGCCGAATTGCTTGAGATGATCTCGACATTGAATTTGCCGAGACGCTTCTCGGGACTGCTGAACGGCGGGTAGCAGCACGGCGACCAACAGTCCCAAGATTGCAATAGACACCAACACCTCAGTGATGGTGAAACCGCGCGTCGGGCGACTCATGACTTCCCCATGTGACTAAGATCTCTTACGGAACATTTGTCATTGTGCTCGAAAGATACGCATACGGAACCCATGTCCCACTCACAGGGCATTCAACATCAACTCCTTGGGAATAGGCATAAGTGACCCCATCGGACACGGTCACTGATGACCAAGAGTACGAGTAGTAGTAGCTTCCATAGTAATTGTACTGCGACGTCGGATTGAATTCCACGGTCTTCACCACAACTGTCTGACCTTGCATACCCGGCATCGCCCCAAATGTATTGGCTTTGAATTTCATGCGGAGTTTGGAACCGTTGCTCGTACCACCGCTGGCTGGCGTCATAAAGACTGACGCTGCCAAGCAGATGTTTGGGATAAGCACACACGCCAAGAGGGCGACGAAAAAGCGACTTGAAAATCTCTTTGACATTGTAGCAGCACTCCACATTTTTGAGATGACACATCCTTGGAGGTTCGAAATCGCATTCCTTGCGTAATCGTCAGAACTGTCAGGATCGGAACTTACACACACACACACACACACACACACACACACACACATTATGTCAATTCTTCTGAACCGACTGCTTTTACGGATACTCATTAAAGAATCAATTTTTTGTTCACCGCTGATGAGCAGCCCCCGTCCATCTCATTCCAGTCGACGATTGAGGTTCCTGTCGAAACTCATCATCCTCCCGTCATGAAGTCTTCATCCCCCGCCCCGGTCGATTCCGGGGCCATCTCCAGCTACGACTACGTCCTGCCGCCCGAGCTGATCGCGGCGGCCCCGCTGGCGGTGCGCGATGCCTCGCGATTGCTGGTCGTGAATCGAAGCGAGCAGTCGATCACGCATGCGACGTTTCGAGACCTGCCGTCGTATCTGAACGCGGGCGATTTGCTGATTCTCAACGAGACCCGCGTCGTCCCGGCCAAGCTACGCGGAACGCGTGCAGCCACCGGCGGAAAGTGGGAGGGGCTGTTTCTCGGCATCGAGGGGGCCACGCACTGGAGAATCATTGGCCAGGCACGCGGCAAGCTCCAGCCGGGTGAGGAGCTGAGCCTGCACCCCGCCGACAATCCCGATGACCCCGCCCGTCTGCGATTGATCCTACGCGAGCGACGAGGCGAGGGAGAATGGCTGGTCGAACCCGTCCCGGTTGTTGCCGGACTCTCCGAACAAGGACGCTCTTTTGCAGAGCAAAAGGCGGCAATCCCCGACCCGTGGACCGTCGTCCAACAACTCCTCCACCAGTTCGGCACCGTCCCGCTTCCCCCGTATATCGAGCGAACCGCAGCGTCCCCCGAGGACCGCGAACGCTACCAAACGACGTTTGCGAAGAACCCCGGAGCGATCGCTGCCCCCACAGCTGGTCTGCACTTCACGCCCGAGTTATTCGAAGCCTGCCGAGCGCGCGGCGTCGAGGTCGCCGCGCTAACGCTGCATGTCGGCATTGGCACCTTTCGTCCGGTCTCGGTCGAGCGACTCGACGAGCACGTGATGCACTACGAGTACGGCGAACTCCCTGCCAGCACCGTCGAAGCCATCGAGCGCACTCGCCAGCGCGGGGGACGAGTGATCGCCGTCGGCACCACAGCTGTCCGCACTTTGGAATCGGTGACGCGCACGGGTCCGCTGCGTGCGTGGTCCGGCGACACCAACCTCTTCATCCGCCCGCCGTACGAGTTCCAAGTCGTCAACGCTCTGGTGACCAATTTTCACCTTCCAAAGTCGACACTGCTGGTCCTCGTCTCGGCTTTGGCCGGACGCGACTTCATCTTAGAGGCGTATCGCCAAGCCATCGCCGAGCGCTACCGCTTCTTCAGCTACGGCGATGCGATGTTGATCCTATAGCCAACGGAGAGCGGAGCGGCGTGAGCCCTCCGAGATGATTCACTGCACAAACTCCGGGGGCTGACGCCACCCGGCTCTCCCGGACTACATGAACTTCTCTCGAAACAATGCCAGCATGCGGTTCCAAGATCGCTGGTCGGCCTCGGCGTTGTACCGCATTCCGTCGATCTTGTGGGAGTCCGCCGACTTGACCGTGAAGCTATGCCGGGCATTGCCGTAGTAGGCCATCTCGAAATCAGCGCCCGCCGCATCCAGGGCTGCCCGCACCTTCTGACACGTCTCTTCTGGGATGAACGAGTCTTGACTGCCGTGACAGATCAGCAACGTCGTCTGGTTCTTCTTTACCAGCGCTGCCTGCTCCGCCGTTGGGACAGGCAACGCCCCGTGGAATGACGCGACCGCATCGAGATCCGCCCCATGGAGCGCCAACTGGATCGCTGTCGATCCACCAAAGCAATACCCGATGGCGGCCAGCTTGGTCTTGTCGCATTCCGGCTGAGAGGTCAACACCTCCAGCCCCACCTTGGCCCGCTTGACCCAGCTGTCGACATTCCCCCGCACCTTGGCTGCCATCTCGCCCGCTTCTTTCGGGTGAGCGGCCAATTGCCCTTTCCCATACATGTCACAGGCAAAAGCGAGATACCCTTCGGCGGCCAGCATCTTCGCTCGCTCCCGCGCGTAATCGTTCAGCCCCCACCACTCATGGACGACCAGCACGCCGGGCCGCATGCCCTGCACCGCATCGTTCCACGCGAGGAACCCCTGGCATTCGACATCGCCGTCTTTGTAGACAATCTCCTTCGTTTTCACTTCCGCCTGAACAGCCGAGACGAAGAATACCACACACCCCAGCCAGCACAATTTGAGTCGCATCAGCTTTACTCCAGAGACACCTTCATCACGGGCAAACTCCCGCTGGGGAGTTTGCCATCTGAGTCAGCCTGCATTCAAGCGTGACGAACAGAGAGCATCTCAAGAAGGATGCAATCCGAGTTCGGGTCTGTTGCCCGCCGGTCTTCAGAACGTCTTTGGCAACACCGCCGCGCGGGCAGGAAACACGATCTTTTCCGCCTCGACCCAGAAGTCCAAGCCATCACAACAAGGGCAACCTGCCTCTTCCCACAATCGATACGCTAGATCGCGAATCGACTCTTCATATCGATCCATCATCTGCTGAGTGGTCGGGGTCTGTGTTTCGGGCGGTAGCTGAGCCGTCAACATGACGACTCCCTCGATCACCATCACCACTTCAGCGGGGACCGTTCGAGCCACCACAGCCGAGGTTTCCACTGAGCGAGCCAACGTGGATGTCGTCAT
Source organism: Planctomycetota bacterium (assembly GCA_043777375.1). Lineage (GTDB taxonomy): Bacteria > Planctomycetota > Planctomycetia > Planctomycetales > Planctomycetaceae > TH-plancto1. The sequence continues at coordinate 5,752 of JAYWHX010000160.1, read as the reverse complement.
CATCAAACTCCATTCGTGGACAACGAGAGGCCATCTCCTCAATCTCAGTCTACCGCTTCAATTCACCAAGTCACCAAAAATCCGGAATACGTGACTTCATTTCAATCACGGACTTCTCTGGCACGTGACAAAGCTCTGGCCGATCAACTCATCAGGTGATCGGCACGTTGAGAGCATCTCGCTCCCCGCGTTCATGCCCGGTTAGCCGGTCTAGCGACCAGCAGGCATCGAGAGTATCCACTCGTGAATCAGCTGATTGGATTCCTCATGGATCAGATTGCGAGCCAGACTTGGCATTCTCGCCCCAGGGATCTTAGTCTCCAGCCGGTGCATCAGAATCGATTCGTCAGGCTTGCCGGGAACGATGTCGTACTTCCTGCCGCCGGTTCCATTTCCAGCTGCGATCGGCGACTTGAAGACGCCGTACTTGGCCGCATCCGTCTGCACCGTGCGCAGGTCGAGTCCGGATGTCCGGGCGGAACCTGCTGGGTTATGGCAGTGGGCGCAATTGACCTCTAGCCACGCCCGTGCCCGATGGTCCACTGACCCGGTCGAGGGATCATCATACTTTGCGAGCGTGGGGCGTTGGTCCGGCTCAGGACACCCCTTCAACACTCCACGCGCGACCCAACTCGTCAGCTGGTTTTCGATGTCTTTTCCCAAACCCGATCGGTTCAGATTTCTGGCCGTGGGCCCCAAGGGGACATACTTGTTGTCTTGGCTATGGCAACTCAGACACTGATTGGCATTCGGAATCTGGTACTGATTCTGGTGCATCTCTCCATCCGCTGATTTCCAGGAGACATCCACAGCCCCCCCACCCAGACTGAGCGTGGCATCCAACTGGTCTTCGCTCCAAACATATGAGTATCCGTACCAGCCCGAGGCTTCGCGAAACTCGACCCGAGTTTCCACAAATCGCTCACCCGGTGTTCGGTCAGCGGTGTCATCCGGGTACGCAAAAGTCTTGGCGATCACCGTCCCAACCGGAAACTCCAATGACTCGGTGTCATGCCACGCCATCTGCTCCCCACGGGGAAGCCGAACCGCCCGGTGCTTGATGGTGTCATCCGAAAACAGTGGAGTGTTCAGTTCATACTCCAGCAGGTCAGCTGCGGGAGTCCAGTGGCCATCATGCATCTCGAACAGCCCCCATTTCGAGAGCAGTTGGGGAGCTGCGCGGTAGACAGGGGCTGCCGGATTGCCCAGAGAAGTCGCCGGGCGATGAGGCTGCAATGTGACTGCGTTAATCGCGGGAATGTCGGCCCCGTACGGATCGAGGGTTCTTCCAATGCTGTACTTGCCGCTGGTCACATTCTCGACAGAAAGATCGCCGACATTCATGTTGGCAAACGTCGCATCGCCGTTCTCGCGAATTCGGAGCGGCATGACTTGGGCCCCCTGGTCGTCGACCTTTGTCGCGGGGCTGAGGATGCCATCGTAGAAGATGTCGGGAAACGTGCCGCCCACCACCGGAAGCAGGAGCGTACTGATCTGACCTGCGGGCTTCTTTCCGCCGCCAGCGATCTGATTGTGATGAATCGAGATCTGCTCGGGGAACGGATCGTATTTTTTGTCGGTGATCTTCCGCTGAGTGATCAGAAAGCTGACAACCATCACGTTGCTGGTTTGATGGCCCGTCACTTCGTTCTCAAAGATCTCGACCTGATCCATGGCCAAGATCATGACTCCTGTCCCAGCAGGGACATCGGCCACCATGGAGCCCTGCGGAGCGAAGTTCTCGTGGTTATTGTCGATGACTCGGTTTTTATAAACTCGAACATTCCCGCCATTAGTCAGGGTCAATCCCGGCAAGTCAAAGACTAGTATCCCGCCGGTGTTATTTGTCACCGTGTTATTATATACGTCTGCTCGCAGGCTGTTTTCGATCTCAATTCCGGCGACATTCTGCCGAGCCTGGCAACCTCGCACAATCACATCCTGAGATTGTCCCACGTAGATCCCAGCGTCCGAGGCTCCGATTGAGACACAGTTCTCGATCAGAACATTCTGGCACTCCACCGGATAAATTCCGTACGCCCCGTTCGTCGTCTTCGGCCCGGCGGTCCATTCGACTCGCACATTGCGGAACGTGACATCCTTCGCTCCTAGAACTTTAATCGCGTTGCCGACTGTGTCTTCCACAGCCAAGTTCTCAATCACGAACGAGTTCCCCGTCGCCACAATGCCGCTGCTGCCAGCGGACTGATCGCGGAAGGACAAAATCGTGTTTTCTGGCCCGGCTCCGCGAATGGTGACGTTGTCGCAAACGACATTCAGTTCAGTCGTGAAATGAAACGTGCCAGCGGCCAGCTCAATGACATCACCCGGCGATGCATTGATGAGAGCGGCTTGTAGCTCGAATTGAACCTTGTCGTGTGGAGTCAGCAGCTTCGCCTTCAAAGCCGAGGATTGCCCCGCGACCTCTTCAGCCGCACAGACAGTGGACGCACAGCACAGAAGTACAGCCAGCAGCAAGCACAGGCTACGGGCCGCAGCCATCAACAGACCCGGAAGTCGCAGGATCGACGGACGGTGGTACATTTTGACCAATGCGGTCGCCACGCCACCCGCGTTTTTGTGAGACGGAAACCAGACAGGTTGGGGAAAGTTCACGAGAGGGCCTTCCAAGACAGTTTTCTCGACACGATCAAGCAAGTATAGATTGTGGACAGACCCGATCCCACTTTGGACATTCCCGATCTCCTCACCGGGATACGCACCCCAGGGCGGACTGGTCATTCCGTAGGCAATTCCTGACCATTGATTCACGCAGACCGTTCCGTATCGCAGACTCGTCAGGCAACGTTCGAACGCGGGACCATGCTGACGACGAAACTCCGGTGTGACAGTGACCGATGCACACAAGGTGCCCGTCATTTGATGGTTCACGAAATCGGTGGCGAACGATAGGAACTGCTCCGGAGTGTCACCGCCCAAAGCGGTTTCCGCACAGACGCACACGAACGACTCTTCCTGAAACAACTCGGGACGCTCTTCGAACGACTGCCCAGTCAGGAGAGTCCAAGGCAGGCATCCACGCGCATCCGCAGTCGTCGCGGTCCCCGTAAAACGCTGATACCGTTCGACAGCCCCCGGATAGTACGCGGGGCGCACAGGAGTCTGCGACAAGTGATGCTGAACCCGCTGTAGAAACTCATCTCGCTGAGGCCAGCCTTGCCAAGTCACGATCACCTTGGTGGCCAGGCAATTGAACGACGCGTTGTTGGTGATCGACGCCGCCATATGCTGAGCCTGCGAATCGAGCTGGCGAGTCGAGTACTGACCCGGAACAACGATCCAAGGTGTGACGTTGCCCAGCTCGCTGGTGATCTTCTTCTTCAAGACTGGATCGCGAGCCAGCTTTCGACGAGCACGTTCTGCGGGAGTACTCCCCCAGACAATCGCGTCGTGTGTCGCAGCCGACCCCGTGATGTGGACCGATTCGATGGCCGGGTGATGGATCAAGGCATGACCCACCTCCGCTCCTCCGGTCAGGATGTGCAGCAGCTGGGCGCGGATCAGCGGAGCGAATGCTCGCTGGAAGACGGAGTCGAGATACTCGTTCACTGGATTCAGCTTCAACAGCACTCGGCGGCCTTCAAACATGATCCAGTGCAGGCTGTCTGTCGCAGGAATCGAAGAGACATTCCCCGCCCCCAGGACTGCGATCAATCCTGAATATCGATCATTTGCCACCTGCTCCGGCAGCCGCCCATGCACTGAGGAATGCACAGCATCGGGCTGCAGTCGGACATCACCTCGAATCCCCATAAAGGCCAAGGTGTCAAACAAGCCAGCCGTGGGCAGCACCGGCACCGACAGCTGACCATTCGGCAGCAGGGCGGGCCGACCGGGCAACGTCGGAAGGCCGTTCCGTTGAATGGACCGGAGCGTCTGAATCGTCAATTGCAGTTGCCGAGAAACCACGACTGGGCCACTGAGCAGTTCCTCAGCTCGCGTTGAAGGGGTGCTCGCCAGCCCCTTGCCGATCGCACACAGCTCCGCCCACTCCACGGCCACCACTGCGATCGAGTCAATGCACTCTTGGCACAATTGGATTCGCTGTTCCATCGACTGCGTCACAGGCCCGGCGATGAGCGCCCTCACGATGACATCGATCTCTGCGACTGAGGAATCCGAAGGCATCACTGATCCTGAAAATGATTGGGCAAGCTTACGCAATCGCACAACAACCAGGGATAAAATCAAAACGGTCAACCTTACTCAAGGTTGACCGTCGATTGGATTCAGGGTCTGCGCGGGAACGTTTAGAACTCCCCGACCACCTGACCATCGGCTTTTCCGCCGAGGTTGTTGTAAACGACACCGTCGATGTTTTCCGAGATCAGTCGCACGGAACCATCACCCAGCAGGAACTGGCAGCCACCGGTGTGCTGGCTACGGAAATTGCTCGTGTAATCATTCGCATTGGGAGCACAGCTTCCGAGGTCCGCGTCATTGTAGAGGGTCTCAATGATGGGATTCTGGTTGATCCGGTAAACCGTGGTCCCCCAGTTTCCGGCCGTCGTGGTTCCCGAAAGCCCCTTAGCGGCCAATGGATTGGGCTGTGGAGCAATCCATCCCTGCTGGACTCGTGCGTTCGTCGTGACTGCCACCGTCGGTGCGGACCCGTTAGCGACCTTCCACAGTCCCCCGGTGGACCCTTCACCAACACACAGCGTGTTGCTCGATCCATCGGTGATGTCCCTGAAACCACATTTCAGGTTGATGTCGAACATTCCTACTGTGGTACCACTTGGGGCAAAGCACCACTCTTTCGTGGCCCCCTTGCTCAGCAGATAGTTCGTTGTCGCAATCTGCGACCCGATTGGATACGCAGCCAAGATGGGATTGGCATCGACCGAAGGCCCAATACTGGACGGGCAGACGTACACCGGCACAATGGTCGTTGCGACAGCCGACGTTTGCTGTTCCCAAGGCTTAGAATCGTTGTAGAGTGCCTTGAGGTTGGCCTGATCCAGATAGGGCAGGATGGACGCAAAGGCACCAATCGAGATGTCAATTCCAAACGATGGACCGGGCCGAGCACAGGCCCCCAGAGGAAACATGTTGTAGACATCATGGTAATTGTGCATGGACAACCCGATTTGCTTCAGGTTGTTCTTACACTGGCTTCTGCGAGCCGCCTCGCGCGCCTGCTGAACAGCAGGCAACAACAGGGCAATCAGCACGGCAATAATGGCAATGACCACGAGGAGCTCGATGAGGGTGAATCCCCGTCGAACCAATGACTGCTTGAGCATCTGTCTGTCCGTTCCGTCAAAAAAAAGTGCCAAATGCTTCAACTCCCCACTGCGAGAATTCGCAGAAGAACAGCAGGTCGAACTGGGCATCGAAGCGAAGATCTTCATAAAATCTTAACGTTTCCCCCGGCTCATTTCTTGGCAAAAATCGCCGCTAAACTGTCGAAATCCGCCCGAGTCAAGGAATTCTGCTGGGATTCACCGGCCATCGTCTCTCGGTAACGCTTGGGCGTCATCCCGATTGTCTTGCGAAAAGCCCGGGAGAAAGAGCTGTGATCGTAGAACCCAGTCTGCTGGGCAATCTCCGAAACCGATCGATCGGTGCTGAGGAGCAGATGGGTTGCCGCGTCGCATCGAATCTGAACGATGCGTTGATTCGGGCTCACTCCATACAGCCGATTCATGAGCCGTGAAAACCTCGATAACGACATCTCCGCAGCCGCAGCTAGGGTGGATGGCGTGGTTTGCTCCGTCAGATGACCCTC
>JAYWHX010000159.1:0-32013 GCA_043777375.1 Planctomycetota bacterium | reverse complement strand
ATCTGATCCAGTGACATGCACCAGATGTCGCCGATTTCGAGATTCTCGGAAAGACCAGTTTCAAGCGGTCATGCAGCCGGGGTGTGAATGGTTACCAGTACAACGACGATGGGTTTGAAGACGACAACCAAGATCTGGGTGATGAGACTTCGAAGCCTCGCAAGAAGAGGCCCCCGGCGGCCACCGGAACAAACTGGGGCAAGATCATCTTGATCCTGGCGGCCGTGGGTGGAGTCAGCCTCGCGCTCTGCTGCGGAGGAGCGTTTTACTTCGCCAAACAAGCTTTTACACAGGATCCAGTGAAGATCGCTGCGATGCAAAAGGAAATTGTTGAGATCGACGTCCCACCCAACATGGTTCCGGGGATGGGGATGAACATGAACCTCGGCGTGATGAAGATGAAGATCGTGATGTATAATCCAAACTTGTCTTCATCACTCATGCTCATGGAGATGCAGGTCACTGGCCAGACTGAAGAACAGATGCAACAGTCATTCCGCCAGCAGGCCGGACAGCAGCAGCAAAACGCTCAATTCAAGGTCGAGTCCTCAGAATCTAAGAAGGTGATGATTGATGGACAAGAACGGGATTTCATGTTCGCCAAGGGAATGATGACTCCACCCGGTGGAACTGGGACAGCTGTGCGAATGATAACCGGCATGTTCCCCTCGAAGAATGGCATGGGATTCATTCAATATTCCATTGATGAGGCCAACTACGACGAGGCAGCGGTTATTAAAACACTGGAGTCGATCCATAAGTGAGGCCACTTGCCCGTACGCCGGTTAACATAGACTTCCCACTGACTTGCCCCCGTTCGTTCGAAGGAATCTTTTTCATGTTGTCCCGTGTCTTCATTCTCTGCCTGATCGGATTTGTCGTCACATCAATCTCCCAGGCCGCAGATGGCTCCGCCCTCGAAATCACCAGCGCCGTTTACGGCGTGCTGCCTGATGGGGAGAAAGTGGATGTCACAGAAAAAGTCTCCAAACGCATCAAAGACGGACAGCTGCGGCTGGAGATTGCCAATACGCTGTTGAGCGATCCTGCTCCTCAGAAATCCAAGACGCTGTTGGTGAAGTACAAGCTCGGGGGGCAGAGTTTGGAGCTGAAGGTGAACGAAGGGGATCTGCTGCTGATCCCTGTGCCCAAGTTGCAGGGGGCACTGAAAATCAAGAAGGCCGAATACGGCGATCATGAGACAGGGACGGTTTACGATGTCACCGACGATGTGCGATCGCGATTGAAAGAGGGGGCCATCGAGATGCCGGTGAACAATGACTTACTCGGCGACCCCGCTTCGGGGGTCTTCAAGACGCTCCGCGTCGTTTACACGATTGGGGATGTCGAATTGGTCAAGCGGGTCTACGAAGGCGGGACGCTGAAGCTCGCGGAGCCAAAACCCGATTAGTTTCAAAACGCGCTGAAGAGTAGGAACTGGGCACTGCGCCGGAGCCAGACTCTTTCTTCAGGGCTCAAAGACCCTCTCTCCCGCATATACCGCGTTTTGGCGAGAGTCTGTCCAGCCACGAAGCGAACGGTTGCTGACAGCTGTTTGCGACCGGCCTCTTCCTCGGCCAGCATGACCTGCGTCACTCGCTCCATCGTCTGGGCTTCCTCCAGATCCGGAGCGGGTTGCGACTCCCACACCGGAGCCTCCTGGCCGTTCGCGACCTGCACGACCAGCTGGGCCATCAGACTCGAGATACGGCTCAGTTTGTCGTACTCGATGCGGTCGGGAGTATCGCGCGGGGTGTGGTAGTCGGGATGCTCTCCGGTGGAGAAGAACAGAAATGGAATCCGCTGATCGCGAAACGGCCCGTAGTCGCTGCGAGTGCCAATGAAGTCGACACCCAGGCGACCGACTTCCAACCCGCTCGGGATGCCAACGTTCGCAATGGATGCTCGTAAGGCGGGCGCATGTTCCGACCCAAACATGAACACCAGCGGAAGCGGAAGATCGCCGAGAGATCGCCCGATCAAATCCGCCGTGACCATCAGTTTCATTTGAGAGAGCGGAATCGGTGGATGCGCGACGAACCAGCGCGACCCGTACAGCAATTCCTCCTCCATATCGAAGCCGACGAAAGCGATACTGCGACGAGGCTTCTGTGGAAGCTGCGACACGTAGCGTGCTGTCTCTAACAGCATCGAGACACCACTGGCGTTGTCGTCGGCACCCGGATGGATTGTTCCACGCCGGACTCCCAAATGATCGTAATGCGCGGCGAGGACGATCACTTCGCCTCGCAATCGCGGATCGGTACCCGGCCAGATTGCACCGACGTTCCGGCCAATCACCGGTTGAGTGCCGTCGGACTGAACCGCATCGGGGATGGACTGGAAATACTCATCTCCAAAGAGGGGTTGCAGTCCCGCCTCGCGAAGCGTTTTAGCAATGTACTCAGCTGCCACGATCGCACCCTGTCCATCGCGACCCGCGAGCGCGGGACTGGCGAGGAACTCGATGTGTGGGCGAACCTGCTCTGCTGTGATCACGAGCGAGCAGATGTGCTGCGACAGTGGGGGCGGGGGCGGACGATCGCGTCCGGTCGCGCGGTCGGCTCCGTTTACAAAAACTGACCAGGCGGACAACACGCAGCTGAGAATCAACACTCTGCGGAACACATGTCTCGCGGTGCCAGCTGTCGCTTGTGAACTCATCATCCGTGTTACTTCTGCGTTCGATGGGGGAGCGGGCTTTCTGTCGAGCGTCCGACGCGAGCCGGATGGAACTTCTGGGGCTCACGCCACACCGCTGGCTGAAGTGACTCACTCAGTGTCGCGCGAGGTTCATCCACCGGAGTTGTAGCGTTTGTCGGGAGTCCCCGGAACGACAGGCTGCGGATGGAAGCCCGGGAGCAGAGTCTTGCTCAATTCGAGCACCAGACTGGAGTACGATTCCAGATCCGCAGAAATGTCCGTTGTGTCTTTAAACAGCCGCATCCGCCGGGCGAGAAATCGAAACTCGTCGGACTGACGGGGTGGCACTGTTAGGTCCATCGCATCGCCTCGCACCATTCGCAGGGCATCAATCAGCCGCCGCAGGAATCGGTAGGCATCTCGCAAGCCGAGACGTTGTTCCGGAGACAGAATGCCCGCAACTTCCAGACCCTTCATCGCCTGTCGAGTATTGGGAGACCGCACGACCGTGTGGTCTCGCCCGTGCATCATCTGCAACCCCTGAACCAGATACTCGATATCGACCAGTCCACCGGGGCTGAGCTTGGCGTTGAATGTGTCCGGGGTGACCAGCTGTCGAATCTGTTTGTCGCGCATGGCCCGCATAGCCGCCACATCGAAGGCCGAACCGGTATAGATGAGGTTATCGCGGAGGGTCACAATTCGTTGTCCCAAACCGTCATCTCCCGCGATGGGACGAAGCTTCACCAATGCCTGTCGCTCAAAGGGCCAGGCGGGACCGTTGGGACCGAAGTACCGTTCGAAGGATTCCATCGAGACGGCCCGGCTGCCTGCTTTTCCATGGGGACGCAGCCGCAGGTCGATTTCGAAAATCCCTTTGCAACGGGAGTGAATCGACTTCATGAACAGGTCGACCAAGCGTTCATAGAACTCCCCATTACTGATTTGTTCCGGACCGGAAGTGTGGCCGGAGGCTTCAAAGATGAACATCAACTCAATGTCCGAAGCGAATCCCAGCTCTCGTCCGGCGCATTTCCCAAGAGCGCAGATCGACAATAGGCACGGGCGGCCATCGTCCGTTTGCGGTGAGCCGTATTGCTGCTGAAGTTCGCTCTCGCAAATGCGCCGAGTCGCTTCGATCGTGACCTCGGCAATGTCCGTCAGCTCGTGAGAGAACCCCGTGAACGATTCCTGATGCCCGAGAATGTGTCGCATGTCAACCCGCAACATCTCGCGGTCCTTGAAGGCATTCAGGACTTGTCGTTGCATCTCCGGCGTAGTGGCAGACTGGAGCTCCTCATCGAGTTCGCTCTGGAGTGGGACGAGTTCTTTCGCCTCCTTCCGAATCGCGGAGTCGGTGACGATCGGCAGCACGCGCCCTAGCTCTTGCCGCAGGAGTTCCTCTCCGAGAAAGTCACTCACGCCCAGCATGCGTGACAAGGCCCCGAGAACTTCGGTTCGATCGAGTGAGGCGACCTGCTCTGACCAATCAGGCCGGGTAAACAGCTTCGCCAGCAGCTCACGAAAGTGCAGCAATGCCGCTTCCGGATTCGGAGACTGTGGTAGCAAATGCGTGAAGTGCTTGATCAAAATCACAGCGGCGCGCAGCTCTCGCAGGCGTTGAGGCTCTGTAATCTTCTGCCCGGAGTCATCGGTGACGTGCAGCGTATCGCTCACGAGTTGACCCGAGCTGCGGATGGCGACACGCTGGATTTGGATGCCGCTGAGAGTTAGTGCATTGGCCAGTTCGTAGAGGAAGCCGATCGTGTCCTCGCCCGAGATCCGCAAGACCGTGGCATCGACCGCCGTATCGTTGTCGAATTCGATTTCGAGTGGCAGCAACAGAGACGGCGTGTCCGGCTCGAAATCGAGCAGACCGACCACGCGGCGGGCGAGTCGTCCCTGGTGGGCTGCGCGGGCTTCCGGATGGCCTGCATGGATCAAGGTGATGAGTTCCGTCTCGTACTTCGACCAGAATTCGCCATCGGGTTCCGGGCCGTGGGCGCGAACTTGGAGGACATCGATAAACTTGCGGTGCGAGACTGTCCCTGCAGCGGGGCCGCCGACGGAGTGCCCCGTGAAGATGTCACCGGATTCGATGTTCATCCCGTGCGAGAGCAGTAGGCCGCAGATGGCCGACAATTCCCCTGATTCGTCATATCCGACGATCGTCACTTCCCAGCGATTCTCGCCTGCTGCGATTGCTTCCACGCGCAAGCGAGCTGTGGGACCGAGCTCTTCCAGTAGACGGAGATGCCGGCGTTGCTGGTCCTCATCAAATCGATCGGCATAGCCGTCCGTCGCTCCCCCAAAGTGTTGCGTAATCGACGCGTGAGGAACCATTGCGGTCGTCGCTGAGGCCCGGCGTTCGACGTATTTATCAAAGATGCGTCGGATCGCTGCCCGGTGGCGATCATGGTAGGCCATGAACTCCGCTGGACCGGGGAAATCGATTCGCTGAGCGAGGCATCCCAGCTCACGCGGCGACTTCGGCAAGGCGTGCTCTTGCTTGTTGTGCATCAGCTGGAGTGAGTGCTCGACCGTTCGCAAGAAGACATAGCCGCTGGTCAGTTGTCGGTACTCATCGGCTTGGATGTAATCGTGATCGGCCAGCCGGACAAGTCCATCGAGAGTGTTGATGCTGTGAATACTGGGATTCTCCCAGCCGTTAACGAGTTGCAGGTATTGGGCAGTGAACTCGATGTCCCGGATACCACCTCGTCCGCCCTTGAGTTCAGTTTCGAGCAATCCTTGCGAGGCCAGTTTGTCTTCGATTTCCTTCTTCATCGTCAGGACGCTGTTCCGAGCAACCTCCGCTTCGACTTGAAAGATCTGCGGCTCCAGTCCCTTGAGGACGGCCATCCCGACATCCATGTTGCCCGCGATGGGTCTCGCCTTGAGGAGGGCCTGCTTCTCCCAGAGTCGTCCGTCCTTGCGGATGTAGTCGATGTAAGCCTGTCGAGTCGTCACCAGTGCTCCGGCTCGGCCCCACGGCCTTAATCGCATGTCGACTCGATACAGAAAACCGGTCGTGGTCATGTCCGACAGGCCGCGAATCAGCCGTTGTGCCAGTGACGCATAGGCCCCGCCGTCCCCTTCGCACACAAAGACCAGGTCAATATCCGAACTGTAGTTCAACTCCTCGCCACCGAGTTTGCCCATCGCCAAAACACAGAAATCGCTCGCCGCAATTTCCAGCTCCTGGCAGGCGTACCACAAGACCAGTTGAACGAGTCCGTCAGCGAGAAGGGACAGCTGGAGAGTTGTGGCCTTAAAATCCATCAAGCCAAACGTGTCGCACGCGGCAATCCGCAACAGCTCCCACTTTTGAAAATGCCGGAGTGCGGTCAATCGGGTCGACCAATCCCTCGCGGTCGACGAGACAGCCAATCCCTCCTCGAAGAACTGCTGTCGACTTTTGATTTCGGCCAGCCGATTGTGCTGGGTCAGACGCTCGAGATACCCGGGATTCTGGAGCAGAATCTCTGTCAGGTACTGGCTCCCCACAAACAGCCGCACCAAAATCTCGACGGCCCGCGGGTTCTCGGCCAGGAAACTCAGAGTGTGCGAGATATCGAGACCTGATCGCAGGAATCGATCGAGGTTGACCAGAGACAAATCTGGAGTGGCCGCTTCTTCGAGGGCCGCCAACAGTGCGGGCATCACGCGCGCGAGCAACTCCCGGTCAGTGGGAGTGGACGCAATCGCCTGTAAACGCCTCCACGCCAGAGCCGGATTCTCGAATTGGACCGACTCAATCAGCGAGATCCCCTCGGCCTCGGTGGAGGCTCCCGGGCTCAGGATTCGCAGGTAGGCAGCTGAGTCAATCATGTCGAGGATATCGTACCGCGTTTGTGATCCGTCGTGGAGGAGGCGATCCTCGTGCGTCGGGAACTCTGCGAATGGGCACCACCTGCTACACTCGTTGAAGTCCTGGTGACATCCTGCGGTTCCGGAGGCCCTCTTGGCTGAGACTTTTTCGTTGAATGGCGTATCAGCGGTCATCACGGGGGCGTCGGCGGGATTGGGGGTCGAGTTTGCTCGACAGCTGGCCAATCGTGCGCGACGACTTGTTCTCGTCGCACGGCGTGCGGAGGCACTCGAAACTGTCCGAAAAGAAATGCTGCGACTCAACCCTCGCCTAGAAGTCATCGTATGCCCGGCGGATATTTCGACGAGTGCCGGGCGGCAGCGTGTGGTCAGCCTGATTGCCGTATTCCAGACGCCCATCAACCTCCTGATCAACAACGCAGGGCTCGGCGACTACGGTCCCTTCGAGACCGCAGAGGCCGACAGAATTCAGGAACAGATCGATGTGAATATCTCGGGACTGGTCCAGCTGACGCACGCTTTGCTACCGTTTCTGCGACGGGATCGTCCAGCGGGCATTTTGAATGTCAGCTCGCTGGCGGGTGTATTGCCTCTGCCGGACATGGCCATTTATGCCGCGACGAAGGCATTTGTGACGAGCTTTTCTGAAGCCCTGAGGATCGAGCTGATCGACGAGGGAATCCACGTGGCCGCCGTCTGTCCGGGCCCGACTCCGACGACATTCAGCCAGACCGCACGCCGCGTTGGCGGTCAAGACGCCGAGCGTTCTGGGCAGGGTTTCCTCAAACAGCCCAACGATCGAGTGGTGTCCTGTGCCCTGTCTGCTCTCGAGGGCGGAGCAGCAGCCGTCTATCCGGGCTGGGGCGTGAAGGTGTCGGCCACTGTGTTTCGACTTCTGCCTTGCTGGTTCATCCGACTGATGCTCACTCGGCGGCTGCGGGCCTCACGGAAGTCTTGAGTTTCCTTTTGCATTCAGGACGTTGGTCACCCTTGGGTTTTCGTTGGGGAAATGTGTACTCTGAAGTGATGACTCATTCTCACCAGACCAAGGAGCCTTGCCATGTCCGATGACGACGAACAGCTGAACACGACCGTCGCCCGCGCCTTGGATGCGTTGGACCAACTCGATTCCTTCGAGGCTGTGTCTCGCCTGGTCGCACTGGGCGACCAGGCACAGGTGATCCAAGGATTCAATCTGGCGGTCAGAGAGCTCTTCTCTCAGAGGAAGCTGCCGCAGATGGTGTGGATCGGGCGAGCAGGGGTCGAGTACGCCCTGCATGAAGCCCGCCGCCTCACCCAGTCAAAAGGTGGTCGCGAGCGACTTTCCGCAGCCCGGAAGCTGGCCTACAACGTGAGTTCGAATTTGTGGCCCGGCTGGGGAGATGAGGCCGTCCAGCCGACGCCGTCCGATCTCCAGGCCGCTCTGGACCTCGCTCGGGTTCATCGCCGAATCGCAATTGAAGAAGAGCTTGGACCTGAGTTCGTCGGCAACGCACGCTGGCTGGTCGGCGCGCAGCGTCTGGCTGTGGGGCAAGAGCAGGCTGCACATTACGAATTCGAGACTGCCCGGACGGCATTTACCGAGGCGGAAAAGCCCGCGAGCCAGTGGATGGCGGAAGGCTTTCGGTCGCTATCGCTCCAGATGATGGGCACGATGGCCACTGAGGGCCAACGACGGTTTGAGGCCGCGATTCTGGAGCTGAAGCAACTCGGGGATGAAGGCGATTTCTTCGCGGACCAACTGCAGACTGCCAAGCGAGTGTTTCTCGCTCGGTAGAATCTCGACCGATCATGTGGAGTGGCTTACAATTCGCCGGTCGGAGCAGGAGCTGGCGAATTGCGTTTAAAGGCGGCATCCGTATCAATCGGATAGTCACAGACCAGTGCCTGTTCAAAGTCGTACACGTCGAAAAAGTCGGTGAGTTGATCGCGGTCGGTCTTCCGCATTTCTCCGCATTCGATCAGCTCGAAGACGATGCGGCCGAAATCATCTGTGGATTTGACACCCCAGTGCAGGAAAACGGCTTTCGCCAGCAATCCAAATTTCTTGAGGCCCAACTCCCGGACCCCGAGCAGCAGTTCCGGTCCGCTGATATGAGCGGAGTCGTCTTCTGCATCCTGTGTGGTTTTCTTCAGCCGCTCCTGCGTGAACTGCAGGGCTTCGAAGACGAATCGGTATGCATCCGGGTGGAATTTCAACCGGGTTGGGCGCGACCTGCTGGTGAGGGCCATGACACCGAGTCCCCAAAATGAGCCGAAGTCCAATCACCACTCTGGTGCTGGTCAGGTAACTATATACCCTCATCGGTATTCAAGGAAAGCCCCTCCTGAGAGATGATCTCGCTCCGCGGAGTTTTCTGGTAATCGTACATCAAATCGGCCTTGCTTTCGGTCGCTGACTGGACCGTTGTGCAGTGACGGTCACCCGCCGCGATCAGACGACCAGACGCTACCATCGCTACAGGACGCCGGGTTTCTCACGGGCCGCTCGCGCCGCACAGTTTACCCCACAGGACGAGTCGCAGCCCGCCGATACCTTCAGTGGGGCTTTGCCTCCATCATTCGCCACGTCATCGCTGATTGAATGGGATTCGTCGTGAACTCGTCCTCCGACACCGCCCGCCCGCTGTTGCGTCTGCTCGGCTTGATCGCCTCCGTGGTGGCTTTTGCCATCCTCTGGTCGGGGGACCAGAAGATCCAGCAAGAAATCGCCGCCACGCGGGCGAAGAACCGACCGATCTATGCGGGACCATCGGTGATGCAGAACCTGCCGGTCGTGCCCCGCTTGAGTGCCACTCAGGTGGCTCGGCAGACCCCATCAACCGCGCTCGGGTTTTTCGACCGGATTCCCGGCGGGCATTACCAGCTGACCGATGGTCAGGGAAACGTCGGCACGCTGGTACTGGAATCGCGGTTCGGAGCGGTTCCGGTCCATCAGACGCTGACGATCCAGTCTTCGCTGGGCGAACTGCGACTGGCTCCACTGCAAACGGTATCGGCCTCGTCGTTGATTTACCGGTAGTAACGCAACGCGCCGCACTGAGCAAACATTATGGCGAGCAGGGTGGACGCCCGCTCCCTGGTTCTAGAGCATTCTCAAAGGAACCACCATCTGGGTCATGCCGGATGCTCACTTGGGGTGTTCGCAACGGCTGCCGAATTCACTCGGACCGAGTCTTCGTAAAGAGTATCTGGGCAGATGTCTTGATCATGCGGCCAAACCACGGTTCCGAGCGACACGGTCGCACGCTGAAAGTAACGAATGTCCGCCAGTTCTTGAAACACTCCGAATGTCAATACGGGGCGACAGTCATAGAGTCCGACTTCACCATTCGTGAAGGTCAAATGCAGACGGTAATCATCTGTTGGAACCACAGCCAAGACACGTGGATTCATGATTACCTCAGCGGTTCGATCTTGAATGGTGGCTGCCCGCTCACGGCCAGTTCCCAATCAGCCATCAGGTCGTCCGCATGAATTTCGATCCATGCCAGCACCATTCTGAGTTTACCGGGCGGGAGAGTCCCTTCCAAGAGATCCCCGTCTGGGATCGAAAGTACAGCTTCATCACCTTGGTATCCAACGTGAATGTGTGGGCGTTGATGCCGCTTGTTGTCGAGGAAATAGAGCGAGACGATGATCCCGTAAAACATTGAGATGACTGGCATCGAGATTGTCTCCTTACCAACGGATCAATTTCAACGACTCAATCCCCTAGGCTACGGCTACAACCACAGCCAGATGGGAGAGGGCGCTGATTACAGCTGTTCATCGAGTTGCTTGAGTGTGTTTCCATCTTGGGATTTCCAGGCAGTGAGTCCGTTGGCGCTTCCGCCGTGAATGACGACTGCCGCTCCGGATGGGCTAGCAAACTCTGAATCTTTCGTGAATGCGAGAAATCCGTCCTTCTCGATGAGCGTTCCATCAGCGATTAGTTGCTTCCGCTGGGCTAAAACGTAGGGGTAGCTTTCAGCCGATGGGCGTTCCTCCAAGACGGCTGTCGAGCCTTGAAATACGACGAAGCCATTTGCTGTTCGCTGTCCTCGCGCTTCGGCCCCCTTGAGCCGGCAGAAGAGTACACCGCCAGGCTGGTCCTTGGCGGCAAGTTGTGCAATCGGTGCGAGAATGTCCGAACCGAGGACGGGGAGGAGCTGTCGAATACGGGCGAGGAACACCTCCATGTCTTCGCGGTCCGACTCGGGTAGTCTCGATCCGTTCGCTTGATTCTGTTCGAGCGTGAAACGGTTGACCTTGGCGGCTTCGAGAAGAAGGCGGCTCTCCAGATACCTCACATGGGCTTTGGTCAGATTCTCGTCCTTACTGACGAAGACAATGGCCGAAACCCAAAATTCCTCTGTCTTGTGTTGCTTGAGGCGATCGCGAATGACCTCTGCCTCGCCGATGTAAGCACGAGGTGCGTTGGTTAATGGATCGGTACCGATGAGAATATAGACACCGGCTTTGTCGAGTTCCTCACGAGAGAGAAGCTCATCCAGTTCGGTCCGCGGTGCCGCGACGGCTTTTCCCGTCCAGTTGGAAATTTCGGCGGTACGCAGGCTCTTCGCGTCGCCGCGAGGAAGGAAGAGTTTGATCGTTGCTGAAGTCATTGGCGAGTGGCTGGACCTGACTGGATTTGACAAAAGCTGCTTCTGCTGATCATTGACGCTGTTAATGTGAAGCCGGAATGCTCGTCTGGAGTCAACTCCTAATAGTTCGAAGCAATCACGACCAGTGGATGTTCAGGCTGTGGAGCTGAGATGTCAACACGGAAGGTGCTGATGGTTTTTGAGCAACGGTATCGCAATCACGGATAGGGAGATCGCCTCTTGCTCCGCAATGGACGTTCTTTCGCGGAGCGAAAGACGACACTCGGAGATGCCTCCTATGCCCGTTGCCCTTCACGCGCCCCGGCCCCAGCACGAGCGGGTAGCCAGATCGGCTCGATCCCCTGGTTCTCGAACAGATGCGCCAGGTGCAGGTGGCAGGTGAACATCATGATCTGCTGGCCCTGTTCGGCGAACTCCAGCAGCGTGCGCACGGCGGCCTCGGTGCGGAGTTGGTCGAAGTTCACGACCACGTCGTCGAGGACCATCGGCAGCTCGACACCGCGCTCGGAGAAGTCCTTCATCACGGCCAGGCGGATTGCGAGGAACACCTGCTCGCGGGTGCCCTTACTGAGGTGTTCGACCTTCAGCGATTCAGACTTCTCGTCATCGACGACCAGATGCCGCTGACCGAGCGGTGTCCAGATGTTGTGGTACTTGCCACAGGTCAGGCGTTCGAGGTATTCCGACGCGTGCTTGAGGATTTCCGGCTGGCAGGTGCGTTCGACGCGCGACCGCATTTTCTCCACAGTCTGGCCGCACGCCTTGAGGGCCAGCCAGCGATCCACTGACTGGTTTAGCTGATCGGCGAGCTGAGCCCGCTCGAACTTCAGTGACGAGGCCCGGCGATCGTTTTCGAGATCCAGAATCTCCTGCTTGATGCGGCCGAGCTTCTCGAACAGCTGTTGGAACTGCTCGTCGATCTGCAACAACTCGACCCGCAGCAGAATGGTTTGTTCTTCGTTCTTCGAAGGATCGAAGCGCAGCAGGTCGTCCTCGACAACCGCCAGGTCAGGCTCCTGTCGGGCTGCACTGGCGACCTCTTCCTGAGCCACGGCATGCAGCCGCACGAGTTCGTTGTAGCGCTGGAACGCCTTGAGCTTTCCCACAAGGTCCACGCGATCGGTCGCCCCCGCCAAGCTGAGCAGCTTCGAACGCGAGGATCGCACCGTCGTGACCGAGTCGCTGATCTGACTCAGCTTCTTCCGCTTGTCATCAAGTTCCAACGTCAGGCGGGACAGCAGCTGACGCGAGTCCTCGATCTGGCGCAGTTGGATTTCCCATTGCGAGAGCAGCTGATACCAATCGAACTTGGCGTCGCGCGGTCCGTTGCGTCGCGCCATGCCTTCCACACGGCTGCGGAAATCCATTACGCGGCGGTCATCGTTCTCCAGTTCGCGATTGTCATCGCGCCACTCGATCCACAACCGACGCGCATCGGCGACCAGTTGCAGAAGGTCGAACGCTTCCTTCACCTTCAGCGTTTCTTGCAGTCCAAGCCGTCTGAGCTGCTCGCACCAATAGCGGCGGGCGTTGACGATGTCGCGCTGTCGGGTCTTCAGGGATTGACGCAATCGAGCCATGCGATTGCGAATGGAATCGATTCGCTGCGACTGCCGTTCGAGGGCATCGAACTCTGCGATGCGGCGGCGAATGGCCTTGGCCACCGAGTCCTCGGTCAGGCTGTCAGGCTCCTCGCCCATCGTGTCGGCAAGAGTGGGCATCGGTCCGCGGGCGACATCCAGCTGGGTAATGCGGACGATCTCGTGCCGCACTTCGGACAGTTCGTGATCGATGTCTCGGCGGCGACGCTGGAGTGAATCGAGTCCGTAACGCGAGGGCTCGAAGTGTTCCTTCATGACCCAAACCACACCGCCGCATAGAGCGGCCACGCTCAGGTAAGTGGCCCCCACAATCCACGGGGCGCTGCTGAAGAACCACGAAGTGGTGTTGGCTATCGGGCCCACTTCCAGAAGGGAGAGTAGCCCCGCAGCCAAAAGGAGAATCCCGGCAATTCCAAAGAACCACAGGGTCGCATAGAAGTAATCCGGCAAGTCTTTAGGGCGATTGATCAGTCCAATTTGAAGATCCAAGCCCGACATCAGCTCGGTGAGATTCGTCTCTCGCGACCGCAACGCCATCAGCTGTTCGAGTTCTTCGAGTCGGCGATGGGCATGTTCACGAGCTTGCGGGAACGTCAGGCCTCCCAGATGACGAATCTGCTCTTCAGTGGAGGCGAGTTTCCGATTCGCGATCGCAGCGTACTGCTTGTACCGGCGGATGATCCGCCCACGACTGGCTCCGGCTCGCTGGAACTGTCGCGCGGCCTGCGAGAGTTGATACAGAGCTGCTGGAGAGAACTCGGTCTCTTCAAGACGATCGGTGGCCCAGCGTCCCTGCAATCCGACCAGTGCCTGATCGAGCTGCCGCTTGGTGACTTCTTGCCGAGCCCGACGATCGATCAAGCGGCGCTCAATGAAACGAACCGACTCCTGCTCGCCCAGCATCTGCCGGATGGCGGTGGCTTGCTCTTCCAGATGCGGGTCGAGCGTGTTGCGGGCGACCTCGGTTTCCAGGCGATCGACATCCGCTTGTGCCAGGCGGCGTCGCCCATCGATGGACTCGATCTCGGCATCCCAGCCATCCAGCTTCTGCAGGCCGTCATTCGGGAAGTTCACCAACTGGGGCAAGCCGTCCATCTCGCGCCGCAGCTGGCGTTCTTTGCTCCACGGGGCGTGAACACGGTCCATGAACCCGCGTCCACGAATCTCGCGATGCAGCTGGAGTTGGCGTTGCTTTCGATCAGCGATGTCACTGTCGAGTTGATCGCGTTTGGCGATCAATTCGTCGTACTTGCGAGAGGGATCGCCCAGATTCAACAGCTCGCGATCGACGGCATCCAAATCACGAACCAGATTCAGCAACTCGCCTTCGCGGGCTGTTTCATCCAGCAGTTGTTTGCCTTCGCTGTCGGAGCCCATATACGCCTTGAGAATTCGCTCCCCGTCCGGACCGAGCGAGATCCCATAAATATGCCGGGCGACTTCTTCTCCGTCGAGAGTGGCCAGCTCCTGCAATTCGCTCAGACCGATTGCGAAGATGTTTTCGTAGATCGGTTCAGTGATACCGCCGAGCAGATTCTTGAGGAGAGCCTCCGTCTTGATCGGGTCTTCGACGCCATCGATCATCAGCCGTCCGCGCGTGCCCGGAGCGCTAATCCGCCGGACGAGGTGCTCGCGTCCCGCCTTCTCGATGCGCAGGGCCCCATCGCAGCGGATCGGCGTCGGATGCGGTCCAGCGGTCCGTTCGTCTTGCGGCCGAAATCCGAAGAGCATGGCGCGGATGAACCGCATGAGCGTCGATTTGCCGGCCTCGTTCGGGCCGTAAAACACATTGACACCCCCGGCAGTCAGGGGCAATGTCAACTCGCTCCAGACGCCGAATCGTTCGACTTGGAGTTCAGTGATCTTCATGGCTATTTGTCCTCCTTGACTGCGACGGAATCGTCATCCCGCCGCTGTTTGCCTGCCCGCTCTCCCCGTGAACCGGATCAGGTCCACCATCCGCGAGCCAACCGCTTTGCCTCTTCCGCCACCTGCACCACATCCGAATTCTCAACCAGTCCCGCCAGCTTTCGCCCCCACGGGGTCGCCATGTCAGTGAACTGCTGTCCGCGTTTCTTCCAGAAGGCATCCTGCGGATTGAGGACGCCCGTCACGGTCTCCGAGAACTCTTTCAACAGATCCGCAGCTGCGTGATCTTTGCCCGTCTCGATGATCTCACGCTTCAGCTGGTGGCGACGCCGAACATCCGTCGAGTGAGCCTCGTGATCGATGGCATCCCACAGCTCCTTGTGTCGACGCGGCTCGGCCAGTGCATCAAACACATCGCCCCGCCCACGCAGCACCCATTCAAAATTCCACAGACTTTCAATGGGATGGGTTTCGTATTCCAGTAGCTGCAGAGCCATCTTCTCGGTGAGTTCTTCCCAACTGGTCGAGGTGGAACACTCGACACTCACCCGCTCCCAGCGGACGGTCGCGGTGCGGATCTGCTCCTGATGCAGCGACCCACTGGCATCGAGTTCGATGAACGTGCATCCATGGGCACCCAGTGCTGTGGGGCGCAGCGGCTGGGGAGCGCCGGGCGCGTGCGCTAAACCGCCGACGAGCTTCATGGATCGACTGCTATCGCCGCCCCCGAGTGCGAGGTAATTCCATCCCGTAATCTTGGAATCGAGCCAGTCTTCAAGTCGACCCGAAGGAATGTCTCCCTCGGGCACGACGCCGATTTGAATGACACCCGTCTTGTTCGAGCGCGGGGCCGAGATGGCCCGCGACGAGGGAGACAGGCAGCTGACCATGCCCAAGACTTTGCCGCGTTCGGTAATCTCGACCGGGCTGTCTTTTTCACTGGTGAAGAGCGTGACGGAGTCAGGCAAGTTCCCGAGCCGCCGCCATGTCGTTGCCGAGTCCATCGTACCGGGCGTGATGAAGACTGACACGCTTTGCTCATCAAGCGTGTTCAGGGCATCGGTCAACGTGGCGCGGGCTCGCAGGGTGAATGAGGTCTCGTCGAACGTGTCCCCGCTGAGGATCAGCATGTCAGCGCGGCGATCGACGCACGCTTCCACGATGCGGTGAAATGCGGTGATCGTCGCGTCTTCGACCAGGCGTCGCTCTTCGCCAGACAGTGGGCCAGCGCCCAGCACTGGCTCGTCGAGCAACAGCCGGGTGGCGTGAATGAGTTTCAAAGAATCAGCCATGCGGGAGTCCCTTCCTCGCGGTGTACCGGGGCCTGCTTCCGCCCTCATCTATCAGAACATCCTGCGGCCATCCCATGGCGAGAACAGGAAGTTCTATGAGTTCACGGAGTTGTGCCGTTCGGCAATTCCTGCCGAAGTATTGTCAAAGTTCGCAATTGAGGCAAGACAGGGTAGGGGCGAGGCCCGACAGGGGGTGTGAAACGCACTTGGCAAACCACCCAGCGAGCTCTCAAAACCCCGCCCGATCTCAAGTCCACGACGACAATGATCCAGGGTGTCCTTGGATTGCATCCTCAAAGTGCTGTTTGAGGTCACAGACTTCTCCCAGTCATCCACCTTCCCCCCTTCGCGTGCTTCGCGACCTTGGTGTTCAATTCTTCTCCCCCCCCATTCAGCCGAGTCGAAATGGAAACAGAAAATTCACGAAGCACGCAAAGGGGGACGAAGATTGTGGCTGCGAACCCGCCAGCAGCTTCACCCCAGTTGCTTGCCGAGAGCGGTCGCCACGAGGCGGCATTGTTCCATCGCCTTCGAGAACGCCTCGGGAGAGATCGTCTGACTGGCGTCGCTCATGGCCTTCTTCGGATCGGGGTGGACCTCGACGATCAGACCGTCCGCTCCGCAAGCGACAGAGGCCACGCACATCGGGGCCACCAGCGAAGCGATGCCGGTGCCATGGCTTGGGTCCACCACGATCGGTAAGTGTGTCCGCTCCTTCAGGTACGGCACGCTGGCCAGCGGCAACGTGAAGCGTGTGTGCGTCTCGAAGGTCCGAATCCCGCGTTCGCACAAGATCACTTCCTGGTTCCCCTGATCGAGGATGTACTCTGCTGCCAGCAGGAACTCTTCCATTGTGGCCGAGGGACCACGCTTGAGTAGGACCGGCTTGCGGATCTTGCCGACCGCCTCGAGCAGGTGATAGTTCTGCATATTGCGGGCTCCAATCTGGAGGACATCCGCGTACTTGGCGACAAGGTCCACATGGTGCGGAGTCATGACTTCGGTCACCACCGCCAGACCCGTGGCATCACGTGCAGCTGCAAGGAGTTTCAGCCCTTCTTCTTTCATACCCTGGAACGAGTAGGGGCTGGTGCGGGGTTTGAACGCCCCACCGCGCAAAGCTGTCGCTCCTGCGGCCTTCACCTTCACAGCTGAGTCGATGATTTGGGCTTCGCTCTCGACGGAGCAGGGTCCCGCGATCACTCCGATCCGCCCGCCGCCGATGACCAGATCGCGGACCTTGATGACGGTAGGCTCGGATTTGATTTCCTTGCTGGCGATTTTATACGGGGCGAGAATCGGCACGACCTGTTCGACCTCTTCGCAGGAGGCGAGGGCGTCTTTCTCGCTGCCGCGTTTGTCTCCAATGGCTGCAATCACGATCCGTTCGGTCCCTTGGATGACGTGAGCCTTGAGACCCAGTTCTTCAACGCGCTGGACCATTCGCTGGACCATTTCATCTGTGGCTCCGGATTTCATCACAACGATCATGGGACTGGCCTTTCAATCAAATCGAGGGGTGCGAAAAGAAAAAGGCTCCTGAAATCACGGGGATTTCAGGAGCCTGGGTTGTCTCAGTGAGGCGGTCACACGCTCAGCTTCGACCCGGCCCGGAAATCCCGGTGGGGCTAAAGAAATACCGCCAATACGACTGGGTGCTGGCCCCAGATCGATCGCAGTTCAGAGGTGAGAATGTTTTCGACATGGTCATGAGTGTCAGGGGAACCTGGGCACTCGTCAAGTGGCGAACCGGAAAAATGAAAGAGCGGAATCAGATTTCCGTTTGACCAGAGTGCGAGACGCACTTTGCGCTCCGTCGAATGTGGCGTGATGACGCAGCTCGATTTCCCACTCCAGCCAACCTGCTGGGAAGGCTCTCGGGATTGGAAGGCTGTGGCAATGTCCACAGATTTCTCAGATTTTCACAGATTCAGAAGAGGGCCGGGTGACGAATGAAGCGCCAGTGTCGCACATCAGCCACCTCTCCGAAATCTGTGGAATCGGTGAAATCGGTGGACAAACTTCTTGGATGTTGCAGTGGGCGTCACGGAGGCCTCTTGAGAATCACAAAGTACGTCTCGCACTCGTCTGACCAGCCCCAGCTCGGGTAATCGGTGTGAGGCCCTTTCTGGCGCTGCGGATCGGTCTCGGTCGAGTTGCCGCTCGATTCGTATTCCTCCATGATGCTTAGCAATCCCACATTCTCCCCCGGAGATCTGCATGTCCACCTCTGAGCCTGCCCCCACTCAGCCCGCTAAGCGACCCTGTTTATGGAGTGAGATGCGTAGCACGGAAGACTGGTGGGCGGTCTGGATTGGTGGACTCGCGCTGTTGCTGATCGTGGCTTCGATCTTGTGGAATCCCCCGCCAGAGGGGAAGCCACTGGTCAGTTCGCTGAAATCGTATCTCGCCAAGCCGGGCAAGTGGACTTCCGATCCGATTCAGGCGATCACCGCCAAGGATGGATCGATCCAGTGGCGCGGCATCCTGGGTGTCGGCGCTTTCGTGGGGATGCTGGTCGCTGTGGGGCAGGTGGGTTTGGGCCGATCTCCGCTCAGGTTCCTGCTCGGGTTTGTGTTTCTCTTTGGATTAGCGTTCTTGACCTACCTGCTCGCTGAGCAGGAGATCATCAAATACTACAACCTGGAATATCCCATCTGGGGCTTAATCGTCGGCCTACTGATCAGTACCACGGTCGGACAGCTGGAGTTTTTGAAGCCCGCGCTGCTGACGGAGTTCTATGTCAAGATCGGGCTGGTCCTTCTGGGTGTGGAGGTCTTGCTACCGAACTTGGTGGCGCTGGGGATCCCCGGCATCTGCGTGTCGTGGGTCGTGACCCCAATTGTGCTGATCTCCACATTCCTCTTCGGCCAGAAGGTGTTGAAGATGGAGTCAGCGGCCCTCAATATGGTGATCTCGGCAGATATGTCAGTCTGCGGTGTCTCAGCGGCGATCGCGACGGGAGCGGCGTGCCGGGCGAAGAAGGAAGAGATTTCGCTGGCCATCACGCTGTCGTTGGTCTTTACCGCCATCATGATGGTCGTTCAGCCGTACATCATCAAACTGGTCGGGATGAACGAAGTTGTGGCTGGGGCATGGCTCGGCGGGACCATTGATTCGACGGGAGCAGTGGCAGCTGCGGGTGTGATGGTGGGACAGGCTGCGGAGCAAACGGCGATTACGATCAAGATGATCCAGAATGTTCTGATTGGCGTGGTGGCGTTCGGTGTTGCGACGTACTGGGTCTCGTCGGTGGATCGCAGCCCCGATGGAGTGCAGCCTGATCCGTGGGAGATCTGGTATCGGTTCCCGAAATTCGTGTTTGGGTTTTTGGGTGTGTCGATCCTGTTTTCCATTCTGGCGGGCTCGGGCGAGACGGGGACGGCGATCGTCACTGCGACGACATCCATTTCCAAGGACCTGCGTTCGTGGTTTTTTTGCCTGGCGTTCGTCTGTATTGGGCTGGATATCGATTTCTCGGAACTGCGGAGCAACTTACGCGGTGGCAAACCTCTGGTGCTCTATGTGTGTGGCCAGACGCTGAATCTGGCGCTCTCGCTGCTGATGGCGTGGCTGATGTTTGGAGTGGTGTTCCGGGACGCCTCGGATGAACTGATTCGTAAAGCCTATCTCCAGAAGCATGAAACCCCCGCCGTGGCCTCGCCTGCCGCACCCGCTGCTCCGACTGCGGGAACGAAGTGATGCGTCTTTCGAAGTCGTCATCGGTCGTGAGTGACTGCATGAGAGTGGCTCGGCTGCTGGGGGCTGTGACTCTCATGAGCTGGGTCTGGCTGCTGCTGCTTCCCCGCTGGTCGCAGGAGCCCCGCATGCGAGCCGCCTTGCAGATGCATACCGACCGGCAGATCAACGGCTCAGCCACCTATTACACCGAGAACCCCGCTGCACTGACGGCCTTACGTGATCTGAAGCAATTGCAGAAAGAACAGCCACTGCTGCTGTGGAAGCCGTGAAGTGAGACGGGAGTCGTTTGTCTTGCTCCGGGTTGGAGTCCAGCCTTGAGGCTGCTCCGGAACTCGCGGCTCAGCGAGAGCCTTGCTCCTTCGCTTATCGCTCTGTGAGGACGGGCACTATGGCAACGTGCCCCACGAAGATCGAAATCGTTCTTTGTCGCACTGGCCTCGCCCTCCCGGGATGGCCCCCAGCGCATGGAAGATTTTGCGGGTTATTCCGGTTTTGCTGAAGATTCAGCCCCAGCCAGTCGATGAAACCTGTAGCGACTGTCGTCTGAACTGGCTCCGATTGAGGGGCCGCAACTGTCTTCCTTGACCTGTGAGCAGCGGAATGAACCTCACCAAACAGCACCTCGGGACACTCGGACTTCTGACCGGATGTCTGCTGATGGGAAGCCTGGCGGGATGCCAAACCACAGTCGGTGGTCAGACTTTGCCTTCCCCGGACTACCTGCGGGACGACATCCAGTACTTCCCAGCCGGTCCCGAATTCCTGCTGCCGAACACTTTGCGAGCCCACGAAGAGTACAAGGCTGCCCAGGCAGGCGAAGACGCCCAGCCGTACAACCCACGGCAGTAACTCAATACGCCACAACAGGTTTCAACGCTCCAGCGACCCGAGTACACTCGGGCCGCTGTTTGTATTTTGAACCATCTGAAGATTATCACTAGACGAAAGTCCACTTTTCCCGGAAAATACCACTTGCCCTGACGGGGACGCGATGTGTCGTTGACCGCGCGCTGGAGGCTGGCCGATCTTTTCGGTCGAGCACACTCCGACTCCGTCGCACTGTGAAACTGGGATGAACGCTTCGGCGTCTCTGACCGCCTTGCGGTCGCTATTGCCGGTGATCGCACCTTCCATGCTGAAGTGCGACTTCGGGAATCTTCGTCGAGAGATCGAACTGCTCGACCGCGCCGAGGCAGCTGTGCTGCACTGGGATGTGATGGATGGGCATTTCGTGCCCAACCTCTCTTACGGAGCAATGCTCATCGAGCGGGTGCGTCCGCTGACACGGGCGCTCTTTGATGTTCACTTAATGATTTCCGACCCGGCGAAGTACCTCGACGAATACATCAAGGCCGGGTGCCAGGCGATTACCTTTCACATTGAGGCAGTGCCCCAGCCAGTCGCACTGCTGAAGCGGATTCGCCAGGCGGGTTGCCTCGCGGGGATCGCCCTCAACCCCCAAACGCCGGTATCGGCGATCAAAACATTAGTCGGCGAGTGCGATCTTGTACTCGTCATGAGCGTCGAACCGGGGTTCGGAGGCCAGTCCTTCATCCCCGGCTCCACCCAAAAAGTGTCAGAAGTCCGGGCCCTGTTTGGCCCGTCGGTGCTGATTTCCATCGATGGGGGAATCGGTCCGAAAACCATCTCTGGCCCAGCGGGGGCCGGGGTGGATCTGTTCGTTGCGGGGAGTTCGGTGTTTGACACACCGGATTATGGTCAAGCGATCCAGGGCATGGCTGCGCTGGCTCAGACCGCTCGCAACGTCTCCTAAGGAGTGGCAATGTCGACAGTGCGTCTCGTGGTGCGGCCCGGCGAAACCGAGTTCGACGGGCAGTCACGCATTCAAGGCAGCCTCAACCTGCCGCTGACCGACCTTGGTCAGCAACAGGTGCAAGGCATTATTGAACAATTGCGCCGTGAGGCGTTTGATGTCATTTACGCCTCCCCGACCGAGCCAGCTGCCTCGACCGCCGAGATGATCGGCGATGCGCTGGGCATTCCTGTGCGGATCGTCGACGGGCTGGCTAATCTGCATCAGGGATTGTGGCAGGGCATGCCACTGGAAGACATCCGCCGCAAACATCCCCGCGTCTACAAGCTGTGGGAAGACGATCCTGAATCGGTCTGTGCCCCGGATGGGGAAGAATGCGAAGAGGCACAGGAGCGAGTCGAGCAGTCTCTCAGGAAGCCGCTCAAGCGAGACGAATCGTTTGTCGTCGTCGCCCCAGAGCCCATCGCGACACTGATTTCCAGCGTCCTGCGGGGTGAATCGGCTCAGCTCGCTGGCCCGATCCCCCGCTGCGGAACTCTCAGCCGAATCGAAAAGATCCAGCCAGCTCCGGTCATTACCGCTGTTGGTGCTCCAACGCCTACGAACTCATTGATGTGGCGGGGGTTGCCCTCCAGCGAAATACCGGCCATCATGTAGAGGGTATCGAACTGTCAGACGTGTCTGACCCGTGGGATAGGCTTCCAGCCTGTCGTGCTCTGGATGGCTCTGACAGGCTGGAAGCCTAACCCACGATCGGTGCCATGACAGGAGTTCCGCCTCATGCAATCGGCGTCCCCAGTGAACGACGAAGTTGCCTCAACCCCACTGCGTCCCAAACGTCCCGTTCCGGACGGCTTATGGGTCAAGTGCGAGAGCTGTAACGCGACCGTATTCGGCAAACAGGTTGACCAAAACCTCGGCCTCTGCCCCGAATGCGGGCACCACTTTTATGTCTCCGGACAGAATCGCATTCAACAGCTACTCGATGAAGACAGCTTTGAAGAGTGGTTCGCGGACATGACCTCTGTCGACCCGCTGGGGTTCACGGATAAGAAGTCGTACAAGGTGCGGCTGCTCGAGGAGCAGAAACGAACCGGCTTGCGAGATGCCTGCCTGGTCGGTCGAGGTCACATGCGTGGCCGCCCGCTCGTCTTCGCGCTCACGGATTCCGCCTTCATCATGGGCAGCATGGGGTCTGTCGTCGGCGAGAAGCTGACACGGGCTGTGGAAGAGGCAACTCGACTGCGGCTGCCGCTCATCATCGTGAGCGGTTCGGGTGGTGGAGCCCGCATGCATGAGGGGATTTTCTCACTGATGCAGATGGGCAAGGTGTCCGCAGCACTCGGGCGTTACCACGACGCGGGTGGGCTGTTCATCTCGGTCCTGACGAACCCCACGATGGGTGGCGTCGCTGCGAGCTTTGCCTCACTCGGGGACATCATCATTGCGGAGCCGAAGGCAATGATCGGCTTCGCAGGACCGCGCGTGGTGAAGGCGACCGTGAAACAAAACCTGCCTGAAGGGTTCCAGACGAGCGAGTTCCTGTTGGCACATGGCTTCGTAGACATGATCATCTCGCGTGAAGACCTGCGAGCCGAGATCGCGCGGCTGATTGACTTCTGCACGATGAAATAGGGGGGGATTGTTGAGGGTTGAGTTGGTCTACTCCTCGACTTCATTCGATCAACCCTCAACCCCGCATCTATCGTTCAAGTTTCAACCCTCAACCCTCGACGATCCCCTCATGGATTTCCTCAAGCGGCTTTTTCAACGTCAGCCGAAGATCGAGAAAGTCGATGTGCGGCGACGTTTTGAACTTCACGGGCGAGTGGGCCAGGGCAGTATGTCCAAGGTCTGGCGCGCCACTGATACGATCGGCAGCAAGCCGGTCGCACTCAAGGTTCTCGACAAACCCCGTCTCGCCCGGCTCGATAAACGCTTCCAAAGCCTGGGCCTGAAGCGGCCGCATGAGGGGGAAATCTCCCTGAGCTTGCGGCACCCGAACATTGTTAAAACGTATGAGTGCGGGATCACCACGGACGACGAAGAGTTCCTCGTCATGGAATTCATCGACGGTGTCAGCTTAAGCTTCCTCGTCGAGTCACAACCCCCGCGTATGAAGCAAAATTGCTTGTGGTACTGCATCCAGCTGGGTGAAGCCCTGGAAGCCGTCCACCGGGCACAACTCATTCATCGCGATTTGTGCCCACGCAATGTGATCGTCAGTAACGACGATGTCGTGAAGTTAATCGATTTCGGCCTCGTCGTGCCCAACACGGACCCCTATCGCAAGCCCGGAAACCGCACCGGGACAGCCAACTACATGGCCCCGGAATTGATCAAGCGGCAGACCACTGACCAGCGAATCGATGTCTTCTCTTACGCTGTGACCTGCTTTGAGATGTTCACGAAACAATTGCCCTGGGACTCGGCGGACACCCTGGAAAGTGTGCTCCAGCACATCAATTCCCCTGCTCGTGACATCCGGAAGTATGCCCCGAAACTCGATGATCACGTTTGCACGACGATCATGAAGGGGCTGGAGCGCGACCCCCGCGACCGCTGGTCTACCGTGCACGAGATGGTTCAAGAGCTGAAATCCGCCGCAGCTCGACTGAAAGCGATCCCGAGTTAACTGGTGATGGATTCCGGAGTTCACTTGAGCCGAAGTATCATTCGGCCAGCTTGCTGGGCCGCTTGCGGGACACCTTGATTGGCTTGCGGCCTTGGCTGACGAGGCGGGCTAGACAGTTGTCTGTGACTGCTCACGTTTGCCTGAGATGGTGATGAGTCGTGATTTCGGGTCAAGCCCACTCGATCGTCACTCAGAACCTCCAATGCTTCACATGCGTATCGCCGTCAAGGAGTTACGTCGTTTCTAGAACACCATGACTCGCCCGGCGAATTTCTCACAGGCTCAGTGGCAAGGCAATGAAACTTCGGCTACATTACCGGGCTTCCCCCCGGATCGGGGGCCGAGTCTGTATTGGAACACAGCCATGCCGAAGACTGGAAAAACACACAAGGGTCTTGCCAAGCGGTTCAAAGTGACCGCGACCGGCAAGGTCAAGCACCGCAAGGCCAATCGTGGCCACTTGATGGGCAAGAAGAGCGGGAATCGCAAGCGTCGCCTACGCCAGGATGGTGTCCGGACTGGATTCAACGCGGTGTACATCGTCGAAGCGCTGCGTCCATCCAGCTAGTTGTGCGGTCTCCTTCGGGCGGTCCACAGCGAGGCAGCCCACACAAAATTCACGAGCGGTAACGCTCATCGGTCAGTGACGGAAGGTCGTTAGTCATGCGTATTTCCTACGGAAAAGCGACTCGCAAGAAGAAGAAGCGGATCTTCAAGGAAGCCCGCGGCATGCGAGGCGGTCGCAGCAAGCTGTGGCGATCAGTTCAAGAACTGGTCCGTCGCAATCGTTGCTACGCCTTCCGCGACCGTCGCGTGCGTAAGCGTGATTTCCGTCAGCTGTGGATTACTCGCTTGACTGCTGCGACCCGCATGCGAGGTCTGCGGTACTCCCTCTTCATTCATGGTCTGGAACTCGCCAACATTACGCTGAACCGCAAGGTCCTCAGCGAAATGGCGATTCACAGCCCAGAAGTCTTCGACGAGGTTTGCGTTCTCGTCAAGAAGGCCCTCGGCGACAAGTTCCAGCCTACTGTGGCTGTCTAGTCGACTTGAGTGATGCTTGGTCTCTGACCATGTATTGAATTCACAAAACACCCGGAGTCTGAAACCTCCGGGTGTTTTCGTTGATATGATCGTACAGGCGAGCGCCGGCCACATTGCAAGGACTCGATAGCTCTGACCCGCGCATGAATCCCCGCTCGGCTTGATTCACCATGTCTCGCCCTGTCACAGAGTCCACACCCCCTAACGAAATGTGCCTCACGCAAGGCGCAGCGTTCTGGTCGCAGATTGATCGGGATGGGTCCGGACGCAGCGGTGCAATTTGGGACAACCTCGGTGTTGTTCGCTGGCGATTCGCAGCTCGCCGCAACCCAGCGGGGCGAAGCTGGTGCAATCCGTTCAACACGTTAGATTTTGTCGTGACCGAGGCTGCAAACGGAGCGGAACTGGTCATCCGCAGAGCCTCGTGGGCCCCCTCGGTGTTTCAAATTCGCGACGGCGAAGAAGTCATCGGCCAGGTTCGTGTACGAAGCCTGCTGCGGCACAGGTATTCCATCGAGATTGACGGGGTGAACACGTGGACATTTCGGATGCCAATCTTCACTCTGAATTTCTACGCAAACTCAGAGTCTGGGACCGACATCTGGGTGGTGGTCGGCCCTTCCAAAATGGATTGGAAAATCCTCATGCGTCCCGGCAGCGGCGATCGTCAACTGGTCGCAGCGCTCGCCTTCATCCACACCGAGTGGTGGAACCTTTGTTGATCGCATCGATTAAGAGAGTGGTGAATACTTTGCCCAGCCACAGTCGAGGGAAGTCATCTCGCTCCGGTCACCTCACCCTCACGCGAGCGTTCCAAATTGATCGCTGTGGCCGTCGCTAATGATTCCTCCACCCCTGGGGAATTGGGCAGTTAAGCAAGACGTCCAGCACGGCGCCGAGCAGCTCGCTTCCACTTCAAATAGCTCGTCAGTGTCGGCTGGCCCCAGACAGCTGAGGTCCGCCCAGCGGTTGAAACCGTCTCAGCCACTCCGGCTTCCAGCTGTTCGAGAATCGCTCGAACCCGGTCCAGATTTCCATACGTCATGCGACGCTGAATGGTGAGGTGCGAGTCCCGGATCTCGTCATAAGGAGCTGTAAAGTGGCCGAAGACTGGACCGGTGTCGATCCCTCGATCGATCTTCAGCAGTGTCATGCCGACCCGCTCATGGTCTCCATTGACCATCGCCCAATAACATCCGTGTGCATTGCGGTACTCGGGGCAAATCCCTGGGTGCATCACAAAAGTGCCCAAGCGGGCCTGCTCGAAGATCGTTGGCTTTAGTATGTGCTTGCAGCAGGCCAGCATCACATCGGGCTGGCAACTGCGGATGAACTCTTGAGCCGCAGGGCTGTTGGGTGAACTCACTTCGAGGATCGGAATCTCACTCTGCAGAGCAGGGTATGCTTGCCCGAGTGACAGAAGAATCTCGTTCTCGTACTTTCGGTCATCTGCCGAGTGTCGAATACCGTGGTACAGGCGATAGGCTAATAGATCGAGCGTGCCCAGCAGGCCGTCTTTTCGCAGGCTCCGCTTCAGTTTTTGCAGGCGGTGGCTGCTGAGATCGCGGATGACGAGGATGCCTGCCACATCGCTAAAGCTCGCCAGCCAGCGAGGCATGATCTCTCGGACGAGAGCGGCGTCATGTTGGCAGATGAGGACGGAGCGCATCACGGCGTTCTAGATTGGCTGACCCGAGGAGACTGAGACAACAATACGGGCTGACTAGCGATTAAAGCCGCGCGAAAATGAATTCTGACGCTGAATTCATTTTCACCATACTCCGAATGCAATCGCATGCCGAATGTATCGAATGTCCGGGTCACGCTCGCATCTTTGGGAATGGGCTCTTGCCTGGTGATGAGGATGAAATCAGCAATTGTCACTTCATCGAAGGTGTTTGCGGGCGATCTTTTGAGGCCCCCCAAAGCCGAGACGGCGAGATCTTCAACCGCTCCTGATTCTTCTCGATCTTGCGGCGAAGATCCTTCAGAATTGCCCCTTCAGATTCGTGCAGAATCAAGTTCACCGTCGATCGGGAATTGTCGCCGATCTCCTCGGCGGCCCAACCGCCAATTAGCCCAATTTTCCGGGCATCGATGTCGCGTACCTTCAGCTTCAAGTCGGTGATCTCGGGGACCAGCTGGATGGACGGGAGTAACTCGCCCTTTCCCTGAACAGCTGTCAGATCGAAGGAGCAATCCGTGATGACGGCCACAGTGACATCGGCCTCGACCTGTCCATTGAGCCCTTTGACTCCATAGACCCAGTGCTCGAATTCCGTGCTGACCCGGGCGCGCATCACGAGCCACATCGTAAAGACCAGCTTACCATCGGGCAGACGCTGGACGTTCTGGAATTCAATCTGCAGTGTCTCATCAGGCTGGAGCATCGTGACGGTATTCCGCTGCCAGAAGCCGTGATTGACATCCTTGGATTTGGGCCGCATGGTGGTGATGCGACCATGCCGGGTCTTGATCTCGTACCTTGAGAATCGGGGAGCGGTATTCCCCCAGTTTTTCTTCTGCACATTCTTTTCCGGCATCGCGGCGATGACCGTCGAGCGAATGATCTCGGCCCAGGCATCCGCTCCGATTCCGGTTGTTGTTGTCTGGGCGACTTCCGCCACAATCACCGGCTCCGCACCGAGCGGCTCTTGGCCGCGTGCGACGCCCGCTATTACGCAGACGATTAATAAGCCACAAACACAAACGGGGAGCAGCCGCATGAGAATCTCCTCGCGACGCTCCCCGACCCTGGGGAGCCGGGCGCTGTGGCCCGACTCGGTGACTGAACACTCAGCCTCGCTCAACGACTAAGCGTACTTGGTCAGCATCGCTGCCAGCTTGTCCTTGGACTGAGCGCCCTGCATTGTTTCGACCAGCTGCCCACCCTTGAAGATCATGAGAGTGGGTATCGCATTGACGCGGTATTTCACAGGCAGCGCGCGGTTCTGGTCAATGTTCACTTTGCCGATCTTGACCTTGCCAGAGAACTCCGTCGCCAGAGCATCAATGGTGGGGGACAACTGCATACATGGTCCGCACCAGGTGGCCCAGAAGTCGACCAAGACCGGCAGCGCGCTTTGGCTGACTTCGGCCTCGAAATTGGCATCGGTGATCTCAACAACGTTGGCTGCAGCCATCTGATTGCTCCTGCAATGGGGGGTCATCCGCGTCACAGGGCGGAATTGCGGCACTCCTTGGCCCCCGATCGACTGCCGGATTATAGGGGCCGCTGCCAGCGCGTCAACGTGTCTCTTTGTTCTGAAAAATGACGCAAGATGCCTCGTGTCAGTCGGTTACATCCGCTGCAGCATTCCTGCATGGAACCTTCGACACTTCGAATACTCTTCCAGACCGATTTGACTCAGCCCCTATGGCCGGTAGGATAAAGAATGCGAAGTGTTTGATCCGGCGTCCGTTCTGGCACAACTGCTAGGGCCTAGCCGGTCGGAGGTCTGTCATGTTTGGTGCGAATTTCACAGAACTGCTGGTCCTCGGCATCATAGGCTTGCTGCTTTTCGGCAAGCGATTGCCGGATGTGGCCAAGAACCTGGGCAAGGGGCTGTCTGAGTTTAAGAAGGGGATCAGCGGGTTCCAGGACGAAATCCACCGCCCGAATTCGAATACGTCGTCCTACACTCCGACGCCATCTTCTAAGCGTCCGGAACCACTGGCCACTCTCGATGAGACGGTCATCGCACCCAAGTTCGAGCCGCCCAAGTCGGCTCCCACCGAATTGAAAGCCGAGTCCGAGCAGGTCTGACAACCACGGAACTCCATGTTCCAACCAATTCGTACAGTCTCGGGATGCGGCTTCGACGGAGCTTCGATCACCGTCCATTTGCATTCGATACGCGCACTCCTTGGGACCGCTATGCCCCCCGCTCTCGCTCACGTTCTCCAGGCCGCAGTCAAAGGCCAATCACTCGTCAAACTCGTCCTCAGCGCACCGACGAAATCACCATCTGATCCGCCGCCCACTCGCTACACCGTGCGCAGTGTCGAGCTGAAGGAGGAACTCCAGCTGCAATGGACCGCGAGGATCGGCACGCAGGAACTGCACGAGAACCTGACGATCCGGCAGAGCCTGCTGCGCGTCGAATCGCTCTTTCCGAAGGTCTACCGCGAAGCCAATCTGCTAACAACCAGCACCGATTTTCAGTTTCGTTCGCGAGACGGACTGTCAATCAAAGCCACCGAGAAGGCCACTCAGCGTACGCCCCCACCGGTCACGCACAATCGTGAAAAGCAGTACCTGATCCCCGAAGGACTGCCCTGCCCGTTCCTCGAAGCGATCGGCGTCATGACAGCTGACGGCCGCGTCCGGGCCAGCATGACCCACAAGTTTCACCAGATCAACCGGTTTGTCGAACTGGTCAACGACATCGTCCCGCATCTTCCCCCCGAGGGCGAGCTGCGAGTCGTCGACTTTGGGTCGGGGAAGAGCTACCTGACATTTGCATTGCATGAACTGCTGACCCGGATCTTGAAGCGGCAAGTCCGCATCCTGGCGATCGATCAAAACAAAGACGTCATCGACACCTGCCGTGGCCTGTGCGAGCAGCTGCACATCAACGGGATCGAGTTCCTCGCCCAGTCAATCGGCGATGTCCAACAAGACGGGCCTGTGCATCTGGCAGTCGCCCTGCATGCTTGCGATGCAGCCACCGATCACGCCCTGACTCAAGCGGTGCATTGGAAGTCCGATGTCATCCTGGCGGTCCCCTGCTGCCAGCATGAGGTCGCCCGCTCGATCGCCTCGGAATCGCTCGATCTGATTCTGAAACACGGCATCCTCAAGGAGCGGTTCGCCGCCCTGGCCACCGATGCCCTGCGCGCAGCTGCCCTCGAGAATGCGGGATATCGCACGCAGATCGTCGAGTTCGTCGACCTCGATCACACTCCCAAAAACCTGCTGATCCGCGCCGTTCGGCGGCGCGATGAAGAAGCGATCTCGAGCGCGCCGTACGAAGCCTTGAAGTCCCAGCTGGGACTCACCACTCTGGCCACCGACTCGATCCGTTCCTCGTGATTTCGTTCTCTGGGTCACGCTGAGACACAGACGCCACGGATGTGGATGATTGCACAGGGGCAATTGCTCGTGCAGCCCGAGTGACGTGGCGAGCGGCGTTCAGTGATTCGACAAAAACTCAGTCGTATTCAGCAGCGTCCAGAACAGGTCTGCGAGAGGGCGGGCGGGGACGTCGGAGGCGGCGTGGTCGTTGAGATAGGCCAGGAATCGCGTCTTCTCCGCTGCGGTCGGGAATCGGCTCAGGGTGGCCAGGAAGAGGGCTTCGATCCGCTGCTCGGGTGAAAAGAAGGGGGCTTCCGCGATGGCGATCAGTGTGCCATTCTTGTCATTGCGAGCCCGCAACAGTTCCTCAACACTCGTGGCGTCCGACGCGAAGGAACCGTTCATCAGGGCGAGAGCCTGCAGAATCGTACTTTGACGTTCGATGCCGGTATCGGTCTCGAACGTTTCGAGGAACTCTTGCCGGGCTTGGTCCTGATTAAAATTCAGCGGCTGTTCCGGGTCGAACGGTTGCAGGTAGCCCGTGGCCTGGGCGAGGCTGTCGAAGATCTGTTCCGCAGTGAGGCCGCGCACTGGCATGCGGGCGAAGTGGCGCGGGATGTCCTGGCTTTCGTGAGAGCGCAGGCTGGTCAGCTGATAAGCCCGCGTAGCCGTGATCGCGCGGATCAGGAATTTGAAATCGTATTCGTGAGCGATGAATTCCTGCGCCAGCAAGTCCAAGACCTCTGGGTGACTTGCCGGATTCGTCGCAGCGAAATCATCTACCGGATCGACGATCCCAATTCCAAAATGGTGTGCCCAGACGCGGTTCACTGCGGCCTTGGCAAAGTACGGATTGTCCTTCGACGTCACCCAGCGTGCGAGGTTGGCGCGGCTGTCGGTGATCTGCGACCAGTCTGGTTCCGCTCCGCCGAGGTATCGCGTCGGCACGACGATGTCGGTGTCGGGAATCTGGATGGTTCGCGGACCGTCGACGGGCTTGTCGCCACTCACAGCACTGACAACCGATTCCACGACATTGCCCGGAGCCTGCACGGCAGCTGTGTCCTTGAAGAACGCGGCAAAGCTCCAGAACTCCTCCCGTTTCCATTTGTCGAACGGGTGATTGTGGCACTGGGCACATTCGATCCGCACGCCCAGTAACATGCGGGCGCTGGCTCCGGCAATCTCCTCCGGCTTGCCTTGCTTGGCGCGGTAGAATGCCAGCGGGCTGGGCTGTTCTGGCTGTTGAAATTCCGTCATCGCCTCGCCGCTCAGGGGGAGGGTCAACAACTCCTCGGCGATCTGGGCGAAGTTGCGGTTCTCGGCCAATCTCGATCGAAGCCAGGCCTCGAACCCGGGCAGTAAGAACCGAATCGTCTCGTCGCTGGTCGCCTCGGGCAGCATGATCGCCCGCCAGACGTTCGTGTAGTTGACGATATAGGTCGGACTGTCGAGCAGCCGGTTGACGAGTTTTTCTCGTTTATCGGGAGCTGCGTCCGCCAGGAAATCACGCACCTCGGATGTGGGAGGAATGCGTCCGCACAAATCGAGATGGACCCGTCGAAAGAACTCCGCATCGTCTGAGACGGCTGTGGGAGTGATCTGGTCCGCAGCCCACCGCTCGTTGATCAGCGTGTCGATTTTGGCTGCGACTTCCTGCGGCGGGGTCGGAGTCTGAGCCTCTGCCGCAGCAGCGCCGACCAGGAGAAAAACAGCGATACGAGCGATCAAGAACTGCTTCGCCATCATTCATTTCCCCGACAGTGGTCACATGCGTCCGCGAATCATTACGTTCAAACCGAGAGGGATGTGGACTGAAATCATCCGGAGAATTCACGTTGTACAGAATACCCTTCCCATCCGACGGTTCCAAGGTGTCTGGGTGACTGCAGTGTGTACGTCTCAAACGTCGGTGGCCTCGTTGTCTTTCTCCCTCTCCCCACAATCGATCTGAGTTTCTCAAGAATCGTGGCTGTGGGGAGAGGGCCGGGGTGAGGG
>JAYWHX010000158.1:0-32267 GCA_043777375.1 Planctomycetota bacterium | reverse complement strand
CAGGGTTCGAATCCCTGCCTCTCCGCTGGGAAAGCCTCGCTTTTTCCTTGTTTTTCAAGGGAAACGCGGGGCTTTCTGCCTTGGTACTGCCCTCCTCTTCAGTACCATCTTTTGCCACGTTTGGACACCGAAAGTCATCTGCGCGCTGCAACTGGCGCTGCAACTTTGGAAGCTGATCGACCGCCAGCTTCTGGTCATTGAGATCAATATGGGTGTACCGCTGGGCTGTCAGGACCGGGGTCGAGTGGCGGGCCAGCTTCTGGGCCGTGGCCAACGGCACGCCGTTTCTGGCCAGATTCGTGATGTAGGTGTGCCGGAGAGCATGGAAGTCTGCGAACAGTCCGCTGGCGTCCTGGTAGGGGATTCCGGCAGCCTTCAGGTCCACCTGGAGCATCTTTCCCGCATACCGATTCTCCGCCCAATCACCCGGCCAAAGCTGTTCGGTCGGCGACTTGGTTTCCAGCCAGTCTCTGGCCAATTCGAGAATGTCCGCTGGCAGAGGAAGAACATCCATGCGGCGGCGTTTCGAATAACCAGCCTGAACCGTCACGGTGGGTGGACTCACTTCCAGCTGAAGACTAGCGACGGTGAGCGATGATAGTTCTGAGGCTCGCAATCCGGTCGATATGGCCATCACGTAGAGCATGTGGCGGTCAGTTGGTGAAAAGCTGAGAACGGATTCTCCGGCGAGAGTGACTTTCAGCAGACGGGTCACTTCGTCCTCGCTCAAGGCTCGGCGGTCGTGACGACGATCCACTTGAACATTGAGCATTTCCAATCGGGTGAGCGGATCGTTGATGAATCGCTTTTCCAATCGCAACCAACGAGTGAACTGCTTGATCGCCCGCAGGTAGTGATTCGAGGTTTGGACGCTTTGCCCACGTTGTCCGTCCTTGCATGTTGCTCGCATAGCGGCCAGCGCTGAAGAAATCCCCTCAGCGTTGATCCCACTCAATCGGGTGATCTTCGCAGCCTCGAACAGGTTCTTGCAGCGGTACACCACCAGTCGTACCTGCTCGACTGAGACGTTCTTCGCCTTGAGCGATGTCTCGAACGCCGCGAGATGCGTATCCAACGAGACGCTCTGGAACAGGACCGCTGGTTCCAGCAATCCTGCTCGGATCATGGCAGCCTCTTTCTCCAGCTTGCTGGCGAGTTGTTGCGTCGCGGTCTTATCCGTGAAGCCAGGAACCGTTTTGAGTTTCCCTTCGTGGTCGCGGTAGCGGACGTACCACTTCTTCATCCGGATGAGCTTGCCGTTCTTGCGGTGAGTGGGGCGATAGACTGATGACATGATCACACCTTCCTTCTGGAGAGATTGTCGCTGTGAATAGGAGGTTGGCAACCCCCGGCGATCCAATCGCGAACTTCTTCGGATCGCCAACGCACGCTGCATCCCACCCGAATGGACTCCGGAATTTTGCGAGCGCTCTTGAGACGCCACAATGTGCGAGTCGAGATGCTCAGCAACTTGGCGAGTTGCCGAGCTGACAGAAGAAATTCAGAAATGTTGTCATTTTGCATGACGACTTCACTTTTCGAGGATGCGAGAGGAAATGTGAACTGACAGCGCTGGGTCAATTTACAGAACAATCACTTGACGATTTCAGTTCATGAACTGCGAGATTCACGCCGGAGTTCCTTTTGTGGACGGACGCGATTTCTCTGTTGGATTCTCTGCTCGAGATTTGAGAGCGGACCAGAAATCTTTGCGGCAGAGAGTTCCGGAGAATCCATCATGGAATTCAACTTCGAACGCGTCTTCCGTTTTCTGGCAACACCAGATGCAAGTTCCGGAAGTGAGTTTTGTGATTGTGACGAGCATGGGATTTTCCTGGGTTTGGAACGGACGGAATCAGTCTGTGAATTGAGTGAGTTTTGCGTTTTG
The DNA here is from genome assembly GCA_043777375.1 of Planctomycetota bacterium. Lineage (GTDB taxonomy): Bacteria > Planctomycetota > Planctomycetia > Planctomycetales > Planctomycetaceae > TH-plancto1. The sequence continues at coordinate 30,379 of JAYWHX010000158.1, read as the reverse complement.
TGAGGGAGTGTTGGAAACCGCAAAGACCAGCAGTCGAGACGGATTCTGGAAATCTGCACGTATCCCGAAAACTCCAGTCAGTCATTCGAAATCGAAATGCGATGCCGTATGCGATTTGGTACGAACAGTTGATGTGGTGATTGGAAGAACGAGGACACTGGACGATGAGTGATGAGTTGTTGATGGTTGAATGGAATGGTGAGACGGTGTGAGTTGAGTGGTTTGAGGATGTGTTGTTGTTTGGTTGGAAGTGATCGGATGTCGAGGTCGGTGGTGCTGACGGACGGTGGGGGCCGCCGCCGGGCGTGGGTACTTGCAGTCGGATTCTGAACGGAAGTGAAGAAGACGATTGCAAGTAGCGAGTCGCCGACCGCGGGTGTCGCGAAACATCACGGTATCGCGACAGGTTTTGCAGGGGTGGTTTTCGGGGCAGTCAGATTTCGGCTCGTTTTCCATACCAGTCGATCCACTTCTCTCTGACGTTCTCCATTCGGAGCCATTCGAAGCGGCTGAAGAAGACAACGGTCTTGACTCGCTCGGCGGATCGCATCAGCCGTCTCATTCGGCCAGTCGTGTGACAGATCAGCAGAATGGCATCGTTGAGGTCGATGTCTCCATAACGAATCCACTTCTCTCGCATTTGCGAAGGACTCATGTGGTCGTTGTCGACTTCGACATAGAGTCGAGAACCCCTCCGAATCAGCATTCCATCGGAAATGGCCTTTCCGACTGGAACGTTCCGTTGGAACGATTCACCGAGAAGTAGCTCCGCCTCTGTGATCAGAACTTCGTGCTCCAGGGCGAACTCTTTGGTTTCCTTTCCGTAAACGAGTTCCGGACGACCGGTCTCCTTCAAGAGGATCATTCCTTGGACGTGGACTCGACCCCGTTTTCGTTCTTTGCAGAGCCATCGGTTGGCCTTCTTCCTTTGCGTTTCCAGCGATCCGCCGGGGAAGAATCGGCGGGTGATTTGGGCGGTCGTGGCGTTTCGGGTGGCGAGGAACTCTCGGATGTCGGCTCTTCGCGTTTTTGATATTCGGTTCGGCTGTAGATGCATGACAGTTTCTCTTGGAGCTTGGCTTCGCGGAGGCCGGGCCAGTCGGGCCAGGGGTTTTTGAGGAGTTCGACATATTGCGGAAAGCGGCTACCGTTGGGGCCGGTGACGAATCGCCAGCCGGGTTGGAGGTTCATGATTTCGCTCGTGATGGAGTCGACCTGGCTGGCTCGTGTGATTTCATAACTGGGGTGCTCTGACGCCACGATCGCAGCCATCTTTCGAGCGAGATCTCGGTCGGAAGTCCGGTAGATCTCTTTTCTCGGAAAGTTCTGAAAGTAGCCGTCTGGCCCACCGGGAAAGTTCGGGTACTGGCACATGACGTACCATGACAGCCCGTACTTGCGAGTTTCCCCAGCCGCCTTCTCCTCGATCTTTCCAGCTGTCTTGGCGTTTGTGGACTCATCCAGATAAATGCGCATTGGTGGGAACGGAGTCGGTCTTGACTTGGCATAGTCGATGATCGCCAGCGTGCGGGCACTGAGAATCGTCGTGGTCGCGTCGTCATCGACATCGTCTCCTTTCTCGACAATCAGTTTCCCGTTCGCCTTAACGAATGCGTCGAGATTGAACTCGCCATCGCAACGCACCAGAAAATGTGGCGATCGAAACACGGCATTGATCAACCGAGTGGCCGATCCCACCTCCGCTCGCAACGCTCGTGGATTCAGCTTGGCCAGCGCTCGGAACTTCGCCCGGATTTCCGGCAGTGTGCAGTCCGCAACCAGAGACTCAAACTCTTTGGTGTCCGGGATGAACCCGAACGGCAACAGACGAAGTGATTTTCGATTTCGCTGGAACAGGAACATCAAGATCAGCGAAGAGAGCCACTCCTCCAGCAGCGGCATCGAGCTGATCTCTCCCGCCCTGCGCCGCATCAAAATCTCGGTGAAGAGCTGTGCGATTCGGTGGTTCTTGGCGGCGACTTCATCCGGGTCACGACTGTGATGCGGCTTGAGGAGATCAAACCGCAACGGATGCTTCAGGTCGGAAAGGCAGTCGTAGAGGACATTCCCACGAATATGTTCCAAGACGAGCTGAGCCAGACTTTGCTTGTGAGGATCAGCGACATAAATGCAGCCCGGAAAGTTGACCGCATCGACTGCTGCCCCAACCGATTTGCCACTCCCGGGACTGCCGATGACGAGCGTGTTGTAGAACGGAGTCAGGAGATCACCCCGTCAATCGCATGGAGATAAGCCTGCTTGGCCTTCTCCTGGGCAGCCTTCGTTTCGAGCGAACCGAGGTTGGCCCGCTCGATGAGTTCCAGTCGGTGCTGATATTGGCGTCGAGCATCCTCAGCTCGTTCATCCTGCGTCGGTGGTGGAGGAGGTGGTTCGGGCGATGGATGTGAAACCACTTCAGGCTCGATGATTCGCGGCTCAAAGACGGTGGGAATTGGCTTGTCCTGCGGCAATGACTCCCAGTAATCCTGAATCACAGCGACGAGGGAAAATCCGATTGAACCCAAACCGTATGCAATGCCACCTGCGAGGATGGCTCGCATCACCATGTACATCGTCTCGGTGACATCCAGGATTCCGTTTGTGCTCAAATCCATGCAAGCGTAAGTCCCAAACCCGATGACAAAGACGACTTTCGCTCGCTTCTGAGCGTCTCCGCTCTTAGGTGCGATCTGCTGTCCGACGAATGCCAGAAGGAAGATCAACATCCCGAGAGGGAAGAACTCGGACAGCTGAAACCAGTCGAGGAACTCTTGCATGGCATCAACGGTTGTAAGAAGGAAGAGGCGGTCGCCCGTGAATGTCACATTCCAAGATTTCCCAGCCGAAGCCCGCCTTTTCCATCTTCTCGCGAACTGCCGCCATCCGCTGCTGGTCACAGAAGTAGAAAGCCATCTGACCACCGGCCTTCCCGAACTTGATGAGTTCGGCCATCACTCGCTCGTCCGATTCCTTGGACTCCGGCTCACCATCAACCATGCTGCTCACGATCAGGGCAATCGGAGCAGCTTTGCCGCGTTTCACACTGCTGGTGTGAGCCACATAGTCCAAGGACTCGGCAATGCCATCATTGATCCGGCGTCCCTGTTCACTATGAGCGGTCAGGTACTTTCTGAACGCCTCTTCGGTCGGCATCTCGCGACGCAAATCCCTCGGCGTGCCTTGAAACAACAATGGACGTTTGTTGCCACTCAGGCCGCTGATGATGATCTGGTCATGCGTTCCCACACGCTCTTTGAAGTAGTGCTCGACCGCGTACGTCACGAATTCAAATGCTCGCGGGTTCGACTGAATCACGTCAATGTCGGCCACAATGAGGAGTGTGTACTCGGACTCCTCCTGCTCGAACGTGACACTCTTGGACGTGTCATGCCGGGCACATCCACCGCATCCGCCGAGGAGCAGTATGAGCACCACGCAGAGTTTTCTGAGGAAGCTGGATTGAAGCATTTAGTTCACCTTCTCTTGGTCTTTGAGGACAGCCAAATCATCGCTGAGGAACAGCGACACGAGAGACACGAACGCGATCGTCGCCACATAGAGGGCCGTCGCGAGAACGGCGGTCGCTGAGAACTGGGAACCGCCCCAAGAACTCATCGAGAAGCTGGCACAAAACATCCCGGCATCAGCGGCAATCACGATCGCCCCGATGATCAAAATCACTTGCTTGCTGCGGTCGAGTTGGAACCGTTTGAACTTCTCGTCGAACCGGTCGGCAGCCAGATAAATCTGGAAGATCAAACTCCAAAGCATGAACGTAGAGATCACCGGAATGATTACGAAACAGTGGGCCAACGTGATCCGGTGCGTCGCCTCGTAGTCATTCAGGAACGCGAAGAACGCGACCTTCCACAGCCGCTTCCCCATGTCGGGAAACAGATAGATGATCCCACTCGTCACGACCTCTTCGCAGATCAGAATCACGGCACCTTTAGTGCCGATGGTCCAGGTCCAAAAGAGGGTTCGCCTCCCCAACTTGGCCAGATTGAACTGGAACTTGGACGGAATTGAAGTGCTATCTGGAACGGGAATGGTTTTGCTCATGTTTCAGTCACCTTGCCTGCGAGTCTGGAATGAGTGAGAACGACTGGCGTGTATTAGGGGCTCGTCGTGAACCGCAATTGTGCTTGGCGCTTCGAAGTGATTTGACCTGGAACTCCCGGTCGCGATAAACGGTAATGACGACGCCTTCGAATGAGCTGATGACATGGACGCCATTGAGATGCTGCAGATCCACGATGGGTAGAAATCGTTTGATCTCGCGACGACCGAGGACGTGATACACGGAGCCTCTGGCATAGAAGTGACGGCCATACTGCATGACCGCCGCAACATCCGCAGCCGTGATCCGCCGCTGATCCATTCGCTGACACGCATGATCCGTCAATGCCCGGTAGGAATCGCGGAGCTTGAGAGTTGAACACGACATGATGGTTCTCTGTTTGGGAGTGTTGGAAACTGTTCTGGCCGATTGCGTTTGTCGCTTTGGGCCGGGGACGCTGTACCAATCGCTGCCGAAACGACGACGAAACAAAAACTTGCCTACGTTTTCGGAAATATTGAAAATGACTCAGCTCACGAATCGAATGGAAAGTTGTATGCAACTGTGGTACAATGACTTACGTTGCATTCCTCCTTACCCATGAACACACCCAACTCAAGCTCAGAGCAGCCCGAATACGAACAGTCCGGCGTTGATCCAGTCGAGGAAGCGATCCGGTCTCTTCAAGCAGAACTCCGCGATGGTGGCCCCTCGGTCGATTCGGTTTTGATCATGTCATACATCGACAAGACATTGCCGTCAGAGAAAATGGCTGAAGTGCAAACCTTGATTGAGACTTGGCAGCCATGGAGTGAGAACTATCGAAGCCTCAGCTTCGCCCAGGCGTCAAAACGCGATGTCGACGATTGGTTCGAGACTTCCGACCAAGTGCGATTCCGAAAACGGACCACTGACCTCTTGGGGGATCGTTGACCCAAATCATGCCAGAGCCGACAGCAGAACATGAACTCAGAGACCTCTTTCAGAGAGCCTGTGATGGTGACAAGTGGGCTGCGAATCAGCTCGTGGAGGTAGTCGGACCACTGGTACTCGATTACATACGAAAGTTAATTCAGGGCAGTGAGACTTTGGAAGCACAGCAAGAGTGCTGGGGTTCGATCTCAAAGTTGTTTTGTCGTATCGCGGGGCTCACTAACGATGCGGTTATCGTCACATGGATTCGGAAAATCGTCGGATGTCGTTGCGTTGATCTTCTGAGAAGAATGAGACGACAACTCAAGTTTTCGATTCTGGAAGACCCCTCAATAGTCCCGGCGAGTGTCAGTCACAATCCTCATCGCGAGTTTTTGGACCGTCTGGCACAGCGACTGGGGCCTGACGAACGCGATGTCTTGCAACTCCGGCTTGAAGAGCGGTCATTAGGGGAAATCGCATCGAAGCTGGGACTCAGCCTCGAAAGAGTCACTGAGTTGAATCGAAAAATTCTGACGGTCGGTCGAGACATGGGATGCGTGGAGTACCAATCGTGAGTGATCCGGATCATCCACAAGATGCAATCGATGAAGCGATCAAGTCCCTCAAGTCAGGACTCCACGACGGAGGGCCGCCGGTCGACTCCGCATTGATCATTGCGTTCATCGACAAGGAATTGTTGTCTGATGCGATACCCAAAGTCCGGTATCTGATCGAGACTTGGCGGGCCTGGAATGAGAACTATTGGAGTCTCCGCTTTGCAGTCGGTTCCGAGCAAGATGTCGAAGAACGGCTTTCCGCCTCGCCAATGGACTGCGAAATCCCCTTAGCCGAGGCGAAGTCAAAGAATCCACGAGCTGAGGGTGCGGTTCATACCGGAACGGATTGCGTTATTCAAGCTTCTCCTTCGTCAAGACGCACGCACCAGCGTCGCTCCAGACCAGCAATGGCGATCACCGCCGTGATTTTGCTCGTCGGACTGGGAACGTATCTGATGATGCGCCCCACCTGGGTGGCGCAAATTCGGGATGGAAAATCTGTTGTCACTCTCGACAACAGTGGCCAAGTGTCGGGATTGCCCGACCTCGACGAAGGACTTCGGTCTGCTGTGATCAAAGTGATCAGCGGGCAGAAAATCCAGCCGCTGGCGAGCTTGCCGATGATGCCCGGCATTCGTTCCGGGAGTGGGACACCGCTGTCGACATCACTCCTCTCACAACCGCACAACACAGTGGTCTCCGAGGACCGCCCGACATTTCGATGGAAGGGGACATCGAAGGCGGTCGTTTCTTATGCCGTACGCATCTACGACGACCAGTCAAAGGTCATCGATCAGAGTGACCCCCTGGAACAGCCCATGTGGAACCCTTCCAGGACATTGCCACGAGGTCGCACCTACACATGGGATGTCCTCGTGACATTCGACAACGGGAATACAGTACTGCCCCAAAACCAGCCCCGACCCGCTTTTCGAGTACTGAGCGACAAGGAGTTCGCGAGATATCAGAAAATGAGTGCTGACCTCCGCGAATCGCACCTTGCACTTGGAACATTCTACCTGCAAGACGGCTTACTCGACGAAGCTCAAGCCGAATTCGACCAACTGGAAAAATCGAATCCTGCTTCTCTCGAAGTTCGCTCACTGGCTGGCAGCGTCCGCCAACTCCGTGAATGATTGAACCATCGCGACTCGATGCCTACCCGTCCCGGACAATCGATCATGCCTTCCTGCCTGACATCGACGATGGTGAGACTGGCATGGGTGGCCTTGTGTCTGCTCGCAGGATGCTCTGATCATCGGGAATCAGAAACTCATCTCCCTGTCTCCGCCCCTGGGGCGTCTCGCGAAGGCGATACGGCCTCAGCCGACTATGGTCCCGATCGCCTTCAGTATGGCCGACGGTTTTGCGTGATCGTCGGCATCGACGACTACTCCGTCGATCGCAACGAGTTGGAGCCACTTCAACACGCGGAGAACGATGCCCGTGAATTTCGAGATCTTCTGCAAGCCCAGTTTGGATTTGCTCCCGAGGATTGCTCATTCCTCACCGATCAAGAGGCCACGCTGGAGAAGATTCGGAAGGCCCTCGGTCAAGTGCTGATCGATCAGCAGCCGACACCTGACGATGCATTCCTATTCTTCTTCGCGGGCCACGGGCTGATTGATCGTTCGACGCAAGAAGGATTCCTGGCCGCCTGCGACTCGCAGCGGGACAAATTGCAATCGACGTGTTTATCGGTCTCTCACCTGCGAGACGCTATTCAGCAGATTCCCTGTCGACATAAGCTGGTGATTTTGGACAGTTGCTATTCGGGAACCTTATTCCAGAAAGTCACAGTCACAACTGGCTCTTCCACGAGCCCTTCGGCAACACACTCGTTGCTTGATCGAGGCATTGGATCGATCGATGCAGGACCATCTCGTGGCGGTCCCCTGATCCACGCCGCATCACCCACGGATCAGTTGCAAGACTGTTTCCGTGAACCATGCTTCGCGGGGATGTCGGCAGGACGCCTGACTCCGGTCGCCGACGGATTGGGATTGAATCGACACTCGATATTCACATCCGCCTTGTTGCGTGAGTTGCAAGAGCGGGCCGATTCGGAACGAGACGATCAAGCTTTCACTTTTCGGCAGCTGGCAGTGCGGATCGAGACCCGCGTTCGAGATCTTCCCGGGAGCCAGCAGCGTCCGGATTGGGGACTCTTGAACTCCGGGGGCGGCGACTTTGTGTTTCAACCAAGCGTGCTACGAATTACCGCACGAGAGCTGGCTCGGCGGACCGAATACCTGCGACTGATCGCAACGGCAGAACGCGAATATGAGACAAAGAACATCAATCGAGCGATGGAATTGCTCGACACGTGTCCATCCGATTTGCGTCGGTGGGAATGGTTTTACTTGAGACGGCGGTGCGGTGGTCGGTTCATCAAGCTGCCGAATGCCTCAACACCTCTGGCATTCAGCCCCGATGGCAACCTGCTATTGTCCTCTCCCGAGAGGCCACTTTCGGCACCAGTCCTCCCCAATACGGGAGATCCGGATGTCATTTTGTGGGATTTACGGACCAAGCAGCCACGAACGATGATGATCGGGCGTCGAGTGCCCAACACTCGTCCAAGAATAGATCTCACCAGCGCCCCCATCAGTGCCACCTTTAGTCCTGATGGTCGACGAATTGCAATCGGGAATGGACAGGTTTCCGGAGGACTCCAGGAGAGAGCGCCCAGCGAAGTCCGGATTTGGGATACCGAGTCTGGAACGAATCTCCTCAACATCGCGTGTGGAGAAATGCAGGTCTGTGGGTTGAACGCGAGTCCAGACGGCCAACGGCTCGGCGCGATTCTCACTTCGACCCGAAATGGTGTCACCCCCGTCATCAAGGTTTGGGATTTTCGCTCGGGGCAAGAGGTGTTTTCGATCAAGCCCGAGAAACAACAAGGCCGCACGGAAGGTGGCTATCCCAGTTTTCGATTCAGCCCTGATGGAAAGTGCTTTGTTGCAGCAGGCGGTCAAGTGGGAGGAGGGGTTGCGGTTTACGATGCCTTGACTGGTGAGAGTGTCCATGTGTTGCGTCCCCCTGAAGGGACTGTGCAACGGCTCGCATTCATTGCAGGCAGTAGTCAGGTTGTAGCCTTGAGTCAGACCGAGAAAAAAGCACTGTCTGATCCGAGACCACGATGGCGGCTGGACGCATGGGACGCTGTGACCGGAGTACCGATCACGACGCCACAGTCGGATCTGAGTGGAATCCATCGAGTCAGCATCAGCCACGACGGGCGCATGATCTCCGGCTCCGAAACTGCGGAAACAGGTCGAGTTCGAATCTGGGATCGAGAATCAGTAGTGCATGCCAAATCTTTGTCCGTTGATTCGATCAATTACAGGGGCGAAGGCCTTTTCGGTCCGGGAAATCAGACGATTGCATTTGAGGGAGGATTCGTTTGGGAAGGAAGTCATCGCCCGGCCCAGCGTTCGATGCCTATTCAGGGGGAACGAATTCTCGATTCGGAGTTTAGTTCGGATCTGAGCCATTTCACGCTGATGAGCTGGCACTATGGAACCGCACCGCCGAGGGAAATGCCCAGCCGCATCCAGGAACTTTCGCATTGGAAACTCGACCCCCTCAACCTCGTCTTCAAAATCCCTCCGTTCGCCGCTTCGACCGTCACTGCCACAAAGGGGCTCGACAGCACTCCCGCAGTTTCTTGTTTTGCCCGCAACTCGCATTCAAAAATCCTGGCTTCAGTGAAGAGTGATATCGAAGTCGTTCTCCGAGACGAACGATCAGGAAAAGTCCTCAAAGTCATTGAAGTGCCGGATGGCAAGATACTGGGCCTCGCCTTTGATGCCTTCGGAAAGTGGCTGGCGATTAGCCACGAGCGTCCGGCAGAGGAAGTGAAGAAGTACAAGGATGCCATTTCGAGTGGCCAGCGCGCTGCACAGCCCTGGGAAACTCAGGTGTGGGATGTCGCCAGTGGCCAACAAGAGTTCTCGGTTCCAATCTTTGGTCATCGATTACTGTTCTCGCCCGGAAACAAACACCTTGTGGCACTCAATGGTGCGAGCATTTCCGTGGCGGATCTTGAGACACGGAAGCTGATTCACTCGTTGCCTCACTTGGGTTCGAAGATCGATCAAATGAACGACGCGGCGGCATTCAGCCCCGATGGAATGTTACTCGCATCGGCAGCCAGCGACTTCAATTTGCAAATCTGGAACGTGGCCACTGGGAAATCCATTCGTACTCTTCAGGGACACGCTTCAGCAGTGAAATCCGTTGCTTTCAGTCCAGATGGAAAACGTCTGGCGTCTGCGGGCGGTGATGATCGGACGATTCGACTTTGGGATGTGGACACAGGGCAGTTCATTCTCAAGCTGACGCTTCCCGAGCGTGCGATAACCGTGCAGTTCAGCTCGGATGGAACCTTGTTAGCAGGACTGTCGCAGGAGCAAGATTTGGGGGCAATCCAAGGAACCCAGCGGAACACGGTCTTGATCTGGGAGGGAACTCCAGAGTAGGCACTGCACCGCAGTGGTACGTCTCGCCCAGGGGAGGCAGTGATTTGTGATCTGGGCTGGAGCGGCGGAACAGAAAACCTTCGCGATCGTCGGTGATGTTGGCGGCGGTCATGTAGTCGAGGATCGAGCGGGCGGCTTCGAGGAGGATTTTGCGTTGGCGTTTGTTGCGTTTCTCGATGACGTTCAGGAACCACTCGGTCCCGTCGAACTCTAAGTGGCCGACTTTTGCTTTTGTGATCGCGGAGACTCGGCAGGCGGTGATGAACAGGGTGTGGAGCAATGCCTTGTCCCGCAGTCCGATCAGCGTTGTCGTGTCCGGGGCGTGCAGCAGCCGGACTGCTTGCTGTTCGGTGAGGGCGGGCGTCGTGTTCTTCTGAACTTCGGGGGACTCGACAGCTGCGATGTCTTGTGCGGTCTCCCAGGTGATGAGTTTCTTCTTCGCGAACTGGCGATACATGCCGCGAATGACGGAGAGCTTGCGAGCGATAGTCGCTCCGGCTAGTCCGGAATCTCGCAACGCACCCTTATAGAGCTGGAGATGGTCGGACTTCACAGCCAACGGCTCGATGCCGAACCGTTCCATATGTCGCACGAAATCCCGGATGTCCTGGCCGTAGACTTCGAGGCTGGCCTTCGATTGCAGCACGTCGCAGACCCACGGGACGAGAGCTTGGATCGGATGCGTCGCTCGGTCCGCCACGACGGGTAAGACGCGACTGAGGAATGACTCGATTCTCGCCTCATGACTGTAGAGCGATACAAGACGGGGATTCGCGAGGCTTGTCAATTCGATCAATGAATCATCGTTGACTTCCTCGCTACCGATGGTGAAATCATCGTTTGTTGTCATACGAGTACGAATGTGGTCGAGCAGCATTTCGCTTCGAAGTACCGGCTCACCAAAAGCACATTCTGTGAGCCGGTCATGTTTGGCAAATCGTTCGCATTGACCACTAGCCCCGTTGATGGCGACATCTCATATCCAACTCAAAACAACTTGACGCCACAGCAAAACCCCCGTGCTTTCGCATGGGGGTTGGACCTGAGAGCGGCTCAGGACACCGAAGTTCAGGATGGTCAACTCACACGGTCAGAACGGCAGCCCGTCCTTGTCGAGTTCGCCGTCGCCATTGTGGCCAGCGGCGTGTTCGGGGTCTTGTCCCGGAAGTGGAACAGTAAACACGAACTCCTGGACCTTAGTCAGAACGAAGATCAACGCGGGCAAATCGCCCGGATTAAAACTCGTCGAGTCCTTCCACTCGCCGGTCTGCTTGTCCTGATAGCGTCGCGGGGCGATCGTCACGGACCGGAACGATTTCGGGCCGTCATCGGACTCAATGGTGTTGAGCCAGACAGCGACACCGATGCCTCCGACAGAGAATTTCTTCTCGGGCGGTGGTCGTCTTTGGCGTGGTTGCTGCTCCAAAGGCGGGGCGGCGGGTTGGCGTTTGGCCATGATGAGAAAACTCCAGTGGTGTCAAAGATAGAATGCTCTCGGGCATTGGCAATCCGGAATGGACTGCCATGCGACACATTGCAGGAGGTTGACGTTTGGCGCAATCCTTTGTCAGTGAAGTCACTATGCGGTCGACTCACCAGAGAGGGCTGCATGCAGTCGGTGGCGTGTGGTGTAGAACTCACGAGTCACGACCAGTGCTTCGGTCCCGGTTTTCGTGGATGCATAAAACGTGCGTCCGACCGAGCCACCGTCCGTGTAGATCGCACCGGTCTCTGCCGTCACCAAACCATCGCGGACCATCCGCCCCATGAGCTGATAGAACTTCGGGCCGTCATACCCTGGTGCCAATTCGGCCAGCCCCTGCTTGAGCTGAAAGGCCGACACCGATCCCGTGCGACTCGATAAAAGTTCGAGTACAAGAAACTGAAGAGCGGTCAGGGATGGCAACTCGGTCGGAGCGTGCTCTTCCATCGGCCCCTCATCGCTGGCCTCTGGTGATCGTGGATTCTGCATTGAGTTATGGTCACTCAGCAACTGGCAGCAGCCCCTCCATGCCACGGGCCGCTTGACACTGCTCATCGCCCGCTTCCATCCCGACGCAACAGTTCGGACGGGTGGGGTAGATCGAGCAGCCGTTGTCCTCCTTCAAAAAAGAACAAGGAGTTCCGCACGCGAGGTACACCGCTTTGAAGTCGTGCTGAATCTCATACACCATTTGATGCACCGACTTGCCGCGATGATGACCATCGGCCTCGATCAACCTCGGCTCTCGCATAACATCAAGATCATCCGCCTCAATGATCAGCGTCCCCTTGCAGCACGCCCCGCATTGGTCACATTCATATCGTTCCATATGGAATGGAGCATACCACGACCCGCCGCTCGTCCTCACACGACTCATTTTCAAAAGATTCGATTAGGAGTCGCGCCACAATAGTCTACCGGAATGTCAGGATTTCTTACGGGGGTGGATTTCGTAGTTCCATTCACCGTGGAATTTGTTCCTCTTGAGGTGGCACTCGGCCAGTTGTGTGTCGCTGACTTTGCGACCTTTCTGGTAGGTCTGCTGGTCGAGCCAGGCGTGGACTTCCAGTCCGGCTTTGGTGGTCGTGGCACCGATCGATTCCACGACGACCTCCAGCGTCTCCAGCGGAGTCCCGCGCCAGTTTTGGGTGATGTGACAGAACAGGCGGTGTTCGATTGTGTTCCACTTGCTGGTGCCAGGCGGGTAGTGGCAGACCTCGACGATCAGGCCCGTCTCGTCGGCCCATTGTTGCAGCTCCACCTTCCAGAGGCGGGAGCGCGAGCTGTTGCTACCTCCGCTGTCGGCGGTGATGGTGATGCGTTTGGCCTGGGCGTATTTTTTCTGGCCGAGTTGGGTCCACCAGCGACGGATGGCTTCGATGGCGAACTCGGCGGTGTCGTGGCTGATGCCGACGGACACGCCCGCCTCGTTGAGGTGAATGTCGTACACGCCGTAGGGGACCGCCTTGCCCAATGTGGGGTCCGGGAAGTCGTGCGTTAGACCATCAGAGGGTTCCCTTTCGGGCGATAGGTTTGGCCCGCATTCTTGAGGTTTCCCAGGACTTCCTTCTTCTTGGTGTCGACTGAGATCGCCGGTTCGCTACGTCGCTTGCGAGCTTGCACGCGCTCCGAAATGTGCCGGAACTGGGCGTCACGATCGGGGTGCCTGCGGCCCTCGCGCGTCTTGCGATTGCTCTGCAAGCTGTACTTCATCGCCGCCAACATGCGTCGCACCGAGGTCGGGCTGACCACGAATCCCTGCTTCCGCAACTCGTCGGCCAAGCGGTGCGTACTCTTGATCGTCCACCGCAACGGATTCATCGGTGAGCCGCGCGTGGTGGGCTCGATCAGAAGATCCAACGCCTCGCGCAAACCGGGCTGCGTACTCGCATGAGACTTCCGCCCCGCCCCCGGCTTCCGCTGTCGATCACTCGCCAGCGGAGCCGGATTATCCAACTCCTTGATCCCGTTGCGAATCGTGCGGTCCGACATCCCCGTGGCCCGCGCCACCGCCGTCACCCCGCCCCACCCGAGCGCTCGCGCCTCAACCGCCGCCCACCGCCGCCGCCCCCGCTCGTAGAGATCGTCGAGGAGGTTCAGATACTTGTCGCGGATCGCCGCAATGGTGGATGCATCCTGCATCCCGATAGAGTGTCACAACTTGGCCTTACAGGGCAATATCAAATACGGTATCTTATTCTGGCGCGACTACTTAGTAGAATAGTCTTAACTGCGTCTTCAGTGCGGACGACTCAGGACTCGTCGTCGAAGAACTCGACGCCATAGCGCTGGATGTCTCGACAGTTGGTCCCGGCTCAATCGCGGAATGCCTCACCGGTGCCGGGCACTTGTCGAGAGGTACTTCACGGATCAAGCCTTGCAGGTTGAAGCCGGTACGGTAAACCAGCTTCTTCTCCAGACCCAGTGAATTGCCCCAGGTCACGTAACCGTACAAGTTTCTAAACGCGAGGTTCAGGGCTGTAAGCCTCACGCATCGCAAATCCACATCTTGGCCATAAAACTCCCAGTGCGGGTTGATCTCGGCGACGGCGAGGAGCATGCGGCCTGATCCGCAGGCGGGGTCGCATACGGTTCGTTTGGGGGTTCGTGCGATGGACTTCGGCTCAGCTGACCGCTCGGTCACCGGGGACTCGGGACTGGCCACGTCTACAGGTTGAACCCGACTCAACTCCGGTGCGAACACATCACTGTCACCCTCCTCGGCAGCAGCCTCACCAATCGTGAGCCTGGCAATCGCTCGGCAGACCGGCTGTGGCGTCAGAAACTGCCCCGCTTCCCCATACGTGATCGCTCCCTGAAACAGATCGCCGAGGATGTCGATCATCTCGCCCTGCGTCTGCTCCATGCTGGCGACCAGCGTGCCGAACGCCCTGGCGATCGAGTCGCAGCCGCGTCTGCCGGGCTTGCCGTGTTTGTGTCGCTCGACGACGGCCAGATACTGGTCCTCCATCGTTCCGCCCGACAACGCACAGACGCTGGCATGCAGAAAATCCTCGAACGCGACACCGCGACTGACGCCGCTGCGTTGCGACGCCTCTTCGATCAGATCGAAGACCGGCTTGGTTTCGTTGTAGAGAAATTGTTCCTTGGACACGGTGTACGGGAGTAAGAAGTAAGTAGTCGAACTCAAAAGATGGCCGTCGACGTGGCGACTCGGACTCAGCGGGTCTTCTTCGGCGGGTTGACCTTCTGGCCGGGATCTTGGCGAACTGGTTCCGGCTCGAAGAACCCGAACAGTCCAGCTCCCAGAAGCCGCTGCATCTCGCGTCGAGGATCTTGTTGCACAGCGTCCGTCGCTGGGGCGGTGAAGAATTGACGAGCGTACATCAGCAGTTGCTGCAAGCACTCGTCGCGAGTTCCAAACTGCGTCCACGGATGCGACGATCCATCGCGATTACCGCACAGAAACCCATACTGCCAATTCACCGCCCACTTCCCGTGGGGCAACGGAGCGATCTCGTATTCGAAGCGAGCCTCATCGCGGGCCGTGCGGATCGTCCGTCGACCTTCGCTGTGTTCAATGGCTGGGTCGCGGACCTCGCGGCACCACGTCTCGTGGTCTGCTTTTCGAGATGCGGCTGAATCGAGTTCGGGCTGCGGTAGGCATTCCAGACCGCTCGCTTGATGCTCGATCTCAACCTCCGATGAGGGAGGCAAGAATGTCTGCTCCACTGGTGGCTCATCACGCGACTCGCGTTGCACAGGTGGCGAATCGGACGACTCATGTTGCGTCGGAAGTTTTTCGGAGGAGACAGTTGCCGACTTGGCAATGACCTCACTCTTCCGTCGCTTCGATCCCTTCGCAGAAAACTTCTCAGCGCTCGGCTTCCTACCCTTCAACTCATCCACTGGCTTGCTCTCGTGATTGCCCACCGGCTCAAACTGCCCCGTCAATATTGGCACTTCCGACCGCAGCTGCGTTCCCTCCTCCCGTGGCTCCCAACCATTCCCGCCACTCTGCTTCATCATCACCTTCACCAACTCCGCTCGGACGACATCAAGAGCAATCAACACTCGTTCTAACTGCCCCTCCGCGACGGTCTCAAACACCGTTTCCAAGTCTTCGACAACCCGCTCGATGAGCTGCGATTCCAATGGTGACACCCGTCCACTCGGGTCATACATCGCCCGCTCCAGATCCAGCTTCTCCCCCCAATCTTCCGCACATGGGTCGAGAGCCATCCGCTTTACCCTTACAAACTCGACCCGCCTCGCCGCCACTCCCCCACTCCGCGTCACCCAGAGAAACTCCTCGCGAATCTCCTCCAACACCTCCCGAAATCCCCGTAGCTCACCGTTGAGTTGCTCCACCGAACGAGCCAACAGGTTCGGTTTACCAGAGGGAGATTCCTCCTGGGAAGCAGCCGGTGGTCGACCTCGTTGTGGCATGTCGCGGTGACGTTGCCACAGTTCCACTCAGAGAGCAACCGTGGTCGATGTCGCCAGTTCAGTCGTTGGTTGGGGCTCGCCGACTCCCAGTCCGAACCGTCGATTCATCACCTTCCGAATGATCTCGCCTCGTTCGGGGTCAGACTCATTCGATTTGACCGGCAGTGTCATCATCGAGAACGGGCTGCTGGGCATGCCGTCGATCAGGAGTCGACTGTAGGCTGTGTATTTCGGCAGGCCGGTGAGGTTTTCGGGCGTGAGTTGGTTGGGGTGTTTGCTCATTTGTTGGGCGAGGCGTTCGGCGTCGTCGGTGCCGATTTGGAAGGCGATGATCGAGCCGACGTTGCCGAAGACGGCGTTGGCGGTTTGGTCATCCAACTGTGACAAATACTGGTGGGCGACTATGAGAGAAAGTCTGTACTTGCGGGCCTCGCTCAGGACGGAGGCGAACGAACCCGTCGTGAAGTTTTGGAACTCGTCGACATACAAGGAAAAGTCGCGGCGGTCGGCCTCGGGGATGTCGGCACGGGTCATCGCAGCTTGTTGGATGCTGGTGACGAGCAAAGCTCCGAGGAGCGTCGAGTTGTCCTCGCCCAGGCGGCCCTTGCTGAGATTGACGATGAGGACTTGGCCTTTATCCATGACCTCACGTAGGTCGAGCGAACGGCCCGGTTGGCTAACGATCGCTCGGATGGTGGTGCTGGTCAGAAAGGGGCGGAGTTTGTTCTGAATTGCAGCCACCGCCTCAGTGCGATAATTGTCAGACCAGCTTGCGAACTCGTGAATCCAGAATGACCGTACAATCGGGTCGCGGATCAGCGGGACGGTCCGCTCGCGGAAGGTCTTCTCGCCAAGGAGTTGCATCACGGACAGTAGGTTGCCTCCGCGTTCGATGGTCGCGAAGACAGCGTTACGCAATGTGTCTTCCAGCCTCGGTCCCCACGATTCGTATAGCTTTCTGATAGCACTGACCACGCCCGAAGTTACTTGATCGATGCGAGTTGGATCGCGGCAAGCGAGCGGGTTAAACCCAATGATCTGGTCGCGATTAGCAGCATCGAAAAGGATCACATCGTTGGTGCGGTGCTTGGGGATCATAGAGGTGACGTTGTCGGCAAGGTCGCCGTGCGGGTCGACGAGGCAGACTCCCCGGCCTGCCCGGATGTCGGTTGCGAGCATACTTTGCAGCAGCGTCGTCTTTCCCATGCCGGTCTTGCCGACGATATAGAGGTGGCGTCGTCGGTCCTCGATCCCCAGCGTGACAATCCGCTGGTCATCTCGGAACCGCACCCGCCCGAGGGCGACAGCCCCTTCTTCTTCCGAGTGGAATTTCAGGGGAGCTTCCAGCTCCCGGAACTCCGTCGAGTGCATCCGCTCGGCCTGGGATGTGGAGGTCGGCGGGTGCCAAAGCGTGGCGAGTTCCTCGTGTGAGAGGAGGAAGGCACTGCGTGCTGGATGACGGAGTTGACCTCGATGCACGGAACCGGCAACGAACGTTGCGAGTCGCGATCGCGTGAATGCTCCCAATGCCCCAGCCATTTGACGGAGACGCTCGCGGGCTTCGCGTTCGCGACCGGGAGTTGCCTCGACGATCAGTCGAACCCGAGTCTCGAACAGATGGCCGCCGAGTTTGTCAGCCGCCGCTTGCAGGTCTTCTTCGCGTTCATGCACACGGCTGGTGGATGTCTCCAGGGCTGTATGATCTGGCTTCGAACTCCAGCGGGCACGAATTCCGACGACTAGCGCCAGCCACCACACGGGACTCCACCAGCCCGACCAAGTGATCCGCCCCGCGAAATGCCGGGCCAGCCAATGGTGCCGCCGGAAGAAGTCGCGTTCCAGAAGATGCACTGCCCATTGAGCGGAATGACACCTACGATGTGAGGCCGGTGAGACAGTAATCTCGACGCGGCATTCCAAGTCACTGTCGGTCCGGATTGCTCGCAAGAGTCCGCTGACCGGATCAGCGAAGTTGTGATTGAGCATGTCTTCGAACTGCGAGTGCCGCAGGATGGGGAACAGTTCGGGGTGTAGTCGGACTTCGGTGGACCAGACGTTGCGTGTCGTGTTTGAGTGACCAGCGTCTTGCTGACCATTAACGGTGATAGGACTCGACAGACTCACGTCTGCCGCTCGCTGGGGAGTCCCCCACTCTTCGACCAGCGTTACTGACGCTTCCGGATACCCCGCGACTATCGGCTCAATCACCGCATCCCGGTCCGCTTCGTCGCACCGCACAAATAGCCCGATCTGCCCCTCACGAACTCCGTACAACAACGACACCGGTTGCGACGGATGAGCCTGATGAATAGCCGCCAGAGCCTTCTCAATATACCTCGGCCCCCGCTCATTATTCGCCGGAGCAGTGATCTGGTACAGCACGCAGTGAGCATATCACGACACGTCTCATCAAAACTCGCGTAGTGCCGCTCGCAACTCAAGTTGGAATTCGGAATTCATATTCAGAACGTAGACGGTCGTGCGACCGACAGCCGTCAACCCGACAACGTGTATGCCATCCCATTCGAAGTGATCGTCCCACCGATCCTGACGAGGATGAAACAACAGAGTGAGCTGCGTCGTTACCGGGTCTCGTCCCGCAATGTTGCTCGACTTCGCCAGATTGCAGTCGATGCAAGCGAGAGCCAGATTCTCGTAGTCGTCCGTCCCGCCGTGCTTCTTCGGGTTGATATGTTCGATCTGCAAAGTGGCCAGCGGCGAATTGTCCTGGTGCAGGCCGCAATACTCGCAACGCTGGTTGGCTCGCTGTCGTATCAGTCGTTTCGTGGCTGCGTCGATCATGACTCGGAACTGGTCAAGAGTTTCCGGACCTTGGCCTGGAGGATCGCCACGAATTTATTGGCTTGCACGTAACCCTCGTACTCGTCTCGATCTTGAGCAGTCAACTCGCCTTCATTCGCGAGTTCGGCCAGCTCCTCAATCCGCTGCTTTAACTCCGCATCGCCCCGATACTTCACGATCTCACGAGCCTGATCCTCCGTAAAAAACTGGAGGATCGGATCGAGTCCGCGATTGAATGCCGTGGCGTTGATGGTGGTACTCATTGCAACAGTTTACCACAGTTCGGTCGGAGAGAAAGAGGATTTTCCGAGTTCTGTCACAGAGAACGCTTCTCACGTTCTTCGTCGTAGTTGTCGTACACATCCATAGCTGGATCATCCCATCCCGCAGCTCCTGCGGCCTTGGACATCAGAGAATAGGCTTCTCGTGGATCGAAGTCAGTGCCACTCGAATTGGCACGCATGACGGCATACTGCTCAGTAGAGATAATGTAGTAGAACTGTCCAGTTTCTTCATCAACGAGTTGCAAAGGTGGCCCGCCTTTGGCCGCCAACGCTCGTCGCTGTTCATCAGAAAGGACGAGAGGCATTGTGCCTTCTGCCGGACGGCAGGCTCGCGTACTCGAAGCAGCGAGAGCCAATCGCAGACGATCCGCCTCCTCGTCCGAAAGCTGGGCGTCTTCCTCGGCCCATTGTTCGAAGAGCTGTTGAAGCCGCTTGGCACGACTGGCGTTGTCCATCTGAGACTGTGATGGAGATGGTGTTTCCTCGGGATTCATGCAACTTATTGTATTGCACGATTCAGGAGCTGTGGAGATCAAACGCATGAATCGTCTCTTTGATCGCTCCTTAAAATCCGCCTCGTCTGATGTGCGTGGATCTCGCGAGGCGGGCTGGGGCGTTTCACGTCCGAAGACTCTGGTCCTCGATCCATGGGGGCGGAGGGAGGGGCAGCGGCTTGATACCCGTGCCGAGCACTGCGGGCGAACGGAACAGCGTAGGGAGATTATCAGAGTCCCTGCGGAACGGCGATTGGCGGTGTGAGGCGAACCGGATCACGGTGGAACTTTGATGTCGGCTGCGGATCAACGAGAGCTTGCCAATCACCGTGATGGTCGTTAAGGATCGGAGCAGTCGATGCGTGTGGTTCGCTGAGGAACACATCCTGGGTAGTGGCATACACGAGTCGGCGATCTCGGTTCCGGGCGAGTTCGTGAGCGAGCCAGAGAATGTGATTCGCTCGACCGGTACCGGTGGTGAGGAAGACCACGCGAAAACTCGGGCGGGGGCCTTGCTCACCTGAATCTTTCCACGACCGCAGCACCCAGTCCTGATAGGTCTCGTATCCGAGGATCTTCGTGCGGATGCTTTGCTCGCGGTGGCTGTCGAGGGGTTCGGTGGCGTTGTCGATCTCGAAGACCAGATTGGAAGTCCGACCAGCGAAGGCTAGCTGCATGTGGAAGTCGGGTTGCTGGCGATGCTCGCCGATGGAGAGAGTGAGACGGCCATCGCCCAGCGTTCGTTGAACGCGAACTCCCCTCTCGTGGCATGCGACCAGTGTATGTACGATTGCGTCGGCAGTGACCATCGCATGCCTCAGTCGCGACGGTGCAATCTCGTTGATACTTCTCCGAGGTGGCTCGTCGATGGATTCTGGAATCGCAACTCGATACCCCTCGTTGGTCAGTCGGTAGTACGACATCGTTCCCCCACCGGAAATGGCTGCCGGAAAACTCCTAACCAGCCCTGCGTCACCAAGCGACTGCAACCGCTCACGAACTCGACGCTCGTCTTTGAATGGCTCATCGCCAAACGTGACGCTCGCCTTCCGAATCTGCACAGCTGTTGCCGGTGTGAGGTCGAGCAAGCGAAGCATCGCAAGATCGCGGGGGCTGAGGGCAACTCCTTGGGACATGGGTGGGAGGTACGGTATCATGGTCTGCGAAACTTCCCGATTGCTCTATGAACCGACCTGGTGGATACATCGATGTGGATCGTCTGCAAGCTGAGACGACGCTGGAACAGGCAGCTGCGTTATGCGGATATCCGCTCGTTACAAAAGGCTCCGGCCCCGAGGTGCGGATCGACTGTCCGTTTGAATGTCCGGGCGATCACGCGGGCCGCAAAGAGATCGCGATCAATACCGAGAACCCGCAGAAAGTGTTCCAGTGCCACGCGTATCAATGCGGAGTGCGAGGTAATATGCTGACTCTCATGCACGGATTCCTGACTGGAGCTTTACCAACTGGCGGTAAGCTCAAGGGCACCGAGTTCCAACGAGTGAAGCGTGTCCTCGCCGGGAACGGTGATCTCGCCCCCGCCCCCCCCGCCCCCTCCGCCTCTTCCCACTCTGGCCATCCGCCATCGGCCAAGAGCCATCAGCCCTCTCTCAATCCCCCTCCGTCGATCAACGATAAACCATCAACCATCAACCTCCCCCTGATCGACTCCAGCGACCAACGTGTCCGCGAACTCCATAACATCGATGAGAAGCTGATCCGCGATGTCTCCGTGATGAACCCCGCAGCTGCGAGTTACGTGCGGAAGCACTCCTGTCTCTCTCCCGAGTCGATGGCGAAGTGGCGGTGCGGCTATCTCCCCAACGACGGCGGCAGTGACAAACGCGGCTGGTCATTACGCGGGAGCATTCTCTACCCGGTTCTCTCCGAGAGCGGCAAAGTCCTGACGTGGGTCGGTCGCGACGTGTTGCACGAAGCGAAGGAACGCGAGTACCAACAGCTCACCCCCGCCGAACGCCAAGGTAAAGAACCACCGGCTAAACACCGCTTCCCCAAAGGGTTCCACCGTGGCGTGGAACTCTATGGCCAACACGCCGCCCGCCTCACCGAACCCGGCTACCGCGAGTTCATCCAACAACACGGCCTGACCCTCGTGGAAGGATTCAACGACGTGATCAATCTCGACACACTCGGCATCCCCGCGCTGGCCATCATGTCCAACCGCATGACCGATGCCCAAGGCGAGAAAGTGATCCGATTCGCGAAGCACCTCGGAACCACCCGCGTCAACCTCATGTTCGATTGCGATGACCCCGGCACTGCCGGAGCGAAGGAAGCCTTGTGGTTCTTCGCTCAGCGGAACATCACCGTGCGGCTGGTGTGGTCGCCGACGAATCATGAGGGGCAGTATCAGGGGAAGCAACCCGAGTCACTAAACGATGATGATGTGACAGCGCTCCTACGCTGAGTCGAACACCTTCTCGATCAACTGCCATCACACGTCTGGGTATGCCAACCCAGACGGCTCCGCCGTCATCCCGAGTGGCTGCGCGTCCCGTCGTGCCTCCGGCACGAACGCACGAGACGCGCGTAGCGGGCGATCGCCCGGTGGGGCCACAGCTCCTGGCCGTGATGTGGTGCCGCACATGCGGCCCGCGACAGGCCGTAGGGCCTGAGTGGTGTGGGCGGAGCGTCGTGGCCTGCGCTTTGGCAGGGCCGCGACAGGCGGGGTTTCGCGAGCGCGAGTCACGTCAGTGCCAGCCGTCGGAAGCCAGCCTGTCGCGGCGGTAGCCGACGACGCTCTCGCCCATCAGGCGTGGCGGGTTTTCGGCTCTCCGGAGCCGAGTGGTGGTCGATCTCTGATCGCCTTCTGCTCCCGTTTCGGTCGCCTGCGGCGGCGAACGGTCGGCGGTCGCGCGGCGGACCTCTTCTTCCTACCGCCTCGCATCGATCCGATCTCGCCGACCTCTTCTCTCTTGAGTTGTTCGATACGGCGGACCGCTCCGCCGGTCCGCTTGTTGTCGTCAACTATTCTTGTCCAAGCAGACGGGCGATAGCCCGTGGTCCTTTGCTTTCAAACAGAGAACGCTTTGAAAGACGCTTTGTCGGGAGGAGTAGGATTCCCCTCTTGAGGCTTCTGAGAGCCAAGAACCGAAGGCTCACTTTCGAAAAAGGTCCGGCGTTTGCCGATAGTTGGTCCGGTGACTGCCGAAGGGGCACGCACACGAAAGGTCCAGCCATTGCCGATACTTCCGAACGGATCAACTCTGCGGTTGAGTCCGCTGCATCAGCCACACGCTGAACTCCGGATACGTGAAATGCTCCCGCTCGATCTTGCCTTCGGTCGCCTCGCGAGCTGCGGCTTGGAACCGGTGAGGTTCCACCGTGCGGTAGAACTCCAGGAACGATTCGTGGTAACGAGTGAAGTGGGAGCGGCCTTCTGATGTCGCCAGGTACATCTTGAGAGCAGCTCCCCTCTCGGTCTGGTATGCCTGCCGCAGTGCAGTCTCATCACTGGCCATCGACCGCCGTTGCTCCTCCCACTGCTGCCGTTGTCGCTCCTTCTCATGAGCGTAGCTCCAATCAGGCGGCATCCGCTGGTTCTGCACGCCATCGATGAAGAACGCTGCTGGTGACGCCTTGAACCCAGGGAACCCTCGCGGCTGTTCCTGCATGGCCGCATCGGTGATCTTGATCCAGCGTTGGATCAGTCCCCGGCTGCATTCTTTGAAGATGCGGCGAATGCCCGCCTCGTCGACGCCGATGGTCTTGAGCGGTTGATAGAGCGGGTCGTCGGTGATCGCCTGCTGGGTCGACGCTGTGCGTTCGGAGAGCGGGCGACGGAAGTACGGCCCCTCGAAGAACTGCACTACGTACAAGCCAGTTCCCCGCTTCATGAACAGGTCTCTCGGCTCTTGGTGTCCCCCACCGAGTTCGATAATCCCCTGCTCCAGTAACTCCCGGATGCACGCGGTGAGATCGAACTTTCGCTTCTTGAGCGGACGATCCGCTGAGAACCCGAGGCCGTTGATCGTGAGATCATCGACATTCATGAACACCCGCTTCGATCGCCAGAACCGGTCTTTGAGTTTGAGGAACAACCTCCTCGCCGCCGGGGTCAGCTCACGATAGACATCGAGATCGAATAGCAACGTCCCGCCAGTCGCCTGACACATCTGGTAAAACATGGGCGACCACTCGATCCGCCACGCTCGGTCGGGATCGACTGGTCCGTCCCTCCCGCGAGTCGGCAGAAAAGACGAGAAGAAGTGAAACGTCGCCCGTTCATGCAGCTGCGTGACCGGGTTGTAAAACGCCGTGTTTTGATACGCGACGGTCGCGAGTCGTTCCAGCGACGCCCGCAATTGATCGTACTGCGACCCACCCGTCTCCATCCCCAGCTGCTTCATGATCCAATATGGCGTGGCCAACAGCGTATGATCATTCTGCTTGTGCGACAGACACGCCCCGAGCAAGCCCCATAAGATGTACTCATCGATTGACTGCAACCCGAGTGGGGCGTGGACACTGACACAAGCTTCGCGTTTCTCATCACCGACTTTGAAGCGGTACGTTGTGTCAAACGTCGTCGTCTCGCAGGCTCCCCCCTTGAGCGGCCACAACGCCGTCTCCAATAAACTGAGTTGAGCAATCCCCTCTCGCACAATTCCCGGCAAGCGATATCGTTTCGCTTTCGCGTTGGCCTTCGAGCCTTTGGTTTGATCGACCGCAGTCACGTCAGTTGAGCCGATGTCGGAAACAAGTGGCGTCATCCGGGATTAGAAAATCTTGCGATACAACCAGTGCGTTTTCTTCGGGGCTTCGGTCGGTGCATTACTCCCCGACCTCGGCTTTTCGGTCGTCGTCGATTCAGCTTCGACCGCCTCCGACTTGTTCCGATTCAAACCGTCCGTGAGTGCCAATTGCTGCTGCAACGATCCCATCAGAATGTTCCCCTCGCGAAGTCGCTCCGTCAGTCCTTTGAGCAAATCATTTTGCGTCTCAATCTGCCGATTCTTGATGTCGAGTTCCTTTCGCAACATCTCAATAATCACGGGCGACTGATCGCCTCCAATTGGTCCGGACTCTGGCTCCACTTTCGCCTTCTCTTCTCCTTCCGGAATCTCGCGACGAAGCAGCTCCTCCGAGATTTTCCAGGCGAAGTTTTCGCCCTTCACACGGAGCGATTTCGCGGTCGCCACATCCGGCTCAATGTGCCCCCGATCCGGATGCTTATCCCGCTTCAAAATCGGATACAAAATCCGGCGGATCGAGGACGGCGATTTGCCCGTCAATTTCGCCGCCTCGTTGACCGTCAGAAAGTTGGACATAGTGGGAGTAGGGGAGTGATGTCTTCACGGTACGCTTACGACACCGTTTCGCCAAGCGCATTCGGCAACCTTTCCGACAACCTCTCAACCCACTTTCCAACCACCGTTCTGCAAGCATTCCGCCGATCCATCAAGAGGGGATTGACCCGCTCCCAAAGCGCCTTCCAAGTGGTTCCATGAATTGCAGCCGGAATCCTTCCGATACCCCGTCACCGATCCACCATTCCACACCCCCGACAGCCTTACGAAACCTCTCCTAAACGCCGATTCTGAAGACCTTCCAACAAGGTTTCAAACCCCTCCCGCGACACCCTTCCGAAACCCATCCGCCACGGTCCCTGAAACCCCGAAAGGGGAGTCCCGTTGCGGGTTCCAAACGTGCCACTGAAACCCTCCCCGAAACCGTTCCGAAAACCTACCGGATACCTCTCATGAAATGGTGCCACTCGAACAGCCGGATTCGGGTTCGGATCAGGAATATCGGAGATGAATTCGTCTTGCCAATCGAACCCTCTGCTCTTCGACATTCTCCGGACGGGAAGAAACCACATCACCCACGCCGGACGATCAATTCCGTAGCGTCACTGCGACCGAGTTCACCCACTTCGATAACGAGTTCGCCCCAAACTCATTCAACAGATTCCGTGTTGCAAACTGGTCGCGCAATTTGGGAAAGGGGAGGGGAGTGCAACGGAGTCGAAAAACCGGACCTCTTAAAAAAAGCACGCGGGGGAGTTGCGGGGCCAACGTCCTCCCCCGCGCTTGACGCCGAATTGAGACGCCACCACCAAACTACCGCGAGCCGCCCCGTTGTAAATCCCCATTTCGCATCTCGATCTCGAATTCAGAATCCAATAAGTCACGCGGGCTGGCCACTCGAAGAGGCATGTCCGAGAATTGTCCGAGAACTCCGTCGCAAGATTTGCGATCGGATGGAAACCCTGGACGCACGTCGAATTGGCTCTCGGTTCCACAACAAGTCGCAACATAAATGGGAGTCATCGGTTGAGCGAATCTCCCGCTCGCCCAGCCTCCCATCCCACCGTCGGCCTTCGGCACCGAAGGTTGTAGGTTCGAGCCCTACCGGGAGCATTTGACGACGTAAGGACTTACGACGAGAGGGGCTTGACGAAGGTCGCCTCTGTCACAGAATTGGTCAGAGAAGTTGCGGTAAAAGACGACTGAGCCGGGGTTGCTGCACCGCTCAGTCGCGAAGCGAACCGAAGGTCGCCTCTGGCGATCTCTCAACTGGAGGTTCGTTTTGCCACACGTTCCCAAGCCGTTTTTCCGTGTTGAGCTAGTGCCCCGTCAAGCCTAGATATTGGGCTTGAGTGTGGGGCTGTTTTCGACGAACCTACGTTCCACAAGAAGGTTCGAATGACCAAGAAGTACATGGTGCGGTTGACCGATGCGGAGCATCGGGTGTGTGACGAAGTGGTGGGGCAGTTGACGGGAGCCTCGCAGAAGGCGCGGCGGGCGAGGGTCTTGCTCAAGGCGGACGCGGACGGTCCAGCGTGGACAGATGAGAAGATTTGCGAGGCGTTCGGCTGTCGCGTGCAGACGGTGGAAGGGATTCGTCAGCGGTTTGTGACTGACGGGTTCGCGGTCGTCTTGAACGGCAAGCTGCGGGAGAAGCCACCGACAGATCCCAAGCTCGACGGTGAGGGGGAAGCGAAGGTCATCGCGCTGCGATTAGGGACACCTCCGGCGGGTTATGGTCGTTGGACGTTGCGGCTGTTGGCCGAGCGCGTGGTGGAGTTGGAGATCGTCGAAGCGGTCAGCCATGAAACAATTCGTCAGACCTTAAAAAAACGGCATGACCAAGCGGAAGATCGAGTACTGGGTGATCCCTCCGGAGGCAGACGCCGAGTTCGTAGCCTGCATGGAAGAGGTGCTGGAAACCTATGCGAAAGCCTACGATCCGCAGCATCCGGTCGTGTGCATGGACGAGCAACCAGTCCAGCTGATCGGTGAAACTCGGACGCCGATTCCCGCGACGAAGGCTCATCCGCAGCGAGTCGATTACGAGTACGAACGGAAGGGGACCGCGAGCATTTTCATGTTCGTCGAACCGCTCGCCGCCTTTCGACAAGCGACCGCTCGTCCCCGCCGAACCAAGGTCGATTGGGCGATCGAAGTGGCGCATTTATTGGATACTCGCTACGCCAACTGCGAGAAGATCACACTGGTCTGTGACAACCTCAACACCCACACCAAGGGCGCGTTCTACGAAGCCTTCCCCGCCGACAAGGCCCGCGAATACGTAAATCGTATCCACTTCGTCCACACCCCCAAACACGGCAGTTGGCTGAACATCGCCGAATGCGAACTCAGCTGCCTGACCAGCCAGTGCCTGACCGGTCGCCGCATCGGCGAGATCGAAAAGCTACAGACCGAAATCAAGGCCTGGTTCGAGAGAACCAACCTGAAGCAACGCGGCGTCGACTGGCAGTTCAAGGTCGACGACACCCGCACCAAGCTCAAGCGGCTCTACCCCAAGATCAAGAGTTGACGGGGCACTAGGTTGAAAATGGGGGTGGGCAGAAGGCGTTGGTGCAGTCAGCAGGGGGCACCGATGCCTCCCACGTTTCAGCCCTGTCCTGCGTTGGAAGAAGCGGTGCTCAGTTCGTAGGCGTGAGCGAACCAGGCGAAGCCAAACGGGTTGGAGTTGCCCGCGTGGCTGGACTCGATCATTTCGTAGGACGAGCGGCGGAAGACCGATGACACTGAGTAATCTTCGGTGAAGAAGATCGACGACACGGACGCCGGGTGGAAGTAGCGTCGCAGGTTATAGCCGTTCTCGTGCGACAGGTTGTGGATCGCCGCCGTCTGGCGGATTTCCATGCGGTGCGGATTCTCCATGACGACCGAGCCGGGGAAGGTCATCAGCCAGTTGCCCGAAGTGTCGGCCATGACCTGCCGTTCGCCGATCAGGTTGCCGTCCTCGTCGTAGATTTTGCCGACCAGCGTGGCCCCCGGTTCGGTGATGCCGCTGAAGATCGGATCGACGGAGAGCGGGATCAGTTTTGTGGTCAGCGGCGGGGCCGAGGAGAGGAAGCCAAAGTGGCTGTCCTTAGCGCTGTTGAAGTGGTCGTAGTTCAGCCCTTGAAGTTTGGTCTCGACCCCGGCGACGTTGTTGGCCGGAGTCGGGTCGGCCCCGTTGCGACCGTCGTCTCTGACGGACGTGTGGTGCGAGAAACCGACGACCGACGCCGGGACTCCAAGCGGGATGTGCGCCGTGACCGTCAACACGACCGGTTGGCCGACCGGCAAATCGCCGAGGTTCCAGGTGATGGTCCCCGCCACCCTGTCTATTACGCCGCCGTGCGAGGCCTGAACATTGGCGAGCACTTCTGGTGAGAAGTGATTCGTCACAGTGACGCCCGTGCCGTCCTGATTGCCAGAGTTCACCACCGTCAGTGTGTAGGTGATGTCCTGTTGGCGGAAGACCGTGTCGGCGTCGGCACTGATCGTAACGCGATAGTCCGGTTCGGCATCGGCCGTCGTGGAGATCGTGTCGCGGTTGTCGGTCGGGTTCTGGTCGGGGCCGTTCGTCCCGTTGTCGGTGGCGGCAACGGAGGCATTGAGATCATCGGCGCCCGGTGGCAGCACGGAGGCCACCACCACCTGGAAGACCAACTGCCCGCCCGCCCCCGAGGGCAGACTCCCCACGTCAAACGTGAAGACACCGTTCCCTTGATCGACCCAACCCGGAGAACTCGTTCCCGGCACGAAGGTCGTGTGGGGCGGCAGGTGCATCGTGAGCACGACGCCCGTTCCCTCCTGATTCCCGACGTTCGTGTAGTCGATGGTGTAGGCGAGCGTCTCGCCGGGAGCGATCGGCGAGGTCGGGGCGTTCAGTTCGACACGGATATCGGGCGCTGCGTCGATCGGCGTGACTTCGGTGTCGGCGTTGTTAGCGGGAGTCGGATCGAAGCCGTGAGTGCCATCATCGACGATGCGCGGAGTCAACCGAGTGTCGTCCACTCCGGCTGGCAGCGTCGCCTCGACGACCACGGCGAAGGTCAGCGTACCGGTCTCGTGCGCCGTCAGATTGCCCAGCGTGTACGAGAACGTGCCGTCCCCGTTGTCGATCCAACCGGGGCTGCTCTGCGACGCATCGAACGTCGTGTACGGCGGCAACTGCTGCGTCAGGACGACACCCGTCGCGTTGCGGTCGCTATCGTTGGCGAAGTTCAACGTGTAGACGATCGTACCATCGGGCTGCACCGTGATGTCGTGGTCTCCCGTCGTCACCAAGAGGTCCGGGTTAACGACGTTCCAGGTGAACGTCTGACTGTACGGTGCGCCGTGCGGGTCAGTGGCGGTGATCGTCACGCTGTACGGGCCACCCAGGTAGGCATCGGGGGTGATGGTCCCGGTGATGAGGCCAGTGCCGGGATCGAGGCTCAGTCCGGGCGGCAGGTTGGTCGCGGTGAAGGTCAGCACGTCGTTGCTGTCCGGGTCGGAGAAGCTGTTCGAGATGTCGAGCGACACCACGTCCAGGCCCGTGCCGTCCTGATTCGGCACGGGTGACGTGACGACCGGCGCGTCGTTGGTGCCTGTCACTGTGACGACCACGGTGGAGTTACTGGTGCCGCCTTGGCCGTCACTGATCGTGTAGCTGACCGTGGTCGTGCGCGTCTCACCGACCGCGAGGTCGTTGAAGGCAGTGCCGGGATTGAACGTGTACGTGCCGTTGGTGTTGATCGTGAACGAGCCGCCGTTGGTCCCCGTCACGCCCGTGCCGACGTTCCCCGCGACGCCGTTGACGGCCGCGACGGTCAGTGTGTCGCCATCCGGATCGGTGTCGTTGGTGATGACGTTGCCGCTGGTCGTGCCGTTCTCGGTGGTGGTGCCCGTGTTGGCGACCGCCGTCGGAGCCGGGTTGGCGATGTTCCACGTGAACGTCTGCGAGGTCGCGGCTCCGCTCGGGTCGGTTCCGGTGATCGTGACCGAGTACGGGCCTGAGACACTGGCACTCGGGTCGATGGTCCCCGTGATGACGCCGGTACTCGGGTCGATACTCAGGCCCGGTGGCAACGTGCCGCCATCTGTGAACGTGAACGTGTCGGTGCCGTCCGGATCGGCGAAGAGGCTGCTCACATCGAGTGTCACGGGATCACTGTCGGAGCCGCTCTGCGTGGCGACGGGGGTCGAGGTCGGGGCGTCGTTGGTCCCGGTCAGCGTCATCGTGACGGTGGCGGTCGATGTCCCGCCATCACCATCGCTGATCGTGTAGCTGACCGTCGTGACGCGGGTCTCGCCCAGAGCGAGGTCGTCGAAGGCGGTGCCCGGTTCGAACGTGTAGGTGCCGTTCGCATTGATGGTGAACATGCCGCCGGTCGAGCCGCTGACGGCCGCGCCGACTCCGCCAGATGAACCGTTGACGGCGCTGACCGTCAGCGTGTCGCCATCGGGGTCGCTGTCGTTGGTCAAGACGTTGCCGCCGGTCGGGGTGTTCTCGGTCGTGGTCGGTGTGTCGTTGACCGCCGTCGGGGCCGGGTTGGCCACGTTCCAGGTGAACGTCTGCGAGGTTGGGACGCCCGATGGATCGGTGGCGGTGATCGTGACCGAGTACGGTCCGCCCACGCTGGCC